>NZ_BDBV01000001.1 GCF_001613165.1 Nocardia mexicana NBRC 108244
AGAATCTGCTCCGCCGCTGCCCGATCTTCCGCCGACACCCCACGCGGCACCCGGTTCATCACCGCCGCCACCGCCCGCACATGATCCGCCGAAACCTCGCCCGCCGCCAAGACTTTCGCCGTCCGCGGCAACTGCGGCTCCAACGCATCGCCGCCCATATCGTGGAACGTGCCCACCCACAGCGCCTGATGCACCCGCGACCCGGCATCCGCACTCGCCAGCCGCAGCGTCTCCATCAAAAACTTCTTCAACGACTTCGACCCGAACCGAGCAGGCAACGACCGCTCACTCGACTCCACCAGCAACCGATGCCGCACAGCCGTCAACACCCGCACCGACCGCTCCACCTCCCGCATCACCCCGACGACCTCGTCATCGGACAGCGGGGTAAGCGGCAGGTCCAGCAGATCGGCCACCGCCGTCCGCAACGGGCCCGCGGCCCGTTCACCAACTTCTCCCCCACTCGAATGCATGTTCGAATTCTACCCCACGGCGACATTCCCGAACAGGAGAAACGAGATCTGATCCACACATCTTCACACTGGACACCTGACCCATATCAACTGTCCCGCAGTATATTTCGAGTCCGAGACAGGACGACCGTATTCAAAGGCAGCTCGGCGAAGAAACGTCGAAGGTCGCATGGTTCGGGCAGAACCCTTCAGGTGACTGTTCGTGCCCGCCCCGCGCCGTAGCCCACGACCGCCTGAACCGCCGTTAGAAGCGCGAGAGTTATCAGCGCCGGTGCCCAGCCGCCGGTCGCGGCGTGCAGCAGGCCGAGCAGCAGGGGCCCCACCGCGGCGACGAGGTATCCGACGCTTTGTGCCATACCCGCCAGGGCCGCGGCTCCGGCGGCGTCGGCCGCGCGTTCGCTCTGGAACGACATCGCGAGTACCAGGCAGATACCCGCGCCGATACCTGTGCCCACGACGGCCAGCGGGGCGAGGCGGGGCACGAACGCGAGAAGCAGCACGCTCGCGACATTCAACAGCGAGGCCGCCGCCGCGAGTACACGTGGGACGCGCAGGGCTCGCGGCAGCAGCGGGACCGCGTTGAGGGCGAGCAGACCGATGAGCTGGAACCCGAACAGGTAGAAACCGGCCTCGCGCGCGGTGATTCCGTTGTCGCGCAGGATGCTCGGAAGCCACGCGATGGTGGCGTAGAAACCGAGCGACTGCAGGCCGAAGAACAGACTCACCTGCCACGCCACCCCCGAACGCCAAGGGATACGGGCATGACCCTCGGTAACAGTGTCTTGCTGTGAGCGCCGCCGCACCGACGCCCCCGGCAGTCGCCACGCCACCAAGGCCACGGCTGCGGGTAAAGCCCACGCGGCCAAGGCTGTTCGCCAGCCTCCAGGGAGGTGGTCGGCGAGCGGCACCGCTATTCCCGACGCCGTCGCGGCGGCGGCGGTCATCGCCGTGGCATAGCCCGCGGTGACCGTGGTGATCCGAGCCTCCGGGACACTGCCGCGCACTATCGAGGGCAGCAGGACGTTCGCGAAGGCGATTGCGGCAGAGAGTATTACCGTTCCCAGAAACAGCGCCGACAGGCCGGGGATCGAGCGCACGAGCAGCCCGATCAGCAGCACCGCCAACGCGGGGGCCACCAGGCGCCGGGCCCCCTGCTGCGCCATCCGCGCCGCCAGCGGCGACAGCACCGCGAACGCCACCAGGGGCAGTGCGGTGAGCAATCCGCCCCACGCCGCCGACATCCCGGTATCGGCAACGATATTCGGCAGCAGCGGCCCCACGCCCGTGAGCGCGGCCCGTAGGTTCACGCCCACGAGGACTACCGCGATCACGACAACGGCGGTGGTGTCGCGACCGCGGCCGGCCACCGAGACGGTCATCGGCTCGGCGAACCACCACGCGAACCACCGAACGTCATCCGCCGAAGCACGGTGTCGCGCAGGATCAGTGCGTGGAACAGCACCGCGCAGATGTGCGCGGTGAAGGCCGCCAACAGCGCATAGGCGAGAACGCTGTGCAGTGTCCGCAACCCGGCGTACAGGCCCGCATCGGTCGGCACGATCGCGGGGAGGTACAGACCGCCGAGGATTCGGATCGGGATGCCCGAGGCCGATACCAGGCACCAGCCGACGATCGGCTGCGCCAGGAACAGGACGTACATGAGGATCTCGGACGCGGTGGCCACCAGCCGCTCCGGCCGGCTCAGCGGATCCGGGTCCTGCCGCGGCGGCCGTTGCCGGACCCGGTTGGCGATCCGGATGATCGCCAGCACCAGGATCACCAGGCCGAGGGTCTTGTGGATGCTCAGCAGCCGCCCGTAGTTGCCCAGCGACCCGACCATCGATCCGCCGATGAAGATCATCGCCACGATCGATACGGCCATGAGCCAGTGCAGGATTCGCGCCGCCATTCCGAATCGGGTGGTGTCGGTCGCCGCTTCGCGCAGAGTCATCGGGCCGCCTCCGCATTCACCGCGCCGACGCCGCCGTCCTCGCCCGCGCGCCGCCGGAAGGACTCCGCATAGGCGGCCGAACGTGCCTGCAGCAGTGGATCATCCGAGGGAGCGATGCCCTTCGGCAGCACCAGCGGATCGAAGTTCACCTCTCGCACATTCTCCGACGCTTCGGTGCGCACCTGATCGAGCACGACGGTGCCCACCGGAATTCGGCGCCGCTCGGGCGGCCACGGCTTGGTCGCATCATCGGTCGGGTCGACCCCGGGTTCGCCGACGACCAGCACCATGGTCCACCGCACGGGCCCGTTCTTGATCTCGGAGACCAGCGGATCGAACAGGGCGCCGGACGGATTCGACGGCATGCGGTCCTCGGGCTCCAGATGCCAGCGCACCGGCACGGTCCGGCCGTTGTGGTCGGTGCATTCGAAGGCGTTGAGGCCGTAGAACGTCGAGCCCGCGAACGTCGGCGCCGGCGGCTTGCTGCCGATGATCTCGAGCGCCGCGGCGGTCGCCGGATGCGAGGCGATGTGCTCCTTCATCCGCGCCGGATCGGGTTTCCCGGTCGCCGGGTCGGGCGCGAAAGCCAGTGTGCGCGTGTAGAAGTCCTCCGGGGTCGCGTCCAGGAAGACCGGGATGTTGATCATCGCGAGCCGCCACTGCTCGCTCCCGGGCAGAAACATCTGCAGACCCAGTCCGCGCGGCGCCTCCATATCGTCGGGCATCTGCGGGTTGCCGCCGCCGAGGGAGAACCGGCCCGCGAGTCGGTAGCGACCCTCCCGGAAGGCCGAGGCCTCACACACCTCCGCACCCGCACCGTTGCTCTCGAAATAGCCCGCCACGGCAACGCCTTTGGCGTGATTGCGGCGATACCCGGGGAACCGTCCCCCGGCCGTCGCTTCCAACCTGTCGACCATGCGCCGGGCGGTCAGCCGCCACGGCCCCACGATATCTTCGCTGAACAGGAACCCGCCGATCCCGGCAATGCCGACGCCCGCGATGGCGGCGGCACCCAGCAGCGTGCGGCGATTCAGCGACGGACCTCGGCCGTCGGTCATTGTGTCTCCCCTCCTCGATCGTTCGACCGGTGCTGTTGCACGGCCGTCACGGCGGCCCCATGGACCAGAGCTGCTGTGCCCATTCGATATCCACGTCCGGCTTCTCGACCAGCATCATGTCCGTCGGCGGCGCCGGGACGGTCCCCGATTCGATGCGGATGTCGATGACGTAGGGGCGACCCCCTTCGATGATCTTGAATCCGCGCTCGACGGCCTCGCGCAGCTTGCGCCCGTCGGTGACCACCTCACCGTCGATATCGAATGTCTCCGCGATCCGGGCGAAATCCTGGCTGGGCTGGCCGAGCCGCAGGTACCACGCATCGTGGGAGGGCTGCCAGTCGTAGAGCTTCTCGATGTTCTTCAGCCCGGTCATGAGGGTCTTGTACTCGTGGTTGTTCAACACGAGGTACAACACCGGCAGCTCGAATTTCCTGGTGGTCCACCAGGAATTGGTGTGGAAAAGCGCCGATCCGTCGCCGACGATGTCGACCACCAGCCGCTCGCGGCCCAGCGCCAATGCGATGCCGATGGAGGCGGGCAGCGAAAAGCCCAGGGCACCACCGGAAGTGCAGAAGTAGGCGTCGGGATGGTCGTACTGGATGGCCTTCTGGATCGCGGGCAGGACCGAGAAGTCCTCGTTGATGACCGTGATCGGCTTGGCGAGGGTCTGCTGCACCTGCGCGACGATCATCGGCACCTGGTGATCGGGGATGGGTTTGCCTGCGGGGCCGGGAAATTCGGCCGCCGAGGCCGCGAACGCCGCGTCGCGACGGGAGTCCATGTCGAGGATGGCCTTGTTCCGCGCCGCCGCCGCACCCTGGTCGTAGGCGGCATGTTCGGCGACGGCCTCGATGATCGACGGCAGGGTGGCCTTGATGTCGCCGAGCACGCCGACCTGGGCGTAGTGGTTCTTGCCGATCTCCCACGAATCGTTGTGCAGGATCACCTGGGTGAGATGAGCGGGCAGGATCGGACCGTTCTCCCAGCGGAACACCAGGATCTGCGCCTGTGAGTTCACCCCGATCTGGAAGAGCGTGTCGAAGTCCTCGAGCTGCTTGTGCACGCCCTCCTGGGACGGCATCAGCTCGCCCTGCCAGTGCGGCAGATTGTTCGGGTAGTTCATCCGGCTGGCCTGGTTCTCCGAATAGACCGCCGCCCCCAGCAGATACGACAGCCGTTCGATCTCGGGCCAGGCGTTCGCCTCGCCGACGCCGTCGCCGACCAGGAGCACCGGACGCTTCGCGCGCGCCAGCGTTTCCGCCGCGGCGGCGACTCCGTTCGGGTCGCCGATGACCGAGTGCGCGATGCGGGTGAACCTCCCGGCATCGGGCGCGGTCGGGCTCTCCAGCAGGAGATTCCAAGGGATGGAAAGGAATACGGGCCGCAGCGGGGGCACCGTCAGCTCCTTGAACGCGCGCTGCAGCACCAGCGGCAGCTCGTCGATATCGCGGACCTCGTGCGCCCACTTCGCATACTGCCCGGCCGTGCGCACCAGGTCCGAGGCCAGGATCGGTTCCTGGATCAGCAGGTCGCTGTGCTGCTGCCCGCACAGCACCAGCACCGGGATATTGGAACGGTAGGCGTTGTACAGGTTGTCGATGATGTTGGCCGTGCCGGGCGTGACGTGCACGATGGCCGCGCCGGGCCGACCGGACATGCGGGCGTACCCCATCGCGGCGCCGACGGCGATGTTCTCGTGCAGGCACGGAACGTAGGAGACCTCGTTCTCCGGAATGGTGGTGCCGTCGATCAGCGGAATCTCGTGTGTGCCGGGCACACCGAAGGCGTACTCGATTCCGGCCGCGCGCAGATAGTCGAAGATGATGTCGCGGCCGAGCTTCTTGTCGGATGTGTGCATGGAACTTCCTGTATCGGATTCGGTGGTGCGGCGTTGATCAACGGCGCAACGCCAACGCCGGGCGCAGCCTCGGTGGCCGGTCCTGCATCACTCCCCCCTCCAGCGCGGCGCACGCTTCTCCATGAATGCTCGCGGGCCCTCCTCAGCGTCGGCGGAGCGCGAACGAACGGTTTCCCAGTGGTATTCGCTCTCGAATGCCGTCGCCAGTGGTTGGGTAACAGCCTCGGCCGCAGCCTGTTTGATCGCTCGGACCGATAGCGGTGCGCATGCCAGCACATCGGCGACCCACCGGTCCGTGCAGGCATCCAGCTCCCCCGGCTCGACCACCTCGTTGACCAGGCCGAGTTCGGCGGCCCGCATGGCGGACATCCGGCGCCCGGTGAGCAGGTGCCCCATGGCGATCCGGTACGGCGCCTGCCGGGGCAGCCGGAACACCCCGCCCGCACCGGGTATCAGGCCGAGTTTCGCCTCGGTGAGGCCGAATTGAGCGTCCGCCGAGGCGATTACGATATCGCTCGCGAGCGCCAGCTCGAACCCGCCGCCGAGAGCGTAGCCACGCACCTTGGCGATGATGGGTTTGGCGAATCCGAATCGCTCGGTGATCCGCGGAAATCCGGGCTTGCCGGCGCTGCCGAACGACGAGCGGGCAGTACCGGAGTCGATCCGCCGGACGAGTTCCTTCAGATCCTGGCCGACCGAAAAGGCCTGCTCCCCTTGCCCGCTCAGCACCACGACCCAGATGTCGTCATCGGCCTCGATGTCGTCCCACACCCGCGCCAGTTCCGCATGCATGCACAGGTTCATCGCGTTGAGGACCTCGGGCCGGGCCAGCTCCACGGTGGCGACGTGGCCGCTCTTGCGGTATTCGACTGTGGACAGGTCGGTGACCGTCATCGGCCCACCCCGCTGCTGAAGCGGCTCACCTTCGCCAGAACGTCGGAGCCGTAGAACCGCAACGCCTGCTGCCGCGCGAATTCCGCCATGTAGCACCGGAATACGTCTTGCGGTTCCTCCGCGGCGACCAGCATGTGCTTGTTGGCCACCACCGCCTCGGCGGCGAGTTGACGGGCGGCCCGGTCTATTTCGCCGTCCATCTCCTGGGTCTCGACGACGGTGTCGAACACCAGGCGGGCGTCGGGTTCGGTCGCGTGGATCCGGCGGCCCCACAGGATCACATCGCGGGAGAGCCGGTGGTCGGTCGCCCGCCCCAGCCGCAGGTTCGCCGCGCCCGGGACGATGCCCTCCTGCGCTGCCGGAAGGCTGAAATAGGCGTCCGCAGCGGCGATCACACGGTCGAACACCAGCAGCAGCTGCGCGCCGCCGCCGATGGCGAACGAATCCACTGCCGCCACCCAGGGTTTGGTGACGGGCATGACCTCTCCGGTCGCCAATCCACGCAGAATCTTCGCGATGTACCCGGTTTCGCGGCCGAGGATGAAATCTACGAACGAGATTCTGCCCTCGTGCAGATGCGCCAGGTTGATACCCGCGCTGAACACGCGACGACCGCGGTAGCGCGGATGGTCCATCACTCCGCCGCGCAGCACGCCGACCCGCGAATGCGGGTCCAGCAGTACCAGATCCACCGCCGTCTCCAGGTCGGCGACGTGCTGGTTGTCCTCGGCGTTGAGGCAGTGCGTATTGGTGATGGTGACCGTCGCGGTGGTGTCCACGCGAGTGACCGTCGCCGCCCGCAGCACGACGGTCCCCGTGGCCGCGAACTCGTCGGCCAGCTCCAGCGCGCGCCGAGTCGGTGCGCGCATGGCGTCCAGGAGATGGTTGCCCGCCACCGGATCCGCGAACACGGCCGCGAAGAAGAGGCCCTGATCGATCTCCCAGCCCTCCTTCGCCGACTGCGGCTGCCCCGCATCGAGCGCGAGCTGCTCCGCGGACGGCAGTAAACCGGGAAACAGATCCGTTGCGGCGCTTGCCAGTTCGGCCAGTCGGAGCGGATCGCGATAGTCCGCGGTCGCGGCACCGTAGACGGCGGCTACGTGCCGCTGCAGGAATCGCCGCCGCAACTCTCGCAGCGACCGATGCGCGGCCGCCGCACGCTCGGCGGCCGCGCTGTCCCGATCGTCGACCGCCCCCAACTCCAGCAGCAGCTCAGCGTGTTCGGCTGCCGCCCTGCGTAGTTCGGCGCCATCCCTGGACAGATCGCCGATCGCACCGGGCAGGATCGCGGTGCTCATGCCAGCCCGCTCACGACACAGCCCCGGCCCGCGAGCGGCGGAGGGTGCGGTCCGAGGCCGCCAGGTGGGCGCCGAGGGCGTCCTCGAACCGGGTCGTCATCGCGTCCAGCAGGAGCCGCCGCCGGATCGCCACCTCGGAGCCGACCGCGGATTCGAACAGCGCCAGCCCGGCCCGGATCGCGCCGGTCTCGGCCTCGGCGTCGGTCGCCACCACGTCGACCAGCCCGCGTTCGACAGCCGCCGCGGCGGTGAGGCCGCGGCCCTGGATCACGAGATCGCGGGCCCGGCCGGCGCCGATCTGCGCCGCCAGCCGGTAGATGCCCATCGCGGGCCAGATACCGGCGGCCGACGCCGCGAAACGAAACTCGCTGTCCGCCCGCAGGATTCGGTAGTCGGCCACCAGCAGCAGCTCCGCCGCGGGCCCGTAGGCCTGGCCGTCGACGGTCGCGATGATCGGCATCGGCACCTGCTCCAGTCGTCGCAATGCGGCCTCCCATTTGCCGACATCACCCACGGCCACCTCGCCCGGCCACGCGAAATACTCGCGGGACGGCGCTCCGCTGATATAGAGCACCACGCAGTGCCGCACTCCCGCCGCGGCGTCCTCGGCCCGGCGCGCGAGCGCGGTGACCGACTCGACCAGTTCGGCCGACAGCGGTGCGGCCGCGGAAATCACGGCGGCGATGATATGGACGTCCGCACCGTCCTCCCCGGCGCCGTTCCGGTGAACGGTAGAAGCTGTACTCATCGAATTACCCCCGTACAAATGAATATTCAGGAAAGGATCAGAATCTCACCAGGGCGGTCTCGATTTGTGAGCCCGGCCCCATCGTCATGAACACGCCGTATTCGCCGGGCCGCGTGACCCCTTCGGCGATCAGGCGCTCGTAGGAAAACAGGAACGATCCGCTGGACAGATTTCCGTAATCGCGCATCACACCGACGGTGTGCCGCAAATCGTGCGCGGTCAGCCCGAGATTGATCTTGACCGCATCGATCACCTTCTTGCCGCCGGAATGCACGATCCACTGCGCGATGTCCTTGCGCCGCAGGCCGTTTTCCGACAGCAGCCGGTCCACCACGATCTCCACGTGCGCACCGACCTCGTAGGGAACCTCGCGATCGAGGTAGAAGCTGAATTTTCCGGCGTCGGAGTCCCAGTCGTAGCGCATCGCGCCGATGGCGTGGCGGATCATGTAGCTGCGCTGGGCCAGCAGCGCCGGTGCGGCGGTGTTCCCCGGCGCCCCCGCCGTATCGGCACACAGCGCGAGCGCCGCCGCGCCGTCCCCGAACAGGCTGTTGACCACCGCCGTCCGCATCGTCCCGTCGAAGACGTAGGCGGCCGAGCACGCCTCCGAGCAGGCCAGGATCGCCAGCTCGCCCGGATGCGCCGCCGACCAGCTCGCCGCGGCGGTCAGGCCGTTGAGCCCGGCGTTGCAGCCCATGCCGACCACGTCCAGCCGTGCCGTATGCGGTGACAGGCCGAGCTCGTCGATCAGCAGCGCGCTGAAGCCCGGCGTCAGGAATCCGGTGGTCGTCACAGCGACCAGGTATTTGATCTCCGCCGCGTCCCGTCCGAGACCCCGCAGGCAGGCACGGATGGCGTCCGCACCGGTCTGCACGCCGTAGCGGCGGTGTTTGTCGAGCAGTTCCGCCTGTGTCTCGACCCGGAAATTTCCGTCCTCGTCACGCGGCGGCAATGTCAGGTATCGGTGCTCGATACCACCGTTGAGAAATACGCCCCTGATTTTGGGGTCGGTGATCCCGAGGAGATCGATGAGTTCCCGTTGGCGGTATCCGGTAGGTGGATTCGCGGTCGCCACCCCGAGCAATCGGGGCAACGCCGAGGTACCTCCGGCATCCGCCGGGGTCGAATCGGTTTCGGTAGTGTACGGCTGCACGATGGTCGTCATTGCCGAAATCCGTTCCATAGCGCCGATGGAACGACACGACGACCCCTGGTGGGTATCGACATGATGCCTTCTCGAAATTGCTGATGTTTACGTCGACGACTCGTCGTCGAGACCGCCGACCACACCCCCGAGCAATTTTCTGACAGGCTCAGGCTAGCAATGGCGGATATCCTCGGCAACCGTGAAAATTTTGGTCATCGACGCATCCGGAATCTGAAACGCGTTGAGCCACATGACATATCAATGCCCGAATCGTCGCTGGTACCACGTCCGGCGACCCGACAACTAGGGGCAGGTTCCGGGCACTGAACGCGTTGCACATCGACACCCGCGGCGAGCGCTCCGTACCGCGAACACGAAATGAGACCTTCGCCACACCTCGCGCCGAGGTCGCGCGGCATTCACCCTCGATCCGCTTCACAGCAAGGCGGGCTACCATGCGCAGTACGCCCCTGCGAGTGAGCGTTCACAAATCATCCGCGGGGTGCCCCGGACCGCCCGCTCGGAGGCGGCCCGGATCGCAAGCGCAAGAGGGGTTTTCGAGTGGACAGGCCGGCATGGGCGCCCGAGGGCGTGGATATGACGCAGGCGAGCCCGGCACGCATGTACGACGCCCTGCTGGGCGGCTCGCACAATTTCGAGGTCGACCGGTTCGCCGCCGAGGCGGGCAAGAAGCTGGTCCCGGACCTGCCGCGACTGGCCCTGAGCAATCGGGCATTCCTGCGCCGGGCCGTGCGATACCTCGCCGACCAGGGGATTCGGCAGTTCCTCGACGTCGGATCGGGGATCCCGACCGCCGGTAACGTGCACGAGGTGGCGCAGTCGATCGACCCGCGCATCCGCGTCCTCTACGTCGATATCGACCCGGTGGCGGTCACCCACGCGCGCACGATCCTGGTGGACAACGAGCACGCCGACGCGATCCAGGCGGATCTGCGCAAACCGGACGAACTGCTGGCCAAGGCCGCCGATACCGGGCTGATCGACTTCACCGAGCCGGTGGGCCTGCTGCTGGTGGCGGTCCTGCACCTGCTGCAGGACGACGAGCGGCCGGTGGAGACGGTGGCGGCGCTGCGGGAGGCGGTGCTCCCGGGCAGCTACGTGGCCATCTCCCACCTGACCTCGGCCCAGCGCCCCGAGGACGCCGCCCGCCTCGGTGACCATTCCGCCAACCAGAGCCACGTCGGCATCCGCTTCCGGGACCGCGACTCGATCACCGCCCTGTTCACCGGCTGGGAGCTGGTCGACCCGGGCGTGGTGGAACTTCCGCAGTGGCGCCCGGAATCCGAGCGCGACCTGCACGAGTCGCCCGGCCGCTCGCTCGGCCTGGCGGGTGTGGGGTACAGAGTCTGATCAGGGGGTATCTCGAGAGGCAGGGGGCTGCTGATGGGTTCGAACAAGGTGGGGCTGCGGTGGGCCGACGCACTCGACGGCGTCGTTGCCCCCACGCTGACGCGAACCCAGATCGAGGACCTGCTGACCGGCCTGTGTGAACAGCTGCTGGCGGTGCTGCGCGGAACGGAAGATCTCGCGGCGGCGCGCTCCGCGGCGGCGGCGCTGGTCGCGGCCAACTACCGCGACGACGCCGCGGTCGCGCGGACCGTGCCGATCATCTGCCGCGACATGGTCGAGGAGGTGAGCCCGGAACCCGGCGGGCCGGACCGCGAGCGGGTGCGCGAGTACGCGATCACCGTGGCCGCCGAGTTCGCGGCCGGATTCACTGCGGCGCTGCGTATTACGGCACTGTCGGAGCAGGAGTCCACGCTCACGGCCGCGCTGGCGGCCGTCGAGCGGGCGCAGGCGCAGCGACAGCTGTCGGAGGCGCGGTTCGCGGCCATCTTCGCCGGGGCCTCGGTCGGCATCGGCACCATCGACGTCACCACCGGAACGGTGGTGGACGTCAATGCGGCGATGGCCGAAATGCTCGGCGTCCCAGCCGAACTCATGCCGGGGCGGTCGGTTGCCGAGATACTGGGCACGGAGAACATAGGTCAGGCCTATGCCCAGTTCGAGCAGCTGCTGACCGGCAATATCGATCGGTTCCGGATCGAGACCGACCACTCCCGGCCCGACGGCAGCCACACCATCATCGACCTGTCCATGTCGGCCGTGCGGGACGCCGCCGGGCAGGTGCGGTTCCTCATCGGCGTCTGTGTCGACATCACAGAGCGAAAGGCGCTCGCCGATCGGCTGTGGCACGACGCGCACCACGACAATCTCACCGGTCTCGCCAATCGGGTGCTGTTCTTCGACCGGCTCGCCCACGCCACCCCGCCGATCGGCCTGTGCTACCTGGACCTGGACGGCTTCAAGGAGGTCAACGACGAGCACGGGCACACCGTCGGCGACCGCGTGTTGCGTGCCGTGGCCGAGCGCCTGCGCATCGCCGCGGCGCCCGACGGCCTCGCCGCGCGGCTGGGCGGTGACGAGTTCATCGTGCTCACTGAGCGCTGCACCGATGCCGACCAGCTGGTCTCCCTGTCCGGCCGCCTGCTCGCCGCGCTCACCGAACCGATCGCCGTCGGCGACCACACGATCTCCGTCGGCGCCTCGGTGGGCACGGCCCTGGTCACCGAGCGGCCCGAGGCCATCGACGACCTGATGCACACCGTCGACACGGCCATGTACCGCAACAAGGCGGTCCGGCAGCGGCCTGGGTCGCAGCACACAACCAGATCAGGCAACCGACCGCGGAAGTAACCGCAGCCGCGCTACACGACCGAGCCGGAAACACCGGCCAGGCCAAACAACCAAAATCGCCCCACGCCACGTGACCGGCCACGCCAACAATCACAGCCGCCCTACACGGCGAGAGCGGGCACGCCAGCCGCGCCAACAACGCAACCGCCCCTACACGGCGGGACCGGACACACCGGCCGCGGTAACAACCACAGCCGCACTACGTCGCGGGACCGGACACACCGCCCACGCCAACAACCACAGCCGCACTACGTCGCGGGACCGGACACACCGCCCGCGGCAACAACCGCAGCCGCGCTACGTGGCGGGAGCGGGCGCGTTGGCCGCGGAAATATAAGCCACTGCCTGGTGTAGGTCCGGGTATACGCGGTGGGCCAGTTTTCGGGTTTCGGCGGTGGGGGCGACGAGGTCCGGGATCAGCAGGCAGCGCAGGCCCGCGGCGTGGGCCGCGCGCAGGCCGTTCGGCGAATCCTCCAGGGCCAGTACGTGTTCCGGGTCGGCGCCCAGGGCGGCGATCGCGGTCAGGTACGGGTCGGGGTACGGCTTGCCCCGGGTCACGTCCTGGCGGGTCACCACGGCGTCGAAGCGGCCCGCGATCCCGGCCACCCGCAGGTGGTGATCGGTGCGCTCCCGGCCCGAGGACGTCGCGATCGCCCGCGGAATCGCCTGGGAGTCCAGCGCGTCCAGCATCTCGGTCACGCCCGGCTTGACGGTCAGGCGGCCGTCGTCGACGAACCGGCCGAGCGTGGCCTCGTGCGTGGTGAAGAAATCGTCGACGGGGAATCCGGGACCGTAGGCGGCGACGGCGAGCTCGCGGCAGCGGTCGGCCGGCTGCCCGATCATGCCGCGGCAGAATTCCAGCGGCAGGTCGTAGCCGAGCTGCTCACCGGAGCTGATCAGCGATTCGATCGCCAGTCGCTCGGAGTCCAGCAGCAGCCCGTCCATATCGAAAACCACCGCGCGAACCGGTCTTTCGGCGCTCACCTCGTTCTCCCTTCGAATTCCGGCAGCAGTCGCCGCCGCACCACCTCCGGCACGCTGTCGCGGCCGAGTTCCGCCAATGCGTCGCCCACCTCCCGCTGCACCCGCTCCAGGTCCGGCACCGCACCGAAGATATCCGTGCGCGCCAGGAACAGCTCCGCCCGCCGATGCGGGTCGGCCTCGGCGGCCGGTCCGGCCAGCGCATCGGCGCGGGTATCGATCAGCCGCATGACCGCGTCGTCGGTGCGGGCGACGTCGAACCAGCGTATCCAGGCCGCGATCAGCAGGACAGCCGCCGGGGTCGGCCGCCGCGCGGCGACATTGTCGCTCATGGCGGCGACCACGCGCGGCAGCAGCTTGTCCGAACCGTTGCGGCCCACCCGCGTCATATCGTGGCGGATGGCCGGATTGCGGAACCGGCGCACCAATTCGTCGACGGTACTACGCAGTTCGGCACCCGACAGGGCCAGGGTCGGCGCCTGCTCGCACAGCATGAACTGCCGCGCCAGCGCGGCCAGCGCCGGATCGGCGGCCGCCTGCGCGATCGTCGGATATCCCGCCAGCGCACCGAGATAGGCCAGCAGCATGTGAGTTCCGTTGAGCAGCCGCAGCTTTGCCAGCTCGTGATCGGTGACGTCGCCGACGAACTGGGCTCCGGCGGCCTCCCAGTGCGGGCGCTCGCCGTCGAAATCCTCGATGGTCCAGGTGAGGAACGGCTCGGCCGAGACCGGCGTGCGATCGTCGATGCCGCCCAGCCAATTTCGCGCCACGGCGGCGTCGGCGGCGGTGCCGGGCTGCACGATCCGGTCGACCACGCTGCACGGGAACCGCACGTTGCGGGCGATCCAGTCGGCCAGCCGATCATCCGTCAGTGCGGCGAAATCGATGACCGCACTACGCAATTGGTGTCCGTTGGCGGACAGGTTGTCGCAGCTGATCAGCACGGGCGGGATGCCGCCGCGGCGCCTGACCTCGGCCAGCCCGGCGACCACCATGCCGATCGGCGTCTGCGGCCGCGCGCGGCGGCGCAGGTCTCGCACGACTCGATCGCAGCCGGTGTCCAGACGGCCGGTGACCGGGGAGACGCAGTATCCGTCGGTGGTCACGGTGAGCGTCACGACGCGCACGCGGGGATCGGCGATGCGCCGGGCGACGCCGATCGGGTCGCTGGGCGCGTGCACCGCCTCGGTGATCGTGCCGACCACCTCGGCGCGCACCCGGCCGCCGTCGTTGAGCAGCGTCGTGTACAGGTTGTCCTGCGCGCGCAGCGCCGTGACGACATCCGGGCGCGACATGGCGACGGACGCGATCCCCCAGCGCGGGTCGCCGGTGGCGGCGATCGCGTGCTGAGTTGCCAGCGCCTGATGGGCGCGGTGGAACGAGCCGCAACCCAGATGCACGATGCCGGTGGCGAGGCTGCCGAGGGCAAACTTCGGGCGCACCACCCCGGGTGGCAGTTGGGGGAGATTTTCCGCGGACAACCGGGGAACAATGTCGGGCGCGGAATAGTCGATGTTCGGTTCGGCGAGCGCAGTATTCAGTGGCACACGCATGCGCGGGCCTCCATGATGTCCGAAAAAGGGTTTACGTGAAGCGTCGAATCGTCACTGAATCGGTCGCATTTCAAACGCTAGACGGAACCTCGCGGCTTTTCGAGGGCGCAGCAAACTTCACCGCTGCGTTTTACATTCCGAACACATATGACGTGCTCCGCAAATATCCCGTAAATTCGCATTTCAGCGTGCGGATCGGCCCGCCGCCGATGCCGACAATACGGTCGCGGCGGAGTTGCCCGTGAGCTTGCCCACACCGAGTGCCGACGAAGAGCTTTACGACGGCCGGGTGTAACGGTGTTTGACCCCGGCCGGGAAATGCTCCGGATCCGCATGGTCGAACAGGTCGATGACCGGTCGCTGCCGCTCGTCCGGCACATAGTGCGCGAATTCGCTGTTGCGGCGGTGCAGTTCGGCGTGCACGGCGGCGGCAATCCGGTCGGCAAGCTCCGGCGACGGCGCCACCCGAGGCGCCAGCTCGACCTCGACCCGCAGTTCCCTGTCCCGATCGCCGGTCTCCACGGCCCGCAGCACGAACTTTCCGGTCACCTCCTCGCAGATGCCGGGTTGCTCCAGGCCGACGGTGATGTTCTCCGGATAGATGTTGGCGCCGTAGAAGGACACCGTGAAATGGCTGCGGCCGAACACGTAGACGAACGGCAGGTCGGGTCCCGGCGTGGTGGGGCGGATATCGTTGCGCGCCAGGAAATCCAGCAGCCGCCGGTGCTCGAGAATCCCGCCTTCGTCGGCAATGTGATAGCGCAGCAACGGAATTCCTCCGTCCCCGGAAACCACCAGCGTGCCGTCGACGGCCTCGAAATAGCGCCGGTGCGGGTCGTACTGCACCAGTGTCGGCAACCGGGAGGCACCGAACAGGTCGCGCGCCACGGCCGGGCGCTCCGCCAGCAGCCGCCGGATCTCCACCGACAGCGGGGTCTCGTTACCCAGCACCCCGGCATCGGCGGTGCCGTACAGGGAGACGATGTCGGTGCCCGGGTCGATATCGCCGGCCCGCCGCGCCACCAGCGTGCGCCACGCCTCGCTGAACACCTCCCCCGCCGTCACCAGCTTGATCCGATAGTCGGCCCACGGCACCCCCTCGGCGCGGCCGGTATCGATCACGTCCTTGAGAACGGCGGATAGCCCAGCAGCACAACCTGATCGAACAGTGGCGCCAGACCCGGTAGCACGCGCAGGATTTCGCGTTTGTCGTTACCGGGCGCCACCGCCGTCACGGGGTAGCCGCGCGCCGCCAGTTCGCGCACGCAGCCGAGCGTATACAACCCGCCCACCCAGGTGCCCAGCGTGAAGCAGACCACGGCCAGGGTGCGGCGCTCCCCGGCCCGGAATCCGTCGCGGAACACCTGCTCGAACCGGTCGGCGACGACGCGCTCGTCGGCGAGGTCGCGCGGCCACGGCGTCGGCTCCCCCGTCGACCCGGACGACACCGCGATCAGATCGCCGATACGCCCGTCCCGGCACAGCCGCGGGAGCGGGTGACGCCGCAGGTAGCCGGGCTTGTCGACGAGCGGCACTCGGGCGAAGTCGGCGGGCGTGGTCACGGCCGCCGGGTCGATGCCGTGCTCGGCGAGAAAGTCCCGGTAGGCGGGTACGGTCGCGGCGGTTCGAGCGAACAGATCCAGCACGGCCTGTTCCGGACTCCGACTCATGACGTGACCCTACGGCGCACCCGGGGCGCGCACCATCCGTCGCGTCGACCGAGAATTCTCCAGACACGGCCGAGTCTGATTGCTCACGAATAACTGCCTTGTCTAAAGATCTGGCTATCCTGGGAATCGTGAGCTCAGCGACGACACCCACCGGCAAGCGAACCATCGGGCTGATCTGGGCGCAGACTCGCGATCGCGTCATCGGGGCGAACGGCACGGTGCCCTGGAACATTCCGGAGGATCTGCAGCACTTCCAGGACATCATCACCGGCCACACCGTCATCATGGGACGCCGGACGTGGGATGCGCTGCCCGAACAGGCCCGGACCCACCCGGACCGGCGCACGATCGTCCTCACCCACGATCCGCAGTGGTTCGCCGAGGGCGCCGAGCGCGCCGGATCGATGGACGAGGCACTGAGCCTGTCCGACCCCGACGAGGTGTGGGTGATCGGCGGCGGCGAGACCTTCCGCGAGGCACTGCCCTACGCGACGGTGATCTCGGTGACCGAGGTGAGCACCGACGTCAAGGGCGATGTCTACGCCCCCGAGATCTCCGGCGATTTCATCATGGCCTTCACCACCGGCCTCGAAAAGTCCTCCAACGGCAAGGACTACTACGTATTCCGCAGCTACGCCCGCAAGTAGCGGGCCCACGCGGAGCGCCGCCTCAGAGCTGTTTCACGACGGCACCCTGTTCGTCGAGAATCGCGATCGAGGGGGTGCCGTCCATCGCCACCCGCAGCTGTATGCGCGGCCGACCCTGCGGATCACACAGCGTCAGGCCGGTGCCGTTCTCCGTATCGGCGAAAAGCCGCAGCCCCATGGGGTGTTTCGCCTCTTCCACCGGTGTCGCCGGATCGCCCATGTGCCGCATGAACAGCGACGCTCCACCCGTCTTGTCCCGCCATTCGGCCTGCAGATGGATGGCGTCGCCGTTGGGATAGTCCAGCGTGATCGCGGCCCCGTCGGCAGCGGCAATGATGCCGCCCTTCTCATCGCCGTTCTGATCGTTGAACAGCAGATAGGAACCGTCCGGACCGTTCCGTTCCGCCGCCGGATAGGTCTTGCCGCCGAGAATGATCGGGGGTTTGCTCGTCTCGAGGAGAAAACGCTGTCTACCGCGGCGGTCGATCACCTTGAAGGAGCCCTCCGCGGTCGATTCCCCGTCGTCTGCCTTGCCGATCTGCGCCGCGGCGATTCCGGCCCCGACACCCGCTACGGCCGCCACGGTGCCGATGGCGATCGAACGTCTGCCGGTCGTGCCGTGACTTTCCTGCTGATCTTCCACCCTTCGATCATATTGGCGCACTGCCGAATTCGATAGAGAACAGCGCTCCGCCGTCGGATGGGTTCGCGGCCTGTACCCGGGCGCCGTGCAGCGCTGCCACCTGCATCACGATCGCCAGGCCCAGGCCGTGGCCGGGGGTGCGGCGGGCGGTGCGGGAGCGGTAGAAGCGGTCGAAGACGTGCGGTAGGTCCTCCGGGTCGATGCCTGGGCCCCGGTCGCGGACCGTGAGGCGGTTGTCGCGCAGTTCCACGTGTACCGCCGCGCCGGGCGGGCTGAACTTGGCGGCATTGTCGAGCAGGTTCGTGATCGCGCGGGTCAGGCGGGCGGGTGCGCCGCGAATCGTGGTCGGCTCGGCGTCGGTTTCGAATATTACTGCGGGCCAGTGGCTTTCGGCCGTTTGCACGCAGGCGGTGACCAGCGCGTCCAGGCGCAGGTCCTCGAACGGCTCGGTGGCGGCCTCGGGATCTTCCGCGCGAGCGAGGTCGATCAGGTCGGTGACGAGTCCGGACAGTTCCGCGGCCGGGAGTCGCAGCGCGTCGGCGGTCGCGGCCAGCTGCTGCGGGGTGAGCCGGTCGGCGCGGCGCAGCAGGTCGATATTGGTGCGCAGCACGGTCAGCGGTGTGCGCAGCTCGTGCGAGGCGTCGGCGACCAGGCGTCGTTGTGCCGCACGGGAATCGCGCTCCGCCGTCAGCGCCTGATCGAGCTCGTCGAGCATGATGTTGAAGCTGCGGGCCAGCACCGCCAGTTCGTCGGATCCGGCGACGGTGATGTGGCGGCGCGGGTCGCGGGTGGTGGCGACCCGCTGCGCCGCGCGCGTCAACGCCGTCACCGGCGCCAGGGCACGGCGCGCCACGACCACGCCGACCGCGATCGCCAGCACGGTCCCCGCCGCGGCCGCCGCGAGCAACGCCAATCCCACACGGCGCAGGGCCTTGTCGACGGGATCGCTGCGCTGCGCCACCTGCAGGGCCGTGCCCGGCCGCAGCTGGGTGGTGTACACCCGCATGGGATATCCGTCCACGATGCTGTCGCTGAAGTAGGCGGGCTCGGTTCCTGTTGCGGCCGTGCGTGTTTCGTCATCGATCGGGAGCGGCGTGTCCTCCGGGTCGCGGGCGGATTCGATGCGGCCGTCGGCGGCGACCACCTGCACGCAGCTCGGCGCGGCCAGATAGCGGCACGACCCCGAGAACGTCGCGACATCGGGTTCCGCGGCGAACTGGCGGCCGATGCGTGTCGCCTCGCGCCGCAGCCCGGTGTCGAGGGCACTGCGGAATTCGTGCGCGACCACGACGTAAGCGGCCAGGCCCATCCCGGCGAGGGCCACGACCATCGCGAGCACGAAATACCCCGCGAGCCTGGCCCGCAGCGAGCGCGGCCTCACGACGGACCGAGCCGGTAGCCGACGCCGCGCACGGTGTGGATGAGCCGTTGCGTCGCTTCGGATTCCAGCTTGCGCCGCAGATATCGGACGTATACCTCGAGCGAGTTCGACGACGGGCCGAGCTCGCGGCCCCACACCCGTTCGATCAGCAGTTCGCGCGGCAGCGCCTGGCCCGCATTGCGCACCAGCACCTCGAGCAACGCGAATTCGGTTCGGGTGAGCTCGATCTCGCGATCCGCGCGCCACACCCGGCGCGCGGCCGTATCCACGACGAGATCGGCACTGGACAGCACGGCACCGTCGTCGGGATAGGTGCGCCGGACCAGGGCGCGCACCCGGGCCAGCAGTTCGTCCAGGTCGAACGGCTTCACCAGGTAGTCGTCCGCACCGGCGTCGAGTCCGTCGACCCGATCGGCGACGGCGTCGCGCGCGGTGAGCATCAGGATCGGGGTGCGATCGCCGCGGGCACGCAGCCGTCGGCACATGGTGAGCCCGTCCAGGAACGGCATCAGCACGTCCAGCACGACGACCTCGGGCTGCCAGCGCTGCATCTCGGCGAGCCCGGTGGCGCCGTCACCGGCGGCGCGGGTGTCGTAGCCCTCGCTGTCCATGGCGCGCACCAGCGCGTCGCGCACCGCCGCCTCGTCCTCGACCACCAGAACACGCATGTTCGCCGATCATACGTTTTCACGGAATTCTCATCCGGCACCGCAAACCTGTGGCGTATGCGCAGAAAGCTGCTGTTGATTCTTGCCATATGCCTGGTGACTACCGTTGTTGCCGGTCTGACGATGGTGATGAGCCGGACCGAGCGCGGCCGATCGGCCGCGCCGCGGGTGGACGGCAAGCACGTGGTGATCCCGATCGCGGGTGGGGCGGCGGAAATAGACACGGCCACCTTGGCGGTCACCGCGGCCGGGATCGAACTCTCGGCGGGGGCCGCGGTGCCGACAGCGACAACCGCGCAGGAGCGCTCGGCACCGGCGGCCGGGCCCGCACAGGCGGCTGTGTTGGGCCCGGTCAGCGCAATCCACGTCCAAGACGGCGCAGCGACCTGGAACTATCCCGACCGGGGGCTGACCGTCTCGGCCGCGGCCGACCGCGGGCGGCTGCGGGTCGATGTGCGCAGTGATCGCGACGGCAGCCTGGTGTGGCCGGTCACCGGCGGCGATCCGGCCGCACGAACACTGCAGCTGCCGCGCGGCGAGGGCCTGTCGCTGCCGATGCGGGATCCGTTCTGGAATTCCGCCGAGGCGGCTCTGATCAACACAGCCTTGCCGCTGACCTCCGGGTTGACCATGCCGCTGTGGAGCTACACGCTCGGCGATCGAGGCGTCAGCTACCTGGTTCCCACCGATATCGGCAGTGAGCTCGAGGTCACCTCGGAGGACGGGCGGCTGCATGCGCGCGCCCGGCACGACTTCGGTCCGCGAACCGGCGATTACACCGTGACCTTCGCGCTCACCGACTCGTCCCCGGTGGCCGCCGCGCTGGACTACCGCGGTTGGCTCATGGAACACGGGCAGTTTCGGTCACTGGCGGACAAGATCCGCACCAATCCGTCGAACTCGCTGCTGCTCGGCGCCTTTCACGCCTACGTGTTCGGGGACGGGAAGTCGCCGGAGGCCGTGCGGCAGCTGCACGACCTCGGCGTCAGCCGGATGTGGGTCGGCTACGACTCCGGCGCGGATCCGATGTCGGCGGCGGCGATCGACGCGGCGAAGCAGGCCGGATACCTTGCGGGACCCTATGATTCGTACGCCAACGCACAGGATCCGGCCACGGCGGACAATCCCTCGTCCCGCTGGCCCGGCGGCGTCTGGCCGGACGGCTGCGTCCGGAGGGCCGACGGCTCGGCCGAACCCGGGTTCCACGACCGCGGCTGCTACCTGAGTTCGCAAGCGCTGCAGCAGAACCCGCAGCTGTACCGGGATCGGTACGACGCGATGACCGCCAACGGGGCCGACAGCTATTTCCTCGATGTCGATGCCGCGGGCGAGTTCTTCGACGACTACAGCCCGCAGCATCCGATGACCCCCGCGCAGGATCGCCGCAATCGGCTCGACCGCATGCGATGGCTCGCCGAGGACCGTCAGCAGGTGCTCGGCTCGGAGTCCGCGGGCGCCTGGACCGCCCCGGTCTTGGATTTCAGCCACGGCTCGCAGACTCCGGTGAGTGAGCGCCTGTGGCCGTTCATGCGCGACAAGGCCCTCTGGGGCGGATGGGCTCCCGAACGCGCGCCGCGCACCTTCTTCCAACCCGTCGACCTGCCTGCCGACCTGGCCGAGGCCATGTTCGATCCCGCCTACCGCATTCCGCTGCTGGAAACGGCGCTACACGATTCGATCGTCGACGTCGACCGCTGGGAGCTGTCGTATTACAAGCTGCCGCAGCAGCAGACGATGCGCGCATTGACAGCGGTGCTGAACAACACCCCGCTGAATCTCGTTCTCGACCGCGCCACGATTCGCGAGCACGGCCCCGAGATCGCCCGCCTGCAGCAGTTCTTCGCGCCCCTGCACCAAGCCGCGGGCACCCTCCCGATGACCGGCTTCCGGTGGCTCACCGACGATCATCTGGTGCAGCGCACCGTTTTCGGCGACGGCACGCTGACCGTCACCGCCAACTTCGGACAGCAAGGGTACGGCGATCTGCCGGGCGGATGCGTGGACGCGCGGCTGGCCGGAGATGCGGCGCCGCGGCGACTGTGCCCGGGGCGGTGACCGTGCGAGGCACAGCGAGATCTTCCCGGAAACGTCATCGGCCGATCGCCCGGGACGTCGTATTCCTTTTCGGGGCCGGTCTTCTCGCGGCGCTGCTGTTCGGCCACACCTGGGTTCCCGATGCACTGGGCTCCGGCGTCGTGCTCGACAGCGCGGCGCCGTGGCTGGGTGTCGGCGTGCCGGTCCTCGTGCTCGGGGCGCTGGCGTGCCGGTCGCGAATCGGTGTGGCGGCTGCTGTGATTCCGCTGCTGGTGTGGGCTGCTGTCTTCGGATCCTGGTGGGCCGGTGGAAATCCCGCCCCGCCGGGCAGCCCGCACCTCACTCTCGTGACACAGAACCTCTACGCAGGCAACGCGACGCCGGATGCCGCGGCTCGAGCGCTCGGTTCGACAGCGGCAGATCTCGTTGCCCTACAGGAGTTCTCGGCAGGAAATCGGGAGGATGTCGTCGATGCCCTCTCCGACAGCCATCCCTACCGCGTCACCGAGGGAACGGTCGCGCTCTGGAGCCGGTATCCCCTGTCGGACACCACCGTTGCCGATGTCGGCGCGGGGTGGCACCGCGGATTGCGCACCCATGTCGCCATGCCCGCGGGCGACATCGTTGTCTATGTCGTACATCTGCCGTCGATCCGAGTGGGTGACACTGCGATCCGTGACCGGGGTCTGCGGACACTGTCCCGGCAGCTGACCTCCGACACCGCCGAGCGGATCGTCGTGGCGGGCGACTTCAACACCGCCGAGACCGACCGGCACTGGCGAAATTTCGCGCCCGGCTACACCGACGTCCGCACGGGTGGCGGGCCCGGGTTCACCTGGCCCGCAGCCTTTCCCGTCGCCCGGCCCGACCACGTTCTGACCCGGGGTTTCGACAGGACGACAGCGCACGTGTTGCGGACCCCCGGCGCCGACCACCGCGGCATCGCCGTCGACCTCGCTCGGACGGAGTAGATGCGCCCGAAACTCGGGCTCAGCCGGGCTCTCGGGTCCGCCGGAATGTCAGCGCCACCAGGACGGTCAGCACCGCGATGACCACCGCGGCGGCGAAGGCCGCGGTCATCCCCGCGACCAGGACCTCGTGGGGTGATCCCGCGGCGTTCCGCGATGCCGTGCCGAACACCGTCACCAGCACGGCCAGGCCGAGGGTGCCGCCGACCTGCTGCACCGTCTGCAGCGCTCCGCCCGCCGCACCGGCGTCGCTCGGCGCCACATTCGACATGATGATCACGTTCAGCGGCGAGAAGGCCAGGCCGATTCCGACTCCCATGAGGATCATCGCGGCGAGCAGCAGCGGGAAATACGCGGTGCCGGTGGACAACTGGGTCAGCAGCACCAGGCCCGCGGCCATCGACACCGTGCCCGTGACCGTCACCGGCCTGGGACCGAAGCGCGGCAGCAGCCGGGGAATCAGGCGGATCATCGTGAACATCAGCGCGGCCGTCGGCAGGAAGGCGAAACCCGTTGTCAGCGCGCTCATTCCGCGCACCTCCTGCAGATACTGGGTGAGGAAGAAGAACATCGACATGCCCGCCATCGGCCCGAGGAACATATTGGCGTAGGCCGCGGCGCGGTTGCGGTCGGTGAACAGGTGCAGCGGCAGCAGCGGCTGCGGGGCCCGCAGCTCGACGGCGAGGAAGGCGGCGAGCAGAACCGCCCCGGCGGCCAGCGAGATCCCGGTGGCGGCCGCACCCCAGCCGTGCGCGGCGGCGTTGATGAAGCCGTAGACCAGCGCGGCGATACCGGCGGTCGCGGTCACCGCTCCCGGCAGATCCAGCCGGGCGGGCCGGCGCTGCGGCTGCGGCAGGTAGCGCAGCGCCAGCACGACGACCAACAGCCCGAACGGCACGTTGATGAACAGCACCGACCGCCAGCCCAGCCATTCGGTGAGCAGCCCGCCGACGACGAGGCCGATCGCGACCCCGGCGCTGGACATCCCGGAAAACAGTGCCAAGGCCCGAATCCGCGCCTTGGGCTCGCTGAAGGTGGTGGTCAGCAGGGCCAGCGTGCTGGGACCGGCCATGGCCCCGCCGACCCCCTGCACCACCCGGGCGGCCAGCAGCCATCCGGCCGTCGGGGCCAGGCCGCCGACCAGCGACGCGAGGGTGAACAGCGCGGCCCCGGCGACGAACAGCCGCCGTCGGCCGAACAGGTCACCGGCCCGGCCGCCGAGCAGCAGCAGCCCGCCGAACACCAGGGTGTACGCGTTCATCACCCAGGACAGACCGGTGGCGCTGAAGTGCAGGTCGGATCGGATGCGCGGCAGCGCCACGTTCATCACGGTGACATCGAGAATGATCATCAATTGGCAGGTCAGCAGGGTCGCGAGCACGATCCCGGAGCGCAGCCGCGGCGTATCGGCACGGACCTGGGCAGCCGAGGACAAGGTGGGCGTGGTCAAGGAGGCTCCATCGAAGGCGGGAACTAAACGGAGATAGTCTCCGTTTCGGATGGGGATAGCATATGGAGAACACCTCCGCTTACGCAAGCCTAAGCGGAGAATCCATCCGTTTTCCAGTGGAGGATTCGTGGACGCACCGCCGACAGCGACGCCGACGGGACGGCCGATGCGCGCCGACGCACGCCGCAACTACGAGCGCATCATCGACTGCGCGCGCGAGGCCTTCGCCGAGCACGGCCCCGAGGCCCCGCTGGACGACATCGCCCGCCGCGCCGGAGTCGGGCCCGGCACCCTCTACCGCCACTTCCCCAATCGCGACGCGCTCATCGAGGCCGTCTATCGCTCCAGCATCGAGACCCTGGCCGCACGCGCCCACGAGTTCATCGAAACCCTGCCCCCCGCAGAGGCTTTGGAGCAGTGGTTCCGCATGCAGGTCGAGTTCGTCATGGACAAGCGCAGCCTCGCGGCCACCCTGAAGGCCGCGATCGACCGGGGCTCGGAGACCTTCCTGCTCTGCTCGACGCTGATCACCGATGCGGCGGGGGCGGTGCTGGAGACAGCGCGGGGCGCGGGACTGGTCGGCGCCGATATCGAACCGCGGGACCTGCTGCGCCTCGGGCACGGCATCGGGGTCGCGTGCGAGAAGGCGCCGGATGCCGCACCGCGGCTGATCGCGGTCACCCTGGCGGGACTGCGCGCCGCACCCGCCTGAGAGGGCGCGCGGCCACCACGCCGATCAAGAGAGACCGCCGCGCGGCGGCCGACCTCACCCCCGCAACAGTGATGTCGACAACACGACACCGCAACGGCAGCTGAGCATGGCTTGAATTATGTTGCGGCACAGATTATTTCACGCTGAGATCAAACCGAGACCTTACGCGCCCGCGAACAGGTGTTGCCAGTCGATAGCCAATCTTATTACAGTGACACTGCAATAAGACCTCATCGACAGGAGTACACACCTCATGACCACCCCGATCATCGATCTCGGATCCGCCGCCATCAACCTCGCCGACGTCACGACCTCGATCGCGGCCAACGTGACGTACCTGCTGCAGGCATGGGGCCTGCTCTGAGCGACGGCCCGCATCCGCTCGACAAGCATGTGCACTCAGCAGCTTTCATGGCAGTATCGAGTTGCTGATCGTTAACCCTTCCAACCCGCCGAGCAACTCGCACAGGATGGTGACAGTGGAGCCGATCGACCAGCCGCGCTCGGGCGCCGCCGAGATGTGGGGCAAGTTCCGCGCGATGGGCGGAGTGGGGCACCTGATCGACGGCGCGGCCCCCGCCGTCGGATTCCTCATCGGATACGCGACCGCCAACGCCAAGATCGGCGTTCTGATCGCACTGCTGGTAGCCGTCGCGATCGGCGCGTTCCGGCTGCTGAAGGGCGACTCGGTCAAGGTCGTCGCGATCTCGGTGGCGGTGGTGGTGGTCTTCTCGCTGTTCGTCGGGATCACCGGCGAGGGCCGCGGGTTCTACCTGCCGGACCTGCTGATCTGCGCGGTCTGCGCGGCGGCATTCGGGATCACCCTGCTCACCGGCCGCCCGCTGACGCACTGGGTCTGCCGGCGCATCGGGCTCGAGCCCGCCGACGCGGCCGATCCCGCCGCCCGCGTGCGATTGCACCGCCGGGTCACGCTGGCCTGGTTCCTGTTCTGGGCGGTGCACCTGGTGGTGATGGTGCCGCTGTATGTCGCGGACAAGGTGGTGGTGCTCGGCTCGGTGGCCCTGATTCTCGGCAAACCGGCGCTGGTGGTGATGATCGCGGCCACCTTCCTGTGGGTGCGCCGATCGCTGCGGCAGCAACCGGCCCAACCTACGGTCGCGTGATGACCTCCGATACCGACGACGAGAACACCGACATCGACTACCGCTTCACCCTGGCCAACGAGCGGACGTTCCTGGCCTGGATCCGGACCGCGCTGGGCCTGCTCGCGGGCGGTGTCGCGGTGCACACGCTGGTCCAGCCGTTCCATCACACCGGACTGCGGCGGGCCCTGGCGTTGAGCTGCATCGTGCTCGCGGTGGTGCTGTCGGTCGGCGCCTACACCCACTGGCGCGACGTCCAGCGGCGGATGCAGCGGGGCGAGCCCCTCGCCAACACCGTGATGGTGCCGCTGCTCGCCGTGGGCATCGCGGCCGTATCGGTGCTGGCCGCGGTGGCGGTGCTGTACCGATGACCGCGCCCACGCTCGCCGCGGAGCGCACGGCACTGTCGTGGCGCCGCACCGCCGTCGGAGCGATGGGCACGGCGGCCCTTTTCATCCACGCGGCCATCGAGAACGGCTGGCGTGCCGGGGCGGTGGCGCCGATGGCCGCGGCGGTCACGCTGCTCGTGGTCGCGGGTGTGAGTTTCCTGCGCAATCGTTCACTGCAACACGGGCATTGGGGCCACGGCGGCCGGGTGGTCACGATCACGACGGCGGCCGTAGTCGCGGTCACGCTGGTGGCCACGGCGATCGCGAGCACCGATCCCATTATCTGACAAGCAATTCCGAGTTTCCGACACGCGGTACGCCGCCCCAGGTAGGAGGTAGTAAGTGGGTACGACGACAGATCCCAGCAGCTACATCGTCGAACAGCAGCAGCGGGTGACCGCGGAGCTGCCGTTCTCCGACACCACCGATCAGGCCGATGCGGACCGCGGATTCATCGCGGCACTGGAGCCGGGTGTGGTGACCGATGCCGACGGAAACGTGGTGTGGGACAGCGATTCCTACTCGTTCCTGCAGGGCAGCTGCCCGGCGACGGTGAATCCCAGCCTGTGGCGGCAGTCGGGGCTGGTGGTCAAGCAGGGCCTGTACGAGGTCGCCGAGGGGATCTATCAGATCCGCGGGCTGGATCTGTCGAATATGACGCTGATCGAGGGCCGGACCGGCGTGATCGTGATCGATCCGCTGATCTCGCAGGAGACGGCGGCGGCGGGCCTGGCGCTGTACCGCGCGCACCGCGGTGACCGGCCGGTGACGGGATTGATCTACACGCATTCCCACGTGGACCACTTCGGCGGCGCGATGGGCGTGACCACCACCGACGATGTCGACGCCGGGCGGTGCCCGGTACTGGCACCGGCGGGTTTCCTCGAGCACGCGGTGGCGGAGAACGTCTACGCCGGTACGGCCATGGCGCGCCGCGCGGCGTACATGTACGGCGCCGTGCTGCCGCGCGGACCGCACGGTCAGGTGGGAGCCGGTCTGGGACAGACGAATTCGGTGGGCACCATCACCCTGATCGCGCCCACGCTCGACATCACCCACACCGGCCAGGAGGAGACCGTCGACGGGGTGCGCATCGTCTTCCAGATCACGCCCGGTACCGAAGCCCCGGCCGAGATGAACTTCTACTTCCCCGATCACCGCGCGCTGTGCATGGCCGAGAACTCGACGCATACCCTGCACAACCTGCTCACGCTGCGCGGTGCGCTGGTGCGCGACCCGCACGTGTGGGCGAAGTACCTGACCGAGGCGATCAACCTGTTCGCCCGCGACTCCGACGTCGTCTTCGCCTCGCACCACTGGCCGACGTGGGGCACCGAGCGGGCGGTGGAATACCTTCAGCTGCAACGAGATCTGTACGGCTACCTGAACGACCAAACGCTGCGGCGGCTCAATCAGGGCTACGTCGGCGGCGAGATCGCGGAGGCGTTCCAATTGCCGCCCGCGATCGAGAACGCTTGGCACACACACGGTTACTACGGGTCGGTCAGCCACAATGTGAAGGCCGTCTACCAGCGGTACATGGGCTGGTTCGACGGTAATCCGGCACACCTGTGGGAGCATCCGCCGGTCGAATCCGCCAGGCGCCACGTGGATTTCATGGGCGGCGCCGACGAGGTGCTGCGCAAGGCGCGGATCTCCTACGACAACGGCGACTACCGCTGGGTGGCGCAGGTGGTCAACTACGTCGTCTTCGCCGACCCCGGCAACGAGGCGGCGAAGACGCTGCTGGCCTCCTGCTACGACCAGCTCGGGTACGGCGCCGAGAACGCCCCGTGGCGCAACTTCTTCCTGATGGGCGCCTACGAACTGCGCAACGGCAACGTCGGCACCCCGACGAAGACGACCTCGCCGACCATGCTCGCCGCCCTCACCGTGGAGCAGGTCTTCGACGCGCTCGCGCTGCGCCTGGACGGGCCCAAGGCATGGCACGAAAAGGCCATCAGCGATTGGGTTTTCACCGACGAGAACCGGACGCACCGGCTCGAACTGCGCAACGGACTGCTGGTGCACTACGACCGTCTCGACGGCGACCGCCTGGCCCCGGCCGAGGTCACCTTCACCCTGACCCGGTCCACGCTCATCGCGGTGCTGCTGGCGGGCCAGGACCTGCAGGCCGCGCTGCGGTCCGGGGCGATCACCATCGACGGCGACGCGCAGAGCTTCGTGCGCCTGGTGGACCTGTTCGACGAGCCGGACCCGGACTTCGCCATCGTCACGCCCTGATCACGGTGCGGCGCGCCGCGACCCGCACGAAACGCACTGCTTTTGCCGGTAATCGGCCCGGAAGTAGGAGGTTCGACCGTCATGCGAGATACTCTCTCCCCCAAGGCTGTTCACATCTCAACGCGGGTCGTGGCCGCCGCCTACCGGCCCGCTCGGTGTGCCGCCGCGCTCGTGGCCGCGGGGTACCTCGGCACGGCGGGCATCGCACACGCCACGCCCGGCCTGCAGCTCAGCGCCTCGGACAACCTCGTCGTCAACGCGGGATTCGCCGACGGCCTCAGTGGCTGGGACGGGCACGTCTACAACGCGACGGTCGATCCGGCGGGTGCGGCGGTGCACGACAGCGGGTACATCGGCCAGGACGTCAGGGTCAGCAAGGGCGCCACCTATGCCTTCTCCGCGCAGGCCAGCGCCGCCGACCAGGGGTCGGTGCTCGTGCTGGCGCTGGATTCGGGGTCCGGCGTCAACTACGTCAACCAGACGGTGACCTCGACGGCGCCGCAGACCGTCACCGGAACCTTCACCGCCGCCGGGGACACCGCCTACATCGCCTGCCAGGCGACGGGCGGCCCGGGCGGCCGGTGCACCAACTTCAGCATCGTCCCCACGCCGGGCGCGAGCACCGCGTGCACGGGATCGGCGGCCACAGGGTCGGCGAGTGCCGGCTCGGCCTGCGCAGCGTCCGAGGTCAACCCGGCCCTCACGCGTCCCTTCGGCTCTGCCGGGTGACGAAGTCCGCGCACTCCGGGCACTCGGCGATTATCGGGTGGGTGCAGGTGAGAACGTGGGCGAGGAAGTGGTCGGTGGCTTGCAGCAGGTCTATGTGCTCACGGATCTCGGCGCGTTTGCGGGCGATCAGCGTGACCCGGTCCTCGCGGCTGCTCAGCGCGAGGTGACGGATCTGGCTCAGCGACAGCCCGGTGTGCTGCAGGGTCCGGATCAGTCGCGCCTGGTCCAGGGTCTGCTCGTCGTAGGTGCGGTGGCCCGAGGGGCTACGGGGCGGCGCGAGCAGGCCCACCGATTCCCAATGCCGCAGCACGTGCGCGGCGATGCCGAGGGTGGCGGCGGCGTCGCCGATCCTCGAGCCTTCCGTGGTCGTCACGAATTTCCCCTTTACTTCACGTCGACATGAAGTTTTACGGTGCCACCGATGCTAGCGGCGCGCCGAGCCGCCGGGCGAATCGGGAACGGAGAACGACGTGTCAGATCCGGTGAAGGCACCGAGTGTATTCGAATGTTGCTCCGCGGCAGCGGGTTTCGTCTATGGCATGGCCCGGCCGCGGCGGCGTGACGAGCGGCTGCTGCGATCGATCACGGATGCGGGCCTGCCGACGCCGCGCCGCACGGTGACCGTGACCGCGCTGCCGCAGGTCCCGCGGCCGGTTCCGACCCCGGCGATCGTGGAGGGCACCTTCGCGCCCCGGCGGGTCACCAATGCGATGACGTCGTTCGTGGTCGAACATCCGGAGGCGACGTTCCTCGTCGACCCGGGCGTGTGCGCCGACGTCGAACGCCGCGCGATCGCGCAGTTGCCCGCGGTGCTGCGGGCCGCCGTGCGCCCGCCCGAGGCCACCCTCGCGACGGTCGAGGCGCTGCGCGCGGCGCCGGAACTGCCGAGCCCGGACTTCGCGCTGCCCACACACGCGCACTGGGACCACGTGTGCGGCCTGCTGGACATGCCCGGCCTGCCGGTGCACCTACATCGCACCGAGCGCCAGTGGGTGACCGCGGGACCGATCGCGCCCGTGGGCGGGGTCCGGGACTCGCTGCGGGACCGCCCGACCGTCGAATACGAATTGGACGGGCCGCCGGTGCTCACCTTCACCCGCAGCCACGACCTGTTCGGCGACGGCACGGTGGTGCTGGTGGACCTGGCCGGGCACACCCCCGGCAGTGTCGGGTTGCTGTTGCACACTCGGCAGGGCTGGGTCCTGCTGGCCGGTGACGCCGCCTGGCACCATCGGCAGATCGACGCTGTCCGCCAAAAAGCAAGCTACCCGGGCAATTTCGCCGACGCCGATCGCGAGGCGACCTTCCGGACCCTGCATCGACTGCACCTGGCCCGGCACACGGTGCGGATCGTCCCCACACACGACCACGACGCGAGCAGCCGGTTGGCTGTGACCCATGGCCAACTGTCGGACACTGAGACCGCAGAACAGCCGGGGCCCTGATCACTCCCGAGATGCTCGGAGCCTATTGAGAAACGCCTGTGGCACAGCGCCGTTCACTGCGTGGTCGCCCAGTACCGCCGCTTTGTACGCAGCCGGATTGTGCGAAGAGACAGCGCGGGCGTTGCGCCAGTGGCGATCCAGGCCCAGGCGCGTCTTCAATGCGCTGGCGCTGCCCGCGTCGAAGAACTTCCACGCCGCCGCTCCGACGAGTTCGGTGTTCACCACTTGTGTTGCGGCCGAGTCCAAGAGCGCCCGTTGCACGCGCGACGGGGTGGGCTCGGCGTGGAACGCGTCGAGGGCGTCGGCGAGCAGCAGCACGTTCGCCCGCGCCGAATACGCCTTGCTCCGCACCTCCCCCACGATCTGCAGCACCTGGGGGTCCGCGGTCGGCTCGGGGGTGGGCGCCAGCGGATAGGAGCGCGTACGTCCCCGGACCAGCTCGGCGAGGTCGTCGGCGACGGCGCGGGCGATCCCGGCCTGCGTGGCCGAGTGCACGAACTGATAGAAGGCCTCCATGTAGTCGTTGGTGAGCGAATTACGGTGGTGCAGTAGGTAATCCGGATCGACACGGACGGATTCGAAGATCGCGGTGCCGCTGGCGGTCAGCCGCTGCCCGAAGCCGTCCCAATCATCGATGACCGTCACGCCCTCGCTGCGCCGGGGAACGATCGCCGAGACGGGTTCGCCGTCCACGGATACCAGCACGTTGAGCCAATCGGCGTAGAGGCTGCCGGTGGTGTAGTACTTGCGCCCGGTCAGCAGATAGTGGTCGCCGTCGCGCTCGAGCGAAGTCGCCAGGGTCGTCAGGTCCGGGCCGGTCAGTTCGGCGCCGGCCGGGCCGAAGAACGCCCCGTCCGCCGCCGACCGCAGCAGGGCGTCGCGCGCGGTGCCCGGTGCCGCGAAGCGCAGGATCTCGGTGAGTCCGAGGTGGCCGCGAAATATCTGCGCCAGATTGGAATCACCGGCCGCGATGCCGATGAGCGCCTCGGCCAGGGTGCGCACCGACGCGCCGGAACCGCCGTACTCGACCGGCACCCGCAGCGCGCCGGTCCCGGCGCCCAGCAGCTGCGACAGCTGCTCGGTGGGGAGCTTGTGCTCGGCCTCGCGGTCGGCCGCCCCGGCACCGAGACCGGTCGCGACCGCGGCGATGGCCTCCAGGCGGGAACGGATATCCGCACGCGAATCCTCCACTGCGACCATCGGCACTCCGTTCCTCGGCTGCGTTGAACTCGAACCGCTGTATTCGAAACCGCCGTACCCGCGGCACAACAGGTATCCGCTCACGCTGGTCGAAATTGTTTACAGCCCAGCCGCTCTCCCGCACCATGACCTGCGGACCACGGGGGTCTTTCGCCATTTTCTCCTCTACGAACGGACGTCGTTCGAATGTCTGATGTCGTTGCACCGGTCGCCTCGCTGTTTCGCCTCTCCGACGAGGTGCGTGATGCGCTCGCCCGGGGGCGGCCGGTCGTCGCGCTCGAATCCAATGTGGTGGCGCACGGCTTCCGGCGCCCCGACAATGTCGCGGTCGCAGGCGAGGTCGAGCGGGCGGTGCGCGCCGGCGGCGCGGTACCCGCCACGATCGCCCTCGTGGACGGCCGGATCGTGGTCGGGACCGATGACCGGGATATCGAAAGATTAGGTACCGCAACCGATGTCGCCAAGGTGACCACCCGTGACATCGCGGTGGCGCTGGCGCGCGGCGGACTGGGGGCGACCTCGATCGCGGCCACCATGGCGATCGCGGACCGGGTGGGCATCGCGACGGTCGCCTCCGCCGGACTGGGCGGGGTACATCGCGGCGCGGAGACGACGATGGACATCTCCGCCGACCTCACCGAGCTCGCGCGCACCCGCCTCATCGTGGTGTGCGCGGGCGTGAAGAAGATTCTCGACGCCGGACTGACGCTGGAGTTCCTGGAGACGCAGGGCACGCCGGTGATCGGGTACAAGCATCGGGAGTTCCCCGCTTTCTATTGCCGGGACAGCGGTTTCAGCACTCAGACGCGAATCGACGACCCGCGCGAGATAGCCGAGATCGCGCGGTTGCATCGGCAGCTGCCGGGTGCAGGCTCGCTGCTGATCACCCACCCGATCCCGGCCGCGGACGCACTGGACGGCGAGGCGATCGAGGCGGCGATCCAGCAGGCGCTGGCCCGCGCGGACACCGAGCACATCACCGGTCCGGCGGTCACCACGTTCGTACTGCGGGCCGTCGACGCCGCCACCGGTGGCGCCGCGGCCGCCGCCAACCGCGCGGTGCTGATTAGCACGGCCGAGGCCGCAGCCGAAATCGAAACTGCCCGTGCGGCTTTGGAGCAGGGAGCACGGTCCGGGGACCGAGCCGTTCCCAGCAGCGACACCGCGCGCCGGGATCCGATCCGCACCGCCCCGCAGGGAGGACTCACGCATGTCGAGCGATAAGACCGCCGCACCGATCAATCACGGAAGTACAGCAACACAGCGTTCGGCGCTGCTGTTCGATCTGGACGGCACGCTGCTGGATACGCCGCGGGCGATCGCCGAGCAGATGTCGCTGGCGGTCGAGGCGGTTACCGGCGTGCGGCCCGAAGTGGAGGCCGCGCGCGCCCTGATCGGGGCGCCGCTGGAGCGAATGGCGGGGTCGCTGTCCGGCACCGACCCGGATTCGCCTACCGCGCAGGCAATTTCGGCCGACTACGTGACGCGGTACCGCGACCTGATCGTTCCGAAGGCGGCCGATCTGCTGTTCTCCGGGGTACGCGGGGGCCTGGAGCGACTGGCCCGCAACGGTTTCGCACTCGCCGTGGTCACCAGCAAGAAGCACCACAGCGCCGAGCTGATCCTGGACGCCGCGGGCATCCGGGAGCTGTTCGAGGCGGTGGTAGGCGAGGACGACGTGGATCATCCCAAGCCGCATCGCGACAGCGCCGACGCGGCACTGGCGGCCCTCGGACTCGAGGCAGCGGGCCCCGGCGGCGCCGTCGTCGGCGATACCGCCGCGGATATCGGATTGGGTTCCGCCATCGGCACTTTCACCGTCGGCGTCACCTACGGGGTGTACTCGACCTACCAGATCACCGCGGCCGCACCGGATTCCGTGGCCCACACCTTCGACGACGTCACACGCATCGTTCTCGCCCGGATTGGAAAGTGAGCACCAGCCCATGACCGCATGGACCCGCCCGACCACCGAACCCGTGCCGCTGGACCGCTATCTGGGCGTCAACGTCTTCGAACTGCCCAAGCAGCCGGGACTGATCGCCCTGCACACCGAGGCCCGCAGCGCCGACACCGGCCAGGAGCGTTTCGTGCGCGCGGCCGGGCGCATCATCCGATTGCTGCTGGAAACCGCACTGTCGCACCTGGAACACCGCCCCCGCGCGGTCACCACACCCACCGGCTACACCTACGAGGGGCTCGAACCCGCGGCGCCCGCGCTGTACGCGGTCTCGATTCCGCGCGCGGGCGATGCGCTGGAGGGCGGGCTGCGCGAGATCCGGCCCGACACCCGGTTCGGCAAGATCCTGATCCAGCGCGACCCCACCACCAAGCAGCCCACGCTGTTCTACAGCAAGCTGCCGTCCGGCATCGCCGACGGCGAGGTGCTCCTGCTCGACCCCACCATCGCCACCGGCGGCACGCTGCTGACCGCGGTCAACGAGCTGATCGCCGCCGGGGTGGCCGAGCACCGGATCGTGGTGGTCAACGTGCTCACCTGCCCCGAGGCACTGGCGACGGTGCTGACGCGGCGGCCCGATCTGCGGATCGTCACCTCACACATCGACGAGAGCCTCACCGACCAGGCGTTCATGCTCCCGGGAATCGGGGACTTCGGGGATCGCTTCCACGGCACGGTGGCGGGGGTCTGACGCATGGGAACACCCGCGAACCTCCTCGACCTACTCGAAGCGCACGTGCACCGACATCCGGAAGCCATTGCGTGCGTCGATGATTCGCGTGCGCTGAGCTACGACGAGCTGTCGCGGCAGGTTCACGACTGGGCGCGGGCGCTGCGTGCGGCCGGTGTGGCGCCGGGCGATGTGGTCGGCATCTATCTGCAGCCCTCGGTCGACCTGGTCGTCGCGGTCTGGGCGGTGCTGCACGCCGGAGCCGCGTATCTGCCGCTGGCAGTGGACTATCCGGCCGAACGCATCGCCTATATGGCGGCCGACAGCGGAGTGCGGGTGGTGCTGACGGATACCGCCGGCGAGGCGCGGGCGCGCCGTGTGCTGCCCGCGCAGGTGCGGGCCCTACCGGTATCGGAGCTCGGTGATGCATCTGTCCGTGCGCAAGGTGTGCGGGGGCGGCATGACGCGATCCGGCGTGGTCGGCACCACCAGCACGGTGAACGCGAGCCGGATCCGTCGATTGCGGCTCTGCCACCCACTGCGGCCGCACCCTCCGCCCCCGCATCCGACGGTGGCTCGGCCCGGGCCCGTTTCGGTGACGACGGGCCCACTGGATCGGAACTCGCCTACACCATCTACACCTCCGGAACGACGGGTTCTCCCAAAGGCGTACTGCTGCCGCACCGCGCCATCGCCAACCAGATGTCCTGGCTGGGTAGCGAACTCGCTCTCGGGCCGGGGACGCGGATTCTCCTGAAGACCCCGGTCAGCTTCGATGCCGCGCAGTGGGAGCTGCTGGCCAATGCCTGCGGGGCGACCGTCGTCGTCGCACCGGCCGGAACGCACACCAGCCCCGAGGACATCCGGGATCTCGTTGTCCGCGAGGCGATCACGGTGCTGCAGTGCGTTCCGACCGTGTGGGCGGAACTGGCCGCGATACCCGATATCGGCGCGGCCACCACCCTCCGGACCGTGGTGAGCGGCGGCGAGGCGCTGCCGACCACGGTGGCCGCGCGGCTGCGGGAGGTACTCCCGGGACCGCGCAAGATCAATCTGTACGGTCCCACCGAAGCCACCATCAACGCCACCTGGTTCGACTTCACCGAGGCCGATCTCACCGGTACGGCGGTAGTGCCGATCGGCCGGGCCGTCGACGGCTGCCGCACGACCGTGGTCGACGAGTCCGATCGCGAGGTCCCGGCCGGACAGCTCGGCGAATTGCTCATCGCCGGAATCCAATTGGCCGACGGCTATCGCAACCGTGACGATGCCACCGCGGAGCGGTTCGTGACATCGACCATCGGCGGCGCACACGAACTCCGGTACCGCACCGGCGATCTCGTGCGTCGGCGCACCGACGGCGTGCTCGAATTCGTCGGCCGCAACGACGAACAGGTGAAGGTGAACGGGCACCGCATCGAGACCACCGAGGTCCGGGTGTGGATCGAGGCGCATCACTGGGTTCGGTCGGCCGCAGTGCTGCCGTGGGTTTCCGAGCGCGGTGTCACGCAGCTGGCGGGCTTCATCGAACTGGATCCCGACGAGGCGCCGCTGATGGATCAGGGCCGGGCCGCGCGCCACCACCGGTCCAAGTCGACCCGCACCCAAGTCGCCGCGCAACTGGCCGGGCTGGGGGTGCGGGAGTTCGCCGCCGCACCCGATCTCGAACTGGCCGGTGCGCAACCCACGGCGGAGCAGGAACGGCGGGTGTTCGCCCGCAAGACCTATCGCACGTTCACCGACTCCGCCGTGGACCTGAGCACGATCGAGCAACTACTGCGGCAGTTGCCGATCCGTGGCCGCGGAGCCGCCGAACCCCTCGAGATCACCGCGCGATCACTGGGTGCGCTGCTGCGCTGGTTCGGCCCGTTCCACAGCCCGGATCGCCTGCTGCCCAAGTATTCCTACGCCTCACCGGGCGCGCTCAACGCCACACAGATCTATCTCGAGACCGACGGCCTGCCAGGGCTCGCGCCGGGGGTGTACTACTTCCAGCCGCTGCGGCACGCGCTGTACCGGGTCGGGTCGGCGACCCGACCCGGGCTGCATCTGCACCTGGTCGGGCTGCCCCGGGTGATCGAGTCGGTGTACGTCACCAACGTCCGCGAGGTACTGCATTTCGAGGCGGGCCACCTGCTCGGAGTGCTCGACGAGGTGGCCGGGGACAACGGCTGGCAGGTACGTGCCGCCGCGGTCCGCGTGGTCGACGGTGTGACGGAAGGGGTCGTGACCGCCACTGTCGCCATTGGTACCGGTGCGCAGCCTGTGGGCGACGAACCGCCGGTGCAGGCATTCGTCCAGGTGCACGGCGATGCCTCGGAAGCCCGGCAGGGGCTGTACCGATTCACTTCTGCCGGAATGGAATTCGTGACCGAGCGCAAGATCGAGCGGCGGCATGTGATCGCCGTCAACCAGCGCTCCTACGACCGGTCCGCACTCGCCGTCGCGCTCACCACTCCCGCGGACGCCGGGTGGGACGGATTCACGGCGCTCGGCCGGGCGCTGGCACACTTGCAGCAGCTCGGAATCGACGCCCGGGTCGGATTCATGTCGGCCGGATACTCGTCGCTGACCGGGCGGGACCTGCCCTCGGCGCGACGACTGAACGATATCGTCACCGGCACACCGCAGCTCAGCTACTTCGCGCTGGCGGGGCATGTCAGCGATGAGCAGCTGTCCTCGACCGGTATGGCCGAGGACGCGGTGCACATGAAGGGTCCGGAGGAACTGCTGAAGGACGACCTGCGGGCCGTGCTGCCGCCGTATATGGTGCCGTCCACCATTCAGGTGCTGGATCGAATCCCGCTGTCGCAGAACGGTAAACAGGACAGGACCGCGCTGTCGCGGCTCGCGGGTGAGCTGAACAGGCGCGCGGCCAGGCCCGCCGATCCGCCGAACGGCGCACGGGAGTCCAGGGTGGCCGGAATATGGTCGCGGACACTGGGTTACGAACCGGTGTATCGCGGCGACGACTTCTTCGCGCAGGGCGGCAACTCGATGTCCGCGCTGCGCCTGATTCGTACGCTCAACGCCGAGCTGGGTACCTCGCTTCCCGTACAGGCGATCTTCCAGACGCCGACACTGGTCGAATTGGCCGCGGCGACAGCCGAAGACGCCTCGTCCGCACCGCCGAAGCCCGCACGCCTGCTGCGGCTCGCCGGGGCGACGGCGACCGCGACGACGGTGCTGTGGCCGGGACTCGGGGGCTATCCGATGAGCCTGCGCGCACTGGCCCGGGAGCTCGCCCAGCACGGCCAGGCGGTGTACGGCATGCAGGCGCGCGGCCTCAACGCCGGGGAACGGCCACACGACAACCTCGACGACCTGGTCACCGACGACCTGGACGAACTGCTGGCTCGCGCGCCCGCCGAACCGCTGCGCCTGGTCGGATACTCCTTCGGGGCCCGGGTGGCGGCGGAGGTGGCGCAGCGGCTGATCGCCCGCGGTCACGACGTCGAACAGCTGGTGCTGATCGCGCCCGGGTCGCCCGTGATCGCGGCCGCGGGGCCGGATACCGGCGAAATCGGTTACGAGAACCGCTATTTCAAGCGCGTGCTGAGTTCGGTGTTCAGCGGCCGGACGGACCCGCACTACCGGGCCGAGCTCGACACTCTCGGCAGCCGTTCCGAATTCGTGGAGCTGATATCCGCTCACGAGCCCGGTTTCGCCCGGGATACGGTCGAGCGGATCGTGGCCGTGGTCGAACACACCTACCGCCTCCGGCACCAGCCGACCGGGGTCGATCAGGACCTGCTCGACCGCAGCCTGTATCTGCGCGCCCGCGGCGACGGGCCCGCATTCGCCGACGTACCCGTTGCGCCGCTGCGGCTGCGCAGCACGCCGGTGAGCAACCTGCCGTACCACCACTACGAGATAGTGACCGCCGGTGCGCTCGATATCGCCGCCGCGGTCCTGGAGCAGAGCATGAATCGGGAGCTGGTCTGATATGCCGCACGTGGAGATCTCGCACTTCGCCGCGGAGCTGGGTGACAGCGCCAAGCGCCGCCTGGAATCCGATCTGGTGGCAGCCGTGACTCGCGCGTTCGGCGTTGCCGAGGACGCGATCTCGATCGGACTCGAGGCCGTCGAGCAGGAGCACTGGCAGCAGCGGGTATACGGCCCGCTGATCACAGACCGGCCCGCAGGCACGTCGCTCCTGCGCGCACCGGGCTACTGATGGCGGCGCAGGACGGCGGTGACGCCGCCGGGACGAGCAGCGTCGACCCGCGACCTCGGACGGTCGATGCTTCCACCTCGTCTGCGCCGCCGCTCAGCGCAGCGCGGCTGGCGGTGCTGGTCGCCGTCATAGCCGCGGTCGCCGTGAATCTGCGGCCCGGCATTGCGACGGTCGGGCCCGAATTGGACGAGATCACAACAGCTCTCGGGGCCGGGGCGCGGGCGGCGGGGGTCATTACCGCGTTGCCGGTGATCGCCTTCGCCGTGGTGAGCCTGGTGGTACCGCTGGTGCGCGGCCGAATCTCGGTGCGGGCGGGGCTGTTCGGGGCACTCGCGGTGACCGGGGTGAGCCTGGCGATCCGGCCCTGGGGCGGTCTGTGGCTCTTCGCCGTCACCACGTTCACCGCCTCCCTCGGCGTCGGCCTGCTGGCCGTGCTGCTGCCCGCGGTCGTCCGGGCGAGCGGCAACACGCGAGTGCTGGTGACGACGTTCACCACCGCGCTACAGGCCGGTGCCGCCCTCGGATTCGCCACCGTCGTACCGCTGTCGGATCTGTTCGGCGGATGGCAATGGGCCCTCGCCGTGTGGGCGGTGCTCGCGCCGCTGGGCATTCTCGCGCTCTGGCGCTCCCCCACAACGGGCACGGGCAGCCCGGTATCTGCGCGCGGCGAGCAAGCAACGCGTGCGGGCGAGCATGCCACTTCCCCGAAGACGACTCCGCACGGGCAGTCCCCGGACGGACGGTCGGCGGGCTCCGTCAGCACGAAGAACACGGACACCGCGGACACAGGCGTGAATGTCTCGAACTCGCGGGCCGCCAACCCGATCACGATCCTGCGGGACACCGGCACCGTCGGCCTCGCAGTGTTTTTCGGGCTGCAGGCGTTGGTGGCGTTCGTGGTGATGGGGTGGCTGCCGTCGGTGCTGCGGGATGCCGGGGTCGGGGCTTCGGCCGCCGGTGGGTATCTCGGCCTGCTGACCTTCCTCGGTGTGCCGCTCAGCCTGACGGTGCCGCCCCTCGTGGCCCGTTCGGCGCGTCCGGAGCGCTGGCTCGCGGGGTTCAGCCTGTTCACCGTGCTGGGCGTGCTCGCCTTCCTGGTTGCCCCGTCCGCCGCGCCGCTGCTGTGGTCGCTGATCCTCGGCACCGGACTGGCGGTGTTCTCGCTGGCCCTCACCGTGATCACCGTGCGCGCGGGCGCCGCCGACCAGGCGGTAGAGCTGTCGGGCGCGGTGCAGGGCGTCGGCTACGTCATCGCGGCGATCGGGCCGTACGTGATCGGGGTGTTCCGACAGCTCGGCGACGGCTGGGCGCTTCCGCTCGGAGTGCTGCTGGCGACCGCGGTAGCGCAGGCGCTGGTCGCCCTGTCCCTCGGCGGCAACCCGAAACCGACTGCGGACAAACAATTCTCAGACGACAACGGGAGGCGCACCCCATGACGACCAAGGTCCTCGAGGACGTATCGGACCTGCTCGACGATCGCACCCACCACATCGAGTTCAACGGCCACCTCACCAACCATGTCAAGCACGCGGTGGTGGCGCTGGCCGCGATCGGGGCCTCCGAGCAGCGAATCCGCGAGTACTACCGCGAGTACGCCCGCCTGACCCCGTACGGGTTCCCACTCGAGCCCCGCCGGACGTCCACACAGGTCATCGATTCGGACAACTGGCGCGAATTCCTCGGTCAGCGTGTCCATTTCGACGCCTATCTGACTTTTTTCGACCGCGAGGTGGACGAACGCGGCATCACGGGAGCGGTCGCCACGTACGCTCCCGAACTGTTGCGCGGATGGATCGGCGCGTTCACGCACGCCGCCATCCACCTCGGTTGGGCGGTCTGGGCCGAGCACCCCGGGCTCACCGCGGAGGCCCTTGCCTACCTGGCCTTCTCGTTCGTGCGCAGCGTCGGGGATGAGCGCACGGCGGGTCCGGAGGTCGCTGCCGCCGATCCCCTGGAATCTCTGTTTCGGCTCAGCGATCGGTGGTCCGGCGACTCTCGTTTCCGGGACGCGGTCGAGACGGTTGTCGACGACACCAACACCTTCACCGAGTTGCACCCCGAACTGAACCGCTCGGGTTTGCAGGCCCGAGTGGCGAGTGTCGCGGCCGCGGATATCGCGGACCTGACAGACACGCCCGCATGGATTCACGCTCTGCCGGATGCCGAGCGGCGCGAACGGGTGCGGCGCGCCGTGACGCTGCTGTACCTCGCGCAGCCCGGCGATTTCGTTGTGCTGCACTTGATTACGTCGCTGTTCGCACTGGAGGTCATTGCCGACGCCCTCGGCACGCCCGAGGCCACGGCCGCCGTCTACGACCTGTACTGGGCCGGGGCGCGCATCATCACCGCGGCCGAACGCAAGTTCCCGGCCGCCGCGAAACTCCGCGAACTCGACGCGCTGTATGCGGACCGGAAATCCGGCCGGACCGCCCACGCCCTGGACGAATTCGACGTCGCCGCCCGCCGCGCCTGGCTCGAGGACGAGGAACACAACCCCAAACTCGTTTTCGTCCTGCGTACCTGGTGGGACGCCTCCGACTGGACGGCCTATCGCCACGCCGCGGCTCAGTTCACCCGCACCCCGGAGCTTCCCGCGAGCTTCGCCGAACCGCCCACCGAATAGCCCCATCAACCGTATTTCCGGCGGGAGGGCCGATGTGCCGAACCGGCCGAGAACAGGATTTCTTGTGACCGAAGTGATTTCGAACGTACTGCAGGAGCTGCTGTACAAACGGTACGGCGCCGCCGCACCGGCCGCCGACGGCGCGGACAACCCGACGCTCGAGGTGCTGCTGCGGCATCGCACCGTACGCAACTATCTGCCGGGTACGGTGAGCGAATCCGAGCTGCGGCTGATCCTCGCCGCGGCGCAGTCGGCCTCGACCTCGGCCAATTTCCAGTTCACCAGCGTGGTCGTCGTCGATGATCCGGTACTGCGAGATCGCCTGTCCGAGTTGGCCGGTGGGCAGCAGCTGATCCGGGACGCCGCGGTGTTCCTGGTCTGGATCGCCGACTGGTCGCGCAATGTCGCGATCGCCACCGAACACGGCCACACCATCGAGGCCACCTCGTATCTCGACAGCGCGATCTCCGGCATCGTGGACGTCACCCTGTCGGCGCAGAACGCCGCGGTCGCCGCCGAATCCCTGGGCTACGGAATCACTTTCGTCGGCGCGCTGCGCAACAATATCGACGCCGTCATCGAGGCGCTGGCGCTGCCCGCGTGGACCTTCCCCGTCTACGGGCTGGCCATCGGCATCCCCGACCCGGCCGACCCCGCCGACATCAAACCCCGCTACGGCCAGAGCGTGGTCGTGCACCGCAACACCTACACCCCGCCCACCGCCGCGGACGTCGACGACTACCTGGCCCGCATCAACACCTACTACCGCGAACAAGAACTCCCCGCCGACTGGGTGAAAAACCGCCTGGCGGGCCGAATCTCCACCAAGGAGAGCCTGCACGGCCGCCAGCACATCCGAAGAACCTTCAACAACCAGGGCTTCGAACTGCGGTAGACCCCCCGACACCCACCTACCGGTCGGCAATGCTCCAATTCCCGCACCCCATATCGGTTCTCGCACCCCTTGCAAGGGCTTGCAAGGGGTGCGGGAACCAGTACGGGGTGCGGGAACGTGTTGTCTGCCGACCGGTAGGCACTCCCTATCGCAGCCAGGTGTCGTGGAACTGTAGGCGGCCTGAGGCCTCGAACTTCAAGTCCTGCACCGTATTCGACACGCCGATGGCCTGGGACAGCTCGATGGTCGGGATGTACAGCCCGTTGTCGATCACCAGCTGCTGAGCGTGGCCGATGAGCTGCGCACGGGCGGCAGGGTCGACCGCCTGCAGCTGCTCCGAGAGCGCCTGGTCCAGCGGGGGAATCGGCCCGCGCACATTGAGATTTCGATCGGCGAGCCCGAACTGGGTGCGCAGGATGTCGCCGTCGGCGCGGGTGAGGTTGTAGTACAGGGAGTCGTAGTCCTTGCTGTTCTGCCGCGCCGTGTACTCCGCATCGGCCGCGACCTCGAGCCGTGCGTCGACACCGACCTTGCGCAGCTGCTGCTGAATCAGCTCCAGGATCGCCTGATTCCCGGCGAACGCCCGCGAGAACAGCACCCCGAACGACAGCCGGACACCGTCCTTTGCCCGGATGCCGTCGCTCCCCGGCACCCATCCGGCCTGATCGAGAAGTCGCTTCGCCGCATCGGCGTCGTATCCGAGTCGACCCGAGAGATCCACGTGTGCCGGGGTTTTCGACGACAGCGCGCCGTCGGCGGCCCGGAACTGCGGGCCGAGCACGGTATCCACCAGTTCCTTGCGGTCGACCGCCGTTTCCAGTGCGGTCCGCACGGCCGGATCCCGCAGCGGGCCGCGGGTGACGTTGGGCTGAATCCCGAACGGCAGCCCCGGGTTCGAGGTGACCTGCACCGTCCCGCCCGTGGCCTCGATCTGCGGGACATCCTGCGGCAGCGCGTCACTGATCGCGTCCAGCTGATCGGAGGACAGGCTCCCGGACCGCACCCCCGACTCCGGAACCACCCGGAATTCGATGCGATCCAGATAGGCCTCCCCTTGCTGCGCGAAAACCGCCGAGCCCCACGAGTATCCGGTTCGCTTCGCCAGCGTGGCGGAGGAACCCTGCCGATACTCGGCATAGGTGAACGGGCCGCTCCCGATATTGTCGCCCAGGCAGCGCTCGTCGGCCGATTTCGCCGTCGTGGCATCGGCGAGGATGCCCAGTTGCGGGGTCGAGGAGGCCTGCAGGAACTGCGCGTTCGGGCGGTCGAACTCCACTCGCGCGGTCAGCGGATCCGGTGCGGTCGTGCCGGTATATCCGGCCAGGTAGCTCGCCGCCAGCGGCGCCTTGGCCCCCGTGAGCGTGCGGACGATCGCGTCGAAATTCTTCTGCACCGACGCGGCGGTCACCGGCGTGCCGTCGCTGAACGTCACACCCGGCCGCAGGTGGAAGGTGAACGCCTTCGCGTCCGGACTCACCTCCCAGCTCTGCGCCAGCCACGGGGTGATCTCGCCGGTGCCCGGATGCTGATCGGTCAGCGAATCGACGATCTGCCTTGTGACATACAGGGTTTGGTTGGTTCCCGCCTGCGCCGGATCGGAGCAGGTCGGCGCGAGCGACAGGCCGTAGCGCAGCGTGCCGCCCGGCCGCGGCGGACCGGCCGGACCCTCGGCGCCCGTGCCGGAACCGCACGCCGCGAGCGTCGCGGCCGCCGCGACGACACCGAGCAGGGCCACTGGTCGTTTCATCGTGTTCTCCAGGTAGGTCACGGCTGCTTCTTCGGCAGGCCCGGCGGATTGATCTGCGAGGCCCGCACCGCCTCGCCCTGCAGCCCCCAGCGAGCGAGCAGCTTCTGGTAGGCACCGTGCTCGACGGCGTACTGCAGCGCCTCGTGGACGGGCCCGATCAGGCCGTTGTCCTTACGGGTCAGCACCGCGATCTCGGCCTGCAGCGCATCACCGGCGCCGGAGTAGGTGGTGAGGATCTTCGTCTGCCCCGCGGTCGCGGAGTGGTACACCGCGACCGGGTTGGGGCCGAGGAAGCCGTCGATGCGGTGCGACGACAGCGCCAGGTAGTAGTCGGTGGTCTGCTGGTAGTAGGCGATGTCGATCTTCGGCAGCCCCTCGGCGGCGTTGAGCTCGTTCCAGTGCACCAGCAGCTGTTCCTGATTGGTCCCGCTGCCGACGCCGATTCGCTTGCCCGCCAGCGATTTCCGATCCTTGTACTCCCAGTTGCTGTCCTTGGGCACCTCCAGCGCGACATTGTCGAGCCGGTAGGTGGCGAAGTCGTACTTCTCCTTGCGTTCCTCGGTGACGGTGACATTGGAGACGAACGCGTCCACCGCGCCGGAGTCGACGGCGACGAAATTCTGCGCCCAGTCGGCGGAGCGCAGCTCGAGGCGCAGCCCGAGTATCTCGGCGATCAGGGCGGCGAAGTCGACCTCGGAGCCGATATAGGTCCGGTCGTCCGAGGCGGTGAACCGCAGCGGCGGCCCCGTGGTCGCGGATCCCGTGACGATCAGCGTGCCGCGGTGCCGGACGGCCTGTGGCACCTTGGCCGCGATGGCGTCCACCTTGTCGGCGTGCACCCGGCCGGGCTGCTCGGGCGACAGATCGAAACTCTGGCCGTCGGCGGTGCGCACCTCGTTCTCGGGGTCGTCGGTGCCACACGCGCCCGCGAGCAGCGTGACGGTGAGCAGCGCGGCGGCCAGCGCGCGGACACGTCCGCGACGGCCGTTGCGGGCGAAGAACATTGGATTTCCTTACTTCCGAACCGAGAGGCGCGAGCGGGAACGCTCCGAGCGCACGAGCCAGGAGGCTGTGGTGACCGTAGGCGGAATCGATTGCGGTGTCTGCCCTCTCGATCGGGCTGAGCACAATGCTTGCGGTGAGCGGGCCGTCGCCGAACAATGAGTTTCGCTCACGCTGATCCTGTCCGATGGCACCGACGCCGCGGTGACGGACAATCCGATCATGACCACGTCACTCCCGGTGAACTTCAAGCATGCCAAGGACATTCACGCCGGTGTCGATGTGCCGTTACTGCACGAGGCCGTGCATCCGGAGCGGACGCTGTGGTCCCCCGCCGAATTGCACGAGCTGACCGGCACGGTCGCCGTCGAGCTGGCGACGCCGCTGCTGGATCTCGTCCGGTTCGATACCGGGCAGCGCTGGTGGGCTCGGCTGGCGCTGACCATGGGCGTGGAGCTGTGGCTGCTGTCGTGGGGGCCGGGGCAGGGCACCGAACCGCACGACCACGGCGGCGCGTCGGGCTCGTTCACCGTCACCATCGGCGAGCTGGACGAGGAGTTCCGGCACGCGGGCGGCCCGGTCCGGCAGGCGCACTGGGCGGCGGGCGACACGGTCGCGTTCGGCCCGCAGCGCGCGCACTACCTGCGCAATCGCAGCGGCCGCCCGGCCGCGTCGGTGCACGCCTACTCGCCACCGCTGCGCCCGGTCCGCGAGTACCGGACCCTCACCGACTTCGCGGGCATATGAGAGGATGCACAGCCCATGAGCTCCATCGATGAACGGCTGGCGCAGGCCCGGTCCAGACTGATTCGCATCGACCCGCAGGACGCCGTGGCGCTGCAGGCCGACGGCGCGGTCATCGTGGATATCCGCCCACACGCCAACCGGCTCGACGAGGGCGAGATCCCCGGCTCGGTCGTGATGGAACGCATCCACCTGGACTGGCGGCTGGATCCCACGAGCGAGCACCGGCTGCCCGGCCTCACGGCGGAAACCCAGGTGATCATCGTGTGCAACGAGGGCTACGCCTCCAGCCTCGCCGCGGCCGACGCCCACGGGCTCGGTCTGGCGCACGCGACCGATCTCGTCGGCGGCTTCCGGGCATGGAAGGCGTCGGGGCTGCCGGTCGCGCCGGGTGGTTCACCGGCGGTGCCGTAGAGCGGTTCCGGCGAAAAGCGTGCCGGAATGACGGGGTCCGCCGGAACGGCAGGGGACGTGCCGGAATGACGGGGTCTCGCCGGAACGACAGGGGACGTGCCGGAGCGACGTTGATCGCCTGCGCCGGAATGATGGCTGCCAGGTACTGGAACTGCGGACAATCCAGGCGAGTGTCGAATTTTGTTCGATACGGTTGGTGCTGTGCGAAGATCCGACAAACCAGGTCAGTCAGCTCAGCCGGTGCGTTCGGCGGCGCAACCGGTCGTTCCGCTCGATGAGGTCGACCGGATTCTGCTCGATGAACTGGCTCGCGACGGCCGGATGACGAACAACGCGCTGGCCGCCGCCGCGGGGATCGCGCCGTCGACGTGTCTGGGGCGGGTGCGGGCGCTGGTGGAGCGCGGGGTCATCCGCGGCTTTCACGCCGATATCGACCCGGCGGCGCTGGGCCGCAGCCTGCAGGCCATGGTGTCGGTGCGGGTGCAGGCCAACGCGCGCAAACACCTCGCCGAGTTCGGCGAGCAGCTGGCCGCACTCGGCGAGGTGCTCAACGTGTACTTCATCGCCGGCGCCGACGACTTCCTCGTCCACGTCGCCACCGCCGACACCGAGGGCCTGCGCATGTTCGTGCTGGAGAACCTGAGCGCGCACCCTGCCGTCGCCCGCACCGAAACCATCCTCATCTTCGAGCACGTGCGGCCCCGCATTCGCACCCCCCGCTGAGCGCACCGCGGGCCGGGCGGGCGGAGCGACCGGGGTACGACCCGATCGCCCGCGCCGCCATGTTGTGATCAGAAGGCGCTGCCGGTGCCGGGCAGCCGGAATCCGTTCCAGCCGGGGCCTCGATCCCAGCCGCGATCCCGGTCCCAGCCGCGATCCCAGTCACGGCCCCGATTCCAGCCACGATCGTTGCCCTTGCCGCGATCTCGCCCGTGCCCCTTACCGTGCACCTGTTCCACCGTCACGGAACCGGACTGCACGACCGGCGCGGCGGGCGCGACGTCCGCGGACGCCGGCCCGGCAAAGACAACGGCCGCACCGGCCGCCACCGCGACCGCCGTGACCGTGCGTACCGCGAGCCTCCGCGACCGAGTTTCGGATTTCGTCATGGTGCACGTCCTTCCAACCTGCCGAAGCACGGGGAGCCGAGCCAGGGACCTCACGGGCTGCCCGACTCCCCACCTACTATCTACGTACGTAGACAGTAGATAAGTTGGCCGCGGGGAGCAACTACGCCGCGGTCAAGGCGTGGGCCGTGTAGCCGTGGGCGGCCGCAACGGATTCGCTGAGCAGCATGCCCTCGTGGGTGCTCAGGCCCTGTGCCAGTCCGGAATCGGCGGCCACCGCCTCCCGCCAGCCGCGGTCGGCCAGCGAAATCACGTACGGCAGTGTGGCATTGGTGAGGGCGACGGTCGAGGTGTAGGGCACCGCGCCGGGCATGTTGGCGACGCAGTAGAACACCGACTCGTGCACCCGGTAGGTGGGGTCGGCGTGCGTGGTGGGGCGCGAGTCGGCGAAGCAGCCGCCCTGGTCGATCGCGATGTCGACCAGCACCGAACCCGGCTTCATTTGTGCCACAAGGTCGTTGGAGATCAGCTTGGGCGCCTTCGCACCCGGCACCAGCACCGCGCCGACCACCAGATCGGCCTCGCGCACCGAGTTCTCCACCTCGTGCGCATTGGAGATGACCGTGCGCACCCGGCCCTGATACTGCGCGTCGAGCTCGCGCAGCGGGGCGACGTTCAGATCCAGCACCGTGACGTCGGCGTGCATCCCGACCGCGATCGCGGCGGCATTGCGGCCCGCCACCCCCGCACCGATCACGACCACCTTCGCCGGGCGGGTGCCGGGCACCCCACCCATCAGCACGCCGCGGCCGCCGCCGCTGCGCATCAGGTGGTACGCCCCGGCCTGCGGCGCCAACCGGCCCGCGACCTCGCTCATCGGCGCCAGCAGCGGCAGCGAGCCGTCGCGGCCGGTGACGGTCTCGTAGGCGATGGAGGTGATGCCCGAGCGCAGCAGCGCGTCGGTGCACTCCGCCGACGCGGCCAGGTGCAGATAGGTGAACAGCACCTGGTCCGCCCGCATGCGCGAATACTCCTCGGCCACGGGTTCTTTCACCTTCAGCACCAGATCCGCGACGCCCCAGACCTCGTCGGCCGAATCCAGCACGCGCGCACCGGCGAGGAGGTACGCGTCGTCGTCGAACGCCGATCCGGCGCCCGCACCCGCCTCGAGGAACACCTCGTGGCCGCGCGACACCAGCTCGCGCACTCCGGCGGGGGTGCCCGCCACCCGGTACTCGTGGTTCTTGACCTCGCGGGGAATTCCGATCTTCACCTGCACTCCTGTGGTTGCTGGGTTGCTGTGATCTATGCCGTGTCCTTGGTGATCGAAGCGATCCATGCCGATCGGGCGGATCACCCCATGTCGAAAGTATGAAGAAACTTCAATAGTTAATCCATTTCCATGAAGATAATTCTTCATTACACCGATCAAGCATCCATATAGTCGATCGGCAGCTCCACTCGACCCGCCTGCCCGAAGCATCTTCGGACCTCGTCCCCGCCCCGCGGCTACCCGTCCCGCTCGTGCGGCATGTCCCAGATCAACGCCAGGAACAGCCGCGCTCGCTCCCGCGGCGAATCGAGCCGGTCCCCGAACAGCTCGCGCAGCCGGGCCAGCCGGTAGCGCACGGTCTGCGGATGGATGTGCAGTTCGTGCGCGACGGCCTGGCGGTCCCCCATCTGCCACAGCCAGCTGCGCAACGTTTCGTGCAGGCGGTCCCGGGTGCCCTCGGGCAGGTCGCGCAGCGGCCGCAGCACCTGTTCGCGCAGCACCGACAGCAGCCACTCGTCGCGATTGGCGATGATGGTGTCGAGTTGCTCGCCGACCAGCACCGGACTGTCGCCGAGCACGCCGCCGCGCCGCAGCCGCAGGGCCGTCTGCGCGATCCGCATCCCGACGGGCAGCAGGTCCAGGCTCAGCGGGCCGCCGATCACCACCGCACATCCGTGCAATGCCGCCGAAAGCCGCTGCAGCTGACCGCCTTTGCCCACCTCGGGCACGATCGCCCCGATCGCGTCGGGCCGCCGGATCGGCAGCGAGTTGAGGCCGAGCCGATCCAGGACGGCACCGGAGTCACCGTCTGCCGGATCCGCGAGGACCACCGCGGCGTCGGTGGGCAGCGGCCAACCTGCCCGGGCCGCGGCGGCGCGGACGTCGGCGGTGTCGGACCGCCCGGACAGCAGCAGCTCGGCCAGTTCCTCCCGGCGGCGTTCGCGGGCGGCGCTGGCCGCGGACTGCTCCAGCACGTACCCGTGCGCCGAGGCGGTGGAGAACTCGTCGACGAAGACGAAGACCGCCTCGGCGAGCGCCGCCAGCACATGCGGTTCGAGCCGCAGTTCCAGCGCCGTCGCCGCGACGTGGTGCCACGCCACGCGGGCACCCACCTGATACGCGGTGAGCAGGTAGGACAGCTCCAGGCCGTCCTGGTAGTGCCGCTGCCCGATCTGCTCGAAAACCAGTTGGGCACGGGCGTATTCGCCGTCGCGGGAGTGGGCCGGGGCGGGGCCGTGCTCAGCCATGTCGAGCAGGCTGTGCACGAACAGCACGCCCGCCTCGGCGACGTCGGGATGGTGCTGGTCCAGGAATCCGGCGTAGTTCGGCCATTCCGCGGCCAGCATGTCCCGCACCTCGTCCAGCAGGCGAGGCATTCTAGCATCGAGCTCGGTGGCGAGCCGCTCGATCACGTCCGGTTCGACATGAAATTCTCTGTCGGAGTTGCTCATCCAGATCCCTCCGGGCTCGATTATCGCTCCGTGACAAAAACGACCGGCCGAAATCACTTGGACCGATGAAGATTTGCGCCCGGGGTAGCGCTCACCATCGAGGGATGGACGCACCCACAGTCGGGCCCCGCCGGCTGCGGGGTCGCGAGCGGGAGGAGAACTTCCCGGTCGCGCTGCGCTGGCTCCCCCGCGAGCAGCGCGACTATCTGCACGCGGTATACGCCGCGGCCCGATCGATCGACGACGTGGGCGATCGGACGCCCGGTGATCGCACGGCGCGGCTGCTGGCGCTGCGCGCCGACCTGGCACAGGTCTGGTCCGGCGGCATGCCGTCCGAGCCGGTCTTCACGGCACTGGTCCCGGCGGTGACCGCGTGCGCGCTGGAGCAGGAGCCGTTCCAGCGACTGATCGAGGCGAATCTGGTGGATCAGCGGGTCACCCGGTACGCGACCTTCGAGGATCTGCTCGGCTACTGCCGCCTGTCCGCCGACCCGATCGGGCGCATCGTGCTCGGGGTGTTCGGCCAGTCCACACCGGCGACGGTCGCGCTGTCGGATCGGGTGTGCACGGCGCTGCAGGTGCTCGAGCACTGCCAGGACGTCGCCGAGGACTACCGCGCCGGGCGCATCTATCTGCCGCAGCGGGATCTGGCCGAATTCGGCGTGCAGGAGGCACAACTCGCCACCGGTGCGACACCACAGTGCCGGGCGGCAGTGCTGCGCCAGGTGGACCGGGCGGCGGAACTGCTCGACGAGGGCGCGATCCTGATCGGCCGCCTCACGGGATGGGCGCGGATCGCGGTGGCCGGGTATGTGGCGGGCGGCTATGCGACGGTGCGGGCCCTGCGGGCGGCCGGCGGCGATGTCTGGGGGCAGCAGGCGCGGCCCCGGCACGCCGATACCGTGCGTTCGATGGTGTCGCTGCTCGGCCGGGCGGCGGTGGTGTCGCGATGATCACCGCGCTCGGCGACTCCTACGCGGTCTGCGAGCAGATCACCCGCGCCCAGGCGAAGAACTTCTATTACGGCATCCGGTTGCTGCCGCCGGACAAGCGCTCCGCGCTGTGTGCGCTGTACGCCCTGGCGCGGCGGATCGACGACATCGGCGACGGCGAGCTGCCACCGGCCGCGAAGTCCGAATCGCTGGCGGCATTGCGTAAGTCGCTCGCGGTCGCCGACACCGCGGACGATCCGGTATTGCGCGCGGTCGCCGATACCGCGCGCCGCTACCCGGTGCCGATGTCGGCCTTCGGCGAGCTGATCGATGGCGTGCAGATGGATGTGGACGGGGTCGAATACGCAGACTTCGGCGAATTGACCGGGTACTGCCGGTGTGTCGCCGGTGCGGTGGGCCGGTTGTGCCTGTCGATCTTCGGCGCGGGCACCGATCCGCGGGGCGCGCTGTTCGCCGACCAGCTCGGAATCGCCCTGCAGCAGACCAACATTCTGCGCGATATCCGCGAGGACCTGGGCAACGGCCGCCGCTACCTGCCGCACGAGGAACTGGACCGGTTCGGGGTGCGGCTGGAGTTCGATGCCGCCGGGGCGCTGCACGATCCGGACGGCAGGCTGGCGGCGCTCATCCGCAGCGCCGCCGAACGGGCCGAGAACTGGTACTGCCTGGGCATGCGGCTGCTGCCCGAGCTGGACAGCCGCAGCGCCGCCTGCTGCGCCGCGATGGCGGGCATCTACCGGCAGCTCAACGCGCGCATCCACGCGAACCCGACGGCCGTATACGACAAGAGGCTGTCGCTGGCGGTGTGGGAGAAAGCGCGAGTCGCCTCGAACGCGTTGCTGCGCGCATCGGTCCTGGCGCACAACGGAACACGGACGGCGCCCGCCACGGCATCCGACCGGAACCGGCCCGGCGAACACCTCGGCACAGCAGACGGCGCTGCCCCGGAGGGGCACCGCCACTCGGCAACGCGGGGTTCGCGATGAGTGCGCGGGTGGTCGTGGTCGGCGGGGGGCTCGCGGGCATCACCGCGGCGCTCGGCTGTGCGGATGCCGGACACCGGGTGCACCTGGTGGAGTCGCGGCCCTGGCTGGGCGGGTTGACCTATTCGTTCGATCGCGGCGGGCTGCGGGTCGACAACGGGCAGCATGTGTTTCTGCGGTGCTGCACGCGGTACCGGGCGCTGCTGGCACGGTTGGGTGTGGAGCGGGACGTGAATCTGCAGTCTCGCCTGGATATTCCGGTGCGCGGGCTGCTGTTGGAGGACGGTACGCCCAGGCGGCGGACCGACCTGGACGGCCGCACCGGCTTGGCGGCCGCCGCAGACCGCATCGCCGGGGACAAGGGGCCGCTCGCACAGACACCGACGGTCGCAGGCAGGTTGCAGCGCCTACCGCTGCCCGCGCCTCTGCACTTGAGCTGGGCGCTGCTGCGGTATCCCTGGTTGTCCACGGCCGCCCGCATCCGTTTCGTGCGCGCAGCGCTCGCCCTGCGCGCCGTCGATGTCGACGATCCCCGCACCGACGCAACGAGTTTCGGCGACTGGCTGCGGGCTCACGGGCAGGATCGGGCCGCCATCGAGAGCCTGTGGGAGCTGGTCGGCATCGCCACCCTGAACGCGCGGGCGGACGACGTGTCGCTGGCCCTGGCCGCCACCGTCTTTCAGATCGGCCTGCTCACCCACGCCGACGCGGCGGATATCGGCTGGTCGCGAGTGCCGCTGGGGCAGTTGCACGGCGCGGCGGCGCGGGCCGCGCTCACGGCCGCCGGAGCCACCGTCACGACGCGGGCGAAGGTCACCGCGATACGGCGGGCATCGGGCGGATGGACGGTTTCGGCCGAGGGCGACACGATCGCGGCGGACGCGGTGGTGCTCGCCGTGCCGCCCGCCGTCGCGGAGGCGCTGCTGCCCCCGCGGTCCGTCGACCTGCCGCCGAATTTCGCTGCCGCACTGGGCAGCTCGCCGATCATCAACGTGCATGTCGTATACGACCGGCGAGTCATGACCGAACCGTTCCGCGCCGGAATCGGCACCGTGGCGCAGTGGGTGTTCGACCGCACCGCGGCCTCCGGACTCGGTCCGGGCGGGCCGGACGGCCCACGGAGCACGGGTGGACCGAGCAGTACCGGCGCCCCGGACCCGTGGGGCACCCCGGGGCGCGAAACACACAGCTGCCCACGCGGTCTCGATAGGGGAGCCGAGCAGTACCTGGCCGTATCCGTCTCGGCCGCCGACGAATTCGTCGACATGCCCACGGCCGAGCTGCGGCGGCTCTTTCTGCCTGCGCTGCACAGGGTTCTGCCCGCCACCTACTCCGCCGAGGTGCGCGACTTCTTCGTCACCAGAGAGCGCCACGCCACCTTCCGGCCCACCCCCGGCAGCGCTCGGCTGCGACCTGCCGCGCACACCGCCCTCCCCGGCCTGTATCTGGCCGGGGCATGGACCGCCACCGGCTGGCCCGCCACCATGGAGGGCGCGGTCCGCAGCGGTGAAGCTGCTGTCGCGCTGATGAATTCAGACCTCTCCGCACCCGTTCCCCAGGCGGTGCGATGACAGTGACGCCTCGCGCCCGCCCACACCTCGATAACGGATCGGGCCTGTTTACACGGCCTGCACAACGCAGAGGTCGCGGAAAGTGTCTTGTCCCGGATCCCTCCCGCCGCTTTGTTCCGCCGTCACCAGATGCCGGGGTCGGCAACGCAGCTGTCCTCGGCATTCGCAAAGTCATCCGAACACGCGTATCGGAGGTAGTCCAGTGGCAGCCACGACACTCTCCTCGATCAGCACCAGCAGCGATGCGGTGCGAGCCGCACTACACGACGCCGTGGACCGCCTCGACGACATCCTCCGCCCGATGGTCGCCTACCACTTCGGCTGGTGCGACGAACACGGCCGGGCGGTGGAGACCAACGGCGGCAAGTCCGTTCGCTCCCGTCTGGTGCTGCTCGCCGCGCAGGCCGTCGGTGGCGATGCCCGCTGCGCGGTCCCCGGCGCGGTCGCCGTGGAACTCGTCCACAACTTCTCCCTGGTCCACGACGATCTGATCGACCGCGACTCCACCCGGCGGCACCGGCCGACCGTGTGGGCGGTCTGGGGCGATGCGGCCGCGGTGCTGGCGGGCGACGCGATGCTCTCGCTGGCACACGAGGTACTGCTGGATTCGGGTACGCCGCAGGCGATTCCGGCCGCCAAGCTGGTCGAGACGGCGACCCGCGAGCTGATCCGCGGGCAGGCCGCCGATATCGACTTCGAACACCGCGACGACGTCACCCTGGCCGAATGCTTCCGGATGGTCACGGGTAAGACGGCCGCGCTGCTGGCGGCCAGCGCGGCGGTCGGCGCGGTGCTGGCCGGTGCACCGGCGACCACGGTCGATGCGATGCGGCGCTACGGCCACCAGGTCGGCATGGCGTTCCAACTGGTCGATGACCTGCTCGGAATCTGGGGCGAACCGGCCGTGACCGGCAAGCCGGTCTTCTCGGACCTGCGCTCGCGCAAGAAGTCGCTGCCGGTCGTATGGACCCTGGAGTCGCGCGGTTCGGCGGGACATGCACTGGCGCACTGGCTTTCGCGGCCGGATACGCCGGGTGAGAGCGAGCTGCGCGCCGCGGCCGAGCTCATCGATCGCGGCGGCGGACGCCGATGGACCCGGACCGAGGCGCGGCGGCGCATCGCGCTGGCCGAGCAGGCGCTGGCCACGGTCCCCATGGATCCGGACCGCCACCGTGAACTGACCGATCTCGCGAAGTTCATCGTCGAACGGAGTGCCTGACTATGACACTGGCCGAGAAGAGCAGCGCGGCAACGGAACATCCGGCGCCGGTGCACGACGCCCTGGCGGCGGCGGTGTCGCACCTGCGGTCCCTGCAGGACGACGGCGGCTGGTGGAAGGGCGAACTGGCCACCAACGTGACGATGGACGCCGAGGACCTGCTGTTGCGCGAATTCCTGGGCATCTCCACCCCGGAGGTGACCGAACCCGCCGCCCGGTGGATCCGGTCCCAGCAGCGCGACGACGGCACCTGGGCAACCTTCCACGGCGGCCCCGGCGACCTGTCCACCACCGTGGAGGCGTGGGTGGCGCTGCGGCTGGCGGGCGACTCCCCCGAGGCTCCGCACATGCGGGCTGCCTCCGAATTCGTCCGCGCCGGAGGCGGTGTCGAGAACAGCCGGGTCTTCACGCGAATCTGGTTGGCGCTGTTCGGTTTGTGGTCCTGGGACGATCTGCCCAACCTGCCGCCGGAGCTCATATTCCTGCCGTCCTGGTTCCCACTGAACGTCTACGACTGGGGCTGCTGGGCGCGGCAGACCGTGGTACCGCTGACGGTGGTCGCCACGCTGCGGCCGTGCCGCCCGCTGCCGTTCGACATCGCCGCGCTGCGCACCGGATCCGCTTCGGCACACCACAACCCGCTCCTCAGCATTGCCGGGGCGTTCCAGCGGCTGGACACGGTGCTGCACGGCTACGCGCGCCGCCCGCTCGGCTGGGTGCGCGAACTGGCGATGCGGCAGGCGGCGGAGTGGATCCTGGCCCGCCAGGAGGCCGACGGCGGCTGGGGCGGCATTCAGCCGCCGTGGGTGTATTCGCTACTGGCACTGCATCTTCTGGGATACTCCCTGGACCATCCCGCCATGCGGGCGGGCCTGGAGGGTCTCGAAGGCTTCGTGGTCCACGAGCAGACCCCGGGCGGGGCACTGCGCCGCCTGGAGGCCTGTCAGTCCCCGGTGTGGGACACCGCGCTGGCGGTGGCCGCACTGCAGGACGCCGGGGCACCCGCCGACGATCCGGCGGTGCTGCGTGCCGCGGACTGGCTGCTGGCCGAGCAGATCACGGTCGGCGGCGACTGGCAGGTGCGCCGCCCAGGATTGGCCTCCGGCGGCTGGGCCTTCGAATTCGCCAACGACCACTATCCCGATACCGACGATTCGGCGCTGATCATCCTTGCACTGCAACGGGTTTCACATCCCGACCCGGCGCGGCTGCGACGGGCGATCGAGCGCGGGGCCGACTGGACCGCCGGAATGCAGTCCGCCGACGGCGGCTGGGGTGCGTTCGACGCCGACAACACCTCGGCCCTGCCGGCCGCCCTGCCGTTCTGCGATTTCGGCGCCGTCACCGACCCGCCGTCGGCCGATGTCACGGCGCACGTGGTGGAGATGCTCGCGGCGCTGGGCCGCGCGGGCGACCGGGAGTGCCGCCGCGGCGTGCGCTGGCTGCTCGCGCATCAGGAGCGCGACGGCTCGTGGTACGGGCGCTGGGGCGCCAATCACGTGTACGGCACGGGCGCCGTCGTCCCGGCCCTGGTCGCCGCGGGCCTGGACCCGGGATCCCGGCCGATCCGCACGGCGGTGCGCTGGCTGCACCGGCATCAGAACCCGGACGGCGGCTGGGGCGAGGACCTGCGCTCCTACCGCGACCCCGCCTGGATCGGACACGGCGAATCCACCGCCTCCCAAACCGCGTGGGCGCTGCTGGCTCTGCTTGCGGCGGGCGAGAATTCGGCGGTCGTGGACCGCGGGGTCCGGTGGCTGGTCGACACACAGCGCGCCGACGGCGGCTGGGACGAGGACCATTTCACCGGCACCGGATTCCCCGGCGACTTCTACATCAACTACCACCTGTACCGGATCGTGTTCCCCATCTGGGCACTGGGCCGGTATGCGCGGGCGGCCGACACACGCAGCGGCGCGGCCGACGAGGTACGCGAGGACATCGCGGCCATCGGCTCGGACGGCGTCGCCGCTGCCGCGCGGCCGGGCGCTGCCGAGCAACCGACGTCGGCTCGAACGAACAGCGAGGGCTGAGCGATGCAACCCGGAACCGTATGCGCCCCACTACGCAGCGAGTGGGCAGCCCTGCGCGGCGCGATCGCCGCACCGATGGTTCGGACCGGCCGCGGGCCGACTCACCGCTTGGACAGCCCGGCGGGCGCGATCGCCGTCGCCGGAGCAGCGGGAGCACTGGCCCCCGGCCTGCTGCCCGGGGATCTCGTCGTCGCGCAGGAGATCCGCAGCCGAGGGTCGGCGCTGCCCAGTTACGCTGCCCCGCTGTTGCATTCGGCCCTGCGACACCTCGGCTTGCGCGTCCATCTGGGCCCGATCTACTCCGCCGAGTACATCGTCGACGGTCCGCATCGCGACCGGCTGGCGGCGACCGGTGCGCTGGCCGTCGACACCGAGTCCGCCTTCCTCGCCGGGGCCGTCCCCGAGGGCCGCGCGGTGGTACTCCGCGCGATAGTGGACACCCCGAACGCGCCGCTGGTCCATCCCGGGACCGTCCTGCGCGGCATCCGCGCCCTGCACGCATTGCGCTGTGCCGCACCGATACTCGACCACTGGTCGGCCGCGCTGGGCGAACGGGAGGTGCTGCTGTTCGGGCCGCCGGAGGGAGGACCGGGCAACGCCACCGGTGGGCGAGCGCGTCCCGGCCCGCACCCGGACAAGACCCGTGAGCGTACCGGTAGTCGCAGCGGCGCAGGGCCGGACAGTAGTCGCGCGTCCACCGAGGACACCGACAACCACCGGGACACCGTGGCGACCGGCGGAACCCGCGGCCATACCAAGCGAACTCATCCCCCGCGAATCGACCTCGTGCTGATCCTCGTCGCATCCGAAACAGCCGGCCAGCATTCCGCCACAGATGCGCCGCAAGCACGCACACCGCGCATCACCGGCAAATACATCTGGGGCCCCGGGTCCGCCTACTCCGCCGAGATCCCCGACATGTGCCCCGATGCGGGCCTGCTGGAACTCGCTGCGATGCAGGGCATTCCGGTACATCCGGTCGACAGCACGGCCGCACTGCATCTGCCGTTGCTGCACACTGCCCGGCGGATCGCCGTATTCGCAACCCCCTCGGCCCCGGCCACGCTGCGGGCCGAAATACTCCGCGCCCTCTCCGGTCTCGGCCCGATCCGAGTGCGCGAGACCACGGTCGCCGATGAACTTCGTTCCACCCTCGGGAGGTGAGTTGAATGGCCATGCCATGGCGTCAATCCCTGCGCCTGGGAACCTATCTCGCGAAGCAGAAGCTGCTGCGCCGCGAGAAGTTCCCCATCCTGGTCGAATTGGAGCCGCTGTTCGCCTGCAACCTGAAATGCGCCGGCTGCGGCAAGATCCAGCACCCGCACAACGTGCTCAAGCAGCGCATGCCGGTCGAGCAGGCCGTCGGAGCCATCGAGGAGTGCGGCGCGCCGATGGTCTCCATCGCCGGCGGTGAGCCGCTGATGCATCCGCAGATCGACGAGATCGTGCGGCAGCTGCTCGACCGTAACAAGATCGTGTTCCTGTGCACGAACGCGGTGCTGCTGCCCAAGCATCTGCACCGGTTCACCCCGCACCGCAACTTCGCCTGGATGGTGCACCTCGACGGCCTGCGCGAGCGCCACGACGCCTCGGTCTGCAAGGACGGCGTCTTCGATCAGGCCGTGGCCGCCATCCGGCAGGTGCAGGCCGCCGGTTTCCGGGTCATGACGAATACGACGTTCTTCGATGTGGATTCGCCGCAGGACGTCATCGACGTGCTGGACTACATCAACGACGAGCTCGGGGTCGACCACATGCAGATCGCCCCCGGCTACGCCTACGAGAAGGCGCCCGACCAGGAGCACTGGCTCAGCGTCGAGCAGACCCACCAGCTGTTCGCGAAGGCCTTCGCCGGTGGGCGGCGCAAGAAGTGGCGGCTCAACCACTCGCCGCTGTATCTGGATTTCCTCGAGGGCAAGGTCGATTTCCGCTGCACGGCGTGGGCGATCCCGTCGTATTCGCTGAAGGGCTGGCAGCGCCCCTGCTACCTGCTCGACGACGGCTACACCGCGACCTACCGCGAACTGATCGAGGATACGGACTGGGACAGCTTCGGCCGGGGCAACGACCCGCGCTGCGCCAACTGCATGGCCCACTGCGGCTACGAGCCCACCGCCGTCGTGGCCACCCTCGGCTCGCTGCGGGAGACGATCCGCGCCGCCGCGGGCTGACGGGACAGCGTCGCCGGAGCGGGCAGCTACTGTCCGGCGATCGGCGTTTCGGCCCCGGCGCGAGTGCCGAGCCGGGTAGCTTTGCCCGGTGCAGCGCATCCACATCGGAGTGGACACGATCACGGCCTTCCTGGCGACCATGGTCGCCGGGCTGTCGCTGGCGTTGCCGATCGACTTCCGCTGGACCAGCGAATCCACGCCGCTGCAACTGCACCTGCTCGCCTACAGCCAGCCGCGGGCGGTGGCCGCGGGCGCGATCGTGGCGGTGGTCGTGGCGACCGTCGTCGCGGCCGCCGACAGCGAACTGGTCGCCTGGTGCACCGCGCTGTGCGGCATCGCGGTCATGACGCTCAATCACGTATTCGGGCATTCCGCCGCGCCCTCCGCATCGCTCACCACGATGAACTTCCTCGACGCGACCGCCGGCGGCGTGATCCTCGGGGCCGTGGGAGCGGCCGTCGCGCGGCACCTGCTGCCCACCACCGCCTGGATCCTCGGCACGGTGGCCAGCATCTGCATCGCCGAGGCGCTGCCCGTCCCGCACTGGTCCGACAACTCCGCCCAGCATTTCCAATCCAACTGGACCGCTACCGATTCGCCGCCGACCTGGCTGATCGGCGCGGCGCTCGTCCTGGTCGCGGTCAGCACCTACCTGAACCGGCGGCGCTCGCCGACCCAGCGGATGTCGGTGGAGCTGCCGATGATGCCGATCGTGGCGGTGCTGGTGCTGGTCTCCGTGTGGCTGGTGATCGCGGGCTGGCTGACGCGCAGCGGCGACCGGATCGTCGTGGTCGTCGTCGCGGTCGCGATCGCGGCGCTGGTGACCGGCCTCATCGCCCTGCTGCTGCCCGGGCGCGACGGCATCTTCGTTCTGCTGTGCGTCGCCGTCGCCGCGGCCGGTAATGCGACGGTCTCGGCCGACCTGCCGATGGCGGCGGTCCCGATCTTCGTCGTGGGTGCCGCGATCGGGCTGCTGGTCGGAATCCGATGGCCGACACCGATTCTCAGTCTCGCCGCGCTCGGAGCGCTGGCGGTGGGCGCGGCGCTGCTCGGCCACGTCCACGGCCAGCCCGTCGTCGAAGATATCGCCGATTTCGTGCTGGCGGCGGTCACCGGCTACTGCCTGGGCACCGCGCTGCCGCGCCGCGCCTCGACCCGGGTGCTCGGCATCGTGCTGCTGCTGGCCCCGTCGGCGGTGCTGGCGCTGCGCACCCGGATGAGCTACGGAACCTGCACCCCCGAGGTCGGTGCCGGTGGCGAGGTGCTGTGTGAGTTCGATGATCGCGACACCGCATCCCCGGGGTGGGCCGCCGTCGCAACGATCGTGTGCTGCGCGGTGTTCGTCCACTTCCTGCTCCGCCGACAGCCCGAAAGTGCCTCGGAGACCGAGTGAACCGGATTCGTTGACAACACCCTGGCGGGCGCTTAGGTTTGCCGGACCACGGAGCCCATGATCAAGTCACACAGGGAGCCGCCCATGCCCGCCGCCTTGACGCGCAGAGGGTTGCTGCGTTCGGCCGGTCTCGGCGTGGCCGCACTCACCGCCGCCTGCACCGGCTTCACCACCAGCGGCGCGGGCGGAATGGTGTTCCTGTCCACCCAGTTCCGGCCCGCCGACGAGGCCGAGCGATTCCGGTCGCTGCTGGGCCGGACGGCGCCCGGCGTCAGCTACGTGACCATCGAGGAGAGCCCGTTCGCGGGCCAGGTGCGCACCCAGGTCGATGCCGGGGCCACGAAGATCGGCCTGCTCGGCGGGCTGCACGGCGATCTCGCGCCGCTGGCCGACGACGGGTACGTGGAGGATCTGACCGGACTGCTCGCCGACCTCGGCGCGCGCGGCTGGTCCGCCGACTATCTGCGACTCGCGCGGGCCGGGACCGACCGCACCTGGTACATCCCTTGGGCGACAGCGAGTTACCTGCTCGCCGCGCACGCCGAGGCGCTCGCGCACCTGCCGTCCGGCGCGGATGCGAACGCGCTGACCTACGACCAGTTCCTCGACTGGGCGATCGCCGCCCGCCGCGCCAACGGCAACCGCCCGATGCTCGGCCTGCCCGCCGGTCCGAAGGGGCTGCTGCACCGGTTCGTACAGGGATTTCTGCTGCCCTCGTTCACCGGCGGACAGATCACCACGTTCCGCTCCCCCGAGGCCGTGACGGCCTGGCAGTACTTCCGCGAGCTGTGGGCCAACTGCGCGTCGTCGAGCACCGGCTACGACTTCATGCAGGACGCGCTGGAGGGCGGCGAGGTGCGGATGGCGTGGGACCACGTGGTCCGGCTGGCCCAGGCCCCCGCCCGCGAGCCGCAGGACTGGCGCATGCTGCCCGCGCCCCGCGGCCCGCGCGGGCTCGGCTACATGGCCGTGGTGACCGGGCTCGCCGTGCCCAAGCACAGCCCGGATCCCGGGCTGGCCCAGCGCACCATCTCGACCCTCACCGATCCGTCCACGCAGATCGAACTGCTGCGCTCGAACGGCTTCTTCCCGTCGATCGACACGGCGATCCCCGACGATCTGCCCCCGGCCGCCCGGCTCGAGGCCGACGCGCTGCGCCGCCAGCAGCGGGCGCCGGATGCCCTGCTGTCGCTGCCTCCGGTCGGACTCGGCAAACGCGAAGGCGAGGTGAGCAAGGTGTTCCAGGACAGTTTCCGCGCGATCGTGCTGGGCGGGGCCGACATTCGGGCCACGCTGGACCAGCAGGCCGGGGTGCTGCAGGGCATCCTCGACGAACTGCGGGTGCCGTGCTGGGCCCCCGACCCCGCCGCCGACCTGTGCCGGGTGGGGTGAAAATGGCTGCGACACAGCGTGGGCTGCGATCTCCGTGGGTGCTGTTGCTGCCCTCCATCGTGCTGCTGGCCGCGCTGTTCGGCTGGCCGCTGGTGCAGGCCGTGCTGGCGGCGTTCCGCGACGATCACGGCTTCACGCTCGCACATTGGCACCGGCTGTTCGATGATCCGTATTTCTTTACGGCGCTGCGCAATACGCTGCTGTTGATCGTGATCGTGGTGCCGATCCAGCTGGTGCTGGCCATCGGCATGGCGCTGCTGCTGCAGGCGCGGCCGCGGTTCGCCGGTACGCACTTCTATCTGTGGTGTGTGCCGCTCGCGGTGTCCGAGCTGGCGGCCGGGCTGGTGTGGCTGTCGGTGTTCGGCAATCGCGGCTATCTGAACTCGCTGCTGGTGTGGCTCGGGCTGTCCGAGGACGGCGTGCAGTGGCTGGGATATCAGCACACCGGCACCATGCTGCTGGCCGTGGTGGTCGCCGAGATCTGGCGCGCGACCTCCCTGGTGTTCGTGATCGTCATCGCCGGGGTGCAGCTGATTCCGCGCGACTTCGACGAGGCCGCACAGGTATTCGGGGCGAGCCTGTGGCAGCGGCTGCGGCATGTGACCCTGCCGCTGCTCGGGCCCAGCCTGCAGGTGGCGCTGATCCTGCGCACCATCCTGGCGCTACAGGCCTTCGCGGTCGCGCAGGCGCTCACCGGCCGCGATTTCCCGCTGCTGGTCGGCGAGACCTACCAGTGGTACTCGAATCTGCAGAACCCCGCGGTGGCGAGCTGCGTATCGCTTGTGGTGCTGGTGATTTCGATCGGTACGGCGGTGCTCTACCTCCGGACCGTGCGGGATCCGGAGGGCGCGCGATGAGCGAGGAGGGCGTGCTCCGGTGAGTGAATCAGCAACGACCACGACGGCTTCCGGTCCCGAGGCCGCACGCTCCGACCTCCCTCCGATCGACCGAGCCCCGCTGCGTCGGCGCCGATGGCGTTCGGCCGGTGTGCAATTCGCCTGCCTGACCATCACTCTCTTCATGGCTGTGCCCATCGTGCTCATCGCCCTGGCCGCCGTCTCGTCGCGCGACGATCTCAACCGCTTTCCGAAGCCGCTGCTGCCCGGCGACCTCTCCACCGAAACGCTGTCGTCCTTCTTCCACGCCACCGGAACCGTTCCGGCCCTGGGAAATTCGGTGCTCGTCGGCCTCTACACCGTGTTCTGGTCGCTGGTCGTGGGCGCGCCGGCGGGATATGCCCTGGCGCGCTACGCCTTTCGCGGCCAGGATGCCTACCGGGTGTTCGTCCTGCTCGTGCGCGCCCTGCCGATCGTGGTGCTGTCGGTGCCGCTGGCGACGATGTTCCTGCATCTGCACATCGACGACACGGTGCTGGCGGTGACGCTCGTGCATACGGTGCTGGCGCTGCCGACCACCGTGCTCATCACCGCCAGTATCTTCGTCGCGGTGCCCGCCGATCTGGAGGAGGCGGCCCGGGTATTCGGCTGCACCCGCTGGCAGGCCGCGCGCAGAGTCGTTGTGCCGCTCGCGCTTCCGGGCCTCGCGGCGTCGTCGATCTTCACCTTCGTGCTGTCGTGGAACGAGATCCTCGGCGCGACCATCGTGACGCTCGGCCACCGCACCCTGCCGGCCCAGGTGCTCACCGCGCTCGCCGAGGCGTCCACGCCGTACCGGTTCGCGGGCGGTTTCGCGCTGATCATTCCGGCGCTGCTGTTCATTCTCGTGATGCGGCGCTATCTGGTGAACATGTGGGGAACGACGTTGCGATGACAGAGGTGTGCGATGGCTGAGGTGATCCTGCGCGAGCTGGTGAAGACCTATCCCGGTGGCACCGCGCGCGCCACCGACGAGGTCTCGCTGACCGTCGGCGACGGCGAGTTCATGGTGCTGCTGGGGCCTTCCGGCTGCGGCAAGACGACGCTGCTGCGCATGATCGCCGGGCTGGACCTGCCCGACTCCGGGCAGATCGTGATCGGCGGCCGCGACGTCACCTACCTCGAACCCCGCAGGCGCAACCTGTCGATGGTGTTCCAGTCCTACGCGGTCTTTCCCAACAAGAAGGTCTCCGAGAACATCGGTTTCGGCCTGCGCGTGCACGGCGTGCCCGCCGACGAGATCCGGCGCAAGGTCGCGTGGGCCGCGGACCTGCTGCAGCTGACGCCCTACCTCGACCGCTACCCGGCGAAACTGTCGGGCGGGCAGCGCCAGCGGGTCGCGGTGGCCCGGGCCATCGTCATGGACGCCGACGTGCTGCTCATGGACGAACCGCTGTCCAATCTGGATGCGCTGCTGCGCCTGTCGTTCCGGGCCGAGCTGAAGAAGCTGGTCGGCGAGCTCGGCACCACCACCATCTACGTCACCCACGATCAGTTGGAGGCGCTGTCGCTGGGCCACCGCGTGGCGGTCATGCGGGACGGGCGGATCGCCCAGACGGGTGCGCCGGGCGACGTCTACGACAGTCCGGCGACCGAATTCGTCGGCGGCTTCCTCGGCAGCCCACCGATGAACTTCCTGACCGGAACCGTCGAGGACGGGCGACTGGACCTGGGCGGACAGTCCCTGGCCGTGCCCGCGGCACTGTCGTCGTTCGCCGGCCGCACGCTCCGGCTCGGCATTCGCCCGGAAGCCGTTGCGGTGAGCGAGAATCCGGGCGACGACACGCTGACGGGTGAGCTCCAGGTTCTCGAACCGCTCGGCTCGTCGACCCTGCTTACCACCGCCGTCGCCGGGCAGACGGTGAAAATCCAAGCGGCGGCGGGTTTCCACGCAGAGCCGGGCGGAAATTTGACCGTGCGAATCCCCGCCGCAGCGACCCGCTGGTACGACCCCGACACCGGACTGCTCCTGAACCTGACCCCCCACTGACGCCCCTACCGGTCGGTGAAAAGGGGCTCACAGGGGTTCAGGGGCAGCTGCGAGGTCCGTAGGCTCGGCTCGGACCCTCTCCCGCCCAGAGGGTCTCGGAACCGCCCCGGACCAGTGACTCCCACACTCTCCACGCGCTCGGGGCGGTTCGCCATGCGTCGAGACGATCACCCCGCCCGTGGCACATCCAAAACAGCCTGGATCGTCGCGGGAACGGCCTTTGCCGCCTCCTTTTCGGTCATTCGCCCGGCGCGCACTTCCTCCGCGGCACCCTGCAGGAGGTAGTGGACCGCGCCGACCAGCCAGGCGACCGAGAGGTCGGCACGGAATACGCCCTGGCGGCGGCCGCGGCGGATGAGGTTCTCGACGCGGTTCGCGGCGCCGCCGTGCAGCTCGCGAATTCGCTCAGCGGACAGGCTTTCCTGGGCCGCCGTGAGCAGCGCCGCGGATTCGGCCACCAGCGACCAGCTGGCCGCGAGCAGCCGGTCCATCGCCGCGCGCGCATCACCGTCGAGATCGACGGCGGACAGCACCTCCTCGCCGTCGCGCAGCGCCGCCGCCAGGGCCGCCTCCACCAGCTCGGCCCGGTTCGGGAAGTGCCCGTACAGCGTCATCCTGCCGACCCCGGCCGCCTTGACGATGTCGTCGATGCTGGCCTGCGGATTGCTGCTCCAGGTGGTGCGCGCTGCGGCGACGATGCGGGCGATGCTGCGTTCGGCATCGGCGCGGCGGCGCGTGCGGCCCTCGGTGGTCGACATGACAACACTCTAGCTCGTACTGGAATGTACGGGTTACTCTCGGAGTTACATGTCGTACGAATCAGTACGAGTTAGCTTCGGGAGAATCTGATGACACAGCAAGAAATCGACCGGACGTCCCCGCCCGAGTCGGCGCACCCGCAGCGGTGGCGCATCCTCGGCTTCCTCGGCATCGCCCAGCTGATGCTGATCCTGGACGTAACCGTCGTGGCAATCGCCCTGCCGCACATGGAGACCGACCTCGGCCTCAGCCGCGCGGCGGTGACGTGGGCGGTCAGCGCGTACACCCTGGCGTTCGGCGGCCTGATGCTGCTCGGCGGGCGTATCGCGGATCTGATCGGGGCGAAGCGGGTGGTCCTCGCCGGGCTCGGGCTCTTCACGGTGGCCTCGCTGGTCACCGGGCTCAGCGGGAGCGCCGAGGTGCTGCTGGCGGGCCGCGTCGCACAGGGCGTCGGGGCGGCGCTGCTGTCACCGGCGGCATTGTCGCTGGTGGTCTCACTGTTCGGCGGCGACGAGCGGAACCGCGCGCTGGGCGTGTGGTCCGCACTCGGCGGTGGCGGCGCGGCGCTGGGTGTGCTGCTCGGCGGTCTGCTGACGGCCGGCCCCGGCTGGCCGTGGGTCTTCCACGTCAACGTCCCGATCGGCATCGTGATCCTGGTGGCGCTGACCGCGCTGCTGCCGCGGCAGACCGCCGCGGTGCCGCGCCCGCGCCTGGACGTGCTCGGTGCGCTGCTGGTCACGGCCTCGACCGGCGCGGTGATCTACGCCCTCATCACGGCGGGCGATCGCGGCTGGCTGACCGTGGGCACCGGAGCGTTCGTGCTGCTCGGCGCGATCGGCTACCTGGCATTCGTGGTTCGGCAGCGGACGGCGGCCTCGCCACTGATGGACGTGCGGCTGCTGGTCCGGCGTCCGGTGGCCACCGGCGCCTTCCTCATCGCGATGGCGACGGCGCTGATGATCGCGGTGTTCTTCCTGGGCACCTTCTATTTCCAGCAGGGACTGGGCTACGGCGCGCTGCGGACGGGGCTGCTGTTCCTGCCGGTGGCACTGGCGACCATGGCGGGCGCGAACCTCACCGGGCGGGTCCTGGCCCGATTCGGCGCACGCACCCTGGCGGTGGCCGGGCTGCTCGTCGCCGCGCTCGGCATGGCGGTGCCCGCCGTCTCGCTCGACACCGCGGCCGTGGTGATCGGCGTGGCCGTCGCGGCGGCCGGGACCGGCGCCCTCTTCGTGGTCGCCTCGGCGACGGCGCTGGGCCAGGTCGCGCCGCACGAGGCGGGGATCGCGTCCGGAATCGTCAGCACCTTCCACGAATTCGGCGCGTCGCTCGGCGCCGCGGTCGTCTCCAGCGCGGCGGCCGCCAGCCTGGTCGCACACACGACCTCCGGCTTCACCAGCGGGTTCGTGGTCGCCGCGGCGGCCGCGGCGGTCGCCGCCGGGGTGGCGGGGGTGCTGACGCCCGGCCGAGCGGGCTGAGTCTGCTGCCCGGCGGTCGCCGACTGTGCGCCGCCGGGTACCGCACGTATCCGCTGCAGGGGGCAATCGGATGTGCCGCACGAGTCGATTCCCCGCCCGGCCTCCACAACCACAAACCGCGTTGTGACGGAAGAATTCGCTGCGTCGGTTCGAAACATGTCCGCGCAGGCCGGGTGGTGGCTGTGCGGTCGGGCGGCGAGGCGGGCAGTAGCGTGGATGCCTGGTAACCGTCTTCATCCGAATCAGCTAGGAGCCGTGCGTGGCCGTCGATCGCCTGCTGCCCACCGCCGAAGCGCGTGATCTGATCCAGCTCACCCGCGACATCTCCGACAAGGTGCTCGCGCCGATCGTGGACGCGCACGAGAAGTCCGAGACCTATCCCGAGGGCGTGTTCGCCACACTCGGCGAGGCCGGGCTGCTGAGCCTGCCGTATCCGGTGGAGCAGGGCGGCGGCGGGCAGCCGTACGAGGTGTATCTGCAGGTGCTCGAGGAGATCGCGGCCCGGTGGGCGGCGGTGGCCGTGGCGGTCAGCGTGCACAGCCTGTCGTGCTACCCGCTGCTCGCCTTCGGGACGCAGGAACAGCAGCAGCGGTGGTTGCCGGAGATGTTGGGCGGCAGCATGATCGGCGCCTACAGCCTGTCCGAGCCGCAGGCCGGATCCGATGCCGCCGCCCTCGCCTGCAAGGCCACCGCCACCGCGGACGGCTATCGGATCACCGGCACCAAGGCCTGGATCACCCACGGCGGCCGCGCCGATTTCTACACCCTGTTCGCCCGCACCGGCGAGGGATCGCGTGGTATCTCGTGCTTCCTCGTCGACAAGGACACTCCCGGACTGAGTTTCGGCAAGCCCGAGGAGAAAATGGGCCTGGCCGCGGTCCCGACCACCACCGCCCACTACGACGACGCCCTCGTGCCCACCGACCGCCGCATCGGCGCCGAGGGCCAGGGGCTCCAAATCGCCTTCAGCGCACTCGATTCCGGACGGCTCGGCATCGCGGCGGTAGCGGTCGGGCTGGCCCAGGCCGCCCTGGACGAGGCCACGGCCTACGCGCAGCAGCGAACGGCCTTCGGCCGCAAGATCATCGACCACCAGGGCCTGGGTTTCCTGCTCGCCGACATGGCCGCCGCCGTCGACTCCGCCCGCGCCACCTACCTCGACGCCGCCCGCCGCCGCGACGCCGGACTTCCCTACTCCCGCAACGCTTCCGTCGCCAAGCTGGTCGCCACCGACGCCGCCATGAAGGTCACCACCGACGCCGTCCAGGTCCTCGGCGGCTACGGCTACACCCGCGACTTCCGCGTCGAACGCTATATGCGCGAAGCCAAGATCACCCAGATCTTCGAGGGCACCAACCAGATCCAGCGCCTGGTCATAGCGCGTTCACTGGCAGGGAGCTGAGCCAGGCCGCGCGGTCGGCTTGTGCCGACGTCCCGTCTCTCCCCCTCCTGAGAGACGGGACCGTCCGGCAGGTCCACAACAGGCTGGGCCCTACTGGCCGACCATCACCGCCGCATCCTGCGCGTTCGTGGCGAGATCCCGGCCGCGCACCCGGATCGTCAGTGCGATCACCATCGCCGCGATCAGGAAAAACCCAGCACCCCAATAGAATCCGGTGTCATAGCTGTGAATCGCAGCCCGAGCCGCCACATCGGGTTCGCTACGGTGGTGCTGCGCATAGCGTTCGGAAACCTGCACCGCGATCGTGGTCAGCAGTGCGGTGCCGATGGCCGCCCCGATCTGCTGTACCGCATTCAGCAGCCCGCTGGCCACACCGATGTCACGCTCGCGGATCCCGTGCATCGCCGTCGCCTGCATCGCCACGAAGATCTGTGCCATGCCCAGCGCGAAGACGATCGCGGCCGGCAGCACACCGGTCCCGTAACTGTCGCCGACACTCAACTGCGCCAGATAGGCCAGTCCCACGACACACAGCAACGCACCGCTGAGCATCAGCGGCCGCGGGCCCACCTTCGGCAGCAGTTGGCTTGCCAGGCCGGCCGATACGACGATCCCGACGGGGAACGGCAGAAAGGCGAGACCCGCCTGCAGCGGTGAATAGCCGAGGGTGTTCTGGAAGTAATAGCTGAGGAACAGGAACATCGCGTAGATCGCGACCGGAGCCAGCAACGCCACGAGAAACGCCCCGCCCCGGTTGATCTCGCCCGGAATGCGCAGCGGCAGTAGCGGATCGGCCACTCTCGACTCGATCACCACGAACGCCGCCAGCAGGCCCGCGCCCGCCGCCAGCAGTACCACCGTGCTCGCGGCGCCCCAGCCCGCCTCGGCGGCCCGGTTGAATCCGTACACGGTCGCCACCAGCGCCGCCGTCACGGTGACCACACCTGGTATGTCGTAGCTGCCGGTGCGCGGGACCGGGATGTCGCGCACCACGACCGCCACCGCCACCAGGGCGGTGACCAGCGCGATCGGCGTGTTGATCAACAGGCACCACCGCCAGGACGTGTATTCCGTCAGCGCCCCGCCGCCGATGAGGCCGAGGGCCAGACCGGCGCCGGACACACCGCCGAACACCGCGAAAGCACGGGCACGGTCGCGTGTTTCGGTGAACGTCACCGACACCAGCGACAGCGCCGAAGGCGCCAGCAGGGCGGCGAAAACACCCTGTAGGGCACGCCCCGCGAACAGGGCCCCGCCGGTGGTCGCCGCCCCGGCCAGCGCCGACGCCGCCGCGAACCCGACCAGTCCCACCACGAGGATCCGGCGGCGGCCGAGGTAATCGGCGAGCCTGCCGCCGAGCAGCAGCAATCCCCCGAACATCAGCGTGTAGGCCGTCAGCACCCACTGCTTGTCGGCCTCGCGGATGCCGAGGTCGGCCTGGGCGTACGGCAGTGAGATCGTCACGATCGTCGCGTCGAGAACGATGATCAGCTGGGTGATGGACAACACCACCAGCGCCCACCAACGGCGTTCGGGCACAACAAGATCCGATGACATGAACCTCCCCCTCGATTGGGCCTCGGTCGTGAACTTCCCCTTCCGGCGCAATCCTGACACGGTTCCAAACTGACGTCAATGGCCAAGTGACCATCATGGCCATATTTTGGGCGATTACAATCTCGAGACATGACCGCGATGCCTGTGCGACCGATCGGCCTGCGGGAACGCAAGAAGCAGCGCACCCGGATCCAGATCATCGAGACCGCCCTGGACCTGTGCGACCGGCACGGCTTCGAGGCCACCACGATCGAGGAGATCGCCGCCGCCGCACAGGTCGCACCGCGCACGGTTACCCGATACTTCACCACCAAGGAAGACATCGTCCTCGGACCGATGCACGACTACCTCGCCGCGACCGTCGAACTGCTGCGGGAGCGGCCGCGCGGCGGCAACGATCTGCTCGCCCTGCGCGATGCTTACGCAACTCTGTTGCAGCGCACCGCAGATGGCGACGAGGTAGTGGACTTCGATCGCGTCCGGCAGATGCAGCGGATCATCCACAGTTCACCGTCCGTGCGCGCCCGCTGCACGGAATTCGGCGAGATCGAGGCCGACATCCTCGCTCCGGTGCTCGCCGACCGCATGGACACGACACCCGACGACATCGCGGTCAGGCTCCTGGTGGCGACCTGGCGCATGGTGTCCCAGGCGGCCATGGACGAATGGGCGCGGCACTCCCCGGACCAGTCCGCCGAGTCGTGCCGACAGGCTGTGCTGGAGACCTTCGAGATCTTCCGATCGATGATCAACCGGCCCTCCCGGTCGGCACAGTGAAATTCGGTGCTCAGCGGTGAATCCGAGCGCGGTAGGTGGTTTTCCTCGCCGCTACGCGCTGCGGGCAGGACGCAGCAGTGCCCCGATGCGCTCGAGTGACGCGGGGTGCGTGGTGCCGGAAGGCAACCAGGCGCGGGCCGCGAAGGTGCAGGCGACGAACACCAGTGGGGTGGCCCATTTGTCGGCCCCGTCACCCGCCGCCAGATGCGACGCGGCCGCGCCGCCGTAGACGAAAACCAGTCCGGCATAGGCCCATTCCTTGACCAGAGGATGACCCGGGGTCAGGATCGCTGCGAGGGCCGCCACTTTGGCTGTTCCCAGGAGGGTTGCGAAATACATCGGGTATCCGAGATGGTCGAAAACCTCTCGGACGTACGGGATTCTCGCAAGGTCCCAGTAGGAGCCCACAGCGGTCTCGGTCAGCACGATGGCGGCCGGTGTCCACTTGGCCAACTGCAGTGCTCGCGAACGGAAACGGGAGATCGAGCGAGTAGTCATGTGACAGTTCTCTTTCGGATGTGCGGGGCCTCAGGCCGCCGACGAATTGATGTGGGCCACAGCGCGTTCTGCCGTGGCGGCACGATGGATGACCTCGGCCAGACGCGCGTTCTCGGGTGCGTTGAAGGCGAAGGCGGCCCGGCGCCGGGTGTATCCGTAGGTGAGTCCGCTGTGTGGATCGGCGAAGCCGTCGGAGCCCGCGGAACCGGTGTGACCGAAGGCGTGTGCGCCGAGGAACGGATGCAGCAGCCCCTTGGCCTCGAAACCGAGCGCATACGGAGCGTTGTCGCCCCGCACCAGATCCCTTCCGCCGGAATGTATCTCGGATACAGTGGCGATGGTGTCCAGGGTGAGCAGCGGCGGTCGGCCGCCCACGCCGGAGATCGCCGCGGCGTACATTGCCGCCAGCCCGTCCGCACTGCCCACACCGCCGCCCGAGCCTTGCCCGAGGCGGCGCACCGCCGGGTCGTTCGGCAGCGCCATGACGTCGGCGGGCGTGAAGCCGCGGGCGTTCAGGTTGTAGGCGATACCCGCGATGGAGTGCGGCCCAGGCGAATTCGCCGCGAAGGCCTCCTCCATCTCCGGGGTCGCGTGCCACGGCAGGATCGGCACATACCGGTGTTCCAGTTCGGCGGGCAGTCCGAGGTAGACATCCAATCCGTACGGGGCCCGGATGCGTTCCTCGAACAGCTGTGCCACGGTGCGGCCGGTCGCGGCACGCACGACCTCGCCGAGGATCGCATACATGACGAACCCGCCGTACCCGTGCACTCGGCCCGGTTCGAAGTACGGCCGCTGTCCCACCAGCCTCTCCGCGATGATCCGCTCGTCGGCCAGTTCCGCGACGGTGAATCCGCCGTTCGCGCCGACGATTCCGGACCGGTGTGCGAGCACGTCCCGCACCGTGATGCGTTGCTTTCCCGCAGTGGCGAATTCGGGCCAGTAGTGGGCGACCGGACGGTCGATATCGAGGACTCCGTCCTGGATCAGCAGCGCGATCACCAGTCCCGCAGCACCTTTGGTCGAGGAATGCAGGCCGGTGAGCGTGGTGCCGGTGACGTCCGCACCCGCCCAGAGATCGACCGTCTTCCGGCCCCGCACATAAGCGGCCAGCTGTGCACCGGATTCGCCGTTCTCTTCCGTCACCACGGCCGCGAACTCCGCGCGCACCTCCTCGAATCCGGCCGCGACGGTGCCGTGGACTTCGATATTGCTCATTGCGTGTATTCCTCCGAATGGCTGTGGGCCGGGCCCGCTGCCCGACCGCCTACCGCCCTGACGAACCACTGCCGCAAAAGGTGACCCCGCGACGTTCTGCCTGTTCATACGGCATGAAGGTCGATCGAGGTCACACTCGGCAGCGCTGGTTCGTCAGCGTGGTGACACCGATCGAGGAGGACCCGTGACCGAGCACGAACTTCTGGCCGACCGTTTCCAGGAGCACCGCGACCACCTGCGGGCCGTGGCCTATCGGATGCTCGGCTCTCTCACCGAGGCCGACGATGCGGTGCAGGAGGCATGGTTGCGCCTGGCACGCACGGAATCGGCGGACATCGGCAACCTGGGCGGCTGGCTGACCACCGTGGTCGGGAGGGTGTGCCTGGACATGTTGCGCGCCCGCAAGATTCGACACGAGGAACCGCTGGAGACCGACCACCTGCCCGATCCGGTCATTGCCGCCGATACCGGGTCGGATCCGGAGCAGCAAGCGCTGCTTGCCGATTCGGTCGGCATGGCACTGCTCGTGGTGCTGGAGTCGCTGCGTCCGGTCGAACGGCTCGCATTCGTCCTGCACGACATGTTCGCCCTGCCCTTCGACCAGATCGCGCCCATCATCGACCGCACCCCGCAGACCGCGAAGAAGCTGGCGAGTCAGGCACGCCGCCACGTTCAGGGCCGAGCCGCGGCGCCGGATCCGGATCTGTCGAGGCAACGCCGCGTCGTCGACGCCTTCCTCACCGCCGCCCGCGAGGGCGATTTCGACGCGCTGCTGGGCATCCTCGACCCGGACATCGTGCTGCGCGCCGACCCCGGCCTGCCCGGCATGCGGGTGCTGCGCGGCGCCACCGACGTCGCCGGACTGCTCGACACCTTCCACCGTATGGCCACCACCTGCACCTCGTACCCCGCCCTGGTCAACGGCACCGCGGGCCTGGTCAGCACCCGCGAAGGCGCCCTGTTCTCGATCATGAGCTTTACCGTTACCGACGCCCGCATAACCACCATCGACATCCTCTCGGACCCTCACCGACTGGACCGAATCGACGCAACAGCCATCATCGGTCGATCCGCCCCGGCCTGACCTCCTGTCCCGACCACCGGCACGACGCTCCGCGAATCGTTTGTTGCACATCACAACCCCCGCCTCTCCCGGTAGCCCGGCGCACGACGCCGTGCTAATCTCTCGCGCCGAAGGGGCAGTAATTTCGGGGGGATTCGCTTGTCGCGCAGGCTTATTCGACCGGTTCGTTAGCTCCGCCATGTCTACAGACGGGGATGTCATGCGCATACGGTCCACCATCACGGGTTTGTTCGGTTTGCTGAGCGTTCTCACCATGAGCATCGCCGCCACCGGAACCGCCACCGCCGAACCGCTCGCCGACAAATCGCGGGAAACCACCACCGACGACGGCTGGCAGATGCGGATCACGAAGACCGACGAAAACCTCGACCGGTACCCGAATCTCGCCGCCACGATGTTCACCCGCGAGGGATTCGTCAGTCTCAAGGCGGTCGCCGACATCGACGGCGACGGCGCCGCACCGGTCAACGCCGGCACCCTCAAACTGGGCTATCAGATCGGCTGCCAGGTCGACGTAACCAGCGGCGCCGCAATCGGAGTCGCGATCGGCCCCACCGTCACCATCGGCGTCACCTCCGGCATCGGCGGCAGCGCCACGATATCGCCGACCGTCTACCTCAAACCCGGCACCATCACCGACATTCCGTTCGCCACCAAACCCCTTGCCGGACGCCACGGTTCGATCACCTCCGACCAGGTCCACATCAAAATCGACGGCTGCATGGGCCCGGTCAGCCTCCGCTCCTACGCCCAGGTCAACATCTCCACCCCCACCGCCGACAACTCCCTGGCCGTCTACGGCGACCCGATCTACCTGTGAGACAACCCATGTCACCGCTCAGGCGACCGATCGGAACGACCCGAAGATACGGGCTGCTGATAACAGCCCTCGCGCTGCTGATCGGCACCAGCGTGCTCGCCATCAGCACCCGAAACACACCCCAGGCCGAAGCCAAACCGATCAACCCCTACATCCCCTGCCCACAATGGCAGGAAATGCACCCCGGCTGGCCCTGCTTCGGCAACTTCCCCGAAATCGAAGAACCCACCCTCCCCAACCAACCCCCCGGTCAGCCTGCGCCCACAGTTCCCGGACCGCCAGCCCTGGCCACCACCACACCGCCGTCGGCGACAACCGCGATACCGCCGCCCGCCGCAGCGCTCACGCCGCCACCCCTGCAACCACCGCCAGACCCGTGCGCGGCCATCATCCCCGTACCCGGGTACATTCCGCCGGCGCTCCCCGGCAATACGCCGATTCCACCGTGCGGACTCGGAGACGACCGATCATCGACCGACCTGACACCGACACTGCCGGTCCAGAGTGCGGGCCTGTGCATTGCCGGTAGAAATCCTGACGGCAGTTGCCGTGGGCACGGGGCGTTGAATGGATCCGGCTCGAAGGTCGAGGTACCCGACGACTACATCTACGACCCGGATTGCAAACAAATTCCGCAAGGGGAAACCTGCGACTCGTGGAGATTCGAGCACGATTACTGCTCAGGTTCTCCGGATCAGCTGCCCAGCCCCGGTGCGAATGCCGATTTCAGCGGCCCTTGCGCCCGCCACGACATGTGCCTGGCAGGCGGTGGAACGAATAACTTCTGCAATAATCAGCTCTTCACCGACATGACTCAGAACTGCAAGTACACCTACGGTACATTGGACCCGCGGTACACCTTATGCTTGGACAACGCGGAAGTGTATTGGACAGTGGTGTCCACGATACAACCTCCGTGGCCCGGCCTGAATGGCCCACCCTGGGCGAATTGAGATTCATTCAAGATATGCTCGACTACAATGGGATATAAATTGCGCAGAGACATCGGAATTGTCCTCACATTTGCCACGATCCTGATGGCCGGCTGCTCCGACAGCCAGACATCCAATCCAGACCCACCGTCTACTACACCTGTTTCGGACGGACCCGCACCGGCAGCATCCCCAGCTTCTTCGCCAGCACAGGGTCCCCGAGCCATCGATCCGGCAACACGGGATCAGATCACAGCGGTAGCGAGCCAAGCGATCGAGGCTTACAACAACGGTGACCTGCATAACCTGATGAAGATCTCGTGCGGGGCTCTTCGAACCGATCTGGAGAACACCGATCCGGAGAGTTTCGCCGCAGGGGCTCGCTCCGACCTCGCCGCCCGCGGCCGCGGCACCATCACCAAATATCTGGATCTCACTGTGCTCGATCGATTCGCCAGTGCGGCACTGTGGGTACAGTACGAACGCCACGTAGAGGGCCTTAATTCGAATAACGAGGTGCAAGTCTCCAGCGTCTACGAGAATATGGACGGCACGTGGCGAATCTGCGGCCTCAACTGACGCTGCGTCTGACCGAAGAACGTTTGAAGGCTGCGGTGGACATCGCCGACAACAATAGACACGCAAGCCATAGCAGAATATCCGCGGTGTATGTCAAGACGAGCGGCATATTATAATACAGGAGCGATTCACGTGGTGTCACGAGAATATGATCTTCGAACATGAGGTCTTGATGCCCGTCGGCCGCAAAGAATAGTTTCAGGGGTTGCAGAACCAACGATATGGCAGCAAGCACTACGACGCTGACAGATAATAGTCGCACCGTCCTGACGCGTACAGCCAGCAGCACCGAAAGATACCCGACTGCGATGGGGAAAAACGCAAATGCGAGCATTGCTGCGGTATGCGCCGCCAACGACTCCCATACCGGCAATCGGGAAATCCGCAGCACAACCACGCTGACCAGACCCAGGAGGCAGGCCGCCGATCGCCCTCGGCTGACAGCGATCGCCCCAGGCCAAGCGACGAAATCCACGAGTGTCATCGTACTGAAATTCTCCCGATGGAGCCGCCCCATTCACCCCGCTCGCATCGACACGCACCCCGAAGCCCCGTAACATCCGGCGCGGCAGCCAACTACCCGACAGCTGCAGGGAAGCCATTGGGAACCAGCGTGGTCTATCGCAACGCCACCGTATACGAACTGCTCATGCGGGGGTTGTACGGGCGGCACTACGGGGCACGGTATCGCGCGGTGGCGGAGCAGATTCCCGATGGCGCCGATGTCGTGGACGTGTGCTGCGGTCCGGCGACGCTGTATACCCGGTATCTCCGCGGCCGGTCGGGCTCCTACACCGGGCTGGACCTCAACGCCGGCTTCATCGCCCGGCTCAACGACGCGGGTGGGCGCGGCACGGTGTGGAATGTGCATTCCGATGCGGCGCTGCCACCGGCCGACTATCTGGTCATGCAGGCGAGCCTGTATCACTTTCTGCCCGAGCCCGCGCCCATAGTCGAGCGGATGCTGGCCGCCGCGCGCAAGCAGGTGATCATCTCCGAGCCGATCCGCAACCTGGCGACCAGCAACAACCGCGTCCTGGCCGCGATCGCCCGCCGCTACACCAACGCCGGCGAGGGTGCACAGCAGCATCGGTTCACGGAGGAATCCCTGGACGCCCTGTTCCGGCCCTACGAACCTCGCGTGGTGGCGCAATCGTTGATCGCCGGCGGGCGCGAAAAGCTCTTCGTGATCGCGACGTGAGCGGCCGTCCCTTCACAGAAAGGCCCTGTAGGGTGAGGAACTCGTGACGGACAGTGCAGTGACGAGGGTGGCGCTGGCCGAGCCTGCGCGGCGAGACGTGTATCGGTGGGGAGCGGTCACCGCGGTCGGTGTGGCCGTCGGATACGTCGCGGTCCTGCTGGCCAATGTCCGCCATTTCTTCACCGACGACACCGAATCCCAGTACACCGGCCTGTGGGTGGCCCTGGGCCGCGCCATGCGGAACGGGGAGTTTCCGGTGCTGTGGCCGGACCGGTGGATGTCGGGCAACAACACCATCGACGATGCGGGACTGTTCAATCCGCCACAACTGCTGATCGACCTGATCGCACCGTCGGTGGACAACATGGCCCTGTACGCGACGATCGTCAAGCTGATCTTCGCGATCATCGCCGCCCTCGGCGTGTACCGGATCTGCCTGGCCTACGGCGGACGACCGGCGTGGTCGGCGGTGGCCGGTATCGCGTTCCCGTTCTCGGGCTTCTTCCTGTTCTTCGACGAGGCCAGCTGGATGACGGCGCTCACCGGCACGGCGTGGCTGGTGCACGCGTGGGCCGCGTCGGTGCGCTACACCCGCGGTAAGGCGGGGCCGATCCCCGTCTTCGTCTACCTGTATCTCACGATCTCGACGCAGTACATCTTCCCGGCGGTCGAGGCGGCGCTGATGCTGGTCGCGGTGGCGGTCGGCGAGATCGTGTACCGCCGCGCGTGGAAACCGGTGCTGCGCCTCACCATTGCGGCCGCCTGCGCCGGTCTCGCCGGACTGCTCACCTTCCTGCCGAGCATGCTGGCGGCGAAGGTGACCTGGCGCGGCACCTCGCAGATCATGAACGACCAGTTCCTCACGGTGCCCTGGTCGGAATCGCTGAACGCCAGCCTGCCGAGCACCCTGCCCGCGTTCACGTCCTGGTGGGGCTACATCCAGCCGATGCCGGTCACCTATATCGCCTGGTTCCTGATTCCCGCCCTGGCGTTCATCGATTGGCGCCGGGCGCGTGAGGCGTGGAAGGAGCTGTCCGCGGTCGCGCTGTTCACGATCATCATGCTGATGTGGACCGCCGGGCCCGGCACGATCGGTCCGCTGCGCTGGCCGGTGCGCGTGCTACCGATGCTGGCGATCGGCCTGCTGGTGTTGGTGGCCGTGCTGCTCGGACGCTATGGCACCGTCCGGAATTGGCGCAATCGCGCCATCGCCGCCGGTGTGCTGGTTCTGGCGCTGTGGGTGCGGTCGTTCTCCGCGGATCCGCACAATGTGTTCCGGCACATCGTCGCGGCGCTGGCGATCGCCGCGCTCGGCGCGGGGGTGGTGTGGCTGGGCCTGCGCAAGGGCGCGGCCGCCGCGGCCGTGCTGACCATCGTCGCGATCTTCCCGATCGCCTACTACCAGGTCAACGCCGCCCAGCCGACGCCGATGGGGTGGAACCTGCCCGCGAATCGCGCCGAGGCCCGCGCCGCCTTCCCCGATTTCACCGGCACCACCCTGCAACTCGGCGAACGCGGCCTGCTGCAGCCGGGCGACAAGAATCTCGACGGCGCCTACGGCTCATTGGTTTTCGGCAATTACGCCGAGGGCATGGAACTGAAGTACGTCAACGGCTACACCCCGACCGGGCACTTCTATTTCGGCGAAATGCTGTGCATGCGCTGGGATTCCAGCGTCTGCCCCGACGCCTACCGTCGCATGTTCGCCCCGGAGCCCAGCACCGGCCGCCCGCTGGTCGACCTCATGCTCATCGACCGCGTGGTGGTGCAGCGGGCGCTGTTCCCCGACGTCCCGAATCAGCCTGCGCCCGAGGGCTGGAAGTGGGTCGACTATCCGGGCCACGAACGCTACATCGCAGTCCTGGAGCGGACGAACGGGCCGATCTCCACGGTCAACGGCCGTGTCGCCGACACCCGGAACGCCACCGCCACTTCGGTTTCCGAGTCCGACACCAACAGTCGCGTGCGTGTCTCCTCCGAGAGCGGCGGCCGCGTGGTGTTCGCCCGCCTGGGCTGGCCCGGCTATCGCGTCACCCTCGACGGCAAGCCGGTCCCGTTCACGACCGTGGCGAAATCCTTTGTCGCCGTGGATATTCCCGCCGGAACCAAGGACGCCGATCTGGAACTGACCTGGCGCCCGCCGGGGTGGAAGATCGGCGCGGCCACCTTCGGGGCCGGACTGGCCGGAATCGGGGTACTGCAGTGGCTGTACATCCGCTCCCGGCGCAGGGACGAGCCCGCGCCGGGAGATCGGGAACTCAGCGAGACCGACCGCGAACTGGCCGATATCGTGGCCGCGGGCCGAGCGAAATAGGTCAGTACATCGTGGTCGCATGGGGATCGGCCGGGATGGTGCCGCGCAGCAGGCGGTGGAAGGCATCGCCGAACCGCAGCATCCAGGCCGTGTCCACATTGCGGCAGTAGCGGGTTCCCGCACCGCCGGTGCCCCAGCCGTTCACGACCTCCATCGGAATCGCGGGCGACCACTCGTGCAGCCGCCTGGATACTCGTTCCGACAGTGCCACAACGGTTTCCACGCGCTCTGGGTCGGTGCCCAGATATTTGTCGAGGGAGGGGCCGACGCAGCCCGCGAGCCCGACGGTGGCCTGCAGCCGCCAATCGGCGCCGGCCTCCGCCAGCCAGGCCGGCCGGTCCGCTACGGCGTCGGCCTCCTCGGACAGCAGGTAGAGCCACAGCTCCGCCGAGCCGTCACGACACCAGAACCCGCCTTCGCGATAGTCGATGTAGGAGCTGCCCATGGCCGGTAGTTCACCACGGACCGCACGGTCCTCCCATCGGTGGTGACATCTACCACCAGCGCAGGGTCCGATACCGCAGGCCGCCGCGCACCTGCCCGATCAGGATGCCCAGCAGCAGACCGCGCTCCTCCCCCACGAGGCCGCGGGCCGTCCCGACGCGGAACAGGTCGCGCAGCACGATCGGCAGACGGATCTCGGGCAGCCCGTTGCCGGGATATTCGGCATTCAACCGGGCCAGGCCCAGTCCGCGGGCGCGTCCCTGCCGCAGGCCCGCGCGAAAGCCGGGCCGATACCGGTAGGCGACCAGCGCGGCGGGCAGATATCCCACCCGGAAACCGTGACGATGCACACGCCACCCGAATTCGACGTCCTCATTGGCCGGATAGGTGACATCCAATCCGCCCACCTTCCGATACACCTCGGCGCGGCAGGCCATGCTGCCGCCCAGCACGATCGGAACCACCACTCCGGGCGGCTGGAAGGCCTCGGGCTCGGCCATATCCGCCACCGTGCGCGGATTGTCCCGATTGAGCGAACGGCCCTCGACGGCGCAGCTCACCAGGTCGTATCCGGTATCGAGAAATTCGACCAGGCGGCGGATCCACTCGGGATACACGCGGTCGTCGTGATCGCAGCAGAGCAGCACGTCACCGCTCGCCTCGGCGGCGCCGATATTGCGTGCGTACGCGGCGCCCCGATCTCCCGAAGCGTCCACGTAACGCAGGCTCAGCCGCTGTTTCAGCGAATGACCGGCGACATGATCGCGCAGACCGATCGGCGATCCGTTGTCGGCGATGACCACCTCGAAAGGGCCCGAATAGTCCTGTTCCGCCAGCGCCGCGAGTTGCACGTCCAGAAATCCCAGGCTCTCGGCCGTCGTCACGTGTGCCGGGATGACGACCGACACCGATGGCACCGTCACAGCGCTCCCTTCAGCTAATGCGCGGACAACCATACAAAAGAATGGCGGATGGTTCAGGACGGCGGAATTTGGGGGGATATACGCGAGAGGCCGGGGTTTACCCCGGCCTCTCAGTGGGTATTCAATTGCGCAATTGTCAGCGTTCGTCTCTGCCACGATTCTTCTCGGTCTCCACGCCTTCCGCCTCGATCCGCTCCTTACGCACGGTGTCGGAGACGGTGCGCTGGTCCTCGACCTCGTCGACCTCGAGGCGGACCCGCTCGACCGGCACCGATTCCTTGTGCACGGTCACCCGGTCCTCGTGCAGCGTGACCTCGCTTTCCTGCTCACCGATCTCCGGCTGACGCATATGCGCCGGATCGGTGATGGGTTCGCGCTCGATGCGCGCCTCCTCATGGGTGGTGGGCACGTCGACGGTCTGGTCCTCGCTGACCACGTACTTGCGCAGTCGCGCGGTCCCGACCTCCTGTCGTTCGGTGCCGACCTGAAGTCGCTCCTCCGAGCGGATCATCTCGTCGTTGCCGTACCCGTGCGTCATCGGCTCGTCGGATCCGGGCCGAATCTGCTGACGGCCGTAGGCGGTCCACCCGGCGCGGCGGGAGTCGACGCCGTAGTGGGCGAACAACTCCTGTTCGGACTCCCGGGTGATGTGGCCGTCGTCGTCCAGGTAGGGCGCGGACTTGACGTGGTCCTTGTCCACCTGAACCTGCAGCGTCTCGGCCTCCGGCCGGTGCTGGGCGCCCGCCAGCGGCACCATCGAATCGCCGCTGAACAGACCCGTCGACACCGCCGCCCACGTCGGCTCGCCCGTGGAGTTGTCGAGGTATATCTTCTTGACCTTGCCGATCTTCTCGCCGGCGGAATCGTATGCGGTACTACCGATTACGGATTCCAACGTTGCGTGTGTCATGACTCTCCTCCTGTACGCCGGTGCCGGGCCGCGCCCATGGCGAGGCGGCGCGGCGCGCACCGCATGGTTCGGAGATTGTCCTCATTCGGTTGACGAGATGCCGCCCGGTCACCGGCGCGGCACCTCATGTCCGCGATGGCCGATTCGACGCCTGCCGACGAACACACAGCCGTCGAGCGGTCCGGTAGAAGATGCCGCCGACCTGCCGTTCATCGCAGGCGACGAACATCGGCTACATCCCGGCAAGTACCCGGTATCCCGCCCCGCAAACCGGCTACGCCCCGCTGATACGCGGCCGAACCGCACCTCGCGGCGCCGCGGCGCCGGATCCCGCGACGCCCGGCAGACCACCGGACCCATCGCGTGCAAACATCACGCTGTCCCACCATGATTTCAACGGACTGGGCTCGGGCCACTCGACGGCACCGATACTCGCGTAGTTCTCGAAGATGTCCACTGCTGCCTGCTTTCCCATCGATTCCGAATGCAGCTCCTCGTCCGGGGCCGACACCAGAGCTCTTCCCATCTGGAAGTAGCTGAACGAGGGCCCTAGGTAACACGCATCGGGGATCGCGGTCCCCGGCACCATGCCGTGTGCCTTACGTACCTGCGGTAATCCCACGCAGATCTGCCATTGGTCGCGATTTTCCCGGACCTTGGTCCCGGTTGCTGGCGAGCATGCTCCGGCGCCGCGAAGCTGGGATCACGGAGCCAGGAACGGGACCGAGGAGGCAGGGATGAGAACGGCGACGCAACGACAGCCGTCCGATGCGCTGGACAGAGCTCGCGGGTACGAGAATCTGGAACCCTGGTTCCACCGGATGGCGGAGGCCGACGGTCCGCAACGAAAAGCGTTGCGGGCCCGCATCATCGAACAGGGTTTGCCGCTCGCCGACCATATAGCCCGCAGGTTCTCGGGACGAAACGAGAACGTCGACGACCTGGAGCAGGCGGCCCGGCTCGGACTCGTGCTGGCGGTCGATCGGTTCGACGTCTCCCGAGGGAAACCCTTTCTGGCATATGCGATTCCGACGATCATGGGCGAGGTGCGCCGACACTTTCGCGACTACACCTGGGCGGTGCATGTCCCCCGCCCGGTGAAGGACCTGAACTCGCGGACCGCGGCGGCCGCCGAATCGCTGACCCACCGTTTGAAACGGGCGCCGACGTGCGCGGAGGTCGCGGCGGAGCTGGGCGTGGGTACCGACGAATTGACCTTGGCGCAACTGGCTTCCAACGGCTACCGATCGGACCCGATCGATACGGGATCGGACGACGACGATACCCCCGGCACGCCCGCCAAGGCGTACTCGGTCGAGGAGCCGTGCTACTCGCTGATCGAGGAGGCGATGACCCTGCGGCCGCTGCTGACACAGCTTCCCGAACACGAGCGGGAGCTGCTCGTCATGCGGTTCTACGAGTCGATGTCGCAGACGCAGATCGCGCAGCGGATCGGCGCATCACAGATCAGCGTCTCGCGGCGCCTGTTCCGAACGCTGGATCGACTTCGCTGCCAAGCCCTTCCGGCAGACGGTTGAAGCCGCAACCACGAATTACGCTCTGCGACAAGGTAAGTCAAGGACACATCCTCCCAGGGCTGGGACTAGCGGTTTGCGGACCTCACGCTCCGGCCGACGCGACGATCGGACGACCATGACGGTACGGTAGGCGGTCGACTCGCCACCGGGGCGAGCACGGATTCCTGGGAGGGGAATCGTTGCACATGAATCAACAACCGCCGCAGGGCTTTTCGCAACCCGTACCACCGCCCGGCGGCTATCCACCGGCGCCCGGCGGCAACTTCGCACAGGCACCGCGGCAGCAGGGCACCAACGGCCTCGCGATCGCCTCTCTGGTGCTGGGCATCATCGGCGGGGTGTGCGGACTGGCGGCCGTATTCGGCATCATCGCACTGGTCCAGATCAAGAAAACGGGCCAGCGCGGAAAGGGATTCGCGATCGCCGGTCTGGCGCTGACGGCGGTGTGGGTGGCGGTCGGCGTGATCGGCTTCGTCGCCGCGGCCGGCAGTTCGGAGCAGCGGGACGCCTCGGGTGAGGTCACCAGCGGCGGCTCGGAATCGGTCTCGCGACTGCGCGAGGGCGACTGCGTGGGCGGCATGGAGGACGGCAAGCGCATGACCTCGGTGACCGTGTCACCGTGCGAGCAGGCGCACGACGGCGAGATCATCGCGCAGTTCGACCTGCCGCGCGGCGCCTGGCCCGGCGAGCCCGCGGTCGCCCAGCAGGCCGAGGAGCAGTGCTCGACCAAGATCGAGCAGGCCCTGGCGAACAGCCCGATGTACGACCAGCTGAGCGTGTCCTACCTCTACCCCGACAACAAGAAGGACTGGGACCGCGACCGCGGCGTGTCCTGCATGGTGTTCGAGGCCAACGGCGGGAAGCTGACGGGCAAGGTCCCGCGCTGACGACGAGATGGCCGTGCGCGCAAAGGTTTTCGGCGCGCGCGGCCATCGTGGCGAAGCAGGTCCTCCGGCAGCCGCGCCGAGCGCGGTTCAGTGGGCTACGCGGCCGAGCGGCGCCTGCCGGTGGCGGGAGCCGCGCCCCGCAGCGACGAGCGGCGGTCCACGTCGATCAGCACATAGGGGTCGCTCCCCCACGCCTGTCTGCGCGGATGCGCCCGCTGATAGGTGGCCTTCAGCATTTCGTACTCGGACGTTCCGGGCATCACCACCCGGCCCGTCCCGGTCAACCGACTGCGGCCGGTGCGGATGGAGACCGGATGCGGCGAGCGGAAAGTGCGCCACCAGGTGGTCCGATCGGCGTGGTCCACCCGCACGACCACCGAGCCGCCCGAGCACGCGTAGGGCACGGGCAGGGTGCTCCCCCACCCCTGGAATCGCAATTCGCCGATTCTCCGACGCAATCCGACCGGTAGCCGCAGCGCCACCAGCGTGGCCGCCGCACCGAAGCCCGGAGTGTCGTTCCTCGTGCTCACGTCCGCCGCCTTCCCATCGTCGCATGTATCGCTGACATGTCTCGATGATCGGGCGGCGGACCTACCGGCCCCAGTGCCCAAAGTCCCTGCCGATAGCACCTTTTGCCAGCACTTCGAGTGAACCGCGCGTCCAGTCGGCGACGGGCTGGAGCGCTACTTGCCCAGTGCCGACGCCAGCTGCTTCTTGGTCATCTTGGAGCGGCCCTTGATGCCGCGCTGCCGCGCCTCGTTGTAGAGCTGGTCGCGGGTGGGGCCCTGGGACCCGGTGTGCGAACGCAACCCACCCCGGCGCTGCGGTGAGATGTCCTTGACCGTCGACCTGCTCGCGGTGCGGGACTGGCCGGACTGCGCGCGATTCTTGTTCACGGTGCGGGCGGCGATTTCCTTCGCGCGGCGCTCGCTCGCGCCCTGGTCGCGCTCGGATTCCCTGATGTGCTGATACTCGCGTTCCTGTTTCGCGGTCCATTCCTTGGGCATGTCGTGCCTCCTCACTTGTCGCGGAACGTATTGATGAGTTCCTGTGCTTTGGTTTTCGCGCCTTGGAACATCACGTGCCCGGCATCCGGGTCGCCGCGCAGTAGCGCCGAGGCGGTGTCCTTCATCTGTTCCCAGGTGGCGTGCGGCGGGATCGGCGGCAGCTCCGGGTCGCATCGGACGTCGAGCAGCACCGGCTCGTCGGCGGCCAGGGCCCGATCCCACGCCGGACCGAGATCGTCGGGATTGTCGACGGCGATGGCCGACAGCCCGGCGCAGCGCGCGACCTCGGCGTAGGAGATGTCCGGAAGCGACTGGGACTCTTCGAATTTCGGCGCCCCGCCCATCGCGCGCAGCTCCCAGGTGACCTGGTTGAGGTCGTTGTTGTGGAAGACGCACACGATCAGGCGCGGATCGGACCACCGGCTCCGGTAGCGGGCGATGGTGAGCAGTTCGGCCATGCCGTTCATCTGCATGGCGCCGTCGCCGACCAGGGCGATCGCCGGGCGGTCGGGATGCGCGAACTTCGCCCCGATGGCGTAGGGAACCCCGGGCCCCATGGTGGCCAGCGTCCCCGACAGCGATCCCCGCATATCCCCGCGCATCCGCAGGCACCGGGCATACCAGTTGGTGGACGATCCCGAGTCCGCGGTCACGATGGCATTGCCGGGGATGCGCTCGGACAGCTCCCACACGACCCGCATCGGATTGACCGGACGGGCGTCGAGCATCGACTGCCGCTCGACGACCTGCCACCAGCGCTCCACGTTCTTCTCGACCGTCTCCCGCCACGACCGGTCCTGTTTGCGCTGCACCAGCGGAATCAGTTCGGCGAGAGTGGCTTTGGCGTCACCGACGAGGTTCACCTCGGTCGGGTACCGCATGCCGATGAAGGCACCGTCGATATCGATCTCTACGGCTCTCGCCTGACGGAAGTCGGGCAGGAACTGGCTGTAGGGGAAGTTCGAGCCGACGATCAACAGAGTGTCGCAGTCGCGCATGAGCTCGTAGCTGGGGCGGCTGCCGAGCAGTCCGACCGGGCCGGTGACGTACGGCAGGTCGTCGGGCAGCACATCCATGCCGAGCAGGGCCTTGGCGACACCGGCGCCGGTGCGGTCGGCGAACTCGGCGATTTCGGCCGCGGCGCCCCTGGCTCCCTGACCGACCAGTACCGCCACCTTGGACCCGGCATCGAGAATCTCTGCCGCACGGCGGATCTCGTCGGCCGGGGGCACCAGCGTCGCGGTCCGGACGGGCCCGGGCGGGCTCGACGGGACCTGTTTGAACTCGTGCGCGGGCGGCTCGTACGGTTCCTCCTGCAGATCCGCGGGAATGATCACCGCGGTGGGCGCGCGCCGCGTCAGCGCGACGCGGATCGCGCGGTCCAGCGCATTCGGCAGCTGCGCGGAGACGTTCACCTCCACCAGGTAGTCGGAGGCGACGTCCTTGTACAGGCTCTGCAGGTCGACCTCCTGCTGATAGCTGCCACCCATGGCGCTGCGGGCCGTCTGGCCGACGATCGCGACCACCGGAACGTGGTCGAGCTTGGCGTCGTACAGCCCGTTGAGCAGGTGGATGGCGCCGGGCCCGGAGGTGGCCGTACACACCCCGACCCTGCCGCTGAACTTCGCGTACCCGGTGGCCTGGAACGCCGACATCTCCTCGTGCCGGGCCTGGATGAACTCCGGGCCGTCGTCGGCCCGGCCGAACGCCGCCACCAGGCCGTTGATCCCGTCGCCGGGATATCCGAAGACCTGATCGACATCCCATTCCCGCAGCCGCTGTACGACGAAATCGCCCACCTGTTGCTGAGCCATGGCCCCTCCTATCCGTTTCGAGTGGTCCCGGGCGCATTTGCGCGAATACCCGGGAAACGGGGGGTCAATCAGGGCGTGCGGAATCAGTCACCGCTATTCGCGCGTTATCGCGACCGGGCCTTCGAGGAGGTTCTCGATCGCCGCCGCGAGCTACGCGGGGCGGTCGAGCGAGAGCACCGGTCCTCGGCAGCGCTCACCCGTCATCCGCCGACCTCCTGCCGCACCGCGGCCTGCTGCCCGGCCGCGGCAGCCGCGCGCAGCCGGGCTACGAGACGTGCTGCCAGTTCCGGCTTTTCGGTGAGCCCGTCGGTCACCCAGGACTCCGCGAGCGGAGCGAAGAACTCGTGCGGCGCCTGCTCCCAGTCCAGCGGCCCGAGCGGAGGCTCCGGGTCGTATTCCATGGCGAACTGGGCCAGCCTGGCCACGTCCGTGCCCGCCAGCTGCTCGACCAGGTACAACCCCATGTCGATCCCGGCGGACTGCCCGCCCGCGGTGACGATCCGGCCGTCGCGCACCCAGCGCCCGCGCACCGGTTCGGCCCCGAACTCCGCCAGCAGGTCGAATGCCGTCCAGTGCGTCGTGGCCCGCCTACCCCGCAGCAGCCCGGCCGCGCCGAGCAGCAGCGAACCGGAGCACACGGACGCGGTGATCTCGGCGTGTGCCGCGGCGGTGCGGAGGTAGTCGAGCAGGTGCTCGTCGGCCATGGCGCGGAACGCCGGGGTGCTGGCGCCGGGGACGACCAGCACGTCGGGAGTGGGAACCTCCGCGAAGGTGTGGCTCGGTGTGATGCGCAGCGCGCCCTCGGTCTCGTGGGCCTCGATCCGCGCCCCGACCGTGACCGTGCGCCAGCCCGAGCCGAGGTAGCCGACCAGGCCGAGCGCCTGCATCGGGCCGATCAGATCCAGCGGGTCGACGCCCGGAAACACCAGGCAGGCAATGGTCTTCGTGTCATCCGTCATGTGCCCCAGCATGTCCGGGCCCGGCGGGTCCGTGGGCCGCCGTGTCCGGAATCCTGCGAAACGTGTCCGATCGGACGGAGTCGAGTAGCGTCGATGATATGCGCCCGGTCGTCATTGTCGGCTACAGCGATGCGATGCTGCTCGAAATTGCTTGTACGGCAGACGCTTTCGACGTCGCGAACCGCCTCGGCGCGACTCCGGGCTACCGGGTGCGACTGGCCGGTCCGGAGCAGGGCCCGATGCACAGCAGCTCCGGAATGACCCTGCTGGCTCCGCATCGGCTCGACCGGATCGACGGCCCGCTCGACACCCTGATCGTCGCGGGCGGCCCGGGCAGCAGGACGGTGGTCACCGACGGCCCGACGCTCGCCCACGTGCGCAGGCTCGCCGCCAGCAGCCGGCGGGTCGCCTCGATCTGCTCCGGCGCCTTCGTGCTGGCCGCGGTGGGCCTGCTGGACGGCAGGCGGGCGACCACCCACTGGCAGTACGCGAACGAACTCGCGCGGCAGTATCCGCGGGTGACGGTCGATCCGGCGCCGCTGTTCGTCAAGGACGGGCCGGTGTACACCGGGGCCGGGGTGACCAGCGCGCTCGACCTGTCCCTCGCCCTCATCGAGGAGGATCACGGCCCGACCCTGGCGCGGGAGCTGGCCCGGAGCCTGGTCGTCTATCTGCAGCGTCCCGGAAATCAGGCGCAGGTCAGCATGTTTCTCGCCGCGCCGCCGCCCGAGCACCGCGTGGTCCGCGATCTGACCGCGCATATCGCCGGGAACCTCGGCGCGGACCTGGGCACCGCCGCGCTCGCCGCCCGGGCGGGCACCAGCACGCGCCAGCTCAGCCGGCTGTTCGACACGCACCTCGGTACCACGCCCAGCCGCTACGTCCGCGCCGTGCGCACCGAGGCGGCGGCCCAGTTGCTGTCGAGCACGGATCTCCCGCTGACCGCCGTGGCCCGCCGCTGCGGTTTCGGCTCGACCGAGACGCTGCGGCAGACCTTTCTCGACCACTACGGCACCGCGCCCTCGGCGTACCGCCGCACCTACCGGTGCGCCGTCTCGGCGTCGAGCTGAGACCCGCGTCTCCCGGCGACGTTCCCAACTCTAGGAATAACTTTCGTCACATCCCGCGGAGGTCGGTTCACGCTGGTCACCCCGGGCAGAGCCGGGATCCCGGCGCCGGGCCGATTTCTCCGCCATTTCCGGCCCGTTAACCTGTTGATCATGGTTCGCTGTCGCAGAATCTGAAGGAGCGCCCGTGCAACAGGTCCGTGTGCCCGCATCCCCGGGCAACCCGCGACGGGCCGCGCCCGCGGCCGACGGATATCGGACGTTGCGATGACCATCGAAACCTGCCTGCTCGCATACGGTTTCACCGTTGCGGTGCTGGCACCCCGAATGCTGGTCCGGCTCACGCACACCGGGGTGGCGCCGAAGTTCGGTCTCACCGCGTGGGTGTGCGTGCTGGGTTCGGTGCTGGCGGCCTGGATCGGCGCGGTGGTCACCCTGATCGCCTCCGTGGTGATCCACACGGTCATGTCCGAGCCACTGGTCCTGGAGGCCTGCTACACCGACCTGCACAACGAGATGACCGGCCGCTACGGGCCGGTGGCGCAGGGCGGTGTGATCGGCCTGGCCGGGTTCGCCGGGCTGGCGACGATCGTGCTGGTGGCGCGGCTGATCGGGCTGCTGGTGCGGGCGCGCTCCAGCACGCACGAGCACGCGTGGCTGGCACGGGCGGCGGGACGGCACGATCCCGGGCTCGACGCCGTCGTCGTCGACGTCGGCGAACCGGCCGCCTACTCGGTGGCCGGGCGGCCGCATGCCGTCGTCGTCACCACGGGGGCGCTCGCTGTCCTCGACGAGCGACAGCTGGACGCGGTCCTGGCGCACGAACGCGCGCATCTGCTCGGCCGCCATCACGTCCTGCTGTCGCTGACCCGGGGCCTCGCGGCCGTCCTCCCCCGCCTCGAGGTGTTCCGTATCGGCGCCGTGGAGGTCGCCCGGCTCCTCGAAATGTGTGCCGACGACCATGCGGTCCGCACCTACGGCCGGCACGCGCTGATCAACGCGCTGGTGACCATGACACCGGGCCGGATGCGCGAGGACCGGATCGCCACGGCCGCCGATATCGGTCTCGTCACCCGCGTCGAACGGCTCGCCGCACCGGCGGCCACGGCCCGCAGGATCCGGATTCGCCTCCTGCTGCTCGCCGCCGTCGCCGCCTCCGCGCTCGGCCCCTCCGCCGCCGTGCTGGCCGCGGTCACCGGCCTCGGCGTGGCGGGCAGCTGCTGAGCGGGATCCATCGCCCGAATCGGTACACCTTGTCCTGAATACAGAATCCGCTGTACCTTTTGAGGGTGGACACCCTGACGCACAGCGACGCGCTGTCCCGGTTCGGCTACGCCCTGTCGGATTCGACGCGCACGCGGATCCTGCTCAGCCTGCGAGCCGCACCCGGATACCCGTCGGAGCTGGCCGACAAGATCGGGGTCTCGCGCCAGATCCTGTCCAATCACCTCGCCTGCCTGCGCGGCTGCGGGCTCGTGGTCGCGGTCCCGGAGGGGCGCCGCGCCCGGTACGAGCTGGCCGATCCGCGCATCGGCCGCGCCCTCGACGATCTGGTGGGCCTGGTCCTCGCCGTGGACCCGGCCTGCTGCGCCGCCGCCGACGCAGAGGACTGCTGCTGATGTCGGCGCTCGGGATGCCGCTCGCGCCGACGGGTCCGAGCATCGAACGCCGGGCCGTGCTGTCCCGGCGGATCCGCTGGTTCGTGGCCGCGACGATCTCCTACAACGTGCTCGAGGCGATCGTCGCGCTCGCCGAGGGCACCCGGGTGTCGTCGGCGGCGCTGATCGGGTTCGGGCTGGATTCGGTCATCGAGGTGTCCTCGGCCGCGGCGGTGGCGTGGCAGTTCGCCGGGCGCGATCCCGAGGCGCGGGAGAGGGTGGCGTTGCGCATCATCGCGTTCTCCTTCTTCGCCCTGGCCGCCTACGTGACCGTCGACGCGATCCGGTCGCTGCTCGGCCTCGGCGAGGCACGGCACTCCCCGCTCGGAATCGGGCTGGCCGCGGCGAGTCTGGCCGTCATGCCGGTGCTGTCGTGGGCGCAGCGGCGCACCGGACGCGAGCTGGGATCGGCCTCGGCGGTCGCCGACTCCAAGCAGACCCTGCTGTGCACCTACCTGTCCGCGGTCCTGCTGGTCGGCCTGCTGCTCAACTGGCTGTTCGGCTGGTCGTGGGCGGACCCGATCGCCGCACTGGTGATCGCGGTCATCGCGACCAAGGAGGGCATGAACGCCTGGCGAGGCGACACCTGCTGCGCCACAACAACTTCCGGCCACGCAACGGCCTGCTGCTCAGAGCGGCCGAAGGAAGCCGGGTGAGATGACGGTGAGGCGCAGGGCGTCGTCGCGGTGGGTCAGGGTGAGTTCGAACCAGTCGGGGGTGCGGGCCTGGGCGACGATGCCGTCGGGATCCGTCGACAGCGTGACATCCCAGCCGTTGCGCTCCCAGGTGCGGACGATCACGGGCGGGTAGATTTCCGCGCGATCCGGGGGCGGGGGGTCGAGGAGATAGCGGGTTTCCAGCCGCTCGCCCATGTAGACGGTGCCCGCGTCGTCGTCCAGCGGCAGCAGCAGTTCGCCGTCGAGGCCGCCCTGCGGGTGTATCCGCACCTGCCCACCCAGGGCGTCGAGCAGTTCCGCGACGAGGTCGCGAGTGCGTTCGCGCGCAGCGTCTTCGGTGAGTTCGCGGGTCCACGCCACCGCCCTCGCCACGCGCGGCATCGACTCGATCGGCAGCAACTCGTCCGATGTCGGCGGCTCCGCGGGCGCATCGGGCTCGGGCGGGTGATCGCGCTCGAGTTCGAAGCCGTAGCTCATCAGATCGTCGAAGGTCTGCGCGAAATCCCGCGGCCGCTCCATATTTCCGCCGTACTCCCAGCCGACGGTCCCGTCCGGCAGGTCCGGAGAGGCGAAGTAGCACGTATCCCCGAGCCCCTTGGCGATCAGCATCGCCCGGTCTCCCGAAATATCCTCGCCCGCTTCCCAATTGCGCACCGGCTCCGCGAGTTTCAGCTCACGGTAGGTCCGCATGTCGCGGGGTCTGGTGGGACCGAAGGAGATTCCGTCGAGATCGGTGAATCCCGCGTGCACCGTGCTCAGGAAGACTCGCAGCGCCTCGGGCAGGGCGTCCCAGTGCGGCGGCCGGTCCGCGCCGAAGGTCGCGGGATCCCATCCGATCCGAAACTCGTGCGGCTGGAACGGTTTCCGCAGCGCGTACAGCAATACCCAGTCCCCGCGCAGCAGGCATACGCGCACGTCGTCGAGGCATTCGTCCAGCACGTCGCCGAACCGCCGCACCACATCCACGAACATGTCGAGGTTCCACAGCGCCACCGCGGCGGCGCACCGGGCGCGGGCGTCGGGGCCGCCCGCGACACCGGCCCACCGCGCCGGAACATGGGCCGCGGCAGCCGAACCCGGCTCGACGAGCAGCGCCGAACCGGGACCGAACTCGGCCACGACACGCGCGAAGTCCACAGTGTCCACGACGGACATCCAACCGCATTCCCACGCCTGAGGCGGCCCGCGCGGTTTTGCCCGGCAGGCAATCGCCGCGAGAATCGACCACATGGAAACCGCGCACGCACGCTCCGTGCGACTGAGTGATGGTCGGCGCCTGGGATACTACGAGTTCGGCGATCCCGACGGTGTGCCGTGCGTCTACGTGCCTGGATGGCCCGCCTCCGGGCTCCTCGGCGGCATATACGACGCCCCCGCCCGCGACGCCGGGGTCCGGTGGATCTCCGTCGACAAGCCGGGCATCGGGAATTCGACTGCCGACCCGCGCCGCTCACTGCTCGGCTACGCCGACGACCTCGCGCGGCTCGCCGACGACCTGGGTCTCGACCGCTTCGCCGTCGTCGGCGAATCGGGCGGCGCACCACACACTTTCGCTCTCGCGCATGCCCGGCCGGACCGTCTGACCACCGCCATCGTGGTGGCGGGCATGGGACCGGCCCACGAGAAGAACGTCCGCGAGGGCATGGGTACCACCAATCGCAGGCTGATCACCCTGGCCAGGCGCGCACCCTGGCTGCTGCGCCTGCAGATGCTGATGCTCGGCCGGATGCTGCGAGACCCGGCGAAGGCGCAGCGGTGGGAGCGTTCGATGCGCAGCCACGCCCTCGAAGCCGAGCGACAGGCGCTGGATCGGGTCGACACCACCTGGCTCACCCGAGCCGCCGCGGACGCCCTGCGCGACGGCGGCCGAGCGGCAACCGAGGAACTGGCGATGATCACGCGCCCCTGGGGCTTCGCGCTGTCCGACATCACCGTGCCCGTCGAACTCTGGCACGGCGCGGCGGATCGGAATGTACCGGTGGCGATCGCCCGCCGCCTCATCGACGAAATCCCCTCGTGCACACCGCATATCCTCGACGGCTACGGGCACAGCATCGGAGCGGCCGTCTGCCACGACGTCATGGCCGCGGTGCGAAAAGCGGCCCGGGACTGAGCATCGGCCACTGCGGACGGACAGTCCAGGCCAGCCCTCCCGTGCGAGGGAGCAACGAAGCTGGAGGTGGTGGCGGCCCTGCCACCGCCCTCCGCGTCCCTGTGCGAGGTGATGAACGAGAGAAAGCCGATGACGTAGAGGAGAACGAACAGCAGCACGACGACGCCGAGCACGATAAGGACGATCAACCCGAGTTTGGGCTTCTTGGGCTGCGGCGGCGGAGGAGACATCGGCTGCATCCGACCAATGATGCCAACCGTGATGCCGAACCAACGCGAAAACGACCCGGAACCAAATAGTTCCGGGCCGTTTCCCTAGTAGCGGGGACAGGATTTGAACCTGCGACCTCTGGGTTATGAGCCCAACGAGCTACCGAGCTGCTCTACCCCGCGTCGTACTTATCACCCTACACGCCGGTGCCGTCGTCCCCTAATCGCGCCGGTATCCGGGCAAGAAACGCCGCGAGCACGCCGATACCGGCGGCCGCGCAGAGGAAGGCCCCGGCGTATCCCGCGGCGCCGATGACCCAGCCGAGGGCGACGGCGCCGAGTCCCAGCCCGCCGTCGTAGGCGATGTTCCAGATCGTGCTGGCCGTGCCGCTGCGGCCGGTGCCGAGCAGCTGGATGGTCAGCACGAACGAATCGTTCTGGCAGGCACCGAATCCCGCGCCCAGCAGCGTGGCCCCGACGATCAGCAGGCCGTGCGTTCCCGCCAGGGCGGCGGCGATGAGCGCCAGCCCGGCCGCGCAGCACAGCACCGACCCCGCCAGCAGGCGGCCCGCGCCGAAACGATCGCCGATCACCCCGGCGCCCAGCCGCGCCGCGACCAGGGCGACAGATGCCGCGAGCAGCGCCCACGAAGCGGCCCCGTCCTCCGGAAGTGCCACCGGCAGAAAGGTTGTCGCGGCGCCGAAGGATCCGGCGGTCATCAAGAACAGCGCGATCGGTACCGCGATACTTCGCATATCGGTCATCGATCCCAACCGGAATGCGCCGCGATGGCCGCGCGGCAACAGCGACGCCAGCAGCGCACCCGCGAGGCACGCGGCCGCGGCACCCCAGAACACGACCGAGAATCCCCATGTCCGAGCGATCCATACGCCCCCGGCGAGCGCGGCGAGATTGGGCAGGGCGGCGGCCGCGCCGTACAGCGAGGCCGCGGAGGACAACTTGCCGACGGCGGCCAGGTCCGCGACGAGCGTGGCTCCGGCCGTGACCACCAGCCCGAACCCGATACCCCGGACCACCGTGATCACCGCGATCGGAGCGAGGTCGGCGGACAGCACGTACAGCGGCGTCGGCGCCCCGAGCAGCACCGCGCCGATAATGATCATCGTCCGCAGCGAGACGACCCGGAACAGCCACGGCACGGCCAGCTGGGTGGCCACGGTGGCGGCCATCATGACCCCCGTCGTCGACCCCACGGCCACGCTGGCCGCCCCGCCGGTCGCGGACCACAGCGGGACGACCGACAGCAGCGCCGCGTAGTTGACGAAGGCGAGGAACGTCACCGCCAGGAGCACCGCGAAACCGCTCGGCGAGGGTATCCGAAATCCCTTGCCGTGGTACGCGTTTCCTGCCGGCCGCGGCTCGCATACCGCTCCGGCGCGATCGGTCTCCGGCGTCATCGTGTCGACCTCGCTCTCCGCCACTCCCCGGCCGGGCCGGTGGGCCTGTTGCTGGGCACGGTTCCACCATCACGCGGGACCCCGTATTCTGTCCAACGATGAACCACGATCCCAGCCATCACGAATCTCGATAACGAGGGGTGCGCGGTGGACACCAGGCTGCTGCGCAGCTTCCTGGCCGTCGCACGGTCGGGAAGCTTCACCGACGCGGCCCTGGAACTCGGATACACCCAGTCGACCGTGACCGGTCACGTGCAGAAACTCGAACGCCAACTCGGTGGCCGCCTGCTGGACCGGCTCTCCTCCGGGGTCGTCGTCACCGACCTCGGCGCCCGCCTGATCGCGCACGCGGAGGAGGTGCTCGCCGCGGAGGACCGGCTGCGGGCGCTCACCGCGCCGAGCGGTTCCCGACCCTCCGGCACCGTGCGCGTGATCGCCCCGGAGTCGCTGTGCACCTACCGCCTGCCCGCCGTCATCGGCGCCGTCCGTGCGGCGGAACCCGACGTGCAGATATGGATCAGCCCCGGCGGCATCGGCGACGCGCTGGACGCGGTGCGCCGCGGCACCGCCGATCTCGCGCTCACGATGGAGCCCCGAGCGCCGGTGACCGATCTCGCCCTGGAGAAGATCGGGACGGAGCCGCTGATCCTGGTCGATCACGGTGCGCGGATCGGTGATTCGACGACGTGGGCCGAACTGGCCGGGCGCGACGCCCTGCTCATCGAGGAGGGCTGCGGCTACAGCGACGACGTCGCGAACCATCTCGCCGCGACCGGCGCGGGCCCCGGGCGCCGCTCCCGCTTCGGCAGCATCGAGGCCATCAAGCGCTGCGTCGCCGTCGGACTGGGCTGGACGGCCCTCCCGGCGATCAGCGCCGAATCCGAGATCCGCTCCGGCGAACTGCGCATCATCCCCGGCCCCGACCTGCCCGCCTGCGATATCCACATGGCCACACACCCCCGCCGCCACCCCGGCCCGGCCCTGGAGGTCGTCCTCGCCGAACTCCGCCGCACCTGGGCCCGATCGCGACCGCCGAAAAGGAACTAGTACACGCGCCCTCGGACCGGAAGCTACGTCGCCGAATTCAGGGATCCACCTGATGCGCGGGGAGCCGGTTGCCGACGAGACTCGGATGAACAAGATCGAGTCGAATCGAAAGCGAGCCCGTGCGTTTCACCCGTTTCCACGCCTCCGCAGCCGTTCTCGCCGCGACACTGTGCCTCGCGACAGCCCCTGTCACATCGGCCGCCCCCGGTTTCGATCCCGGTTCGGCGCTACCCGCCCCGACCGGCCCGTTTCCGGTCGGCGTTCAGGAGTTCCATCTGATCGATGATCGCCCCGACCCCTGGGTTCCGGAGCTCAGCCGCGAGCTGATGGTCTCGGCCTGGTATCCGGCCATTGCGCCGATCGGCCGACCGGACGGTTACGCCACACCGCGGGAATCGGCGCTGCAGATTTCCTCGCTGCGCCTCGAAGACGTTGCGCCGGAGGCGTTCAGCATGATCCGCACCCACGCGTTCGTGGACGCGCCGAGATGGGGTAATCCCCTGCCCACCGTGGTGCTCTCGCCGGGATTCGCCATGCCCCGCGCCTCGCTGACGGGCCTCGCCGAGGAGCTCGCCGCGCGTGGGTACCTCGTCCTGGGCATCGACCACACCTACGAGACCGCCGCCGTGACCTTCCCGGACGGCCGCGTCACCGAATGTGTGGCGTGCCGTGGTCGCCCGGACTTCGCGGCGATCTCGGTCGGCCGCGCGCGGGATGTCTCCTTCGTTCTGGACGAGCTGACGAGCCGACTGCCGATCGACCCGGCCCGTATCGCGATGGGCGGACACTCCGCCGGAGGTTTCGCCGCACCGTACGCCCTCGCCGAGGATCCCAGGATCCGCGCGGGATTCAACCTGGACGGCACCTTCCCCGCGGTGCCCCACGGCCGGGCCGTCGACAGGCCGTTCCTGATGATGGGTGCGCCGCATCATGCGCCCGAGGGCGAGTACGGCGCCAAATGGACCGCGGCCTACGACACCTTCGCGGGCTGGAAGCGCCGGATCTCCGTGGACGGCGCCTCACACTCGTCGTTCACCGACTACGCCCCGATCGGCACGGCCCTCGGCGTCGAGATCCCGGACACGACCATCGACGGCCGCCGCGCGATGGAACTGACCCGCCGCGATGTCACCGCATTCCTCGACGAACACCTGCGCAACCTGCCTCAACCGGTGATCGACGCCGCGAGCCCGCCCGACCCTGAGGTCCACTTCGGCTGACCGACAGGCAGTTTCGCGGATCTCGGCGCTGTTCACGGACGGAGGGCTTGCACCGCCCAGGCCTCGTATCGCCCCATTGCACGACTATCGACACGCAGGTCGGTGAATCCGGCGGTGCGGCACAGGTCGGCGAAGGTCCGGGCCTGAGGCTCGGTCCAGCCGTGGCTGGCGAGCCCGGTGGCGTCGGCGCGGACGCTCCGCTCGATCGCCAGCAGCCGGCCGCCGGGCGCCAGCACGCGCCGGATCTCGGCGAGCCCGGTCGTCACGTCCGGCCAGTGGTGGACGGTGGCGACCGCCCAGGCGACGGTGGCCGCGCCGTCCTCGAGCGGAAGCTCCTCGGCCGACCCCTGAATCCAGCCGATCGTCTTCTCGCGCACCAGGATTCGGGCCAGTCGCAGCATCGACGGGGACGGGTCCACGCCGGTGACACGACAACCGCGACGCGCCGCCGCCGCGACCGCGCCACCCGGTCCACATCCGATATCCACGACACTGTCGGCCGACGTCACGGCCGCCAGATCGACCACCGTTCGGGCGCGTCGCCGACCGGCGAGGTACATGTAGAGCCCCATCGCCGATCCGATCGGCCCGGCGAAACCGGGGTGTCCGGCATGGTGATTGACTGCGGGTGTGGGCGGCGGGTTCATCGCGCATCCTTCCTGACCGTGATTGTCGTACCCACAGATTGCTGGTTCAGGTCGGGTCGAGGTCAAACGTTCGGTGCGACAGGTAGCCCGAATTGCGCGAGAGTAGCAGCGCGGCTGCGGTACCCGCGGCCAGGAAAACCGGGGGCTTGTCGGCGCGCATCGTCCATGTTGTCGTGTTCTGCGGGGGCTGGGCCGGGCGGCTACTCGCCGTCGAAGCTTGTCGAGAGGTGCGGGTGTTGGTGGACTACGTGGAGCCGGTCACCGGACGTCGCGAGGTGTTGGCGGCCGAGTTGCTGGCGTACTTCGGCTCGCTCGCCTCCGCCGAGTTGTCCAGTGACGACGACATTTTCGCGCTGGGGCTGGTCAACTCGCTACGGGCGCTGGAGATCGTCGTGCACGTGGAGCGAACCTACGGGATCTCCGTCGAGGTCGAGGATCTCGACCTGGACAACTTCCGCACCGCGGCCCTCGCGGCCGCGTTCGTCGAGCGCAAGCAGTCCGGGAACGACCCGTCGTGATCGACGTCGACAAACTGGTGGCGGCGGCGGAATCGGATGCCGCGCAATGGGACCGCACCGGTCTTCCCGGCGAGGTCATCTCGCTCGCCGCCCGGACCGGTGTGCTCGGAGCCGACCGGCCCGCGACATTCGGCGGCGCGGGCCTGGACGCGCGCGAACTGGGCCGGATGACGGCGACCCTCGGCGAACGGTGCACCAGCCTGCGGTCACTGGTCACGGTGCACGGCATGGCCGCGGCCGCACTGGACCGGTGGGGTACGGCCGAGCAGCGCGAGGACTGGCTGCCCCGCCTCACCGAGGGGGAGGCCGTCGCCGCACTGGCCGCCACCGAGGCCGGAGCGGGGACCGAACTGGCCGCCGTCGCAACGACATTCGAGACCGCAGGCCCCGACCGCCTGGTGTCGGGACACAAACTCTGGGTGACATTCGGTCAGGTCGCCGACGTGTTCCTGGTGCTCGGTGGATCCGGGGACGGGCTGTGTGCCGCCCTCGTCGACCGCGACCGCCCCGGCGTCACGGTGGAGCCGGTCGAGAACCCGCTCGGCCTCCGCGGCGCCCGGCTGGCGCACGTCCGGTTCGACCGCGTGCGGATACCGGCCGCGCAGCTGCTCGCGCCCCCCGGATTCGGGCTGTCCCATGTCGTCGGCACCGCGCTGGATCACGGCCGGTTCACCGTCGCCTGGGGCTGCGTCGGGCTCGCGCGGGCCTGCCTGGCCGACGCGGCCGCGCACGCCGCGACCCGCGTGCAGGGCGACACCGCGCTCGCACGGCATCAGTCGGTGCGGGCCACGCTCGGCCGCTGCTGGGTGGAAGTCGAAGGCGCACAAGCCCTCTGCGAACGCGCGGCCGGGCAGCGCGTCGCCGGATCGCCCGATTCGATCATCGCGACCGTCACCGCCAAATACGCGGCGGCCGACGCCGCGGCGATGGTGAGCGACCGGGCGGTGCAGCTGCTCGGCTCGGCGGGATGCGCGCCCGACAGCCGCGTCGGGAGGTTCTACCGAGATGCCAAGGTCATGCAGATCATCGAGGGGGCGCAGGAGGTTGCCGAGGTGACGATCGGAGAGCACGTGCTGCGGGGTGCGCGATGGTGACCGAACAGGTGCGAATCGGACCGGTCGCGACGTGGTTCCCCGACGCCGCTGCGCGCGTGGCAACACTGGCCGAGCTGCACGATCTGCCGCCGAACCGCCGCGAACACGCGCTGGCTCTGGGCATCGACACGGTGCGGACGGCGGACGACCTGACCGAAGGGGACCTGGCCGCCGAGGCCGCCCGGTCGGCGCTGGCCGCGGCCGACATCGAGGCCGCCGACGTCGATGCCCTGCTGCTCGTGACGGGGCGGGCGCCCCGATACCTGCTCGCCTCGGAAACCACACGGCTGCAACACCGCATCGGCGCCACCCGCGCCTTCACCGCAGGCGTGGGCGACCTCGGTTGCGTCTCGATCTCGGCCGCGCTGTCGCTCGCCGCGGCGCTGGTGCGCGGGGACGCACGGTGCCGCACCGTTCTCGTCGTCGCCGCGGCCAAGACGCCGACGCGCAACCGCTACCGCCCGCCCATGACGCTGCTCGGCGACGGCGCGGCCGCCTTCCTGGTCACCTCCGCCGGACGCTGGGAATTCGTCGACCAGATCCTGCGCAGCGACGGCAAGTACGCGGATCTGTTCCGGATCGACTATCGCGACATCCCGTCGGACGACTGGGCCGAGGAGTGTGCCGACGAATCCACCTACTCGTTCCGGCTCGCGGTCGAGAGCAAGAAACGGTTCGACGCCATCATCCCGGAACTGCTGGAGCGCAACGGAATCCGAGTCGGCCAGGTCGGCCCGATCCTCATGCAGAACCTGTCAGCCGGCGCGTTCGCCTTCTGGGAGGAGGCGCTGGAGACCCCGATCGACAAGGCCTGCCGGGACAACCTCGCGGCCTACGGCCACCTGGGCTCGATGGACATGCTGGTCAACCTGGAATCCGCGGCGGCCACCCGGATGCCGGGCGAGTACGCGCTGCTGTTGAACAGCAGCCCGGTCGCCGCGTGGAGCGCCGGACTGATGCGGAGGGTGTGAGGGTTATGACGACAACGGTGAAGTGCGTGGTCTGGGACCTCGACGATACGGTGTGGCCGGGCGTGGTACTGGAATCCGACGGCGGAGCCCCGAAACCCGAAGCGCTACACGCGATCCGGACCCTCGACGAACGCGGAATCCTGCACGCCGTCGCGAGCCGCGGCGAACCGTCCGCGGCCACGGCGCACCTGCGGCGGCACGGCATCGAGGAGATGTTCTCGGCGGTCGAGATCGGCTGGGGCCCGAAATCGGACGCGATCGGCCGGATCGCCGACTCGCTGAACATCGGGCCCGAGGCCATGGCCTTCGTCGACAACGATCCGGTGGAGCTGGCGGAGGTGGCGACCGCGCATCCCACGGTCCGGTGCTATCCCGCCGATCGCATCGCGGAGCTCGCGGGCCTTCCGGAATTCACGCCCGGCACGGCGACATCCGAAGCGCGACACCGCAGGTCGTACTATCGCGCGGAACGTGCCCGCCGGGCGGACGAGGGCGAGTTCGGCGGGTCGGACGCGGAGTTCCTCGCATCGCTGGGCCTGGTCATGACCGTGCGCACCGCCTCCGAAGAGGATCTCGCGCGAGCCCACGAGCTCACCGTGCGCACGCACCAGCTCAACACCACCGGGGTCACCTTCGACATCGACGAATTGCGTGAGCTGTGCGCGTCGCCGCGCCACGAGGTGCTCGTCGCCTCCCTGCACGACCGTTTCGGGGGTTACGGCACGATCGGGCTGGCGGTGTCGGAGATTCGTGGCACCGATTCGGTGCTGCTCCTGCTGCTCATGTCCTGCCGGGTGATGTCCCGGGGGGTCGGGACGGCGCTGATCCGCGAGATCGTCCGGCGGGCCCGGGCGGCGGGCCGACGGCCGGCCGCCGAATTCGTTGCCACCCCGGTCAACCGGGTGATGCTGGTGACCTTGCGATTCGCGGGATTCGAGGTGCTCGAGTCCGGCCCCGACCGCATTCTGCTCGCCTGCACGGTGCCACCGGAGGACATCGGCGGTACCGGCCATGTCGAGGTGATCCGATGAATGGTTCGACGAGCCCGGCGACGGACCTGTTGCGCGGAATTCTGCGGCAGGCCGAACGGGTACCCGACCGGGTCGCGCTCGTGGTGGGTGAGCGGTCGCTCACCTATCGCGAACTCGACACCGCCACAGCGTATCTCGCACGACGGCTCGTCGCCGCCGGGGTTCGTCCCGGGCAGACGGTCATGGTGCTGCAGCGGCAGAGCCTGAACACGCTGGTCGGCATGATCGCGGCGTTGCGTGCGGCCGCGGCCTGGTGTGTGGTCGAACCCGGACGGCCGGCGGCGGCTGTGCGCGCGGTCGTGGACGCCGCGAACTGCACGGCCGTACTGGTCGACGGGCGCGACGACTTCACCCCGCGCGACGAGGTGGCCGCGATGCTGGACGCCACGGCGACCCGGCCGACGGTGCTCGATATCGGCGACGGCGCCGAGTCGCCCGCCGTGGCGCTGCCGGACCAGCCGCCCATGCGGGCGCCCGCCTACGTGATCACCACCTCCGGGTCGACCGGCGAGCCGAAGGCCGTCGTGGTGTCGCGAGCCAACCTCGCCACGCTGATCGGCGCCCGCGGCTACCCGCCGCACCGCGACGGCGAACTCGTGACATTCTCGGCGATGCGCCTGATCTGGGACGGCTCGCTCATGGGTCTCGCATGGGCGCTGACCGTCGGCGGGACCAGCGTGCTCCCGGACGCCCGGATGCTGCCCGATGTCGACGCGGTATCCGAACTCGCTGTCCGCCACAGTGTTTCGCATCTCGTGTCGACCCCGTCGTTCTACCGCCTGCTGCTGCCGCGACTGACCGAGCTGAAACCGACGCTGCGTATCGTCACCCTCGGCGGCGAGGCCGTGCCGGCCCGCCTCGCCGCGGAGCATCGCGCGACGCTGCCCGCCACGCGCCTGCACAACGAATACGGCCCGACCGAGGCGACCGTGACGTGTATCTGCCACGTCGTGCCGCCGACGCCGCAGCGCGTCGTACCGATCGGCACACCCACCGACGGCACGACCGCCCACATCCTGGACCGCTCGCTGCGGCCGGTCCGCCGCGGCACCCGGGGCGACCTGTACCTCGGGGGCGGGCAGATCGCCGACGGGTACGCGGCGCGGCCGGGCCTGACCGCGACCCGGTTCGTCGCCGACCCGTTCGCCGCCGAGCCGGGCGGCCGCATGTATCTGTCCGGCGATCTCGCGCGGGTCGACGCCGACGGCGCCATCGAATTCCACGGGCGGGCCGACAGCCAGGTGAAGGTGCGCGGCGTGCGCATCGAGCGCGGTGCCGTCGAGGCGGTGCTGGAGCGGCATCCCGCCGTGCGCGAGGCGGTGGTGCTGGATGCGACGGACGCCGACGGTGCGGTGTACCTGGCCGCCTTCTGGGTGCCCGCGGACACCGCCGCGCCACCACCCCCGACCGGTGCGCTGACCGGATTCTGTGCCGAACACCTTGCGCCCGAATCGGTTCCGGACCGGTTCGTGGTGATCGAATCCCTGCCGATAGCGCCGGGCAGCAGCAAACTCGACGAGGCGGCCCTGCGCGCCCTGCTGGATTCCCGCCCCGAACGGCGCCCGGCACCGTCGCGGGACGGGTGGAGCGAGACCGAGCGGGCGATCGGCGCGATCTGGTCGGAGGTGCTCGTCCACGACGACTTCGACCGCGAGGACCGGTTCTTCGACGTGGGCGGCAACTCCCACCGCGTCGTGGCCCTGCATCTACGGCTGGAGGCCGGGTGGCCGGACGCGATCTCGGTCGGGATGCTGTTCGATCTCGACACCGTGGCGGCCCAGGCGGAGGCGGTGGCGTCGGATGCGACGACCCGGCCCGAGCCCGTGGACGGCGCCCCGATGGCATTCGAAGTGTGAGGGATGACCGTGGATACCGCAGGCAACGATGACATCGCGATCGTCGGAATCGGCGCTCGATTCCCGGACGCGTCGAACCTCGACGAGTTCCGCGCCAATCTCGCCGCCGGGCGGGACTCGATCGGACCGATGCCGGACGCCCGGGCCGAGGCGACGGCCCTGGATCGCACCGCCGGTTACCTCCCCATGGGGCACCTCGGCGACATCAGCACCTTCGACCACGCGTTCTTCGAGCTGTCCAAACGTGAAGCCTCGCTGATGGATCCGCAGCAGCGGATCGCGGTGGAGTTGGCGCACAGGGCAATCGAGGACGCCGGATACGCTCCCGCCACGCTGCGCGAGGCCACGACCGCGGTGGTGTTCAGCGCACCGATGCCGACCTACCATGCGATGGCCGTCGACCCCGGCCCGCTCAGCATGCTGGGCAACCTGCCCTTCGGTGTCACCGCCCGCATCGCGCACCTGCTGGGCCTGACCGGGCCGTGCTACTCGATCGACAGCGGCTGCAACGCCTCACTCATCGCGGTCCATCATGCCTGCCGCGAATTGCGGTGTGGCGACGCCGATTACGCGCTCGCGGGCGGAGTCAACGTGCGCGCCAACGGTAACCCGGAATGGGCCGCGCAGACGATGACCGAGATCGCCTCGACCAGTGGAGTGTGCCGGGCGTTCGACGCGGACGCCGACGGTACCGTGCCCGGCGAGGGCGGCGCCGCCCTGCTGCTGACCACACTCGGCCGGGCGCGGGCCGACCGTGCGACCGTGCACGCCGTGATCCGGGGTAGCGCGGTGCTGCACAACGGACGCTCCTCGGCGACGATCAGCACCCCCAGCGCGGCCGCCCAGGCGCGCGTGATCGCGAGGGCGTGGCGCAATGCCGGGGCCGATCCCCGCGCGGCCGGATACCTCGAGGCGCACGGGTCCGCCACCCGGCTCGGCGATGCCGTCGAACTCGAGGGTCTCCGCATCGCATTCGACGGGCGCCCGCTACCGCTGCCGATCGGATCGGTCAAGACCAATATCGGGCACCTCGATCACGCCGCCGGGATCACCGGACTCGTCAAGGCCGCGCTGAGCGTCGCCGACGGCCGCCTGTACCCGTCGCTGCACTTCGACCGTCCCACCGGCGACCTCGACCTGGAAGCGGCGGGAATCGAGGTGGTCACCCGGCCGCGGGAGTGGACGTGCGAGGACGGGCCACGGCTGGCGGGCGTCAGCTCGTACAGCCTCGGCGGCGCGAACGCGCACTGTGTCGTGCAGCAGCCGCCCGAGGAGCCGGTGACGCCGCGCGAGCCCGCGCCCCGGCTGATCGGAGTCTCGGCGCGGACCCCGGCCGCGCTGGCCGAGCTCTGCGGCGAGTTGGCGGGGGCGCTGCGCCGCGGCGACTTCGATCTCGCCGACGTCGCCTTCACGCTCGGTCGGGGACGCACGCATTTCGGGTATCGCACGGCCGTATACGCCAGGGGCACAGCCGATCTCGCCGATGCGCTGACCGCGCGCGGGGCCGCGGCAGATCCGGACATGCAGCAGGCCCGGCCGGTCCGGGTGGCGTTGCTGCTGTCCCCCGGTGCGGTACCGGCCGGGGCCGAATCCGCCCCGCTGCCCGGGCAATTGCCCGCGACCGGAGCCGTCGCCGAGGTGCTCGCGGGCCAGATCGCGGTGCACGATCGGTTGCGCGCCTGCGGAATCGAGTTCGCCGCGATACTGAGCGGAGGCGCGTCCAGGTTCGCGGCGCGGTACCTGCTCGGCTCCACGGCCACCGTGGCGGCCGGTGAGCTCGCCGACGCGGCCGCGGCGCCCGCGGTGGACCGGCTCCGGTTGCGGTCGGCGGCGGATACGCTGCTGCGCGACGGGCCGGTCGTCTTCGTCGATCCCGCCCCGGACGGAATACTCGGCCGGTTGCTCGCCGAGGACCTGGCGGGCCGCCCCGGCGCGGAAATTGTCTTCGGCGCAACAGATTCGGGCGGACCCCTCGGCATCCTCGGCCGTCTCTACGAGCGCGGGGCAGATCTCGACTGGGCGCGGGTGGATGGCGACGAGGGCAGGCGGGTGCGGCTGCCGGGTCATCCACTGCACGGCTCGCGGTGCTGGGTCGAGCTGCCGACCGCGGCTCCGGCCGGGCCGGTCGCGCCCGCCACACCGCTCGCGACGGTCGCCGCGGCGGCGGACACGACGGAATGGCTGCGGGCGATGCTGCGCGACATTTTGCATGCGGAGACCGAAATCGCCCCGGACGACGACTATTTCGATCTCGGCGGCAATTCCATCATGGCCGTGCAACTGGTCGATCGGGTCGCCCAGACCTACGGCTTCCGGCCCAAACTGCTCGACATCTACGAGCACCCGGTGGTCGCCGATTTCGCCGCGCTGCTGCGCGATCGGGCCGTTCCGGCGGCGTCGCGGCCGGCGCCGCCGCCGATCGCGCGCACCGACGAGTTGGTCATGTCGTCCGGCCAGGAACGAATGTGGTTCCACCACCAGCTCGTTCCGGAGACAACCCTCTACAACTACCCCGTGGTCAACGTGCTGCGGGGACCGGTCGATGTCGCCGCGGTCCGGGGCACCTTCGAGGACTTCGCCGAGCGGCACGAACCGCTGCGCTACAACCTCGTCGAGATCGACGGACTGCCCGCGGTCCGGGTCCGGCCGTCGCTGGGCGAATTCTTCCGCGTCGCCGATGTTTCCGGCGGGACCGACCCCGTGGCCGCGACCCGCGAGCTGATCGCGCAGGCGGCACTGGCGCCGTTCGATCTGGCTCGGGACCCGCTGGTCCGGGTGCTGCTGGTGACACTGTCACCCGACACGCACGTCCTGCAGGTGACCTGCCACCACTGCGTCACCGACGGCGCCACCCCGGGCATCCTGGCCCGTGAGATCCCCCTGCTGTACGCCGCGCGGCAGGAGGGCCGGACCGCCGAGTTGGAACCGCTGCCGGTGCGCTACCGCGACTACGCCCGCTGGCATCGCGATCTGCTCGATTCGGGCGCCCTCGACCACGAACTCGAGTACTGGGTGCACCTGCTGCGCGATGCGCCGAAACTGCAGCTGCCCACCGACTTTCCGCGGCCACCGCGCAAGACCTTCGTCGGCGACCTGGAACCGTTCACGGTCCCCGCCGACCTCCTCGCGCGGTCCCGCGCGGTCGCGAAGCGGGAGTCGGTGTCCCTGTTCGTGGTGCTGCTGACCGGCCTGTACATCCTGCTCGCGTGGCGCAGCGGCCAGCGCGACATCGTCGTCGGCACACCGACCACCGGCCGCACCCGCCGCGAACTCGAGGGACTCATCGGCTTCTTCAACAGCACCGTCGCCCTGCGCACCAACCTCTCCGGTCCCGCGACGCTGGCCGAGCTGCTGGAGCGGGTTCGCGCAATTGTGCTGGGGGCGTTGGAGAATCAGGAGATTCCGTTCGAACGGGTGGTCAATGCCCTGGACGACCAGCGCGATCTGTCGCGGACCCCGCTGTTCGACGTGCTGTTCGTCCATCAGGAAATCCCGGGCACCGGCAATCCCCTCGACGATGCGGCGGAGTTCTTCGACCTGGAGCACTCGATACAGAACGCCTTCGGCGGATTGCCCGCCGGCACGGCCAAATTCGACCTCAGTCTGATCACCTACGATCGCAGCGACGGACGGGACATGCTGGCCTGCTTCGAGTACAGCACCGAGCTGTTCACGCCGCGCACGGCCGCCGGATTCGCCGCCGCCTACCTCGACATCCTGGCGGAGCTGGTCGAGTCCGCGCCGGATCGCCCGATCGACGAACTCGTCGCCGCGCCCCGGGCGGTACCGCGATCGGCTGCGGCACTGGAGATTCCGACCGACCGGCCGCGGGACACCCGGGCGGCCCGATATACGACAGCATCGGTCCGCGAGCGGCTGTCGACGACCGCCGGACCCTCCGCCGCGGAGCTGCTGAGCGCCTGGACCGCGTTGCTGGCCTGGTATTCGGGCTCCGACGAGGTCGAGGTGGGACTCGCGAACGGCGCCGCCCGCTTCGACCTCGCCGACGAACCCGACGGGACCGCACTGGTGGCCCGCGCGGCAGCGGCGCTGGCGGCACCGGCGGCTACCACCGGTCAGCCGGCGGTCCGCTTCGGCACCCGGCCCGAGGGGTCGGAACTGACACTCGACCGGACCGGTGACGACGATGGGGAGTTCATCGAATTGAACTACGCTACAGACCTTTTCGATGACACCACGGCCAAGGAAATGCTCGGAGACCTGATCCGGCTGCTGCACGGTCTCGCGCGGACACCCGACGATCCGGTGCCGGATATCACCGTGCGTTGCCTGTCGGGAGCGGAGGCGCCGCGGTGAACGCGCACGAGGGTCTCCCGGCCGACGGCGTCGTCGCGGTAATCGGCGCCGGCACCATGGGCGCCGGCATCGCGCAATGCCTGGCGCAGGCCGGATACCGGGTCGAGGTCGTCGAACCCGACGCGGACGCCACCGAGCGGGCGCGTCGCGGCCTCGGGGAGGCGATGCGATTGGCGCTGCTGCTGGGGCGCGGTGATCGCCGGACCGCCGCGGGCGCCGCCGAACGCGTGCGGTGGGTGCGGCGGGTCGACGAGCTGAGCGCCGCCGACTTCGTCATAGAATGCGCCCCCGAGCGAATCGCGCTGAAGGAGAAGCTGTTCGGCGAGCTGGACCGCCACTGCTCCGCCCGTGCCGTATTCGCGTCGTGCACGTCCGCCATCCCGATCGCGCGCCTGGCGGCCGCCACCGAGCGGCCGGAACGGGTGCTCGGGCTGCACTTCATGAACCCGGCGCCGTTGACCTCCGCCGTCGAGGTGGTGCGCGGTACGCAGACCGCGGCGGACTCCCTGGCGCGGGCCGTCGGCCTGGTCGCGGCGCTGGGTAAGCAGGCCATCGTCGTGGGCGACCGCCCCGGCTTCGTCCTGAATCGGGTGCTCATGCTGTGCATCGCGGAGGCCGCCGCCACACTCGACACCGGCACGGACGCCGCGACCGTGGACGCCCTGTTCGAAGAGTGCCTCGGGCACCGCATGGGCCCGCTGCGCACCGCCGACCTCATCGGCTTGGACAACGTGGCCGACACCCTCGAGGTGCTGCGGCACGAGACCGGCGAGGCGCACTACCGCGTGCCGCCCGCGCTCGCGGCGCTCGTCGACGCCGGGCACTTCGGCCGCAAGACCGGACGGGGATTCCATGACTATCAATGAATTCGCCGTCACCGACGGGTGGGCGCCCACCGATGCGCAACGCGCGGCGCTCGCGGCCGGTGACCAGTGGATCGACCTGTATCTGGAGCCGGGGAGCCGGGTGGACGCGGACGCACTGGCGCTCGCGATCGACACCGTCATGAGCGAATGCCCCGTGCTGCACAGCGTGTTCCGCGGCGCCCCCGGCACCGTCCGGGTATGCGAGACGGCACCCACGCCGACCGAGGTGCTCGCCGCCGACGGCGGCGATCCGGACCGGCTCGTGGCCTCATGGTTGGCGCAGGAGCGTTCGCGCACAACGGATCTCGATCGGGGGCCGCTGTACCGACACCTCGTCGTCGGCTTCGCGAACGGCCGGGTCGGCTGGTTCCAGCGCTATCACCGGCTGGTCAACGACGAACCCGGCATGCTCGCGATCGTCGCCCGGGTCCGGGCGCTGCTGGACGGCACCCGCTCGGACCCGCCCGCCTGCCCACCCTTCGGTCCGGCGGCAGACCGGCTGGAGAGCGAGCGCCGATACCGCGAGTCGGGCTCGTGGGCGACCGACCGCCACTACTGGGAGCAGTCCCTGGCCGGTGCGGACCGGCCCGCACCCCTCTCCGGCCACGGGCCCGACCTGCCCGATCCGGCAGCGGGAGGACTGTGGTCCGAGACGGCGGCGGGCACCGAGCTCACCCGGATCGCGCGGGCCTGTGGCGGTGGCCCACCCGCGGTCGTGCTCGCCGCGGTGGCGGTCTACGCCTCTCGAATGACGATGGCCGACGACGTGGTGATCGCGGTCGGAAACGTGGACGGCGCTGTGCCACTACGCATTTCCGTGTCCCCCCAGACGAGTTTCGACGGGCTCGCCAAGCGGGTGGGACTGGAGCTGCGCAGGGCGAGACGGCACCGGTATATCCCCGACATCGATGATCCGTGGCCCGAGGCGCCGGTGCACGGGCAGTGGCCGCTCGCGGTTCGGATGCTCCCCGACGCGGCGCCGGGTCGGCTCCACGAACCGGATTCGCGCGTATCGTTCGGGACCGGGGACCCGGTGACGGTCTGCGTCGACGACGGCGCGGTCGGAGGCTGGCGGATCGCGGTCGTCGGCACGGGTCACCGAACCCACCGGGACCGCATCGTCCGGCTGCTGGACCGGCTCGCCCGGGCGCCTCGCACGCCGATCGGCCGCATCGCCCTCACCGGGCCCATGGATACGGAATACCTCGAGGGCGCGCGCACCGACGCCCCGCCGACGACCGTGGCGGCCCTGCTCGCGGCGCAGGCGGCCCGCACGCCGGACGCCGTGGCGCTCGTCTCCGGCGAGCGCCGCATGACCTACGCGGACCTGCACGATGCGTCGAACACCTTGGCGCGCAGTCTGATCCACCTCGGCGTGGGCCCGGAGCGGCCGGTGGCCGTGGCGATCGGCCCGTCGCCGGAGCAGATCGTCGCGGTGCACGCCGTGCTGGCGGCCGGTGGCGCCTACCTGCCGCTGGATCCCGAGCACCCCCGCGAACGGCACGCCTACCTGCTCGACGTCACCCGCCCGGTGTGCGTACTCGGCACTCGGCGCGACGGATTCGACGCACCGCCGGGCGTGCGGGTGATCCATCTCGACGACCTCGACCTGTCCGGCGAATCGCGAGCCACCGTCACCGATGTCGATCGCATCGCCCCGCTCCGCCCGGACAACCTGGCGTACGTGCTGTTCACCTCCGGATCCACCGGACGGCCCAAGGGTGTCGGCGTCACCCACGCCGCACTGTGCACGCACCTCGCCTGGATGCAGCACGAACACGCGCTCGACGGCGGCGATGCCGTGCTGCGCAAGACGTCCCTCACATTCGACGTCTCGGCGTGGGAAGTGCTGTGGCCCTTCCTCTCCGGGGCCCGAGTCGTCGTCGACGAGTCCGGCGCACACCGCGATCCGGCCGGGCTCGCACGGCTGCTCGCCGAGTACGGGGTCACCACGGTGCAATTCACGCCGTCGACCCTCGCGGCGCACCGGCGGGCCGCGGCGGAACCGTTCGCGGCGAGCGTGCGCCGCGTCCTCGTCGCCGGTGAGGCGCTGACGCCCGCCCTCGCCGCGCAGCTGCCCGCGACCGCCCCGGGTGCCCGATACGACAATCTCTACGGTCCGACGGAAGCGACCGTGGCCGTCACCCGGCACGAGATCGCTGCGGCGCAAGCGTTCTCCCCCGACGACACGGTTCCGATCGGCACGCCGTCCTGGGACGTCCGCGCCCATGTGCTGGACCACTGCCTGCAACCCGTCCCGGCGGGCGCGTCGGGTGAGCTCTATATCGGCGGGGCCGCCCTCGCCCGGGGGTACGTGGGAGGGCCCGGACGCACCGCCGCGCGGTTCGTCGCCGACCCGTTCGGCGATCCGGGGCGGCGGCTCTATCGCACCGGCGATATCGTGCGCGCCACCGCCCTCGGGGAGCTGGAATTCCTCGGCCGCAGCGACTTCCAGGTGAAGCTGCGCGGTATCCGGGTCGAACTCGGCGAGCTCGAGTCGGTCCTCGCCGGACAGGAGACCGTCGCTCAGGCGGTTGCCGTCGTCCGGCGCGGGGACCACACGGCGGGCGATCGACTCGTCGCCTACGTCACTCCCGCGGCCGGGCACCGCATCGACCCGGCGGAGCTGGAGCGCCGGCTGGGCGAGGTGCTGCCGCGGCATCTGATCCCCGCATCGATCGTCGCCCTCACCGAGCTGCCCGTGAACCGCTCCGGCAAGATCGACCGAAAGGCGTTGCCCGAGCCGGTATTCGAACCGGTTCCCTTCCGCGCACCGCGGACCACGACCGAGCGCACCCTGGCCGCCGTATTCGCCGACGTGCTGGGCCGCGACACCGTCGGCGTCGACGAGTCGTTCTTCGCGCTCGGCGGCGACAGCATCATGTCGATTCTGCTGGTGTCCCGCGCGCGGGCGCGGGGCATCGCGATAACGGCCCAGGAGGTGTACGAGCATCGCACCGTCGCGCGCCTGGCGACCGTCGCCGAGGCCGCGGACGGATGCGACACGCCACGGCTGGACGAGCCGCCGGGCGGCGGCGTCGGGGAGTTGCCCCTCACGCCGGTGATCCGGTTTCTGGTCGAGCGGGGCGGCAATTTCGACCGCTTCTGCCAGTCGCTCACACTCGAGCTGCCGGACGGAATCGACCGCGCCGCCATGGTTTCCACCATTTCCGCGGTCGTCGATCACCACGACATGCTGCGGTCCCGGCTCTCTCGTGACGACGCCGGGGAATGGCATCTGACCGTCTCACCGCCGGGCAGCATCGACGTCGACGCGCTGATCGACCAGGTCTTCTACGACGCCGACCTGAGCGGCACCGAACTCGCGGCGTTCGCCACCGAACAGCTGAATGCCGCCGTCGACCGGATCGACCCCGCGACCGGCGCGGTCCTGCGCTTCGTCTGGCTCACCCCGCGGCGGTCCGCCTCGCCCGGCCTGCTCGTCATCGCCGCCCACCACATCGCCGTCGACGGCGTCTCGTGGCGAATTCTGTTGCCCGACTTCGTCTCCGCGTGGGCGGCCGTCGCGGCCGGGAGCACGCCGCGGCTGCCCGGGGTCGGGACGTCCATGCGGGCATGGACGCACGCGCTGGTCGACACCGCGCGGCGCCCTGAGCTGGTCGCCGAGTTGCCGGTCTGGCGCGAGATCGTCGACGGACCAGCTCCCACGTTCGGCGATCGACCGTTCGACCCGCACCGGGATCTCACGCCGGACGTCGCGCACACCGCGATCGAACTGGACGAGCGGGACACCGCCGCACTCATCACCGCGATACCCGGCCGCTACCGGGCCCGCGTGGCCGACGCGCTGCTGACGGCGCTGGCACTCGCGGTGGCGCGCTGGCGGTCGCGGCGCGACCAGGGCGAGCGGTCGGTGCTGCTGCGGCTCGAGGGTCACGGTCGCGAGCAGGACGCGGTGCCGGGTGCCGACCTGTCCCGCACCGTCGGCTGGTTCACCTCGATCGTTCCGGCGCGGCTCGATCTGGCCGGGATCGATCTCGACGACGCCTTCGCCGGCGGCCCCGCCCTCGGCGACGCGCTCAAGGCCGTCAAGGAACAGCTGCGGCGCACACCGCACAACGGCTTCGGGTACGGACTGCTGCGATACCTGAACGAAGAGACGGCGGCGACGCTGCCGCGCGAGGAGCCGGGCGAGATCTCGTTCAACTATTTCGGGCACATCACCGGTGTCGACATCCCGGACGAACTGTCCGGAATCGGCTGGCTGCCCTCGCCCGACTACGGCATGCTGCCGATCCGGCCGGATGCGCGGCGCGGCGCGCTCGGCGCCGTCGAGGTGGATTCCATCGTCGTCGGCCACCGGCTCCGGACCAGCATCGGCTACGCCCGCACGCTGTTCGACGAGGCATCGGGCGAGGAGCTGATCCGGCTGTGGCGCGAGGCGCTGACCGCCGTCGCCCGGCATGCCCGGGATCCGCGAACCCGCGGCGGGCACACCCCGTCCGATTTCCCTCTCACCGTCCCCGGCCAGGCCGATATCGACCTGTGGGAACGGCGATACCCCGCCCTGACCGACGTGTGGCCGGTGTCGCCGCTGCAGGCCGGGATCATGTTCCACGCCCTGTTCGACCCCGCCGCCGTGGACGTCTACACGGTGCAGCTGGTGCTGACCCTGGACGGCGCGGTCGACACCGCCGGACTGCGGTCGGCCGCGGACACCGTGCTGGAGCGACATCCCAACCTGCGTACCGCGTTCGTCGTCGACGGAGCCGGGTCACCCCGCCAGATCGTCGTCGCCGAGGTGGCGCTGCCGTGGCGCACGGTGGACCTGACGGGAGCACCCGCCGGGGAACTCGACCGCCTGCTCGACACCGAGCGCGTGACACCGTTCGACCTCGAGCGCCCGCCGCTGCTGCGTTTCCTGCTGGTCCGCGAGGACGCGGGCCGTACCCGGCTGGTCCTGACCTACCACCACCTGCTGCTCGACGGCTGGTCGATACCGCTGCTGCTGCGCGAGATCGTCGCGGGCTACGCCGGTTTCGCCACCGAACCGCCGCGACCCTATCGGCACTACCTCGAATGGCTTGCCCGGCAGGACAAGTCGGAATCCCGCCGGGCGTGGGCCGAGGCGCTGGGCGACGTGCCGGAGCCGACGCTGCTGGCGGGCGATCCCCCCGCGCGCCCACCGGCCGTCCTGCCGCCGGAACACGAGTTCGTGCTGGACGAGGCACAGACCCGGGCGCTGACCCGCCTCGCCGGCGAACTCGAGGTGACGGTCAACACCGTGCTGCAGTGCGCCTGGGCAATCCTGCTGTCGCGCATGACGGATCGCTCGGACGTCGTCTTCGGTACCACCGTCTCGGGCCGGCCCGCCGATATCACGGGTGTCGAATCGATGGTCGGGTTGTTCATCAACACCATCCCCGTCCGGGTCCGGATGGTCGCGGACGACACCGCGCAGGCGCTGCTGCGCCGGGTGCAGCGCGAACAGTTCGCGTTGTCCACCCACCACCACCTGGGGCTCCCCGACATCGTGTCGCAGGCCGATTCCGGTAAGCGCGGACTGTTCGACACACTGCTGGTGGTCGAGTCGTACCCGTTCGATGTGGCGCGGCTGCGCACCGACGCCACCGCGGGTGCCGGGCTTGCCATTTCCGGGCTCCGTTCCCGGGAGGCGACGCACTATGCGCTGACGATCACCGTCCGGCAGACCGACCGGCTGCACATCCTGGCGAGCAGGCGACCGGACCTGGTGGACGAGGCGACCGTGGCCCGGCTCACCGAGCGCCTGGTAGGGGTCTTGTCCGCGCTGGCCGCGAATCCGTATGTCCCGGTGGCTCATATCGATGCGATCGGCCCGGCGGAGCGGCAGCTGGTGCTGGAGCACTGGCAGCGGCCCGCCGCGCACGCCGCGGACACCACGCTCGTCGATCTGTTCCTGGCGCAGGTGGCCGCCCGGCCGGACGCCGTCGCCGTCCGGCACGGATCCCGTGCGGTGACCTACCGCGAGCTGGATCGGGCGTCCGCGGAGCTGTCACATGCCCTCGCCGCTCGCGGCATCGGTCCCGAATCGTTGGTGGCCCTGGCCGTTTCACGATCCATCGAGCTGATCACGGGGATGCTCGGCGTATTGCGGGCCGGGGCGGGTTACGTGCCCCTCGACCTCGACAGTCCCCCGCGGCGACTCGAATTCGTTCTCGCCGAGACAGATCCGTCCTGTGTCGTCACGACACGCGCCGATCGTGCCGCGCTGCCCGCGGGCGACCTGCCGTGCCTGATCCTCGGTGCGGAGGAGGCCTCGGCGCCGACATCCCCTGCGGCGACACCTCGCCCCGGCAATCTCGCCTACGTGCTGTACACCTCCGGCTCGACCGGGCGCCCGAAGGGGGTGTGCGTGACGCACCGCAATGTCGTCGCGATGCTCACCGCCGCCCGATCGCTGCTCGACACCGACCACACCGACGTCTGGACCATGTTCCACTCCCCCGCCTTCGACTTCTCGGTGTGGGAGATGTGGGGAGCACTGTCCTCCGGCGGCACCCTCGCCATCGTCGATCCCGATCTCGCGCGCTCGCCGGTCGAATTCGGCGAACTACTCGAGCGCGATGCGGTTACGGTGCTCAGCCAGACACCGTCCGCCTTCTACGCACTGCTCGATGCCGGAGCCACCGCACCACCGTCCCTGCGGCATATCGTGCTCGGCGGCGAAGCCCTCGACCTGCGCCGGCTGCGCGGGTGGTACGACGCGAGTCCGGCCGGACAGACCCGGATCTCGAATCTGTACGGCATCACCGAGGCGACGGTGCACGCCACCCATGTGCCGGTGGACGGCGCACTCGCCCGCTCGGCACGGGCCAGCGTGATCGGGCTCGGACTGCCGGGAATGACTGTCCGCGTACTGGATTCGCGGCTGCGCCCGGTGCCCGTCGGCGCGACGGGCGAGGTGTACCTGACCGGAGACCAGGTCGCCCGCGGCTACCACGCCCGACCGGCGACGACCGCGGCCCGCTATGTCGCCGACCCGTTCGGTGTGCCGGGCGGAGTCATGTTCCGCACCGGTGACCTGGCGCGCTGGAACAACGACGGGAGCCTCGAGTACCGCGGGCGCGGCGACCAGCAGGTGAAGATTCGCGGCTACCGAATCGAACCGGCCGAGGTCGAGGCCGCACTGCTCGATCACGACTCGGTGGCGCAGGCCGTCGTGGTGGCGCGGGCGGAGGGCCCGTCGCCGCGCCTGATCGCGTACACGGTCCCCGCCTCGGGTCGCATCCTCGCCACGGGTGAGCTGGAAACGCATGTCGCGCACCGCCTTCCACCGTACATGCGACCCTCCGCCATCGTGGCGGTCGAGGCGCTCCCGCTGACTCCCAACGGCAAGCTGGATCGCGCGGCACTGCCCGATCCGGTCTTCCGGCCGCGCTCCGCACAGGCCCCGCGCACCCCCGCCGAGCAGGTGATAGCCGATGTGTTCGCCGAGGTGCTCGGCATCGACCGGGCGGGCGTGGACGACTCCTTCTTCGCGCTCGGCGGCGACAGCATCACGTCCATCCAGCTCGCCTCCCGGGCACGAGCCAGGGGCCTGCACTTCACGCCGAGGGACGTCTTCGACCATCGCACGGTCGCCGGAATCGCGTCCGCGGCAAGGACCTCCGATTCCGATCCCGCCGTGCCGCGGCTGCTCGAACTGCCCGGCGGCGGTGTCGGAGAGCTGCCGCTGCCGCCCGCGGTGCGGTGGCTGACCGAACGCGGCGGCTCCTTCCGGCGCGTCAACCAGACCCTCACCGTCGATCTTCCCCCCGGCATCGACCACGACACCGTTGCCGCCGCCGTCGCGGCGATCGTCGACCGGCACGACATGTTGCGGGGCCGACTGTTCCGCGACGGTTTCGGCGAGTGGCGGCTGGAGACCGCGCCACCCGGTGCGATCGGGACCTCGGAACTGTTGCGCCGGTACGATATCGACTTCACCTCGGAGGCGGCCGCACTCGACGCCGCCCTGGATCGCCTCGACCCGGCGGCGGGCATCATGGTGCAGTTCGTCCGGCTGGATTCCGGGCACGGGACCGGACGGCTGATCATCTGCGCGCACCACATCGCGGTCGACGGTGTGTCGTGGCGAATTCTCATACCCGACCTGCTCGCGGCCATGGCGGCGATCGCGAATCACGCGGCGCCGCAGTGGGATCCGCCCGGAACCTCGATGCGCCGGTGGTCGCACGCCCTGGTCGACGCGGCGCACGCCCCCGATCGAATCGCCGAACTGGGCCTGTGGCGCCGCATCTGCGCGGCGCCGGACCCCGCACTCGGGCCGCGGCCGTTGGACCCCGATCTCGACACCGTGTCGCGGCTCGCGACGGTGGACATCACCGTGGACCAGGCCGATACCGAATCGCTCGTGCGGACCGTGCCCGCGCTGTTCCACGCCGGCGTCGACGAGATCCTGGTCTCCGCACTGGCCGTCGCGCTCACGACCTGGCGGGCACGGCGGGGCGAGGCCGCACCGGTGTCGCTGATCCGGCTGGAGGGCCACGGTCGCGAGGAGCAGCTCGCCCCCGGCGCCGACCTGTCCCGCACGGTGGGCTGGTGCACCTCGCTGTATCCGGTGCGGCTGGACCTCACCGGCATCGATGTCGAGGGTGCGCTCGCCGGGACCGAATCGGCGGGCGCGGTGATCAAGGCGGTCAAGGAGCAGCTGCGCGCCGTCCCCGACCACGGGGTCGGCTACGGGCTGCTGCGCTACCTGAACCCGGACACGGCGGAGCTGCTGCCGGGACCGATGCCCGGCCAGATCGCCTTCAACTACCTCGGCCGCATCCATGACCGTGGCAGCGGCGTGGTCGCGATGCCCGCCGCCGACGCGGACCCCGACCTGCCCGCGGCCGCCGCGATCGACGTGAACGCGATCGTGGTCGACTCCCGGCTGCGCGCCGGGTTCTCGTATCCGACAACGCTTCTCGACAAGTCGGAGGTCGCCGACCTGGCCGAGCTCTGGGTGGCGGCGCTCGGCGCGATCATCTCCCATGCGCGCGACTCGAACGCCGGCGGGCACACTCCCTCGGACTTCCCGCTGGTCCGAGTGAGTCGCGGCGACATCGCCGGGTGGGAGCGCGACTACGGACGGCTCACCGAGGTGTGGCCGCTCGCGCCGCTGCAGCAGGGCCTGTACTTCCACGCCGAACTCGCGCGGCCGTCGTCACCCGGCAGCACCGTCGTCGACGTCTACAACGTCCAGGCGGTGCAGCACATCGGCGGCGTGCTCGATCGCGACCGATTGCGGTGGGCCGCAGACGAACTGCTGCGGCGATACCCGAATCTGCGCGCGGCGTTCGTGGCCGACACCACGGGAACCCCGCGGCAGGTGGTGCCCGAAACCGTCGAAATACCCTGGCGTGAAGTGGATCTCCGGCTGGAAGGCCGGGTGTCCGAGCTCATCGACCGGGAGCGCACGCACCGGTTCGATCCCGCGGTGCCGCCGCTGATGAGGTTCGCGCTCGCCCGCACCGCGGACTCGGAACACGTGTTGATCGCGACGTATCACCACATCCTGCTCGACGGCTGGTCGGTACCGCTCGTGCTGCGAGATCTCATGGCGCTCTACGCGAGCGGCGAACCGCTCGCGCCACCGGCGGGTTCGTTCCGCGCGTACCTCGCGTGGCACCACGACCGCGAGACGACGGCGGCCGCGGCCGCATGGCGGCGGGCGCTGGACGGCGTGCGCGGGCCGACCCTGGTCGCGCCGACCGCTCGCGGCCACGACATCACCACCACCACGAAGTACCGATGGGTTCTCGACGCGGACACCACCGACCGACTCGGTGCGACCGCGACCGAACTCGGCGTCACGGTCAATACCGTGCTGCAGGTCGCGTGGGCAATCCTGCTGGGACGCAGGCTCGGCCGCGACGACGTGGTGTTCGGCACGATCGTGTCCGGCCGCCCGGCCGCGCTTCCCGGCGTGGAATCCGTTGTCGGGCTCTGCATCAACACCGTGCCGGTCCGAGTGCGGTTCGACCCGGGCATGCCCGCCGCGGCGGTGCTGCGGTCGGTGCAGGACGAACAGGCGGAACTGATGGAACACCACGACCTCGGCCTGACGGCGATCCATGCCGCCGCGGGACAGCGGGACATCCTGTTCGACACGGCGATGGTGTACGAGTCCTACCCCGTCGACGTGGCGCAGCTCGCCGCCGCGGCGGCCGCCGTCGACGGCATCGCCGGTACCGCGGTGGAACTGCACGACGCCGCGCACTACCCCCTGACGCTCTTCGTCGAGCCCGGCCCGGCGCTGACCATCCAATTCGGATACCAGCGCACGGCTTTCGACGAGACACAAGTAGCCGAGATCGCCGCGGAGCTACGGAATCTGCTGCGCGCGGTCGCGGCGGCCCCGCAGGACCCCATCGAGGCCCTCCGATGACCTCGCGGTGGCCGCTGACCGGAGCACAGCAACACGTCTGGGTGGCACAGCAACTCGACGACACCGGGTTGCGGTTCGTCATCGGCGGGTACGTGCACATCCACGGCCCGGTCGACGAGGCGGCGTTCGAGCGAGCACTGCGCCTCGTGGTCGCCGGTGCGGAGACGATGCGGGTACGGTTCGACGCCGATGCCGACGGCCGCGTCACGCAGGTCCTCGAGGAGGTGGCCGACTGGCCGCTGTACCGCAAGAGTTTTCGCGCGGCGGCGGACCCGCGGGGCGAGGCGGTGCGATTCATGTACGCGCTGCTGGACCGGCCGTTCGACCTGCGCCGGACGCCGCTGTTCGAACACCACCTGATCGATCTCGGCGCCGACGGCACCGCGTGGTTCGTCAGATCGCATCACGCCGTGCTCGACGGCGCCGCCTCCGCCGCCATGGTCCGCCGCGTCGCCGACACCTACACCGCGATAGTGGACGGCCGGCCGGTGCCGGAATCGGTATTCGACCGGGTGGAAGCCTTTGTGGCGGAGGACATTCGCTACCGCGCCTCGGACCGCTTCGCCGACGACCGGCGATTCTGGGCACAGCGGCTCGCGGTGCCCGGCCCTGCCGATGCCCCGCTGTTCTCCGGAGCCCCGTCGAACACCCGCACCCCGCGATACCTCAGGCACGCGGGCGTGCTCGACGGCGCCGCGTGGCAGGCACTGCGGGCCCGCGCCGAGGAGTCCGCCACCGCGTGGCCGGCCTGGGTGTTCGCCGCGACCGCGATTGCGCTGCACGCGGATTCGGGAGCACGGATGGTCACGCTGGGCCTCGCGGTACCCGCCAAACGCTCCCGCACCGCGCTCGGCGTCACCGCGAATATCGTCCCGATGCGGATATCGGTCGACCCGTCCGCATCCGTCGGCGACCTGCTGCGGGCGATCCGCGCCGAATCCCTGATCATCCTGCGCCACCAGCGATACCAGCAGGCCGATATGCTCGCCGACCTGCGGGCGGGCGGCGCCGGAGGGGGTATCGCCGGTCCCACGGTCAATGTGCTGCCCATGCAGAAGGACCTCCGCTTCGGCCCCGAAACCGCTACCCTGCGCCATCTTTCGGCGGGCCGCTCCGACGACCTGACCATCGGTGTGTACGACAACGGCGATCCGGTCCTGACGCTGGTCCTGGAGTCCAGCACGCTCCGGTACACCGAGGCCGAACTCGCCGCGCACCACCGCCGGCTCACCGACACCATCGCGGCCCTCGCGGCGGCCCCGGAGGATCTCCCGATCGGCAGGCTCCGCACCGGTCCGGCGGAGATCGCGGGTGCTCCGGTGCGAGAAGAGCGCGCGGCCGCACCCCGGCGAGCACTCACGCCGACGGCCGCGACGCTGACCGAGTGGTTCGAGCGGACCGTCGCGACCCGCGGCGAGGCCACCGCCGTCGTCTGCGGCGAGGCCGCCCTCTCCTATGCCGACCTGGACCGCCGCGCTCGACGGCTGGCGGGGATCATCGCCGGATACGGCGTGGGCCCAGGGGATTTCGTGGCTCTCGCGGTGCCGAGATCGCTGGACCTCGTGGTCGGCGTGATCGCCGTGCTGAAGACCGGCGCCGCCTATGCTCCGATCGACCCCGGCTACCCGGAGCAGCGGCTGCGAGCCATCGTCGCCGATGTCACCCCCGCGTTGATCGTCACCTGTACGGACGTGGACCTCCCCGAGGCGATCTCGCCGGCGCCCGTCCTCCGCATCGATGACCCGCCACCGGTCGAGCCCGCCGACCTCGCGGTCCGCCCGGCCGCGCACGACCCCGCCTATGTCATCCACACCTCCGGCACGACCGGGCGGCCGAAGGGCGTCGTCGTCACGCACGCGAATGTCGTCCGCCTGCTCGAGGCGACGCAGCCGTGGTTCGAGTTCGGCGCCTCCGACGTCTGGACGCTGTTCCACTCCATCGCCTTCGACTTCTCGGTGTGGGAGCTCTGGGGTGCCCTGTGCCACGGCGGCACCCTCGTGGTCGTTCCGGCCGGGGTGGCTCGATCGCCGAGCGATTTTCTCGATCTCCTTGTGGAGCAACAGGTTACGGTACTCGATCAGACGCCCTCGGCATTCGGGATGCTCGTCGACGCCCTGGCGCGGCGACCGGCCGCGAGCGATCGACTGTCGCTGCGCCAGGTGATCTTCGGCGGCGAACCGGTGGAACCGTGGCGACTGGCCGCGTGGTGGGCGCTTCGCGATCCGGCGGCGACGCGCCTGACCAATATGTACGGCATCACCGAGACCACGGTGTTCACGACCGGAACGCCGTTGACACCCGGCTCGTCGTCCGGGGACATCGGCACGCCGATACCGGATCTGTCGGTGTACGTGCTCGATGCCGCGCTCCGCCGGTGCCCGCCCGGGCTCCCGGGCGAGCTGTATGTCGCGGGTCCCGGTGTCGCGCAAGGATATCTGCGCCGCCCGGGCCTCACCGCGGGACGCTTCGCCGCCGACCCGTTCGGCCCGCCCGGCACCGTCATGTATCGCAGCGGCGACGTGGCGCGGTGGACCGCCGACGGCACGCTGGAATACCTGGGGCGCGCGGACCGGCAGGTGAAGGTGCGGGGCTTCCGGATCGAACCCGGTGAGATCGAGGCAGCGCTGTGCGCTCTCCCGGCCGTGCGCGCGGCGGTGGTCCTGACCGTCGAGCCCGAACCCGGGGACCGACGGCTCGCCGCCTTCGTGACGGGGCACGGGATCGACGTCGATCGCACCCGCGCCGATCTCGCCGATCTGCTTCCCGCACATGCGATTCCCTCCGCGATCTTCGTCGTCGACACCATCCCGATGACACCCGGCGGCAAGATCGATGAACGCCGACTGCGCGCCCTCGCCGCCGACGGGTCCGCACGCGGGGCAGGCTCGCCACCGCGTACCGACACCGAGATGCGGCTGCATGCGCTCTTCGTCGATGTGCTCGGGCACGACGGCATCGGCATCGACGACGGCTTCTTCGCCTCCGGCGGTGACAGCATTCTGGCCATCCGGCTGGCCGATCGGGCGCAGGCGGCCGGGTTCGCCACCACGCCGCGGGACGTCTTCGAACAGCAGACCGTGCGCGCGCTCGCGCACATCGCCGAGGCACGGCCCGCCGACGCCCGGCAACCGGACACACCCGCACAGCCCGATGGAGCGAACGATCGGTTCCTCCCGGCGACACCGCTGCAGTCGGGCCTGCTGTTCCACTCCCTGTACGACGGCGGCGAGGACGGCGACCCCTACCTGGTCCAGTTCGTGCTCACCCTGGACGGCCCGATCCGTGCCGAACGCCTGCGTGAGGCGTGGCGATCCGTGCTCGCGCGCCATCCGCATCTGCTGGGATCGTTCGCCGTCGACGGCGGCGAGCGCCCGCGCTACGAGATCCGCCCCGATGTCGACATACCCTGGCGCGTCCTGGATCTCGTCGAGGCAACCGCCGAGGAGCGGGCGCGCGCCGTCCACCGGGCGCGGACGGAGGACGCCCGGATCGACCCCCTCGCGCCGCCGCTGCTCACGGTCACCCTGCTCCACACCGACATACACCGCTCCCTGCTCGTATTCACCCACCACCACGCCCTGCTCGACGGCTGGTCGGTGGCAATCCTGTTGCGCGAGCTGGCGATCGGCTATCGCGGCATCGAATTGCCGCCTCCCACACCGTTCCGCCGGTTTCTGGAATGGTCTGCGGCGCAGGACAGCGACGGCGCCCGCCGAGCCTGGGCGCGTGCGCTCTCCGGCGCCGAGCCGAGCAGGGTGGCACGGGCGAGCCGGGAACGGTGGCGGCCTCCCGAAGACCACACGTTCCGGGTGCCGGACGCGCTGTCGACCGCGCTGCGCGACCGGGCCGCCGAACGCAACCTGACGATCAACTCGCTGATGCAGGCCATGTGGGCGCTGGTGCTGTCGAACCTGACCGGCGGCGACGAGGTCGTCTTCGGCATCACGGTGTCCGGCCGCACCGGCAGCGCCGAAATGGCCGGTGTCGTCGGGCTGCTGATGAACACGGTGCCGCTGCGGGTTCGCTCAGCGCCCGGCGAATCTCCGCTCGATCTGGCCACTCGCATCCAGGCCGGGCGGGCCGCGATCATGGAGCACGACCATCTCGGACTGCCGGAGATCCTCGCCGCGGCAGGGCAATCCGACCTGTTCGATACCTCACTGGTCTTCGAGAACTTCCCCGTCGACACCGGACCCGTCGACGACCCGGACGCGGACTTCTCGGTCACGTCCGTGGAGGTCCTCGGCAGTACCCATTTTCCGCTGACGGTGACCGTCGTCCCCGAGGACGGCGGGCTGACCTTCCGAATCGGCTTGCAGCCCGGCCGCATCGACGGTTTCGCCGACGCGGACGAGCTGTGGTCACGGATCCTGGCCGCCGGCGAGGCGCTCGCCGCCCGGCGGCAGTCGCCGGTCGGCCGGCTCCGCCTGCTCGGGCCCGCACGGCATGCCGAGCTCCTGGGCTTCGGGCGCGGTGCGCGCACCGATGTCGAGAACGGCGGCATCGCAGCGTGTTTCGAGTCGGTCGCGCGACGACACCCACGGCGCGCCGCGGTCTGGTGCGACGGCGTGGAGCTCACCTACGCCGACGTCGATGCCCGTGCCGACAGGGTGGCCCGCCGGCTGCGTGCCCGCGGCGCCGGGCCGGGGGTGCCGGTCGGCATCGCGCTGCCGCGGTCGGCCGATCTCGTGGTCGCCTTCCTCGCGGTCTACAAGCTCGGGGCGGTCTGCGTGCCCCTCAGCGACCGCTATCCGCCCGCCCACGTGCAGCGGCTGTTGCGTTTCACCGGAACCGAATTGGTGCTGCACGATCTCGCCGATGCGGCCGCTTCGACCGACGACGACAGCGACCTGGGCATCACCGTGGCCCCCGAGGCGGTCGCGACGATCATGTTCACGTCCGGGTCGACCGGAGCGCCGAAGGGGGTCGAGGTAACCCACCGCAATATCGTGGCGCGAGCGCATGACCGCGTCGGGGACGGCGACGGGCACGAACGGGTGCTGCTGCATCTCCCGCACACCTGGGACATGGTGGTCTTCGAGCTGTGGCTGCCCCTGCTGACGGGCCGAACCGTGGTGATCGCGCCGCCCGGCGTGCTCGATGTGCACGACTATGCCCAGGTCCTGCGCGCGGGACGGGTGACCTCGATGCTGTTGTCGGCGGGACTGTTTCATCTGCTCGCCGAGCAGGCCCCGGAGCAACTCGCCAGGCTGTCGGAACTCGCGAGCGCCGGCGACGTGCTGGCGCCCCGGGCCGCCGCGGCCGTTCGCCGGGGCGAGCACCCGCCGGTCGTGCGGAATCTGTACGGGCCCGTCGAGGCGACGGGCTTCGCGGTCGCCTACCCGATCCCCGGCGACGCGGCACCGGACCGGCCCGTCCCGATCGGCCGTCCGGCCGACAACACCCGGGTCACGGTGCTCGATCCGGCGCTGCGGCCGGTGCCCGCCGCCGTGTCCGGGGAGATCTACCTGTCCGGCGTGGGACTCGCCAACGGCTACCACCGGGCCCCCGCCCTGACCGCCGCGCGGTTCGTGGCCGACCCGTACGGCCCGCCCGGTGCGCGCATGTATCGCACGGGTGACCTCGGCCGCTGGAATGCGGAGGGCGTACTGCACTTCCTCGGCCGCACCGATCGGCAGCTGAAGATCAACGGTTTCCGCATCGAACCGGGCGAGGTGGAGGCGGCGATCCGGCGCGAGCCGGACACCACGGCGGCGGTCGTCACGGCGCGGCGGAACGGTAGCGGGCAGTCGCTGATTGCGCACATCACCGGGACCGCCGAGATCGACACGGCGGCACTGCGCGCCCGGCTGGCGGCGAGTCTGCCCGCCTACCTGGTGCCGTCGGCGATCGTGCAGGTGGACGAGCTGCCCCTCACCGCCACGGGCAAGGTCGACGTCGGCGCGCTCCCGACGCCTCCCGACGGTGCGCACGTGCCCGTCCGGACGCCCCGCCAGCAGATCGTCGCGGCGGCCTTCGCGGAGGCGCTGGGCGGCCGGACCATCGGTATCACCGACGACTTCTTCGCGCACGGCGGCAATTCGCTGTCCGCCCTCCGCGCCGTCGCCGTCCTCCGGTCGTCGCTCGGCGTCCCGGTATCGCTGCGCGATCTGTTCGAATCGCCCACGGTCGTCGCGCTGGAGCATGCGCTCGACCGACAGATGCGCGACACCGGAATCACCCGGCCGGATTTCGCACCCGTCCCCCGCACCCACCCGATCCCGCTGTCGCCCGCGCAGCTGCGCCTGTGGACCGTGAACTATCTCGGCGGGCAGCAGCCGGACTACCTGATCGCGACCGCGCTCGACATCGGCGGACCGCTCGACACCGCGGCGGTGGAGGCGGCGGTCACCGATATCGTCGCGCGGCACGAGATCCTCCGCACCGTGCTGCCGTACGCGGCGGACGGCCCGGAACAGCGGATCCTGCCGATCGATTCGGCTCGGCCGGACTTCCGCATCGTCGACGCGGACGGTCCGGACGGTGTCGACCGCGCGGTGGAATCGCAGATGCAGCAGGGGTTCGACCCGACGAGGCGGCCGCCGCTGCGAATCCGGCTGTACCGCCTGACCGATGAGCATCATGTCCTGTTCGGCGTCGTCCACCACATCGCCGCCGACGGCGAATCCGCCGCCGTTCTGCAGCGCGATCTGGTCACCGCCTACCGGGCGCGGGTCGCCGGGGCGGCACCGGAATGGCCTTCTCCGGCACCACAATTCGCCGATTATGCGACGTGGCTGCGGCGGGTTCTGGGCCCTGACTCCGCCCCGACCCTCCTGCTCCGGCAGCAGGAGCAATACTGGCGCACCGTCCTCGACGGCATGCCGCAGCAACCGGTCCTGCCCGTCGATCACGCCCGCACCGACCGCCGTGCGAATACGGCGGCGACGGTCCCCGTCCGCGTCGACGCGGACACCCACCGCGAGCTCACCCGAACCGCGTCCGCCTGCGGGGTGAGCGTGTACATGCTGGTGCACACGGCGCTCGCCGTGGCGCTGCACGGCCGCGGCGCGGGCACCGACCTCCCCATCGGCGTCGCCTTGAGCGGCCGCGATTCGGAGGGACTGCAGGACTTGGTCGGATGCGTGGTCGACACGGCGGTGGTCCGCCTCGACATGTCGGGCACACCCACCTATCGCGAACTGGCCCACCGGGTCCGCGAGCGCATCCTCGGCGCCCACGAGAACAAGGAATTCCCCTTCGATCGCCTCGTCGAACTGATGAACCCCCCGCGCTCCCGAACCCACCACCCGCTGTTCCAAGTGCTGGTGACCTACCTGCGGGGCGTCGATCTCGGTACGAATCCGGACGGATTGGCGATCCGGCATCGTCCGGTCGCGGTGCGCCGGACCCCGTTCGAGCTCCTGCCGAACCTGCGGGAGGAATACCGCCCCGACGGGCAATGCGCCGGCATCAACGGCGAAATAGTCTATGCGGAAGAGCTTTTCGACCGCCGAACCGTCGAATCACTCAGCGCCACGACAACCGCCGCCCTCCGAGCGATCTGCACCGACCCCGACGCACCGGCACTCCCGTCCGCCACCCCGGCGATGAGCCCCGCCGGGGGCACGTACAGCATCTGCACAACCTATTTCTGCCGTGTGGGCAGGCGTTTGTTGTGTAGGGGGCATGGTGTTGGTGATCCTTTCTGCGGTGTGGGTGATGTCGAGAACTTGGTCGGCGGGCAGGGTGATGGTGATGGTCACCTGGTCATCGTCGTCGTGCAGCCGGACGTCGAGCTGGGTGATCTCGAACAGCTTGCGTAGCAACGCTTCTGGCGCGTTGGTGAGGTTGAGTGCCAGGTAGGGCAGAGCGTCGAGAAGCGCGATGTCGGCGGTGCCGGGTCGATGCGGTTCGGCGGTGTCGGCGGCGTCGAGTTGAGCGATGACCGACAGTGCGGCGGTCTTCTCGGCGTCGAGGTCGTTGTAGGTGCCGCGCAACCCTTTGGTGAACGGGTCGTCGGGGTCACTGTCTTGGGCTTGCCGCAGGATCGAGTTCTGCCGCCGGGTCACATCCGCGACTACTCGCTGGAGTCGTTCCCGCTCGGCTTGGCGCTCTCGGGTGGCGCGGTCGTCGAGGCCGGCGAGGTCGACGGCGAGGAAATCGCGGCGGTGGAGACCGAAGACCCGATCGGCGAAGAAACGGGTGAGCGCATCCAACACAGCGTCTTCGCGGAGGTACACGGCTTTGGGGTGGCCGGTGTACTTGTCCGAGCGGCCCCGGTTGTTGCCGCGCGGCCAGCACATGTAGTAGCCGCTGTTGTGGCGGTGGTTGCCGAACATCCGCCGCCCGCACCCGCAGAACACCATGCCGCGCAGCAGGTAGGTGCGCCGCGTGGCGGGGTGTGTGTTGCGGGTGTTGCCGTCGCGGGAGCCGCGCCGGGCTTGTCGGCGGGCGGCGAGTTCGTCGTACATCCATTTCGGGATCAACGGCTCGTGGACGGGTTCGGTGGACCACACCCACTTCACCGGATCGTTCACCTTCCCCCGCCGCGACCGCGACGCGCGCCGGTTGAACACCTGGAACCCGGTGTATTTGGGGTTGCGCAGGATCTCGAACACGCTCGTCTTGCACCACGCGCCCCGGGCACGTTCCCGCCCCGGTGGTATCGGTGGCGGATACTTCACCGGGTCGGTATTGAGCCGCTCGGCGATGGTGTCGTAGCCCAGGCCCTCGTGGTGGCGCCACAGCGCGATCTGGGTGACCGTCTCTCCGCGCGCCCCGTCTGGTTCGAGGCGGGTCTTGGTCTGCCCCTTGGCCGCCTTGGTCGGATTCGGATGCCGGTAGGTTTTGGCCTTGTACCCGTACGGGGGTTTGCCGATGTTCCAGCCTTCGCGGACGTGGGTGCACAGTCCGCCCCAGGATTGTTCGAGGGTGTTGAGGGTCTCGTATTCGGCGATGGATTGGTTGATGCGGCGTTGCAGGATGCGCTGGGCGCGGCTGCCGGACAGCTGGATCGGTTCGTTGGACGCGAACAGCGGGACCTCGGCGGTTTCGAGTTCGCGTTCGATCGACAGGCCCTCGAAGGTGCGGCGGGCGACGCGGGAGACGGCTTCGCAGATGACGACGTCGAAGCGGCGGCCGGGGTGGGCGGCTTCGTCGCGGAGGTCGGCGACGCCGCCGTCGCGGGCGACCGGGATGTCGAAGCGGTCGTAGTCGCTGCCGTGGCCGCGGTCGTCGAGGTCCATGCGGCCGGACTCGACGTCGTAGAAGTGCGCCACGATCACCCACGCGTCCGGGATCGCGGTCTTGCAGTTGTTCAACTGCCGCAACATCGACTGACGCGGGTCCTGCTGGTCCTCGGTGGAGGTGCGACCCAGGAACGCTACGCGCACCTCACCCTGCAGCACCGCGACCGGCATCCCCAGCGGCGACACCGCGTAGTCGGACAACCCCGACGGCCCCGACACCGGCACCGCCGACGACAGCGATGCCGTCCGGTGGGTCAGCGCGGGGGCGGGCGGATTGATCGGCGGGTCGTCGGGGGTCATGCGGCGGCACCATCCTGCCTGGATTGATCATCGGATTGTTGTTGCACGGCCCACGCCAACAATTGCGCCGTGACATCGGCCAGTTCGCCCCGCAATTGTTCGGCACGCGCACCGTGAACATAATGGACGTGACCAGCATAACGCTGGTCAGCGACGCGTTTCCGGGATTGATCATACCGCCAAACTGGCAGGTCAGGGGCGGTTTCAGACGGTTTTTCGTTGTTGCTGGCGGAGTTATTACTGGATGCTTTTCGCCGTAGCGGAATCACTACGGCGTCTTTGTTATCTCCAGGGTTGTCGGGGTCGTCGTTGATGTTGTCGTCGGGATGGTCGGGTGTGCGCATGGGTGCCTCTCCATAGCTCACGGTCCCCTGCTTGTGGCGGGGTGCCGCGAGCGTCGGTCGCGGTTGTCGGGTTCGGGTTGTGCCCGCTTCGACTCCTCGATTGCCATGGCACCCGTCGAGGCCAGCGTCACACGTGGTGTTCAGTTGTGGTCCCAGCTTGACGAACCCTCACCGACGGCATACCCTAGGAATCCTCAACCTGTATCTTGGGTGTGTTGTAGGCTCTGGTCGACACACTGGGTCAACTAGCGTACCTCTCCACGCGGGGTTGTAAACCCCTTGCCCGAAATTTTTTCGATCTTTCTCGTCTGCGCTGGATAATGGCCGGTCGCGGGCTGGTGCCGAGACTGGCGAGCATGGTGCGAGACCAGCATGTCTCGCTGGTTGGTGCCCGTGTCTCGATGTCTGGTGTCAGCGTCTCGGTGTGGTCTCGCCGAGTTGATAAGGGCACGGCCCACTGGGGTGCGTCAATCCCACGGTGGCTCTGTCCGCCATCTGCGACGGCAGTTGTCTACGAGTCTTGACGGCACCGCCAGTCGGCTCAAGTCGTTGTTACGAACAACAACACCGTCTGCCAGGCTCCGGCGAACGCCCGGTCAGTGCGATATGCGGCATGTGCGGACGCTTCATCTGACTGCAGTCACCGTCACCTCCTAGCCCTCGCAGAGGGGTGAAAGTTGGGGGACGTGGCCTGCTCGCTCAGGTGACCTGTGCGGCCACCAGGGTCTCGAAGGTATAGGGCCGCAGGCCATCGGTACGGCCCGGCCAATGCGCGCCTCGCGGCATGAGCGCGCAGTTGAGTTCCCCTGAAGCCAGCCGGGGGTTGACTGTAGAGTTGGACCTCACGTGCCGCCCGCATCAGATAGACCGGATAGCGAGAGGCATAGGTTATTGGCACGGAACGTGTCGAGGTGTAACTAGGAGCTTTACCTGCAGAAAATGAAAGCGGCGACGATCGAGTTCCGCTTTCGAAAAATGTCACCTAGAAGGGCGGCGTTTGCGTGACAGGTTCGAGGGCATTTGAGCGGGCCGCACTCGTGCTGGCGGACGTTACGTCATTGCTCGAACATCATCCTGCCCAGAACGATCCGAGGCGCGGCCGCCCAGCAGGGCCGGGCTACGGGCACCTGCTTCGGTCGGGCGTAGCGCTCTGCTATACGGCGTGGGAGGTGTTCGTCGAGGAAGCGTTGCTCGAAACGGTCGAGTTGCTACTTGAGAGCACCGAGCCTCACAGTCTCCCTGGCACGTTTCGCGATTGGATTGTTGAAGGAAAGCCAAGTCCCTGGGCCTTTGTCGGCGACGGGTGGCGGAGCGAGGCACTTGCGCTTGTGCATAAGAGAATCGAGGGCGACGGCAAGGGACGCTTTGGTTTCAACACTGCCAGCGTCGGCAATGTGGACGGTCTGTACAACCAGGTGCTTGGGTTTTCGCCGATCTACGCTGTGAAGTGGAGCGGCCGATCGAACGCGATGGTGCGTCGGGACGTCTCTGATCTTGTCGAGATTCGCGGCGAGATTGTTCACAAAGGAACAACTCCCGGTGCACTCAACCTGAAGGGCGTGCGCTCGTGGTCCGAGTTTGTAACCCGGCTGTGTGAGAAGTTCGACGAACAACTAGTCGACTTCCGAAGCGAAGTTGTGCCACCACCGAAGAACAAGTAGCCCGCTGTCGAACCCTCACGCGCACAGACTAATTGAGCCTTGCCTGCCCGGCCGATCCAGGTGGGGCGAAGTTGTATCCCCCGGCCGGGCAGTGGCCTTTTCGAACCGAACACCATGTGGCATTATCGTGCGTTCGATACGGTTCGAACCGTGCTTAGCCTCGTTCGCCCAGTGGGGTGCATGGGAGGTACTAATGATATCGGCTTGCATCGACCGTTTAGCCGCTCGGGCGCAGCGCGCTCGACCGGACCGACATTTAAGTGGCTGACCGGATTGATAGGACGCATCGGCCTCAACTCAATCGCCATTCGGAGGACGAATCCTCAGGAGCGCTGCCAGAACCTTTCTCGCATCCTCGCGTTGGCCAGGATTCCTTGCCAGGACAGCGGCGGCTACGGAGAGAACAACCACGATCGACCAGGTGATAGCAACGATCGCCAGGGCTAGCTGCGTATCAAATCGCATGGCAGGCACCTCGTCCCAGCTCCACGTCGCGGCCCAGGCTGAAACCGGGCGACAAGCAGCGCCCGGTTGGCCGCGGAGGCAACTCATCGTCATACAGACTGCTGCGACGCAAATACACATGGACCCGTTCGTCGACCGTGTCCAGAAGATGTATTTCGTAGGTATCAGACGTGCAGTGATCGCAAAAACACTTCTTGTCAACGACTTTCAGCGGCAGTCCGAAACGCTTGTCGATGGCACGAGAGATAACCTGATGATGCGTGAGATCACCCGCCCACTCGATTTTTATGACCGCATCGTCGACTGAAACATCTGTCCACAGGTCAAGAAACCTCAAATCTCTGCACCGGAACATGTGCGCTCGGCGAATAATTCCGCTGAGGAGTACCTCAGCGCTATCCAATCCGGATCTGCTCGGCATGCGTCGATACAAACACATTTCGGCTTCCTCGACTTCGTGGAGCGCATCCGTGCCCCCTAGATAATTTCGCAGAGTGCGCTTCCCGGACACTGCCACCAAAGCGGCCATCCAAGACTTTTCGTCGACCCCACGGACCAATACCGTCCCATCAGTTTCATACATGGACAGCACAGCGCCTCGACGTGAGAACGTCACACGAAGGCCGGCGATCCCATTCACACCGCCATCGGCGAGTATCGGCGATATTCGGTACAGAAAATCATTGGCAGACTTGGGATTTGAACTCAACCTGATCTCAAGCCCGCAGCAACCAGGGGAGACGGACTGGATGCCGAACGGCTGAGTTGAGCCGCGGCCACCACATTGAGGAGAGATACCATAGCCAACGCTTCGCAATACAGCAGCTTCGAATCGTGCCTGACCAAGGGGAGCGTCTGGTAACAGACGTCCGCTGTGGGGAATTGCCAGAAGCGCCTGCCTAGCTTGGCAATACGGCTCATTGGTGTATTCGCACCAACGCCGGGCAAGTGTCTGCAGATTTCCAGCCATGACCATCTCCTCAGCGCATTCCCGGACATGCACCCAGGCTCAGGCTCGAAAGTTGGCTCAACCATTCAAGAGGAGCAGGAGGCACCTAGCCGATTTCGCCGCAGCTGCTTCACGTCCGGGGTGAAGCTGGCGTGGCGCCTGCGCGCCGCGCCCTAGTTTGCTCCAGGTACTGATCGGAGTCAACCCCTATCCCGATCGGCATACGGAACCGCCTGCAGGACATGGAGATACAACAGACGTACAACGCCCAGGTCGCACCAAGCTGAGTAGGCGTTTGCACCCAGGCGTTGACAGCGGTATAGCGGAGGGCGGTCTTGCGGAGGCACTGAGGTGGAATCGGATTATCGGTACGGCGTCGTCGACCACGTTGGCGAGGCGCTCGAACAGCCACGGGTGTTCTCAGGGAAGGCGCGCACGGCCGACTACATATCCGGTATTCGGCATGAGCGGATGTACTACGCCGCAATCGAACCCGACGCGCGGATCCCCCGTGCGGATGGCCGCCTGTCTGTCATGACTCGCCCTTCCTCCTTGATCGAATGATCCCAACCTGGAGCGTGACGTTGGACGAATGTCCATGCACCACAATGTAATACAATGGGCAAACATCATCTAATCGCTACTACCGCGCGTTCATGGCAAGTGATGGATGCTCTGCCGAGCCTTGACCGGCTCCGCCGTCGACATTCGTGGACATCTCCGAGAGGTGCAGGTGGCTACACTCCACCAGGCTTCGCGAACAACTGACGTCACAGTTCGCGGACAGAGCCACCCACGGCGTGTCCTCGCGTAACTGTCGCCCCGCAGGTGTCTCGGGAGTGGGGTAGGTAGGTCATCGCTAGGCTACAGCCGCGTCAGCCCCCGACTCTTCTTCACCGTCGCTCCGATCTCGGTTGCCCACCGCACTGCGGCCGGAATAGTGTCGATCTTCGGCTCGAACTCGCCGAGTTGATCGACGGGTACCCAGGCGTAGTCCGAGTACTCGTCGTTCAGCTCGATGTCGCCGCCCTCGTACTCGGCGTAGAAGTGCGGCAGGATCATGCTGTTGCCGTCCTTCTTCCGAAAGTGCACGTTGTAGGAGATATCTTCGGCGATCGAGATCGTGGGCGCCTTGCCGATCTCCTCTTCCTTCTCGCGGCGGATGGCGTCGAGGATGCTGCCGTCGGTGGTCTCCATTTTGCCTCCGATAAGGGAATAGACGCCGTCGTAGTCGGCTTCGCCCTTGCGTCGCGCCAGCAGAACGCGGTTGGCTGCCGGGTCGATGACGACCAGCTTTTGGCAGTATTGAAAGTGGGTCGTGTCGCTCATAGGTCTCCTTGTGTTGTTAGGTGACTCAGCTTCTTGGGTTGCAGCTGGCGGCTGCCGTCGACATACACGGTCACGCCGCTCATGCCTGCTGCGTAGCCCGCGCAGTACACCGCGCGCACATCGTCGGCCGTGGAGCCCGAGGGCAGGTTGATCGTCTTGGAAATGGCTTCGTCGGTGTAGCGCTGCAACGCAGCTGCCATACCGATATGTCCCGCTGGTCGGATATCCGAGGCTGAGGCCAGAAGTTCCCCGACTGCTGGTGAATGGGTCGAGGGGTCGGCGTAAATCGACTGGCTGTGCGTATTTTGAACGATCCACTCCAAACCGGCAATCACCTTGTCGTTCGCCGCGAAGGTATCGAAGTGCGGCTCGATCCCGGTGGAGGCGTCAATAACGAGAGCGCTCCTGCCGGTCGGCGGCAAGGCGATCGTCGATACGTGGCGCAGCATGCCGGTCGCCGTAACGTGCCGGGACAGCCTCCGCCACACCGCGGCCGGCACCGTTCTCGATTCGAGCTGCCCGTATAGCCGCTCCATATGCCCCGGCACCTCGCGGTGACGGTTGCCGATCACCATGGTGTGCATTGCGCCGAACGGCCCACGCTGCTCGGCCAGGCGCACCGACTCCTCCTTGGACGTGAAGTTGACGAAGGACAGCACATCCGCCATCAGTGTGCGTGCCGCTTCTGAATCGTAGGCAAGCCCAACCACGCTCAGCGCGTCGGCCAACCCACACACCCCAATCCCGATCTTGCGCTTCTGGCCCGAGACGTATTGCGCCCGTGGACCGTCGAGCGTCCGCTGGCTGATCTCGAGGCTGTTGTCCAGGGCGCGGGTCAACAGCTGCGTTGTCTGCGCCAGCTCCGCTAGCCGGATCGCCGGACGCCCCGCGGCGTCGGTGTAGACGAACCGGCGCAGATTGAGGTAGCCGAATTGGCACGTCTCGCCCGCGATCAGGCCAACCTCGGCGCACGGCGCGGTCGTGGTGTAGGCACCCATGCCGGGCAGTGGATTGCGAGCGTTCATTCGGTCGAGGAACACGATGCCAGGGTCAGCGCAGGCGGCAGCAGCTGCGCACAGCGCCTCGAAGAGGTGGCAGACATCAGCCTCCCGGCCGTCGCGGAGTTCGATTCTCCCGCCGCGTTCCAGTTCTTCCATGAAACCGCGGTCAAGGTCGACCGAAATATTGAACTTCCAGTCGATCCCGTCCACTGGAGCATCCGCCTTGGCGCCGATGAACTCATAGATCTTCGGATGGCGCACGCTCAGGACGGCCATGTTGCCGACCGGCCGGTCCTCTCGGCCGCCATCGGCACTGTCCACTGCCACCTGGTTGAGGAAGCGCAGGGCGGCTACCGGATCACTGGTCTCATCGAGATTGAAGCCGGTGCCCATTCCTTGCTCGTGCAGCCGGATGATCTCCTCCTTCAGCCACCGCGCGCTGTTCGAGTCGAAGCCGATCGTCGGCACGGTGCAGGCCGTGAGTGGTCGGTCGTCGTAGCGGCCCGCGTTGGTCATGACGGGCGTGCTCATGACGATCTTTCGTCCGACGAGGGCGGCTTCGAATGCCTCGGCGAACTCGCGGCCCGCGCGTGTGCCGGAGAACTCAACTTCCTGGCGGGCCAGCGCCCTTGTCAGCCGCTGCACCATCGCCGTGGGCGTCTCATCGGCGCCTATGATTCTGCCGATACGTAGGACCTGCTCGGCCCGCGTGGACGGGACAAATTGCGGCATAGCAAAACTCATTCCTTATGAGACAAGCGAATTCGCGGCTGCGGCGACGTCAGCGCAGCCTGAAGTAACCTGGGGCGGATCGTCCCCAGGCAATTGGAAATATGTTGGGCGAGTTAGTACTTCACTCGCAGACAGTGCCGGTCGGCATCGCCATCCGCCAGCGCTTGAGGTCGGTGGCACCGGCGAACTCTTCGATGCCGCTCACCACCCGGTCCTCAACAAGGTCGATACCGAACGCGTCCGCCGACGCCTCGGTGACCGCAGCGATCATCGCCCTCGCGGTGTCAGCGATGGCCCTCTTGTCATCGACCGGCGTCCATCGCCCCACCGCCGGCACTTCGATCAGCCACCAACTGTTGCAGCAATGAACCCGGACGAGATACCGACTCAGCGACATTCGCTCCCCTCGCTCCCGTTGTGAGGGCAGCCCGGCACCAGGGAGTAGCAAACCAATTACGCTGTCCCGAGCAGGCTTTCATCATCTGGTGCCGAGCGCCTGTTCATCGACGCTAGAAGGCCAGGTCGCGGACACGCCATGAGTTTGCAAAAACTTGAACGATTTCGCCGACAATCGACCAAATCTGTGCTTGGAGCATGGAACATGAAGGCGGCGCGGATAATCCGCGCTCATGGCTGGAAGGGGCTTCATCATGCACCTGTTGTTCCTCGGCAAGGGCGGTTCCGGCGACCGCGACTGCCCGACGCTGTACGCCACCGACCATGGCACCTACCTCGTACAGGGCTGGAAGACCGATACCCCCGGGGTCATCGAAATCCCGCACCTGCTTCTCGGTTTCCTGGAACCGGATACCTTCATCGACGCGGTCCTGACCGACACTCGTCGGGGGACATTCAGCCTGGCTGGACGTCCGGTGACCGATGATGACACGCTGAAGCAACTGACCCTGGCGGCCGACGAAACCGCCATCGAGGTGCCGAAGCGAGAGAGGACGTACTACGGTGCAGCTACTCCAAGGCGACTCCGCGGACGATCCGTTTCGCGCATGTCAGCGTAGTGCGTTTCATCTCGAGGTTCGTGATGCCTACGCCACGGCTACGGAATCTGAGCCGCTGCGCCGCTTCCTGAACGGCGAACCGACACCGGCCGACTACGCCGAACGTCCCTGGGTCCAGTTCATGCGCGAAACCATCGCTCGCGGCGTGACCATCAGTCGGGTGCGGGTGGTGACGGAGCCGCACTCGGACTACCAGCGGTGGCTGCTGTCCATCACGGCGGGCAATGTCGCCGCCGGGGAGGACATCCGCTACGTGCCGCGCCACCAAGCCGGAGACGTGCCGCCCGACGATTGGTGGCTGTTCGACGAGCAGCAGGTGGCGTTCAACCTGGTCGACCAAGACGGTCGGCCCGCAGGCATGGCCGTCACGACCGACCCGGGCGTTGTCGGCTACTGCCTGACGGTGCGGGACCGCTTGTGGGAGCTGGCGATCCCGTTCGCCGATTACGCGGGTGTGCACGCGCGGCAGTGACCAACGAGGTTCACGACGCGAAGGAGGCACTCGGGCAGCGACTCCGGGAGATTCGCCGTCGCGCGGGCCTGACCGGACGCAAGCTCGCGGCCCAGGCCGGTTGGCACGAGTCCAAGGTATCCAAGCTCGAATACGGCAAGCTGCGGCCGTCGGATGCTGACATCCGCGCCTACTGTAAGTTCGCGGGCGCGGATGATCAGCTGCCGGATCTGCTCGCCAGCTTGTACCACATCGACGCCGCCTATATGGAAATGCGGCGACTGCTCAGCACCGGCACTGGCCGTGGGCAAGACGAGCTGGTCAAGCTCGCCGAACGCACCACGCAAACGCGCATCTACCAGAACGTCTTGATACCCGGCATTTTGCAAACGGCCGAGTACGCTCGCGCCATCCTCGAACGCTCCATCACCCGCCACGGCGCCCCGGACGACATCGACGTGGGAATCGCCAAACGCATGGAGCGCCAACAGTTTCTGTACCGCGGCGACCACCGCTTCTCCATTATCATCGCCGAGCAGGCACTACGGACGACGGTCGGCGGAGACGACGTGATGACCGGGCAATTGGACCGGCTGCTGGCCGTGATCGGGCTACCCCGAGTCAGGCTTGGGATCGTTCCGGCCGAAGCCGAAATCCCCATGCAGACAAACAATTTCGTCATGTACGACACCCGGATGGTGCTGGTGGAAACCATCACCGCCGAACTGACGATTACCCAGCCACGCGAGATCACGCAGTACGGTCAGGTCTTCAGCGTGCTGGCCGAGCTGGCCGTCGTCGGTGACGCTGCCCGCGCTTTGATCACCACAGCGTTGCAGCGTCGCCGAAACTGACTCTCGAAACGGTTCGCCTCCCGCGGGATTAGACCTTCTCGGCGACCTTCCCGAGGAAATCGCGTACTTCGGGCACCCTTGCATGCGGCCGAACAAGGTCCGCCAGCGCATCGAACCGTTGCTGCAACCGTGCTGAGTCCCGGTCTGAAATAGCGTCGAAGTTCTCGGTGAGGAGTGAGCACGCCTGGCCGAATTCGCCGCTGTGGATGAGATTGTGGGCTTGGTGCAACTGCCACGAGGCTCGTTCTCGAGGCCACGCTGCCGAACGCTCAGCGGCCTCGCCCAAATGAGTGACGGCAGTTTCGTAATCGCCGAGCCACATGTGGGCTTTGCCGATGATGCCGCTGATCTCGGCCTCGGGCAGGTACACCCACTCCGGATCGAACCCCCGCGCCGACTCATACGCCCGATAGGCCCGGCTGATCGCCTTTGCCATTTCTGCCTTGTCGCCCCGGCCTCCGTGGGCTTCGGCTTCGCGCAGGGCCATCAACGCCCGAAGCTTCGGCCCTCCTTGCGGCAGGGCCGCACGTGATGCCGCCTGGGCATATTGCACCCCCAGCTGATCGCTCGCAGCGTTGTCTCGCCCCCACACTCGATTGACCATGTACCCGCTGGCGTTACCCAAGGCGTGTGCCGCCGCGAAGCCGTCATCGGCCGCGCTAGCAGCTTGGGCGGCGTCGGCATAGTAGCGGCGCGCTGCCTCGGGCCGTCCGGCGTCATAGTGCACCCACCCCGCAGCCGTCATCATCTCGGCGGCAGCACTGGTGAGCTGGCGTCCGATGTCGTCGCTGTAGCGGGCGGTGTCGAGCAGGTGCTGAACATGCTGGACATACCCGGCCGCCAACCGGCACAACCGGTCACCACCGACAACCAAATCCAGCTCATGCACCTGATTCACGGTGGCGTTGATCTCGGCGACGTCACCTGCATCAACCCAGATCGTGGCGGTCGTTCCCTCGGCCTGCTGAACCGCAGCAGTGGCCATGGCGGTTCCGGCCCCGAAAGTGCTGGCTCGTAGGAAATTGCGACGATTCACGTCTGCCTCCTCGTCCGACTCCACCACCAGTATGGCAAGCGGAACGTGAAGTGCCTTGGCGATGCGACGTAGCACCCGCACATCGTGGATGGCCGCGCCGTCGTGTTCCAGCTGCGAAATGACCGGCTGTGTGTAGCCGAGGATGCCCCCCAGCTCGGTTTGCGTCATGCCGAGCGATTTGCGAATCCGGCGGATGACCTCACCGGTTGTTAGTTGCATGCGGTTGTCCCTGCTTCCATATGAACGTGCATCTGCAAGATCGGACAAACGCTCGGGACACGTTGCCGGGCAAGGGCTTTCGCCCCCCGTGAACGCAGTTTATAAGGGTTTTCGTATATTTCAGGGGTTTCGGTTATTTCGGCCGGTAGCGGCCCAAATTGGGGACCTACGGTCGGGGCGTGCCCCGGTACCGGGGTGACCCCTTAGCCCGCGCGACGTGCCAGTTCGGGTGACAAGGGGCGGTAGCAAAACGTCCCGGTACTGGAGCACCTCGTGATGTGCCAAACCTCCCAGAAACCGGAGACCTTGCCATGCATTCCCTTGCGATTCATCAGCTGGACGCGCTGAATATGCAGCGCACCCACCAGGCGCCGAAAGTACCTTTTACCGTCGCTGAATCTCACACCATCATGCAATTCCACGTCGCGTGCAGGGCGAAGCACTGCCCGCGAAAAGCAGCCGCGCTGCAAACTCTCGCTGAGGCCGGCCGCCTCGTGCCATCCACCACCAAGCCGCGGTGATCCATAGTGACCACACAGCCCAACCACGGCGCGCCGGAAGATCGGCCGCATAGTGCCAGCGCCGCCCCAAGCAACTCGGATTCGGATGCGGATTCGGCTGCGGCAGAACCAATCCCAGAGTGGGCACCACTGGAACCGCTGCCCTCGTCCGAGATGTTTCTGGCGGTCTTCTCCGGCGCCCAGCCGGTGACGGCCGGAGACGTCCTGCATCCGGCGTACGACTTGGTGGAATGCCAACGCAAGTACCAGCTCGCCCTTGGTGTCATGACTGGTACAGAGGCATCGGCGGCAGACCTGAAAGCAGCCGCAGCAATGCTCGTGACTGCGGTTGCGGACATCGAGGTACTGGTCACCATCATCGACGATGCGGTAGCCGAACGGCTGAAACCGCAACGCACCGGGCCCGACAAGGTCGTCCAGGTGATCGAGGCCGATACGGCAGCCACGGCAGCGTCGCCCGCACGGATGCAGCCCGACCAGCTGGCGCCCGTGCCTCTGCACACCGAAAGCATCGGTGAAATTGCCGCCCGAATGGCGGATCTCTGGGAGCGGGCCGTCGCTAGGGGCAGCGAACCAATCTGCACACCGCAGCCGGAGACGCACCAGCTGGTCGAGCTGTGCACTGGCTACGACTACCTAGCGGCGGAGATCGAATCCGGCCGACGAACGCTCCCGGGGATGTGATCCCCAATGCGGCCCGTTACTCCGCCACGGCCACCGCGGCGCATCCGGCACATCCACATCGAGTCAGGTGCGCTCCGGCTGGATCTCCAGGCCAGCGAGGAACACGCACAGAACGTGGCCGACGAGCTGATTGCAGGGCAGGCCGCCGACATGGAGCTGATCGTCACGATCGACGATGAGGTGAATCCGGAGTTGCCGCCGCTGCCGTGTGGGGAGTTGTGGGAATAGTGGCCCGGCCAGAACCCTTGCAGCACAAAACGTTTGTTCACGCCGATGGCGCACTCGCCGAGTTCATGTGCCAGGTGCATCTGATGGGCCTCACACCAGCGCGAGCCTGGGAACTCCGGTATATCCATCGGTTTCACCATCCGGACGAATGCCTCGTGCACCTGGAAGCGGCCTACCTTCTTCTCCCGGACGAGGAGGATGGCTGGGGCAGCCTGTCGGTTCCCGAGGGCGGTGGCTGATCCGAAGTGGATTCATCGTCAGCGATTGTCGTCATCCTGTGGCCCGCTTCGGTGTTCTTTACGGCGGTGCTGAGCTTTCGGGTTGGGATGTGGTGGAAGGGAACTCGTACTCCGGGGCGGCACGAGTTCATCCCAGGGCGCACGCCTGGAACGAGGCGTCACAGTGACAATGTCGATCGCTATGTGGAGGTGTCCGAATACCAAGAGGCTGACGCCTCTTGGAGGGGTCGACCGTCGGATTCGGTGCCGGATGGGTGGAAGGACGATGAGGCTGACGAACTGGAACAGGGGCCAGGCGAACTGGGCAGGGCTTACGTGGAGGTCAGGCTCCCCGAGGTGGACGAGGCGGATACAGCGCCGATAGAAGGACTGCCGACCGAAGGCCAGGCTGGACGATGGTGGCGAGAGGATGAGGATACGGAGGTTTTGCCGCGGGTGCAGGACATACGGCCACATGTGCGGGCTACTCCTATTCGGCGGCCGCCTTGGGTGGGGACGGACGATCTGCGAAACGACGAACGCCGTCCGGGTCGCTGATTCGGGGTAGAGGAGGTTTGGATCTTCCAAGCCCGACCGGACGGCACGACTACCTGACTACGCACAGGTACCCAACCGAGACCGATCTGAGTTGACTTGGTCTCCTTACCAAAGCGGTCCGTCCGGGCCGTGCGGGCTCCAGCCCTTGAGGAAAGGCTTGAGATCCTCCGGCTTCGGCTCCGGTACGTCGGGTGCGATACGTGTCGGCTGCAGGATCGGGTCCAGCCCGTCGAGGGTTCGTTCGGCGTCGTCGAGATGATGCAGGATCGCCTCGCGGTCATCTCCGCGATACCGTTCAGCGGCGTCTCTGGCTGCGGCGAGGAAGCGGCGGTGCTGGGTGATTTTCTGCCATTCGCGCGAGCAATTCTTGAAATGCTCCCACCGAGCGTGCTCGAAGTATCGTTCTTTCGCGACGGCCATCGCCGCTTCCCAGCGGCGTCGGCGTTCGCTTTCTTTTCGCTCGCGTTCCTGGTCTTGCCAGTCGGCACGAAGCTTATGGATCTCGAAGGAGCGGAACACCTCCGGGAGCTTGTCCTCCACGGTGACAGTCTTCGCGTCACGATAGTGGTCCCCTTTGTAGCGACTCCACCGCCCGTCAACCACGAGCTCCAGCCTCCCGGTGCCGATGAACTCCCAACCGCGGTGCCTGATCCACGCCGGCATCCTCTGGCGTTCCCGCCACTTCATCGGATCGATCTTCGGTGCACCGGGGGCGGCAATCTCTTTGATCGTGAGTCCGTAGACCCCGACCGGTGTCCGCAGCGCCAGGTGGCATCCGTTCAGGAAATGTGCTTCGTAGGCGTCCGCGCCCTTCCTGGCATCGACAGGCGCTATGGCGTAGATGCCGCGGGCGACGGCCTCGGTAGCGATCGCCTGCAGGATCTTCGCAGCGCGCGGAACGTGGTCGCTGCTGACGTAGTGCCAGTCCTTGTTCGCCACATACGCCTTCACGGCCGGGTGGTATCTCGCGATGCGTTCGGGAACGGGGACCGGACGCGCATCAACCAGATCATCGAAGTGTTCGGTGAACACGATAGCTTCGGGACCCGAGCCGTATGGTCCTGTCGAGATGATCTCCAATCTTTTGCCCCTGGGGCGGAGCGGGGACTTCAAGCTCATACCGACGAGCCGTCTATGGGCTTCCAAAACCTCGCGGTCCTTCTCCAGGACGAGCCGTCCGCCCGCCTCCTGGACCTCAACGATCAGCCGATCCGCGTCCGACTCGTCGCGCAGCACTGCCACTGGCGGCGCGGCGAGCCACTTCCGGCCGACGTCCGTGATCGCCGCTGCCCAGGTGCGCCTCTTCCCGGTGATAGTGATCAGACCGCGGCGTTCCAGGGCTCGCGCGGTCGCCCGGTGCTCAAAACCGGTGAAGACGCCCTCAGGACACCCGTCGAGGACCCATTGAAGAACCTCGACCTGCTTCTGATTCAGCTGTGCTGGGTTCTTGCCCACACGTCCATCATGTACGGCACCGCGCTCGTCAGAGGATGATTCCGGGCAAACCCGCCACTGACCCCCTTGCTCCTGGTTCAGGGGAGCACGAGCGGCCTCCAGGCACTGCACCCATGGATGGGTAGCGCCTGTCCACGAGCATGTAGTTCGCGTTCGGCGATGCCAGCGCCTTCACAGTCGCGGCGCACTGACGTATGGGTTGAGCGGGGACGGAGTTGGTTGCTTCCATAACCTTTCGCGCAGGAGAACCCGTTCACGCCCAGGCGGTGGTCGAGCATCGGCAAGCACGCCAGCCACTCCAAGCTGAGGGAGTACTTGGCTGGGGCGGGTGGGTTTGCGCGCGCTAGAGAAGGTGCGGATTGCCTGGCGTTACCTCGGACCCCGTTCGTAGTTCTCAGGGGTCGTCGGTGAGCGAGGTATCCAGTTCTGTCAGGGCACTGTCCTTCGCGACGTCGTGAGAGGCGGAGTAAAGGGCCGGTGTCCCGAGTCTGGTTGGGGTAGAAGAGGTTCTGGATCTGCGGATCGTTGTGGTCGAAGACGCCCCCCGTTTTTCGGGCTGCTCGGCACTGGGATCGTACCGAGGTCGTGTGAGCGATACAGCACCTTCGGTGACGTGCGATCCGCTGGACGGTCGCGGAGGGTGTTATACGATTGCCGCGCTAGTCGCCGAGAGCATGAATCGCCCCCTCGATCGGAACACGCGCACTATTCGAGATATGTTCCACGCCAATGGGATACCCTGTATCGGTGCCGCCACTTCCATCGCCATCGTCCAGTGCAGGGGTCCGGACGAACGACCATACCGACGAGCCGGAGGTTGGCCCGTTCCTGAAGTGGCCTGGCGGCAAGCGCTGGTTTGTCGAGATGCATTCACACCTCTTCCGCGGTCGCCGGTTCGATCGATATATCGAGCCGTTCCTCGGTGCTGGCTCGGTGTATTTTCACATCAAGCCGGAGCGGGCTGTTCTAGGGGATCTCAATGAGGACCTGATGACCGTGTATCGCGGCATCCAGCAGGATCCGCAGGCGATTCAGTTGCTGCTTGAGAAGCATCATCTCAACCACAACAAGGAGCACTATTACGAGGTACGTCAGCGCGTTCCCTCATTGCTGGCCGACCGAGCAGCACGCATAATTTACCTGAACAGAACTTGCTTCAATGGCATATATCGCGTGAACCAGCGCGGAGAATTTAATGTCCCTATTGGTAATAGAACCCGAGTTGTGCGAGACACCGATAACTTCCCTGGCGTGTCCGAGTTGCTGGCGGGCGCAGAGTTGCGGCACGGTGACTTCGAACCCCTCGTGGACGAAGCACAACCGGGCGATCTAGTCTTCCTCGATCCACCTTACACCGTCCGGCACAACAGCAACGGTTTTATCAAATACAACGAGCAGCTGTTCTCCTGGGACGACCAGGAGCGGCTAGCGAAAGCTGCGACGCGAGCGGCAGAACGCGGTGCGCACGTGATTGTCACCAATGCGAATCACGACACAGTTCGAAAGCTCTACCCGACCAGGGCTTTCAGGTCTAGGCGCGTAAGTCGATTCTCTTCGATATCTGCGTCAAGCGAGAGTCGTCAGCACTTCGAAGAATTGATCATTATCAGCAAACAAAAAAGATAGTAGTCGACCGAAAGGGGGAGGTCGTGCAACCAGATGATTTCTTTGCACGCCTTGACTATCAGGAGACGCCGCTCGCGGCGTTGACTGAATTTCTGGATGCTGAGGAGCGCTTCGAACACGCTCAGCAGGTCGATAAGATGCGCTTTGTCGGTTACGTGCTAGAACTCGGGTACGACACGGCGACCATCATCACCTCCGACCCGTATAAGGTTGCGGTAGGAGGCATTCCGAGAGGCTCGTTCCTGATCTTGGCTGCCCACAACCTGAAGGGGCTGCCACCGCACTTCACGCTTCTGCGGGTCAGTGAAACCGCGCCGACACCACTGTCGATGCAGGTACAGCAGACCTACTTCGAGCTTCACAAGAAGTCCATGCCTGAGTTGGATGTGTGGACGCAAAGCGAGCTGCAATGGGGGGCTTTGAAATGCGCTGTGCTCGGAATGTTCTATCCGGACAAGACCGACCGCACCAAGGTTGCCTTCTCAGGTGACGTGAACACCGTGGTGAGCGCACACCGATACCGCGTCTATGCCCCGAACGAAGCGCTGCTGGACCTCATCGTCAATGGCCTGGTTCAAAGACAAGCAGGCAAGCCACTCTCAATCGGGGAGCTGCGCCCGACCGAGAACGAGCTGGCGGCAATCCTCGACAGCGACGCAGGGAAATCGGTGTCCACAACGGTGAAGGTGTCCGTGCAGGACTTCAAGGGTGCTCGCACGGCCATGTTCGGCAAGACGCGGCTGGGGAAATCGAACGTCGTCAAGCTTCTGGTCCAGGCAATCATCGACTCCACCAAGAGCGATCGATCCGTCGGTCAACTGATCTTCGACATCAACGGGGAATACGCCAACGATAACGAGTGGGAGAACTCGAAGTCCATTCGCAGCGCCAACGAGGAAGTGTCCGAAGTTTATGCGTTGACGCAGCGTGAAAGTACACCGTCGAAGCCGTTGCGATTGAATTTCTATGAACAGCCGGCATCGGCTCTCGATATCCTGGGCTCGCTGCTGTCGAAGGACAACAAGAAGTCGGATTATATCGAGGGGTTCGCGAGCGTCGCCCTGCCGTCGGTTGAGGAGGTTCAGAACGACAACGACCCCAGCAGCCACACAAGAGGCATGCGACGTATCCAAGCATTCTGGGCGATCCTCCATGTCGCTGGATATCCAGCCGACGAAGGTCGTATGGCGAAGCTGCGGAAGACAGATGATGGAAAATGGTTCACAATCAGATCCTCGGCCAGCGTCCTCGACCCCGCGTTCAGCCAGGACGCTCGAAAAGCAGCATATGGAACGGATGACCCGCCATCCAAGCCGCAAACGCTGGACCAGCTCGTCGAAGAATACCGAGCTATTATCGATTTCTATCGTCTCGAGCTGAAAGATGACGACAAACGCAAGAAGGCCCATGAGGAGCTGTCCCGGAAGTTCAGTGCCGACGACCGAGCTCTATTCGATTTCCTGGTTCCGAGACGTTCATCCAGCACCGGCGCCACCCTGTTGAACCGCTACCGGAAGTACCACCACCCCCACGCGTCCGATTTCGAACGTGAGGTTCTGGAGTCGCTCGATGCTGGCAAGACGGTGATTCTCGACCTTGGCAACGCTACCGATCAGATTCGTGAGTTCTTCGCAGATAGCCTGTCCCGCGCGATATTTCGCCATCAAGAGGACAAGTTCACCGCGGCAGATCTGGGGCAACACTACGTGCAACTCTACTTCGAAGAAGCACACAACCTGTTCCCCGCGAAGGCCGACCTCAAAGCCGTCTACGCACGGTTCGCCAAGGAGGGCGCCAAGTTCCATATCGGAATGACCTATTCCACGCAGTCACCGTCGACCATCTACGGGGAGCTGCTGAGCCAGACCGAGAACTTCTTCGTCGGCCACCTGTCCTCTTCGGATGAAACACGGGCACTCGGACGGCTGCAACGAGCTTTCGTCGGCGTTGAGGAGGAGATCATGCGTTCGCGCACACCAGGTTTCATGCGGATGCTCACCCAATCCCACCGGTTCGTTGTCCCTGTCCAAGCGAAGCTGTTCGAAGCCGGAGGTGGGCGCTGATATGCCATATCAGGGTGGAGAACGCCTCACGTCGACCGAACGGGCCAGCAAACTTGGGCATCTGGAGGTGGTGAAGAGCCCGTTCGTCAAACAGTTGGTCGACCAGTTCGAACGGCCCGAACCCACCGACGACGAGCCGGGCAAGCACCTGTGGACCGCATTCGACCCCACCGCCATCGAACCGTTGAACCTGGTCCTTGCCGTCGATGGATCCTTCCAGCCTGTCACCTCCGACGACTACCCACCCCGGTCGCTCGCATTCATCAAGACGGCACTCGTGCGGATCGATCGCCGCCAGCTCGACCGGATCGACAAGGAGCTGCCGCACCCGGTGCTGATGAAGGCGCTGATGGCAGAGTCGGCACTGCAATCATCGACAGTGCTGCCGCTGCGGAACATCCGCGTCCCAGGCACCTCGAACTACCACCTTGTTCGCACCATCGTCCGAGACTCCTTCCAGATCGAATCCGACGGCCTGGTCCACGAGACATTGAAGTGGCTTGCGTACCGCAAATGGCGGACCGGAGAACGATCAGCATCGCCGCAGTTCCGCTGCCCCCACTGCCCCGACGACATCAACGGCCTCCCCTACGACGCCGACGCCGGTACATGCAACCACTGCGGCGGTGAGGTCTACCTGTCGGACATGATCGGCTTCCACCTCGAGATGGGCGAAGACCAAGCGCCCGACAGCGTGGCGTCGGCGTACATGCTGATGCACGAAACCCTGCTGCTGTTCTCAGTAATCCGCCACTTCTGGGACCGCGGCGACCAATCGTCCCTGAGTAACGTCCTGCTGATCAAAGACGGACCTCTATCACTGCGTGGCCAGTACTCCAAGCTGGTCGACAACATCCGCGACCTACTCGCATACGCCAAAGGCCTAGGATGCCCCATCCACCTCATCGGCCAAGAGAAAAGCGGCCGGTTCGTCGACCATCTCCGAGAAATAGAGCGCTTCACCGAACCGAAGGCCACTGGCGACCTGGCTCATTACGCCGTCCTGTCCCACCGATATGTCCGTGAAGACGTTGACCACGCCGCCGACCGCGTCAATCCCTACGGACTGAAGACCAACTACGGCGAGAAGGTACTGGTCAAACTGGATCCGCACACGTCGATGGTGCTGTCCGTGCCGACCGGCGCCTACAACCCCGATCCGGACTTCCCCTCGGGCAAGGACGACATGATCGGTCTCGATCGAATCCTTGCAACCCTGCCCAGGATCATCAGCTATCAGCACGAAGGTGCACTCGTGCCCATCGCGTTGGCTCACGGTGTCGCATCGCTGTCGTCGTACCCGTCCGCCGCTGTACTGAAGCTATTTGCCGGGCTGTAGGAGTCTGTCCCCCGCCCCCCTGGCGGGCCGCACTCGGGCGGTTGTGGCTGTCAACCAGGGGTGCCCAATTCGATCAACAAGCCCCACCTCTGCGACGTCGTCAGAGGAATCCAGGTAGGGGTTATGTCGAGTCCGGTTGGGGAAGAGGAGGCAATCTGAAGATCGTCGTGGCCGAAGGCTGTCTCGTTGGCGGACCTGGCCGTCGACGCCATGGAGACTTTGGTCGAATCACCGCCTTCCCACGGAGGTCGGCCCGCTCGCTGATACCCTCCAAGGTGCGATAAGAGCCTCGCGCCAATCTCCGAACAACTCGACGATAACACCCAAGATGACTCATCAAGTAGTGTGGCTTTTTCTTGTACGCCTCAAGGATCTCGTTGGCCACCATTGCAGGGTAAAAACACATTCGCGGGCGCGCGCCAGGCATCTCCGATAATCACGGTGCGCCGAATTCAATGAGATGGGTGTCTTATTTTGGTAATGGCTTGACAACACCCGGGGCATGGAGCGTTCATGGATATGCAACCCCCGAACCGATACCGCGAAACATTTCTGAACGGGGCGCGCATCCCGGCCGGGATATGACCAATCAACCAAACCCGTCTATTCAAGGGGAAAAGTCATGTCCACAACATCATCGGAAACCAGCCGTGCCGACAACGAGGACGCCCTGTGGCAGGCCCTGAATACCCAACCCATGGCGACTACCGGCGAACTGTCCGCCGCCGCCGGAATTACAGCGTCCAGCGCCCGCAAGATCCTGGCCCGATGGACCGACGACAACACGGTCACCCGCCACGCCGATGACTCCAACGGCCCGCACCGCTGGACCGTGACCACCAGCGACACCGTGACGCCACCGGTGCCGAACACGGCCGCTACGGGCACCGACACGGCCCGGGAACCGGCGGCCCCGGACACCGATATCGCCGCCCAGGACACGGATACGCGGCCCGCCGAACCGGCCACCGACACCGCCGCACCCCCGGCGGATGTGCCCGCCGCACCTGAACCGGCCCCCGAGGCCGACGATGCCGTCACACCGGACGACGCGGATTCGGCCGAGCTGCCCGACGACGACAGCGATTCCCTGTTTGGTGCGCCGTGCCCGATCGCGGTCGGTGACGAGGTCGCCAACCGGTACCACCGGTCCTGGCGCGGGTGGGTGACCGAGATGCGGTGTCAGGACGGTATCGCCGGGTGCATCATCGAAACCCCCGATGGCGCGCAAAGTTCCATTCCGCCGTGGGCGCTGGTTCCCGCCGGGCCGGACGGCGTCGGCGAGGAGTGGCAGCAGCAGATGGACGCCCTGATCGCGGCCCAGCATGACCGCGCGGTCCACGAGCTGGCCGACCGGTCTACCGCCGCGCGTGAACACCTCGAGCAGCTTTCCCAGCGGCTCGGCGGCATCGCGACGGCGCTGGGCACCGGAACCGTTGTCCCGCACGACGACACCGCGCCGATCGCGGATTACGCGGGCGATCTCGAGGCCGCTATGGCCGATCTGAACGGCTTCCGCACCCTGGTCACCGGCTCGGGACTGCTGACCGTCGATGAGATCAAGCGGGCCACCGCCCGCCCGACCGGCATGCGTTCCACCGTCAGCGCCCCGAATCACGGCACGGCCGAGAAGCTTCCCCCGGGCGGGTTGCGCGGCATGGTGGAGGACGCGCTGCGCGACAACCCGGGCCGTAGCTTCACCACCACGGTGCTCAAGCACATGCTCGACCAGGAATACCAGCGGAACATCTCGAGCGGCGCGATCAGCAACGCCCTGGACAAGCTGACCGAACAGGGCGTAGCGCGCCGAATCAGCGACACCCCCCGAACCTGGGCACTGGCCGAGAACCCCTGAAAACCGCCCCTGAGTGGGGAACCGGCACCAGCCGGTTCCCCCACTACCCGCTTGTCCGCCGCCATCATCACCGACCGCCGCGACACGTGCCGATCGTGCGGGACCCTGGGCCGATCACGACCCGCTGACCGGCGAACGTATGCCGGGACGGCGTCGGCGCGCGCCCGCATCCAACGGACATGATTGTCACCAGCCGTATTCCGTCGTCGGCGGCGTGGGGCGCACCTGGTTGGGGTAGAGGAGGTTCTGGATCTGGGGATCGTGGTAGCCGAAGGCTGCCTCGGTGTAGGGCTGCCAGACGCTGGCGTCGTGGTTGATCCGGGGGCCGCGTTCGGGAAGATCGGCCAGCGCCAGCCGTTCGGCGACAGCATCGCCGCCGTCGGCGGTCCACAGTGCCCACACCGGTCCCGCCGGACCGTCCGGGTGGTTCAGGTCGCGGCTGGTGGTCGCGATCATCAGGCCGGGGTCGTAGCTGCCGAACGCGCGGGTCAGCGCGGTCCGTAACCCGGTCTCGCGGCGGGTCGAATGCACCGAGAACAGCAGGATCCCGAACTTGTCGGTCGGGAACCCTTGGTAGTCAGCGAGTTTGGACGTCACGGTCTTCAACGACTCTGTGCCGGTGTCGTATTCGAGGAAGAACCGCACCATGCGGCCGTCCTGTTCCCAGCAGCCGTACCCGTCCGGGTGGAGTTGGTCGTCGCCGGAGGGATTGGTCCAGAACATCTCGGCGCATTGGCGCTCCGACCACCACAGGGTCAACCCCGGCACGGCCGGGTCGTGGTCACGCGCCGGGCTACGGTGCGCGGCCAGCGCGGCGAAGAACCCGTTCACGCCCAAGCGGTGGTCGAGCATCGGCGAGCACGCCAGCCGCTCCAACCCGAGGGCGTACTTGGCCGGAGCAGGCGGAGTCTGCGCACGCTCCGCCGCGATCAAGCGAGCACCGGAATAGCCGAGCGCGTGCCGCGTTTGCGTGGTGCCGCCGCCGTAGAGGGACTCGCGGAAGGCGAACACCATGCCCATCTCGCGCAACTTGCGCAGCCGATCCTGCGCGCGCCGCACCGAGGAGAACTCCAGCGACGCGATCTGCTCGGTCGTGAACGCCTTGTGCTCGGACAGCAACGCCAGCAGGCGACGGTCACGATCGAGCAGACGAAACCACGCACCCGCATCCGGATGCCCGCCCCGATGCACGCCACGGCCGCGACGCCGCCCGACATGTGAATATGTATGACTATTGGTATTCATTCTGGATTCCGCCCCCTTGCCTCGAATGCGGGCCTGAGCTGCCTTGTTGCGCTTTCCGTCTTCGGCGTTTGGGGTGGCGGCTATAGGACGCCGAGCATCCGACGCCCCATCCGCACCACCAACCGACGCCCCATCCGCCGTGTTGTCGTCGCGGCCGGTCATCGGGCATCACCGCCGACCGATCGCCCTGTGCCGACTGCGCGGACCCAGACGTCCGGCCTGTCGAGGTCCACCTCGCGGTCCGCCTGCCGGTCCTCCAGGTTCGTCACCGGTCGGCCCGCTGCCTGCCACCGCCGCAGCACCTTGCGGCCGTAGTTGTTCGTGCCCGCGATCCGGTCCAGCTCCGCACCGGTCGGTGTCCGCCCCTGCGACCGCTCACTGCGGTAGTACTCCCACATGCGCTGCTCCGCCGTCAGCTCGACAGGCGAACCAGACCAGGCCGGCACCGGTGCGAGTCGCACGACCGGTGCCGCGGGTTCGGTGGTCTCGTCCGTCTCGCTGTTCTCGCTGGTGGTCTCGTCCACAGTCTCGTTGGTGGTCTCGGTGGTGTCGGCGTGATGCCGCTTCAGGGCGCGGTTCAACAACTCGACCGCGAGCAGTAATGCCAGCGGCGGGCACGCGGCGACCACGACGCTGAACACGCTCAGCACCGGGGCCGCCGCGATGTTCGCGCACAGCGACAGGCAGATTCCGAACACGAACGCCGACCAGGCCGCCCACCGGCCGCTCCCGTTCCGCTCGCGGCCGGTCTTCCACAGCTCGACTGTTGCCAGAGTCAGGAGCCCGTCCACGATCAACGGCCAGATGCCGGCCGTCGTCTCGTCGGCGCCGAACCGCAACGCGAACTCCCGACCATGCCGATACGAGGCGTATGCCGCGCCGAGCGCGACCACGGCCGTGCAGGCGCACTGGATCCACAACGTCCGGTCGTTCCGGCGATCCGACATGGAGATGCTGCTCATCCCAGCGCACCTCCCGCCCGGCGAGGGTCACTCAAATCGCAGGAGGCACAGGCGAATACCTGCGACCCGGTGACCGATCGACCGACCGGCACATGCGGAACACGACTGCGGAGGTAGTCAGCTCCGCACGCCACGCAGGCCAGCCCATCGGCCTGCAACACGGTCAATCCGGTGATGATCTGGTCGGCGTTCATTGCGCACCACCACCGGTGGAACGGCGACGCCGCCGGACAATGGGAACGGTCGCGGAAACCCGCAGTTCACGGCGTGTACGGGTACGTGCAGATCCTGTACGTGCCGCGCCCGAGGCACGAATTAGCCCGACCGAGCCGAAGGTGTAGCCCACCGAACGCGAAAGCGGCCCGGAACCAATGGTTCCGGGCCGCTTCCCTAGTAGCGGGGACAGGATTTGAACCTGCGACCTCTGGGTTATGAGCCCAGCGAGCTACCGAGCTGCTCCACCCCGCGTCGGTGAACACAACATTACACACACGTGCTGCGCATACACAAATCGCCTGGCCAAGCATGGTTTCGGGGGTTCTGGCAACGATCATGAAGCGACGTTCCGGACACCCCGATTCAGGCCTCCGTGAGCAAGGTCACCCGACTTCGGCTACCGACGACGGCGATCGGCGTGACTGAGATCAGACATACCCGGGAGTGGTATGTGCACCGGTGCCGCGATATTCCGATCCACACGGCCGCACCAAATGCTCCGTTTCATCCCCGTGCACGCGCGCGTGACCCACGCAACCCCTGTAAAACGTGATCCACACCACCATTTCAGGGTGATCTGCAACACATCACGAACGCATAACAGACCGTCCAGAATTTAGAAATACAGCATAGCCAACCTGCATCAACACCTGATTAGCAGTTATACGCTTCATGCAATTCTCACTGTTATCAAGACGTGATCTGTCGAAATCGGTTCGTTATCGTCGTGCTCGGCCCGGATCGACCCCGTGATGGGCACCGACCCGAACCGCTGCACACCGGCGACCCTGCCCCGCGGTTCGAGGGATCCCCGACCTCCTGGGGGCAGGGACCGGCGGGCGACCGTCGTGCTGGTGGGCGCAGGGAGGGAAACCACCATGAATCAGAACCGGAAGTTCAGCAGTCGCGCCCTCGGCCTCGTCGCCGTCACCGGCGCCCTTGTTGCCGTCCCGTTCGCCATGTCCAGCACGGCCTCGGCCGCGGCGCACGACTGGGACGGTGTCGCCCAGTGCGAGAGCGGCGGCAACTGGGGCATCAACACCGGCAACGGCTACTACGGGGGCCTGCAGTTCTCGCAGAGCACCTGGAGCGCCAACGGTGGCAGCGGCAGCCCCGCCAACGCCTCCAAGGAGGAGCAGATCCGCGTCGCGGAGAACGTGCTCGAGACCCAGGGCGTGGGCGCCTGGCCGGTGTGCGGCCAGTACCTGCGCTGGGGCGCGGGGACTCCGGAGGAGCCCGCCCAGCCCGAGCCCGCCCAGCCCGAGCCGCTGGTCGCGCAGGCCCCGGCCCCGTCCGAGCGCCAGGCCCTGATCGAGCAGGCCAAGTCCGCGGGCGACCAGGTGGCCGCCCAGTTCGGCGTCGGCGGTCAGTACCACCAGCTGCTGGATCAGAACAGCGGTCTGATCGACTCGCTCGGCCGCTGACCCGAAGACTCCTCCATACCGGGAGACGCAGACGGCGCCGCCATCGTTGCCGATGGCGGCGCCGTTCGCGTTTCTATCGCGCGTCAGCCACCGGACTTGTTGTAGCCGTCGATGGCCTTCTGCAGATTCTCCAGCGCCTGGCCCAGCTGACCGAGATCACCGGACTTCTGCGCGTCCTCCACGCCCTTCAGGGCGTTGTTGATCTCCCGGACCGCGGCGTCCCTGCCCGCCGAACCGGTCGGCGGAACGGGTGGCTGGATTCCCTGGTTCGACGGTGGGGCCGTGCCGGTCCCGGCGGGTGGCGGGTTGATCGCCGCCTGGCCGGGCTGCTGGGTCGCCGCCGAGCCCAGCCCCTCCTGGACATCGTTGAGGGCATCGCCCAGCGTGGCCTCGTAGCCGACCTTGTCGCCGGAGCTGGCGAGCACCTTGACCAGCTGCGGGAACGACGCGGCATTCGGCCCCGCATTGCGTTCCAGATACCACGGCTCCACGTACAGGATTCCGCCGTCGCCGACGGGCAGCGTCAGCAGATTCCCGTATTTGATCTTGTTGGTATTGCCACCGGTCAGCACCGTGCGATCACTGGACACGCGCGCGTCGGTCGTCATCGACGTCTGCACCTGCTGCGGGCCCGGTGTCTGTGAATCCGTCGGCAGCTTCAGCACCGTGAACTTGCCGTAATTCTCCGGATCGGAATTCACCTGGATATAGGCGGCCAGGAACTGCCGTTTGTAGCCGACCATCGCACTGGTCAGATTGAACGCCGGCTTCCCCGTCTTCGGATCGCCCAGCAGCACGTAGTACGGCGGCTGGTGCGCGTTGGTCGGGGTGTCGGAGGTCGGATCGCTGGGCACCGACCAGAAGGCGTTGGTGGTGAAGAACTCGCGCGGGTCGTTCACGTGGTAGCGCGACAGCATCTCCCGCTGCACCTTGAACAGGTCCTCCGGATAGCGGAAATGAGCCTGCAGTTCCGGCGTGATCGCGCTCTGCGGCTTGACCACGTTCGGGAACACGCCCTCCCACGCCTTCAGCACCGGATCGTTCGGATCCGACTCGTACAGGTTCACCGTGCCGTCGTAGGCGTCGACGGTGGCCTTCACCGAGTTGCGGATGTAGCTGACCTCCTTGCGCGGCAGCATCCGTCCGGTGTTCTGGTCGATCGAATCCTCGACCACCCCGTCCAGCGAGGTGCGCTGGGAGTAGGGGAAGTTGTCCAGCGTGGTGTACGCGTCGACGATCCACTGGATGCGGCCGTTGACCACCGCGGGATAGACGTCGCCGTCGGCGGTCAGCCACGGCGCCACCTGCTGCACCCGATCGCGCGGATTGCGGTTGTAGATGATCTTCGAATCGTCGCCGATCGCGCCGGAGAACAGGATGTTGCGCTCGGCGTACTTGGCGGCGAACGCCAGCCGGTTGAACCAGTTGCCGATCGGGACGCCGCCCGCACCGGTGTAGGTGTACTGCTGTGTGCCGGTGTCGTATTCGCGCGGCGGCTGGCTGTTGCCGCCGACGATCGCGTAGTCGGCATCGGACTTGGAGATCAGCTCGCCGTAGTAGACGCGCGGCTGCTCGACCGGGATCGCCTCCTTGTTCGGCGGCGTGAACAGGTCGCTGACCGTCGACTGATCGCCGACGTTGAACACCGGGTAGCCGTAGCCGCCGGTATTGGATCCGGCGGCGGAACCGGTCGCGGCCTGCTGGGTCTCCTTCGGCGGGGCGACGTTGACGCGGTTGGCCGGGGACGCGACGAAGCCGTTGCCGTGGGTGTACACGGTGTGCTTGTTGATCCAGTCGGTCTGGTTGCCGGACAGGTTCTGCGGCACCAGCTCGCGCGCGCCCACGATGTAGTCCTGGATCTCGCCGTTGATGTTGTAGCGGTCGATGTCCAGCGGATCCGAGAAGCCGTAGAAGTTCTGCAGCTGCTGGCGCTGAATGAAGGTCTGCGTCAACAGGTTCGGGTCCAGCAGGCGGATGTTCTTTATGGTCTGCTGGTCGGAGGGAATACTGACCGGGTCCTTGGTCGAAGTGCCCTTGTAGTCGACGTATTGGACCTTGTCGTCGGTGATCCCGTAGGCCTGCCGGGTGGCGGCGATATTGCGCTCGATGTATGCCGATTCCTTGGTGGCGGCGTTCGGGCGCACCTCGAACTGCTCCACGATCAGCGGCCACACGGCGCCGATCAGGATCGACGACAGCACCAGCAGCGCCGCCGCCATCGCCGGAACGCGCAGGTCCTTCAACACGATTCCGGTGAAGAAGGCGATCGCGCAGATGATCGCGATCGACATCAGGATCAGCTTGGCCGGCAGCACGGCGTTGATATCGGTGTAGGAACCGCCGGTGAAGGTGGGCTCCTTACGGGTGCTCGACAGCATCGAGTACCGGTCGAACCAGTACGCGATCGCCTTGAGCAGCACGAAGGTTCCGGCGATCACCGCGAGCTGGATTCGGGCCGGGCGTGTCAGGGCGCCCTCCCGGCCGGACAGCCGCAGGCCGCCGAAGACGTAGTGCGTCACCAGATTCGCGAAGAAGGCGATCACCGCGGCGACGAACAGCCAGTTCAGCAGCATCTTGTAGAACGGCAGATCGAAGGCGTAGAAGCCGACGTCCAGGCCGAACTGCGGATCCTTGATATTGAACGCGCCGCCGTGCATGAACATCTGCACGGTGACCCAGCTCGACTGCGCCACCAGGCCCGACAGCAGGCCCACGAGGACCGGGATGCCGACGCCGAACAGCCGCAGCCGCCCCATCACGGTGGTGCGATAGCGCGCGATCGGATCGTTGGGCCCCGCGACCGGCACGAACACCGGCCGGGTGCGGTAGGCCGCCAGGAGCGCCAGCCAGATCAGCAGGCCGACCGCCACCGCGACCACGAGGAACAGCAGGACTCGGGTCACCAGCACGGTGGTGTACACGCGCTTGAATCCGAGTTCGCCGAACCACAGCCAATTGGTATAGGCGTCGACCAGGCGCGGCCCGACCAGCAGCAGCGCAGCCAGCACGAGGGCCGTCACCAGCAGCACTCGGCTGCGTCGGGACAGCGAAGGTAAGCCTGTCGGGGGGCGCATGCCCACGAGCCACTCTCCCAGGTCCGGCGGCGCGCGACTTCCCGGCCGGCGCACCGCAGTCCGATGATGCAGAGGTCCCTGCGGGACCGTCTCTCGCGCCCCACTCTACGTAAAACGGATCGGAATGGATCGCGATGGCTCCGGTGCGGGTCGCATCTCGCCCTGGGCGAACACCTAGACTCTGCGCGCGTGACCCTCGCGAACCCCTCCACCGCCCTGTATCGCTGCATCCGTGAGGTGGCCGAGTACGCCGACGGCGAGGGGTGGGATCGGCCGCCGCAGCTGTTCGCACTGGTGCCGACGGTGGATCTGGTGGCGGCCGAGCCGACGCTCGAGGATCAGCTCGCCGACGGTGCGGAGCTGACTCCCATTGCGCAGGAACCGCTTCCCGACGACCTGCGCAGCGACGCCATGGCCCTCGACGAATTCCTCGCCACCACCAGCTGGCCGCCGTCGGTGGCCGGTTGCGTCCTGGTACAGCAGATCGTGGTGCTGCCGCCGGAGGCCGAGCAGACCCTCGACGACGCCATCGCCCCGCTGCTCGCCGACCGCGACGCCGCCGACCAGGCCGCGCGCAACGCCGCCGTCACCCACCCCGGACGCCGCGACGCGCGACTGTTCGCCGGCGTGCTGCGCGACGGGGTGTCGCTGTGCCTGCTGCAGGTCCGCCCCGCCGACGACGAGGACGACCCCTTCGGCGACCTCGACCTCCGCACCGCCCCCAACCTCGCCCCCAATCTCGTCGAGGCCCTCCGCCACACCCTCGAGAACGAACCGGACTAGCACCAACCAACGCCGCACCCCGCGCATGTTCACGCACCCCCTTCCAGGCGCTACAGCGCGTGCGGGAATCAATACGTGGTGCGGGACTTGTCGGTATCCGCCTCAGGCCGTGAGCAGTTGCTGGCCGGGGCCGACGGCGGACAGGCCCGCGGCGCGGAGGACGCCCCAGATCGTGGCCTGGTTGGCGGTGATGACGGGCTTGCCCAATTCCCTTTCCAGCGGGGCGATCACGTCGTAGGTGGGCAGGGAGCTGCAGCTGACGAAGACGGCGTCGGCGTCGGGGTGGTCGCTCTCCCGGACGAGTTTGCAGACCTCGTCGTAGGGCACGGCGGGGATCTCCGCGGGTTGCAGGCCCAGGCCGATGCTGGACGTCACCGTGAAGCCGGACTCGGTGAGGTAGTCGTGCAATCGCTTCCCGACCGACTCGATATAGGGATGCGCGACGGCGACCCGCTCGGCGCCCACCGCGCGCAGCGCGTCCACCACCGCGCCGGAGGTCGTGAGTGCCTGTGGCGCACCGTAATCCAGCATCGCCTGGCGCAGCGCCCGCTCACCGCCGACGCCGCCGACGAAACTGCAGGCCGTGCACAGATAGACCACCGCCTCGGACCGCAGGGTGCACAGCTCACGGGTCGCGCGCTCCAGCACCTGCGGCTTGTTCAAGGCGCTGACCAGTGCCAGCCCCTCCCAGCTCGGCGCCGGGTCGGTCCGCGAGAGATACAGCGTGACGTCGTCGGGCGCCCAACGCCACAGCTCGCGGTCCTTGGTGAAATCGAACGAGGCGAGCACGCCGATCGCCCGCTGCGGTGTGGGTCCTGCCGGAATCTCGGTCATCACCCAGCCCTAACACGCCCACGCGGCGGACGTCGATAGCCAGTCGGGCTACTCCGGCCCCCGCTCCACCGTCATCGCCGCCGCCCCCGCGCTCCGCCCTTCATCCCCCGCTCCTCACGCTCCGCCCTCATCCCCCGCTCCTCGCGCTCCGCCCTCATCCCCCGCTTCTCGCGCTCCGCTCTTTCCCCCCGCCCCTGACGCTCCGCCCTCATCCCCCACTCCTCGCGCTCCCCTTCATCCCCCACCCTCGCGCTCCGCCCTTATCCCCGGCATGCTTTTGGCCGGGGGTCAGCCGCAACTCGGAGCTTCCCGTCCTGCGGTGATGTCGCCGAGGGACTTCACCGCGGTGTCGAGGGTGTCGACCTTCACCAGGTTCAGGCCGTCGGGGATGCGCTGGCGGGCCTCGTTGCAGTTGTCGGCGGGGACCAGGAACGTTTCGGCGCCCGCCTCGCGGGCCGCGATCATCTTGTACTGGATGCCGCCGATCGGGCCGACCTTGCCGTCCGGATCGATGGTGCCGGTGCCCGCGATGAACTTGCCGCCGTTCAACTGCCCGGGGGTCATCTTGTCGATCATCGCCAGGCTGAACATCAGGCCCGCCGACGGCCCGCCGATATCGGCCAGATTGAAGGTGACGTCGAGCGGGCCCTGCGGCACCTCCTCCGGTGTCACGCCGAGATAGCCCTTGGACTTGTCGTCCGGCCGCGCCCCGACCTTCACCTCGACGGTCTGCTCGCCGCCGTCGCGGCGCACCACGATCGGCACCACCGTGTCGGGCTTGATGCCCCGCACCGTCTCCACCACATCCTTGGAGGAGGTGGCGGGCTTGCCGTCCACGCTCACCAGCACGTCGCCCTTGTGCAGCACCCCGTTGGCCGGGCCGTCCTCGGCGACCGTGCGCACCTGCACCTGCGTCGGATACTTCAGGTAGTGCAGCGCCGCCAGTTCCGCGCTGTCCTCGGAGTCCTTGAAATCCTGCTCGTTGGATTTGTCGATCTGATCACGCGGGATGCCGGGCGGGTACACCTCCGCGCGCGGCACCAGGCCGTAGCGGCCGTCGGCCCACAGCACGAACGCCTCGAAAATATTCAGCCCGTCGCGAACGGAAACCGTTGTCATATTGAGGTTGCCCGATGTCGGATCGACCGGCGCACCCTCCACGTCGACGACCTGTTTGCCCTCGACATCACCCAGCGTATTGAAGGTGGGACCGGGGCCGAGCGCCACGAACGGCACCGTGACGGCACTGCCTACGACACCGAGTACGAGGACGGGGATGAGGGCGGCCAGCAGCGTGAGGATCCGACGATTCACGCGGCCCACAGTAGCGGCTCGCCGGTAGCCACCCGCGTAACGTTAGGGATATGAGCGACGTGCCATTCGGATTTTCGAACCGCGATGACGATCCCGACCGCGATAAGCGGGAGGGTGAGTCCGGTTCCGGCGCGAACAACCCCTTCGGCTTCCCGATGGGTGGTTCGGGTGCGGGCGGCTTCGACCCGTCGCAGCTCGGGCAGATGCTGACCTCGCTGGGGCAGATGTTCTCCAACATCGGCCAGCCGGGCGCGCAGTCGGGCCCGGTGAACTACGACGTTGCCAAGCGGCTGGCCCGCCAGCAGCTCGGATCGAGCGTGGAGCCGGTGACGCCGGGCACCCAGCGCGCGGTCGCCGACGCGGCGCACCTGGCCGAGCTGTGGCTCGACGCCGCCACCACGCTGCCCGCCGGTGCGACCAAGACGGTGGCGTGGACCCCCAACGACTGGATCGAGGAGACGCTGCCGACCTGGCGCCGCCTGTGCGATCCGGTGGCCCAGCAGGTGTCGGGCATGTGGACCTCGACGCTGCCCGAGGAGGCGAAGGAGTTCGCCGCGCCGATGATCGGCATGCTGGGCCAGATGGGCGGCATGGCCTTCGGTTCGCAGCTCGGCCAGGCCCTGGGCCAGCTGGCGAAGGAGGTGCTGACCTCCACCGATATCGGCCTGCCGCTGGGTCCGCAGGGCACCGCGGCGCTGCTGCCCGCGGCCGTCACCGAATTCAGCGAGGGCCTGGAGCGGCCCGAGAGCGAGATCCTGGTCTACCTGGCCGCCCGCGAGGCCGCCCACCAGCGGCTGTTCGGGCACGTGCCGTGGCTGCGCCAGCAGGTGCTGGGCGCGGTGGAGGATTACGCGCGCGGGATCCGGATGGACTTCTCGGCGATCGAACAGGCCGCGCAGAACATCGATCCGATGTCGCTGACCGATCCGTCGAAGCTGGAGGAGCTGCTCTCCCAGGGCACCTTCGAGCCGCAGACCACGCCCGAGCAGAAGGCCGCGCTGGAGCGGCTGGAGACCCTGCTCGCCCTGATCGAGGGCTGGGTGCAGGTCGTGGTGTCCGAGGCCGTCGGCGACCGGCTGCCCGGCGCGGGCGCCCTGGCCGAGACCCTGCGCCGCCGCCGCGCCACCGGCGGCCCCGCCGAGCAGACCTTCGCCACGCTGGTCGGCCTGGAGCTGCGTCCCCGCAAGCTGCGCGAGGCCGCGGCGCTGTGGCAGCGCCTGACCGCCGATGCCGGAATCGAGGCCCGCGACGCCGTCTGGGCTCATCCGGACCTGCTGCCCAACTCCGAGGATCTGGACAACCCGGCGGGCTTCATCGACGGTGTAATCGGCGGCGGCACCGGCGCTTTCGACGATCCGATCGCCCAGCTGGCCGAGTTCGAGGCCCGCGAGCGCGAAAAGGGTAGGGGCAAGGACGAGGGCACCGATCCGGAGAAGCCTGCGGATCCCGAGAAGCCCGAGGACGATTCGGGTAGCCAGCCGTCCTGAGCGACGTGATCACCGGTCGGACAAGCACTGCCGACGGTGAGCACCGGCGGATCCACCCGGTCGCTGATCCCTTACGGGAGAAGCGTTTCCGCGAGCGTGCGCCACTGCGGTACCGCCGACTGTCCCGGCTCGATGCCGATCACCTGCACGGCGACGTGGTCGGCGCCCGCCTCGACATGGGCGCGCAGGCGGTCGGCGACGCTGTCCGGCTCGCCCCAGAATACGAGGTCGTCGATGAGGCGGTCGCTGCCGCCGCCGGAGGTCTCGGCCTCCGAGTAGCCCAGCCGGTGGAACTTGGCCAGGTTGTACGGCGTGCTCAGGTACGGGACCAGGTGGGCGCGCGCGATCTCGCGGGCACGGTCCGGATTCGTCTCGAACAGCACCGCGTGTTCGACTCCCAGGAAAGCATTGGGGCCCAAAATATCTCGCGCCTGCGCGGTGTGTTCGACGTTCACGTGGTACGTGTGCGCACCGGCCGCGCGGTCGCGGGCCAGCCCGAGCATCTTGGGTCCGTACGCGGCCAGGATGCGACGAATCGGGGCGTTGTCCGCCTCGGCCAGCGCGTCGAGTTCGTCCAGGTAGCCGTTCATGGCGGCCAGGGGCGTGACTCCCGGCAGGCCCTGCCCGACCCCCAGGCCGAGCACGTGCCGGTCGGGGTAGGCGTCGGCCAGCAGCCGAGCGGCGCCGTGGGTCGCGTTCGGCTGGCGCGGGGCGAGCTGCGCGATGGCATTGACCACGGCGATCCGGTCGGTGACCGACAACAGATAACCGGCATGCGAAAGCGCCTCGCGCCCACCGACTTCCGGGAACCAGAACGCCCGCCAGCCCTGCTCCTCGAGTTCGTGGACGGATTCCCGCAGACCGGCGGCGGGCAGATGTTCGAAGTCGAAGGTGTAGATGCCGAACGTTCCCAGATCCCGTTCGTCGACGGCGCCCATGGCAGATCTCCTCGTACCGGTCACTCACTCGTGACACATCGTCATATCGGGTATTAACGATACCTCGCAACATCGAATAATTCCGATATGTTCCCGGCGGGTGGGAATGCGGTCGACCTCGCGCGGGCTCAGAGAGTCTGTCCGAGTTCGCCGACGAGCTCGGCGATGCGCTGCTCGTCGCGCTTGTAGTGGGTCCACTTGCCCACCCGCGTCGACCGGACCAGGCCCGCACGCTCGAGCTCGGCCATATACGCCGAGACGGTGGACTGCGCGAGACCGACCTTCTCCTGGATATGACTCACGCAGATGCCGACCTCGTTCGGGTCGGCGATCGCCCGCTCCATCGGGAAGTGCCGCTCCGGCTCCCGCAACCACGACAGCAGTTGCAGCCGAATCGGATTCGCCAATGCCCGCAGTGCGCGCACCAGATCGGGATCGGGTGCGGCAACAGTGTCCGCCATGGGATCAGGATACCGACTCGCTACCGACATTTCGAAGGACGTCGATATGAGATCGGCGACCCCGCGTCCCGATGACCGGTCGTCAGTACTTAAGCGCGACAGATTCCGCCGCGTCCGGACCGCCATAACTTTGTGGTCAGCAAGACGACAACGAACGGAGACAAGATCATGAGTGACACGAACGAGCTGGTGGAGCGCTACCTCGCGGTGTGGAACGAGACCGATCCCGCGGCCCGGGCGGCCCGCCTCGCCGAGGTGTTCGCCGAGGACGCGGAATACACCGACCCGATGGTTTCGGTGCGCGGCCGGGACGGACTCGACGCCGCCATCGCCGCGGTGCAGGGACAGTTCGAGGGGCTGGAGTTCAGCCTCGGCAGCGCAGTCGACGCCCACCACCACATCGCCCGCTTCACCTGGCACCTCGGCCGTCCGGGCGCCGAGCCGCTGGTCGTCGGGTTCGACGTCGCGGTCGTCGCGGAGGGCCGGATCACCCAGGTGCTGGGTTTCCTCGACAAGGTGCCGGCCGGCGCCTGAGCCACTCGACCCGGGCGGGATCCCGTGAGGATCCCGCCCCAACCCGAAGGAGAAGACATGCCCGCGTACATGATTGCCCACCTGCTCGACCCGGTCGGCGCGATCCCCGAGCAGGTGCTGGAATACCGGGAGAAGATCCAGTCGACGCTGGACCCGTTCGGCGGCCGGTTCCTCGTGCACGGCGACACCCTCGAGATCAAGGAGGGCAGCTGGCCGGGCAGCCTGGTGATGATCGAGTTCCCCTCCATGGACCACGCCCGCGACTTCTACGACTCCCCCGCCTACCGCGCGATCAAGCCGCTGCGCACCGATCACCTCGACGGCGACCTGATCATCGTGGACGGCTGCGGCCCCGAACACGACTCCGCCGCGCAGGCCGCGGAACTGCGCGCGGCACAGGGATAGAACGGGGATCATCACCGAGCAGTGGCGAGCGACGAGAAGCGAATCTCCGAGTTCCCGGTGGCGTTCATCAATCCAATTCGGCGGCAATACCTTTCAGTTCGCCCCGGGAGGTCACGCCGAGTTTCGGGTAGGCCTTGTAGAGGTGGTAGCCGACCGTGCGGTGGCTGAGGAACAGCTGGGCGGCGATGTCCCGGTTCGACAGGCCCCGGGCGGCCAGCCGGACGATCTGGAGTTCCTGCGGGGTGAGGACGGTCGCCGAACGGTGTTGTGCGCGTGGGCTGTTCTCGGTGGCGCCGGTGGCCGTCAATTCGGCGCGCGCACGGTCGGCCCAGGGCCGCATGCCGACCCTGTCGAGGATTTCCAGCGCGTCGTCGAGCCGGGTGCGCGCCTCGGCCTTGCGGCGACCGCGGCGCAGCCATTCGCCGAAAAGCAGTGCGGTGCGCGCATATTCGACCGGACGGCCGTCTCGGTCGTGTACCCGCAGCGCATCGGTGTACAGCCGTTCGGCGTGGGTGCCGCCGTCGAGCAGCGCGCGGCAGCGCAGGACCAGCGCGTCGGCCCAGGGTTGCCGCACCGATTCCGCCCACTGCTCGAAACGCGCGAAGGCCTCGGCGGCCCGCTCCGGCGCCCCGACCCGGACCGCCGCCTCCACCAGATCCGGCACCGATCGAGTGGCACAGATGTGATGGCTCAACGGTTCCCTGGTGAGCCGCTCGAATCTCGACAGCGCCGCCTCCGCCCGTCCCGCGCCGAGCTCGAGCAAGCCCAGCGACCAGTGCGCCCACGGTGCACCGGGTGCGATCGAGCCCGGCGTATCCCCGGCCAGACCGGTGTCCGCGGACGCCCGGCACTCGTCCTCGGCCCCGGCCAGCGCGTCCAGATGTGCCAGCACGCTGCTGAGCTGGCGCACCCACTGCTGCTGGCCGGTATCGCGAGCCAGCTCCCGGCCCTCCAGCGCGAGGCCGCGCGCGGCGCGGAGACGGCCGGTGAACACGGCGACCTCCGCGGCGAAGAACAGCGCCGTCGGCAACCGACCGGCCGCGCCCGCGTCGCGGTGCGCGGCGATCAGGCCGGTGGCGAGCGCGTCGGCGTCGCCGTCCTGGCCGCGCGCCAGCGCCACCCCGCACAGTATGAGGCGCAGCTGGTCCGAAATCCGGCCCCGCTCATGGATTTCCGCGAGCGTGCGGGCCAACGCCCCGGGTTCCGGGCCCGGCCCCCGGTCCAGCAGTCGTCCCACGAAACGCGCGGCGGGTGCGATCGGGTCGTGATCCGGAAGAGGCAGGGCCGCAAGCCGTTCCAGAACCTCCGACAGCGGACCTTCGCCCAGATACCAGCCGGTGTGGATCGCCTGCAGCAGCATTCCCGCCGCCTGCTCCGGCCCGATATCCCGGGCGGCGGCCTCGACCAGCAGGCGGTGCGCGTCGGGGAACTCGCCGTGCCAGAACTTCGATATCGCCTGCACCTGGGTGAGCCTGGCGCGCAGATCTTCTCCGACGTCGCGGCTCGCGGCGCGCCGCGCCAGCACACCGGCGCGCGTCAGATCGCCCGCCTCCAAGGCCGATTCGGCACCCGATGCCTCACGGCGGACCCGCGCTTCGGTGCCGACGCTGAGCCGGGCGGCCCGTTCGTAGGCGGCGGCCGCCGCTTCGTGCCCGCCGCGCTCACGAGCCCGCGCCGCGGTGTCCTCCAGGGCGGCCGCGACCTCCTCGTCGGGGCCGGTGGCCGCCGCGGCCAGGTGCCAGGCGCGACGATCGGCGTGTTCGGGGGCCTCGAGCGCATCCGCGAGCGCGCGGTGTACCGCCAGTCGCTGGCCCAGCGGGGCTCGCTGCACGACGACCGCGCGGATCAGTGGATGCCGGAAAACGACTGCGGTATCGGCGCTTTCGTCCCGCTGCAGTAGTCCGGCCGCCTCGGCCGGAGCCAGGTCGTCGATCCCGGCGTCCATGACCGCGGCCGCGCGCACCAGCACATCCAGCGCACCGGTCTCGTCCGCCGCGACGATCGCCAGCAGCCGCTGGGTCGGCTCGGGCAGTCGGCCGACCTGACCGTAGAAGGCCAGCCGCAGTCGATCGGTGAGCGGCAGGGCACCCGTACGGAAGTCGGCGGAGCGTTCGGCGGCCAGCGCGACCGGCAATTCGCGCAGTGCGAGCGGGTTGCCGTGCGCCTCGGCCAGCAGGCGATAGCGCAGCGCCGGGGTGAGATCGTGCTCGTCCAGCAGCGCCGCGGACGCCTCGGGCGACAATCCCGCGAGCCGATGTTCGGACAATCCCGCGACCGGGAAGGCGCCCTCGCCGTCGCGCGCGGCGAACAGCATGGCCACGCCCTCGGCGTGCAGTCGCCGAGCGGCGAACAGCAGCGCGTCCCGCGATGCCCGATCCAGCCACTGCGCGTCGTCGACCAGCAGTAGCGCGCCCGTGTCCCCCGCGTATTCGGTCAGCAGCGACAGCGTCGCCAGGCCGACCAGCATCGGATCGTTCCCGGAACCGGCCTCGAGGCCCAGGGCCGACGCCAGTGCCGCGCGCTGCGGTTCGGCCAGTGCGCCGAGATCCGCGAGCGCGGGCCGCAGCAGGAGTTGCAGCCCCGCGAACGGCAATTCCGCCTCGACCTCGATTCCCGTGCCGCGCAACGGCCGCAGTTCCCCCGCCGCCGCGGCCGCGTACTCCAGCAGGGCGGTCTTACCGATCCCGGGCTCCCCGCGCAACACCAGCGCGCCGCTCGTGCCTCCTCGGGCGCCGTCCAGCAGCGCATCGATCGCCGACTGCTCCCGCTCCCGCCCGCGCAGCCGCGCCACACCCGACCCCATCAACGCCACCCCGGTAGATCACACATATCTCACGCATCATTGCCGGGCGGGACTCCCCGGAGCAACCGAGATCCCGGCCAAAGGCGTGCCGGGACGACGAGAGCCGAAGGGTGCATCAGACGAGAGCCGCCGGGTCCACCAGTCGAGAGCCGCCGGGCCCACCAGTCGAGAGCCGCGGCGCGCTCCAACCGAAGACTTGCGGACCCGATCGAGCCGCTCGGCCACGGACGAATCGCCGCCACCGGATCACCTGCGGGCAGCACCGCAGCAATCTGTTCGGGGCGCGATCCGGCAATCGCGCAGGGCCGCTCAGCGCAGCCAGACGGCGCGCTGGGCGGCGAAAGGATCTGCCGCCGTATGGGATTGCGCTGCCCAGATCATGGTTTCGCGGGTGTCGGGGGTGTAGCGGGGCCAGCCGCGGCCCGGGTCGCCGTCGCGGACGAAGGACACCCAGGCGGCGTGCATGGCGTCGGCCAGGGGCTGCGGGGGTGCGTCGCCCTCCGCCGCGGTGACGCCCTGCGCGTGCAGCAGATCGAAGGCGAACGGCAGGTCCAGGCAGTGTGCGGCCGTGCCGCGATAGTCGGGGGCCGTCGAGGTCCAGGTGAATTCGTACAACCAGGTGGGACGGCCGCGGCGGGCGTGGTCCTCGGCCACCCGGTAGGAGGGTCCGCGAATGATCATGTCGCTCATGATCTGGCCGAGCAGTTCGCTCGCACCGACGCCGGGATAGGCGACCCGGTAGGCGTCGAGGGTCGCGGAATCCACGCCCATCGCCGCCAGCGCGGCGGGCGCCTCGGCATCCGAGATGTGCTGTGCGGCGGCGGCCATGTTGAACTCGTGCCGGGTGAACCCGATCAGCAGCGGGATGTCGGCGGTCGCGCCGGAGGCCAGCAGTGCCGGGGTCGGCTCCGGGATCAGGGTGCCGTCGGCGAAGGGCGCCAGCTGCAGGGTCGCGGGGTTCGCACCGCCCGGACCCGGCGGAGACAGCTTGTCCTGCAGCTGTTGCAGCTGATCACCCGACATGTCGCGCAACGCGGCGGCGGTGGCGGGCACGCCGGTGATCCGGGTGAACGATTCCGCGGCCGCCGCGGCCGTGGCGCGGTCGTTCGGCTGGGTCACGGCACCGGACACGCAGATTCCGGCGCGGAACAGGTCGCGCGCGGCCGGCGCCGCCATCAGGGCCCAGACCGCGCCACCGCCGGCGGACTGGCCCGCGACCGTGACCTTCTCCGGATCCCCGCCGAAGCTCGCGATATTGTCACGCACCCACCGCAGCGCGGCGATCCAGTCCAGCACGGCCCGGTTGTCGGGTGCGCCGTCGATCTGCAGGAAGCCCTCGATACCGAGCCGGTAGCCGACCGACACCAGCACCACACCGTCGCGGTTGAACGCGGCGCCGTCGTACCAGGGGCTGGCCGGGGATCCCGCGACGAAGCCGCCGCCGTGAATCCACACCAGCACGGGCAGTTTCGCGTCGGGCGACGGGTCGGGGGTGAAGACGTTCAGATTCAGCACCGCGTCGCCCGGGATGGACGGCTCGGGAATGGTGGTGACCGTCGAGAGCTGCTTGCGCTGCGCGGTCGGGCCGTATCGGGTGCAGTCCAGGGTGTCGGTCCACGGCGCGGGCGGCGCGGGAGCCGCGAATCGCAGCTCCCCGGCCGGTGGCCGCGCGAACGGGATACCGAGGAAGGCGACACCGGTCTCGCGGCGTTGTCCGCGAACCGGACCGTGGGCCGTCCGGACGACATCCGGCATCGAATCCTGTTCGGAGGTGCCCGAGCAGGCGGCAAGGGTCACCGCACCGGCCCCGAGCAGGAAGGTCCGGCGTCCGATGGGAGCAGCGGGCATCGCAAAACCTCGTTTCGTGTCGCACGGCGATCCCTCGCAGGATCGCGGTCGGCACTAAATAAGTCAATGGTTGAAAAAATTCACGACCAGCCTACGCTCGATGCTGTGGACGATCATTCCGCGCCCAGCGACTCGGTTGCCGTGCGCCGCCGCAACCTCGGCCTGGTGCTGCGGCATATCGCCGCGCACGGCCCGTGCGCGCGCACCGAGATCGCGGCGGCGACGAGCCTGTCGCACGCCACGGTCACCACGCTGATCACCGATCTGACCGCACGCGGCCTGGTCCGCGAGGACGGCGTGCGGCACGGCGACGGCCGGGGGCGGCCCCGGCGGCTGATCCGGTTGGTGCCGGGGCGCGCCCTGGTGGTGGCCGTGCAGATCAGCCTCGACCTGCTGCGGGTGGCGGTCGCCGATCTGAGCGGCGCGATCGTGTGGCGCGAGGCGACGGAACACCACAGCACACCGGGCGAGCCCGCCGAGATGGCGACGGCGGTGGCAGCCTCGATCGGGCGTGCGGCGGTGGCCACCGGCTCGGCGGGCACAGCACTCACCACGGGCATGGCGGGCGCGACAGAGACCGCGGGCACGGCGGGCACTGCGGGCACCACAGACTCGGTGGACACGGCGGGCGCGACAGGCACCGCAGGCACGACTGGTGCAGCGGCGAAACTCGTGCGAACGGCCGTCGCCATGGCTGGGCCGGTGGGTGCGGACGGGGAACAAACCGTCTTGGCCGCAACGGATTTCGGCTGGTTCCGGCCGGTGCGACTGGGCGCGCTGATCGCCGAACGCCTGCCGGATTCGGATTGCCCGCTCGATGTGATCAACGATGCCAACGCCGCGGCCCTGGCCGAGTATTACGCCCACCCCGGCAGGCCCCGGGCCATGGTGTACATCGAGGCGGGCACCGGCATCGGCGGCGGCGTGGTGCTGGACGGGCGCGTTCACACCGGCAGTCACGGCATCGCGGGCGAACCCGGGCACATACCGGTGGCACTCGACGGCCCCGCCTGTACCTGCGGGGCGCGCGGCTGCCTGGTCTGCTACGCGGGCCCGGAGGCCGTGGTCACCGCGGCCGGTTTCGGCGCCACGCTCCGGCAGGACGGCCTGCGAAATGCCTTGGCCCGGTTGGATACCGCGCTGCGGCAGGGCGACGAGCGAGCTGAGGCGGCCCTGCGGCAGGCCGGTCGCGCCGTGGGCACCGCGGTGCTGTCGATCTCCGGCCTGCTCGACGCCGAGGAGATCGTGCTCGGCGGCCTGCTGGCGCACTGGCTTCCGTGGCTGGAACCGGCCGTCTCGCAGGTGACCGCGGGCCGCCGCGCGCTGGTGCCGACCGTACGCACCGCGGTGACGGCCGCACGGCTCGGCGAGGACGCAATCCTCTCCGGCGCACTGGAACTCGCCCGCCAGGCCGTCCTCGACGATCCCGCCGCGATCCCCCCGCTGCCGACGCACCCCCTGCGCGTTCCCGCACCCCCTACAGGGCGCTGAAGGCGGTGCGCGAACGGGTAGAGGGTGCGGGAAGTCCGGTGCTGGGGGGTTAGTTCCCGGCGAAGGCCTCGCGGCGGATGATCTGGAGGATGGTTGGGTTGTCGACGGTGGTGATCACGCCGATGGTGGCGCCGAGGTACCGGTCGTCGGCGAGCACGGACAGCATGGACGCCGCCAGGTCGGCGCGGGAGGTGTAGCGCCCTTCGGCCCGTCCCTCCACGATCGTGTAGTCGGTGACCTCGGGCAGGTCGTACAGCCCGCTCGGGCGCACGATCGTCCAGTCCAGATCGCTGTCGCGCACCAGCTCCTCCATCCGCCGCATGTCGTCGTAGAGCGTTTTGCCCAGCACCCGTGTGACATACGGCTGCAGCACCCGGTTGAACACGAATCCGGCATCGGCATAGGGATGCGGGTCGACGGCACTGGAACTGACCACGGCCAGCCGACGCACACCGTGCCGTGCCATCGCGGCCGCGATATTGCCGACACCGGCGGAGTAGGTGGTGATCGGTTGTTTGCCGAAGGGCACACCGAGCACCGACAGCACCGCGTCGCGGCCCGCGACCGCGGCGTCGACCGCGGCCGGATCGAGCACGTCGGCACCGACCACCTCCAGCGAATCATGCTGCAGCGGAAATGCTTCCGGCTTACGAGTGACGGCGGCCACCTGATGTCCGGCCGCCAGTGCCTGGGCGACGAGCAGGCGGCCGGTGGGTCCGTTGGCCCCGAAAACGACGATACGCATGACGATCCTTTCCGCGCCGCGACTCCGTGCCGGTCGCGGTCATACGAGAACCATACAATCTAGTTCGAGTTTCGTACAATATGATTCAGACAATATCTTGTACTCGCGTGCCGATGCCCCGAAATCTCCCGCGCGGCAGGGCATTCACCACGTCTTGACGCCACATCCCGGCGGGCGTACGGTCGTCTTTGACAAATTATCCAGATTCGTCAAAGGGTCAAATCATGGTCGTCAACGAGACCGAACGCGAACAGGCCATCCTCGACGCGGCCGCGGACCTGCTGCTGCGCCTGGGCTACAGCAAGCTGACGATGGGCGACGTGGCCGACGCGGTCGCACTCCACCGCGGGCTCGTGTACCTGCGTTTCAAGTCCAAGGACGAGCTGGTGGAGGCGGTGGCACGCCGCGAGCTGGACCGCTACGCCGAGCGCTGGAGCGAGCAGTTGCTCGCCGATCCGCAGGGCGGCAGCGTGGCCAGCGTCTACCGCGCCATGGCGGGCGCGCTCGGGCAGCTGCCGCTGGCGGCGGCCATCGTCGCCCGGGACGAGGCCACCTTCGGGAAGTACCTCCGCAAGCCGGGCAGCTTCTTCGATCGCGTCGAACACCTCGGCACCCGGGAATTTCTGATGACCATGCAGGAGGCCGGGGCGGTCCGGCGCGATATCGACACCCGTGCGGTCGCCTACATCCTGGACTCCCTGACACCCGCGCTGCGGCACACCTTTCCGCAGCAGCGCCACCTGTCCGCCGACCCGGAGCTGCCGACGACCGGCGACATGGTGGGCGCCCTGGCCGAACTGCTCGAACTCGGTCTCACCCCATCCGCCGGCGCGGATCTCGAGGCAGGAAAAACCGTTCTGCTGGAGGGACTTTCGAAGGCCCGCAGCAACCTCACCGCCTGACACAGGCGCTCTCCGAACGAGGAAATCATGAACAATCGTGTTGCACAGCATGATTCGTACACCCTGGACCTGGCCGATCCCGCGGCCACCCTGGAATGCGCGGGCGGCAAGGGCAGTTCGCTGGCCCGGATGGCCGGGGCACGACTGCCGGTGCCGCCGGGGTTCCACGTGACCACCGCCGCGTATCGGCGCTTCGTCGCCGCCGACGGCCTGCACGAGCGAATCCTCGAGATCGCCGCGCAGGCGGTGGCCGACCAGCCCGAAACCTGGGAGCGGGCCGCCGCGCAGATCGCCGAACTCTTTGCCGCACAGTCTGTTCCGGACGACATCGCGGCAGCCGTGGACGCGGCCTATCGGCGCCTCGGCGAGGCGGCGGTAGCGGTCCGGTCCTCGGCCACCGCCGAGGATCTGCCCGATATGTCGTTCGCCGGACAGCAGGACACCTACCTCAACATCCGCGGCACCGACGCCGTGCTGGCGGCGGTCGCCCGGTGCTGGGCCTCGCTGTGGACCGACCGCGCGATCGGTTACCGCGCGCGCCAGGGCATCGACTCCGACGACGTGGCGCTGGCGGTGGTGGTGCAGGAACTCGTACCCGCGGACGCGGCCGGGATCGCGTTCACGGCGAACCCGCTCACCGGCGCGCGGGACGAGGTCCTGATCAACGCCGCGTGGGGGCTGGGCGAGGCGATCGTCAGCGGCCAGGTCACCCCCGACACGATCGTGGTCGCGAAGGCGGACAACGAGATCCGGCGGCAGGACATCAGCGACAAGCAGGTCATGACGGTACGCACGGCCGACGGGACCCGGGAGGAACCCGTGCCCGCAGACCGGCGCGAGCGCCCGGCACTGTCACCGTCGGAAGCGGCCGAGCTGGCCCGAATCGCCGTGCGCATCGAGGAGTTCTACGACGGGCCGATGGATATCGAATGGGCGCTGCACGACCGGCGGCTGTACATCGTGCAGGCCCGACCGATCACCGCGCTCCCCGATCCCGCGCCCGACCTGAGCTGGGATCTGCCGGACCCGCACGGAAAGTACGTCCGCGGCAGCGTGATGGAGCTGCTGCCCGACCCGCTGTCACCTTTGTTCGCCACGCTCGGCATTCCGGCCTGGGAGCGGGCGACACTCGCGCACTATCGCGAGATCGGGCTGCCGTATTTCGACGAACCGCTGGCCGTCATCAACGGCTACGGCTACTACAACGTCGACTACACCGGCGCGCTGCTGCTGCGAATGACCCTGGCGCAGCCCAAATTTCTGGCGACCACGCTGCCGCGGTATCTGCGCACGGCCCCGCAGCGATGGCGGGAGACGCGAGACACCTACGACGCCACCGCCGCTCGGTGGCGGACGCTCGCGCTCGATGCCGAACCGGCCGAACGGCTGCTGACCGGGGTGCGCGAGATCGTGGACCAGGCGGCCGAGTACTACCTGACCATCCAGGGCGGGGCGCTGCCCGCGGCCTATATGAGCGAGTCGATGTTCACCAAGGCCTACGGCACGCTCCGGCGGGCCGACGATCCGCCCGCGACGGCATTCCTGCTGGGCTTCGACAGTAAACCGATCCGGGCCGAGAAGTCGCTGTACGACCTCGCCCGCTGGGCCCGCGCACAGCCGGGCCTGGCCGAGCGGATAACGAACCTGTCCCCCGCCGAGCGGACGCATCTGCTCACGGAGGGCCGATCGAGCGACGCCGCGTGGAACCGGTTTCGCGAGCGGTTCCGCACGCATCTGGCCGAGTACGGGGATATGGTCTACGACCTCGACTTCGCCAAGGCGCTACCCGCCGACGATCCGGCCACCCAGCTGCAGACGCTGATCTACTTCCTGTCCGAGGACGCTCCGGATCCCCATGCGCGCCAGCGCACCGCGAGCAAGGCCCGCGCGGAGGCGGTGCGCACCCTCGAACACAAGCGGCCGGGCATGCGGCGATCGCTGGCGCTGCGGCTGCTGGGCTGGGCACAGTCGGCGGCGCCGCTGCGCGAGAATGCCCTCGCCGATATCGGTCTGGGCTGGCCGGCGGTGCGGCGACTGCTCGCCGAGATCGGCCGGAGGCTCGCCGACGCCGAGACGATCGCCGACCCCGCCGATGTGTACTGGTTGCACCTCGACGAGCTGGCCGCGGCCGCATCGGCATCGGATGCCGGTCTGGCACCGGCGGATTCGCGCGAGGCCGTCGCCGAGCGGCGCGCCGTCTGGAAGGCGCAGCGCGCCATGGCGGCACCGCACACCCTTCCGGTCAAGGGCGGCAACAAGATCCTGGGCATCGAGTTCACCAGGAGCAGTGACGGACAGTCCGATGCCGAAACCCTGGCGGGCACGCCCGGCAGCCCCGGCCGAACCACCGGACCGGCACGAATCATCCACGGCCCCGGGGAGTTCGACCGGATGCGACCGGGTGACGTGCTGGTCGCCAAGATGACCACGCCCGCATGGACGCCGCTGTTCGCGCTCGCCTCGGCCATCGTCACCGATGTCGGCGGGGCGCTCAGCCACAGCTCGATCGTGGCCCGCGAGTACCACATTCCGGCCGTCCTCGGCACCGGCGCGGCGACCGAACGACTGCGGACCGGACAGCAGATCACCGTGGACGGCGACGCCGGTGTCGTCACCGTGCACGAGCACTGACCACGGCAGGAGCAGCGCCATGAACCCCACCCTCGACGACGAGATCATCCCGCTGTCCGTCGAAGACCCTGCGCCCCATCGGGATCCGACGCCGTACGGGCAGCACACGGTCGTCCCCGAAATCCAGGGCCGGCGCAATCTGGGCATGATCCGCAACGTGACCCGGCCCGCGCTCGTCGTACACCGGCCCGCTGCCGCCCGAGCCACCGGAACCGGCGTAATCGTTTGCCCCGGAGGCAGTTTCGCCACACTCACCGACACGGGCACTGTGATAGCGAAACAGCTGGCCGCACAGGGGATCACCGCCTTCGTGCTCCGGTACCGGGTGCTGCCCACACCGGTTCGAGACGAGGACTTCCTGCGGCAGTGGGCCACGGTCGCCACCATGGCCGATATCGAGGCCCAGTCGCACGTGGCGGTCGCCGACGGGTCGCAGGCGGTGCGCTTAGTGCGCGAACAGGCGGCGCGGTGGCGGCTCGACCCGGAACGGATCGGCATCCTGGGCACCTCCGCGGGCGGCCTGGTCACCCTGGCCGCCGCCACCGGCTACGACCCCCGGAGCCGCCCCGACTTCGCGGCCCCGATCTATCCCGCCACCTGGCACGAATACCGCGTCCCCGACGACGCGCCCCCGCTGTTCCTCTGCCTCGCGGCCGACGACGAGGGCGACGGCGTGCTGGAGGGAAACCTTGCGCTGCACCGGAACTGGCTAGCGGCGGGCCGTCCGGTCGAGATGCACGTCTACGAGCGCGGCGGCCACGGTTTCGCGGAGGGCCCGCGCGGACTCCCCTGCGACACCTGGCTGGACCGATTCCTCGACTGGCTGCGCATGCACGAATTCTGAACGCGCCCAGGCGCTCCCGGCGCCGGAACAACGTATCAGATCATGCCGCGCGCACCGCGTAGTCGCCCAACGATGGCTCCAGCAGCTCGAACGCCGTATCCAGCTGGGCGGCAACCACTTCGGCGATCTCGTCGTTCGACTCCCCCGCCACGGTGCGGGCGAAGGTCTCTTCGAACAGCACCCGGTGTACGCCCGCCAGCTGGGCGGCCGCCACCCGCGCGGTCAGATCGGTGGCCGACACACCGGTGGCCTCCGCCAGCGCCCCCGCGAGCGCCCGCTCCCGCTCGTCGTGAAACTCACGCAGCCGGGCCGTCAGCGCCTGGCTTCCTTCGATGATCCGGGCGAATTCGGGGCCGGAGAAACCGATCAGCGGATCGCGCTCGGCGACCCCGGCGCGGTAGGCGCGGTGCAGCGCGGCCAGCGCCGACTCACCCACGGCCCGGTCGCGCACGGTGCGCGCCAATCCCGAGACATACTCCTCGGCCAGGTCGAGGGCGAGGTCCTCCTTGCGGGGGAAGTAGTTGGTCACCGTCATCTTCGCGACGTCGGCGGCGGCGGCCACGTCGGCGATCGTCACGGCGTCGAACCCGCGCTCCAGGAACAGCCGGGTGGCCTGGTGCGAGATGTTCTCCCTGGTCTGTTGCTTCTTCCGGGCTCGCAGGCCCGGCTGCTGGGCGGTCTGTGCGCTCATACCCCTCACCATACATAGGTCTGTCCAAAAAAAGTTCTTGACATATTTTTGGGTCCATTCTAAGTTTGTGTTCGTCACCGAGACGGTGGCGACAACTCACGAAGGAGCCGATCCTGCGCAGTACCCACGGCCGGACCGCCGCAACCCAGAGCACCACTGGCATCAACCGAACGGGAGCAGCCCCGATGGCCGAATTCACCACCACGCGCAACCTCACCACGCAATTCACGATCGGCCCACGCGGATCACACGGCCGACCGGTCCGGAACATGTCCCGGCGCAAGGAGATCCACGCAGGTAGAATCGATCGCACGCCGATTCACCGCCCGCTGCGCATCCCCGGCCGCCGCTGACGGACCCCGGGCGCCCGTCGAACCGCACGTCCTCCACCACACCCCGCAGCCGTGTGGCCGGAATCCACCGATGGGGTCCCGGCCACACGCCGGGAGGACGGAGGAATCACAGGTCCGCCCGGAACGTTGACTTCACCCAGCCGTGCATCAGCCCGCCGCGCACTCGAAATCGGAGGCCTTCGTGACCTTTCCTACCGCCGCCGCCCGACCGGCCACCGTCAGCGCCGACCCGATCCGGGACTACCTGCACCGCATCGGCCGCACCGCCCTGCTCACCGCCGATCAGGAGTACGAGCTGGGCGAGCGCATGGCCGCGGGCCTGCGCGCCGAACAGCGGCTGTCCGAAATCGGCACCGGTGCAACGGAACTCGGCACGGCCGAGCGACGGGAGCTCACCCGAGCCGTGCGTGCCGGGCGGGCCGCGAAGGACCATATGATCGAGGCCAACCTGCGGCTGGTGGTGTCGATCGCCAAGCGGTACCCGGCACCGCCCGGCATGTCGCTGCTGGACCTGGTTCAGGAGGGCACGCTCGGCCTGATTCGCGCGGTGGAGAAGTTCGACCATCAGCGCGGGCTGAAGTTCTCCACCTATGCCACCTGGTGGATCAAGCAGGCCGTCGGCCGGGCGATCGACGACAAGAGCCGCGCCATCCGCATCCCGGCACACGTCGCCGAGATCCTGCACCGGATCACCCGGGCGCAGCGGACGCTCGGCCAGCGGCTCGGCCGCGAGGCCACCCCGGAGGAATTGGCTACGGAGCTGGAGCTGCCGGCCGAGAAGGTGCGCGAGGTGCTCGGCCATGCGCGCGATCCGATCTCGCTCCACCTGCAGGTCGGTGACGACGACACGGAGCTCGGCGCGCTCATCGCGGACCAGGGGCCGGACCCGTCGACGACGGTCGCCGACGCCTCCATCCGCACCCAGCTCGGTGCGGTGCTGGCCACCCTGGCCGAGCGCGAGGCGCAGGTACTCGTGCTGCGGTACGGCCTGGACGGGACCGAACCGCGGACGCTGGAGCAGGTCGGGCGCATGCTGGGGGTCTCGCGCGAGCGCATCCGCCAGATCGAGGCGAAGAGCATGGCCAAGCTCCGCAAGCCCGCCAGCGCCCGGGCGCTGGCCGGACTGCTCGGCTGAGCCGTCGGCCCCGGCGGCCGGGTACGGTCGCCGGGTTCAGGCGAATCGGACCTCGGCCGTCGCGTAGCCGAACAGCTTGCGGCCCTTGGCCGTGGCGTCGATGACGACCGTGGCGGTGCGGCGCAGCGGATTCAGCCAGGTGATGCGGCCCCGGAACTCGATCGCGGTCCGGTCCCCGGAGCCGATCGGCAGATAGTGCATCTTGGGCGCGTACTGGACCCGGTACCTCGTCACGGCGGTCGGATCGCCCACCCACGACGACAGATATCCGGCGGCCAGGCCGAGGCTGAACATCCCCGGTGTCACGACGCCGCCCGACGGCCGATCGCCGGTGGCGTGGCGGCTGGGCGCGCCGACCACGCTCGCGTGATTCATCACATCCGCGGGCGCGAGCGGGTGCCGCCGGACCGGAAGTTCGGAGCCCACCGCCAGCTCGGCGAAATCGAGCACCGGCTGCGGGGAATGGGTCGTCGCGGGACCCGGATGCCGGACCGGGAGGTGGTCGCCGAGTCCGGGAATGCGGGGGCGCCGCCGCGCCGGAACGAGCTCTAGCCCGCGCTCGTGGCCGACCGGACCGCCGCCGCGGGCCGTCCGCTGGGTGTGCACGAGCAGCGTCGAGGAGCCGACGGTGACGATCCGCTCGTGCCGATCGCGCAGGGTCGTCGCCATCGAGACGATGTCGTAGTCGCGATAGTGGCGGAACGATTCGAAATGCACATCGCAACCCACCCGGTCCCCGGCGAGCAGCGGCCGGACGATGTCGAGGGTGCGGTCGGCGTGCAGGATCCGGCCGCTGTGGAAGCCCGGCACCATGGCCGCGAGAGTCTCCTCCTCGGCCCGCATCCACACCATGGTGGGAAAGGTCGGCGGCGCCACCAGCGCGCCGAATCCGCGGGCGGCCGAGGCATCCGCGTCCAGGTGGATGCGATCGAGGTTGCCGACGGCGCGCGCGTACTCGCGGATGCGCTCGGCATCCACGGCGAAGTCGTTGCGCGACCGCAGTCGTTCGTTCGATGCCACGTGCGGGACATCGACGGATGCGCCTCCCATGGTGCTCCTTTGCAGCGAATCCGGCCGGACCGGCTTCTTCCTAGGGGATAACCATTGTTTTCCCGGCCCGCCCCCGACTCACCCCGCAGAACCGATGATCTGGAGAAATCACGGCATTTACGACCCGCCGGTTGTGAACCCCCCGCCCACCACTTCCCGCACCCCCTGCCAGCGCGGAAACCGGTGCGGGAACACGCACGGGGTGCGAGAGCACACTGACGCAGACCGGGGCGGTTTGCCCGGAAAGACGGACTTCGGTGGCCCGCGGGCGGTTTCGGGGCGCCGGTGCACCGATGGCTCGAATTATTCGTCCCGGCTGGGGATTACTTCGAGGGCGGGCGGCGAGTAGGACACCGGCGAGCGGGGCGAGGACAGCGGGATGTCCTGACGAGGTGACCTGTGGATGGGGTGCGAATTCTGTGGATAACCAGCGGTTTTCGCGGCCCGGGCAGGGAACTCGGTGGCGATACTTCGGCCATGACCATATTTCGGGCGCGCGGGCCGATGTTGCATCCGCGGGTGGCGGTGCTGCGCAGGCCCTCGGGCGCAGTGCAGTTGGGGTGGGATCCCGAGCGTGCGGTGGTGGTGGATCCGCCCGGGATCGGTGCCGACCTCGTCGCCGAATTCCTGAAGCTACTGGACGGTCTGCGCAGTCATCCGCAGATCATCTGGCAGGCAAGTCGTTTGGGGATGGACTCCGGCGATGCCCTGAACCTGCTGGCCGAGATCGACAAGGCCGGATTTCTGATCCTCCCGCAGTCGAGCGCCGGGCGGGTCCGCTCCGTGCACGTGCACGGGCGGGGGCCGCTGTCGGAGGCGGTGGCCGCCGGTGTACACCGACTGGGCCTGCGGCCCAGCCGTTCCCGCGATGCCGGCGCCGACCTGTCGAACACCGGCCGGGCGGCGGACGTGGTGGTGCTCGCCGATGCGCTGGTGCCCGAACCGCACCTGGTCAACGACCTGGTGCTGCAGCGGATTCCGCATCTGCAGGTCCGTATTCGCGACGGCCGCGGCGTGGTCGGGCCGCTGGTGCTGCCCGGCGGGACCAGCTGCCTGCGCTGTGCCGACCTCACCCGCCGCCAACTCGACGCCGACTGGCCACATCTCGCGGCCCAGCTCCTGGGCCGGATCGGCTACGGCTCCCCCGCGATGATCGCCGCCACCGCGGCGCTGGCCCTGCGCGACCTCGAAATCGTCATCGCCGGCGCCCCCGATCCCCCACCCCGAACCCTCGACACCACACTGGAACTCGACCCCGACACCCACCAGGTCCACTGCCGCACCTGGCCCGCCCACGCCGCCTGCGGCTGCCGAGCCCTCCTGTCCGCGCCGCCCCGCTGACCCCGCACCCGGCGCCGGGTCAGGCGCCGCAGGTGTAGGCCGAGCCGGTGAGGGAGATGAGGGCGCAGCCGGGGTTGCCCGACTGGAGGAACGGCAGGACCTTGCTCCAGCTGTGCAGAAGGCCGTCGGCGAAGGCCGAGCCGGTCACGATCGGGGGGATCGAGTCGATCGGTTGCGCCGATGTCGGAGCGGGCTCGGCTGTGAGAGTGTTGCCCGCCCACGCCGAAGGGGTGAAGACGGTCGGCAGGGCCAGGGCGACGGTTGCCGCACCAGCGGCGATCAGGCGGTTGACGTGCATTGTTCCTCCGCAAAGGTTCGAGTGATGGTGGCTGCGACCGCCGCCAGTATCGACATCCGGGCATGTGCGCCAAAGCCCCCATTGCCGAGGTCGGTCCCGAACGCACGGGCTGGCCGACCGGTTCGTCGGTGTCTGCGTACAGGGCGTCGGCAGCGACCGAACACCACATCACCCGGTCCCGGCGACTCCGATTGATACGTCCATACCCCTGGATGTGACCGATACCACCACTCTGTGAGGCCTATAAGTTCACCCAATTCCCATGGCACACCGCACGGTCCGTCGGCCATGATGAGTAGGTGTCTGAGATTGTGCGCCGTCGCTCGTCCCGCAATGCCAAGCTGGCCAAGATCCCGCTCGGGATCGCCGGCCGGGCGGCAGTGGGATTCGGTCGCAAGCTGGCGGGGGGCGACAAGGGCGAGATCAACGCCGAACTGAATCAGAGGGCCGCCGAGCAGCTGTTCGCCGTACTGGGCGAACTCAAGGGCGGCGCCATGAAATTCGGGCAGGCGCTGTCCGTGATGGAGGCCGCGGTCCCGGAGGAGTTCGGCGAGCACTACCGCGAGGCGCTGACGAAACTGCAGGCCGCCGCCCCGCCGCTGCCCGCCCCCGCCGTGCACCGGGTGCTGGACCAGCAGTTGGGGACGGGCTGGCGCAAGCGCTTCGAGTCCTTCGACGACGAGCCGACCGCCTCGGCCAGCATCGGCCAGGTGCACAAGGCGGTGTGGTCCGACGGCCGCGTGGTCGCGGTGAAGGTGCAGTACCCGGGCGCCGACGAGGCGCTGCGCGCGGACCTCAAGACGCTGAACCGGATGGCCGGGATGATCGGCGCGGTGATCCCCGGCGCGGACGTGAAACCGATCCTCGCCGAGATCACCGAGCGCACCGAGGAGGAACTCGACTACCGCACCGAGGCCGCCAATCAGCGCGCCTTCGCCAAGAGTTTCGACGGTCACCCGCGCTTCCTGGTGCCGAAGGTCGTTGCCGGCGCGCCGAAGGTGATCGTCACCGAATGGCTGGACGGCACACCGGTTTCCGCGATCATCAAGCGCGGCGAACAGGACCCCGCGGGCACCACCGCGCTACGCAATCAGGTCGCCGAACTGATGGGCGAGTTCCATTTCTCCTCCCCCTCGATCGTCGGCAAGCTGCACGCCGACCCGCATCCGGGCAATTTCATGATGCTGCCCGACGGCCGCCTGGCGGTCATCGACTTCGGGGCGTGCGCGCCGCTGCCGGGCGGCTTCCCGCCCATCCTCGGGCAGATGGTGGCGCTGGCGGTGGAGGATCGGTTCGAGGAACTGATCGATCTGATGTACACCAACGGCTTCGTCATCCCGGGCCGCAAGGTCACCCACCAGGAGATCGCCGACTATCTGCGGCCGTTCACCGACCCCATCCAGACCGAGTCGTTCCACTTCACCCGCAAGTGGATGCAGCGGGTCGCGGGCAAGGCCACCGACGTCAGCCGTCCGGAGCTGAAAACCGGTATGGCCCTGCAACTTCCGCCCGAGGACATCATGATCTTCCGAGTGCTGATGGGTTCCATCGGCATCTGCGCGCAGCTCGACGCCGAGGTCCCGTTCATGAAGCTGATGCACGACTGGGTTCCCGGTTACGCCGAATACCGTACCGCCAGCTGAGATTTCCGCCCCGGGCGGCGAACAGCAGGTGGACGGCTATGCCGACCAGCGCCGCCATCGTGACCCCGCTGCCGAACAGCAGCCGCAGATCCGACGGAAAGCCCCGGTACAGCGCCGGGGTCAGGATCGGCAGCAGTCCGGCGGTCAGAGCCGCTGTGGCGGTGACGAGTTCGGCGTCCGAACTCAGATCCACCCGCTCGAACATGCCGATGCCCGCGGTGACGATCATCGCGAAGGCGATCGCCGCGGTGCCGCCGATCACCGGCCCCGGAAGCGAATTCACGACCCGGCCGATCGGCGCGACGAAGGCGATCACCACCAGGAGGACGCCGGTGACGGCCGTGACGTACCGGCTCCGCACGCCGGTCAACCGGATCAGTCCGATGTTCTCCCCGCTGGTGACCATCGACGGCCCGCCGAACAGCCCCGACAGCAGCGACGTCACCGCATCGCCGCGGATGGTGCGCCCGACCGTGGCCGACGTATCGATCTCCTTGCCGACCACCCGGGCGTTGAGCACGGTCTGCCCGGTCGCCTCGGCCATCGACCCGATTCCGAAGACCAGCAGCGGGATCGCGGCCAGCAGATCGAAATGCGGTGTGCCGAACAGGAACGGCCGCGGCGCCTGGATCAGCGCCGAACCCTGCTGTAGGTGAAACTGGCCCAGCGCTGCCGCGACGGCGGTACCCACGGCCATGCCGATCAGCACCGACAGCCGCCGCCATCCAGTGGGCAGCACCCGGTGCGCCAGCACGGTCGCGGCCACCGTGATCGCGGCCAGGGCCACCGCGCTGCGAGTGGGCTGATCGCCCGGTCCGGTGATCAGCCCACCGGCCACCTTCACCAGGTTCACGCCGATGACCACGATCATGCTCGCGATCACGACCGTAGGCAGCCGGGTCACCAGCCGCCGCGCCACCGGCACCACGAGAATCCCGGCGACCGCGGTGATCAGCACGGCCCCGCTCGCGGTGGCCCCGCCGGATTCCTGCGCGATCTGAATGAACAGCACCACTGCCGCCCCGCCCGGCAGCATCACGAACGGCAGCCCCGCACCGAGCGAGAGGCGCCCCAGCGACTGGAGAATCGTCCCGATACCGCTGAAAAGCAGAGCGGCGCAGAGCAATGCCCGCGTATCGCCGTCATCGAGGTGCAGACTGCGCCCGATCAGCAGCACCGAAGCGATCGGCGTCGCCACCATCACCAGCAGGTGCTGGGCCGCCGCCGCGAACATTCGGCCCGGCGGCGGGACCTCGTCCACCGGAGCTACCGTCGCCATCGCGCGGCCCCGCATCCGTAGCCGCCGCTGGTCCAGCAGACCACGCCGTCATTCCGGCGTGCTTTTGGTCGGAATCCATCTGCACCAACCGCGTCACCGTGGATCCCGGCCAAAAGCACGCCGGGAAGACGAAGGCGGGTCCGCATACGAGGACCAGGGCGGGTCCACATACGGGGACCGGGGTGGTGAACAAGCGTGATCATCGGGAGACCAACCACGGAATGTCCTCGGCGGCATAGCGATACGCGCGGAAGATCGCGTTGGACAGGCCCGGAAACACCGCTGCGGTGTCCGGATCCGGGTAGCTGGTGAAGGAGGGCACCACGTACTCCCAGCAGACGCGCCCGTCCGCGGTCACCTCGAAGATGCGCCCGAACGCCGCCTCGGTGATCAGGGTGTTGCCGTTGGGCAGGCGCTGCGCCCCGCCCATGAACGGCGTGAAGAAGGCCTCGCGCGGGGAATCCTGATAGGTCCAGCCGAGTTCGCCTGTCTCGGCGTCGATTTCGATGACCCTGCTGTAGGTGACCGATTCGCCGGTGCGGAAGGTGCCGTTGTCGAACACCAGCAGCTTGCCGTCGCCGACCGGCGTCGCGTGATGCTGCTGGGCGACCGTCGACCGATCGGCCAGGACGGCGTAATGCCCGGTGCGCCTGTCGATTCGGATCACCGCCGACACACTGCGCAGGCTCGCCACCACGGTGTCCTCGTCGAGCGGATACACGCTGTTGATCAGCGGCCAGTGCTCGCGCCAGTAGTGCGGCTGCAGGCCGAATTCACCGGGATCCAGGTGCTCGAACGCCTTCCACTCCCACAGGGGCGTCCCGTCGGCGGCGACCTCCCGGATCACGTCCGCCCACACCACGCCGTCGGCCTCGGTGCCCGGCACCCCGCCCTCGACCCGCGCGGCGGCGGCTCCGGTCAGCGGCTCCACGGCGGTGTAGAGAATGCGCCCGTCGTCGTAGTGGTGGGCGTCGTGATGCTGGTAGTCGTCGCGAAACTCGGTGCGCAGCACGCCGTCCGGGCCGTATTTGCCCATGGAACCGCCGCTGTATTTGCGCCACATCGCGAACAGCGGCGGAATCGACAGCGTCGCGCCGTTGTAGGCCAGGATGCCGCCCGGCAGCAGCCGCGCATGACGACCCGGGCGATGCGGCAGTTCCCAGCGATGCGCCGGTTCGCCCTTCGGGTCCACCAGATCCACCACGCCCCGCCCGGCCAGCGGCGCGTACAGCGTGTAACCGGGCCACGACAGCTCCGGATCCAGGCCGATCAGCCCGGTTCCCCGGCGTTTGAGCGTGTTCTGTTCCACCGCACCTCCTGAAAATGTAGCTCCACTGAATATTCAGTACGGTAGGGCGGCGATGAAGACTTACGATCACCGTGATGTAAAAACTGTGCTGCGGCGGCGCGGCGCCGAGAATGAAGCCCGAAACCGTTGGGAGGCTGAGTGAGTGCGCGCACAGGGTGAACGACGGCTGGGCCTGGCCGATGTGGTCCACAACCGGCGGCTGGCGGAGCGGCTGACGCTGGCGCAACTGGCCGAGCGGACCGCGCTGTCGCCGTCGTTCCTCAGCCAGTTCGAGAACGGCCGCACCAATTCCAGCCTGCGCTCGCTGCAGCGGATCGCGGACGCGCTCGGCACCACCGCCACCGAACTGCTGGCCGAGGCCGATCCGGAACCCGGCACCGCGGTGGTCCGGGCGAGCGCGGAACCCGTACTGACACAGGGCGATCCGGGCGACGACGGCTCGGTACGATCACTCGTCCACGGACGCCGGGACCTGCGCGCCCTGGAATTCACCGGCGGCACCGCCCGGGGTGAGCGCGAATTCGCCCACGACAACGACGAATTGATCTACGTGGTGCGCGGCACGATCACGGTGGTCGCCGACGACACCGAGATCACACTCTCCACCGGCGACACCTACTACTGCGCGGCGGGAACCGAACATCGCTGGTGGGCCCACACCGACGACACCGTCACCCTGCTCCTCGCCGTCGCCGACGGGTTGGTCGTGCGCCACCCGCCACATCGCCCCCGCTGACGATTCCGGCCGAGAGCGCGCCGGAAATAATGAGAGAGAGCCCCGCACCTCGCGTGTTCCTCATGCCCCCGACAAAGGGCGAGCCCCGCACCTCATACAGAGATGCGGGGCTTGCTCATGCTCGCGGGGGTGACTGGCACTCATGCCACGGCCACCTTGCGCGGGCGGCCACGGGGCCGCTTGCGGGCGATCACGACACCCTGGTCGAAGATCTCACCACCCCAAACTCCCCAGGGCTCACGGCGATCCAGCGCCGCGGCCAGGCAGCCCTTGCGGATCGGGCAGCTGGCGCACAGGGCCTTCGCCTCCTCCAGCTGCGCCGGGTTCTCGGCGAACCACAGGTCGGGGTTGCCGACCCGGCAAGGCAGGTTGAGCGTGACTCCCCGGGTGCGGGAAGTCGGGGCCACGGTAGCGCGGCATGTCACGCGAGGAACGGTCGCGGTAGACACGTCGTCTCTCCTTCAGCTCGTGCAGCGGTCGTTTCGTTGTCTTCCGCGAAACCGGTGCCGGTGGCTGGAGAGCCGGTAAAAACTATGGCCACGGTTTCGCTTCGGGCGATCCGTGGCCAGGAGGCTTAGGGGAGGTGATCCCTACCTATGTCGACTTCGGTGTCGATCCCTGAACACGGTCGCTGGGTCGGTGCGGCGGAGGCGGACTGCCATATCGACCGGCTTGTCGTCGGTCGCATAGGCATTGGCGAATGCGTTCGCGGATGCGTCGGCAAAGGCCAGATGCCAGCCCCACTCGTGCTTGTCCGTCATGATCGGAGCGATTGCATGCGTCGGCGCCGCCGGTGCTGCGGCTCCGCGAATGGCTTCCACCCCGAGAATGCGTACGACGGGCAAACCGGTCCCCTGCGAAGCGAGGACCCCCCGGGAGGCAGGCACGCACGGAATCGCCGTCGCCGCAACGCCGGTCGACGCGATGGTTGCGATTGCGTTCACTGGTCTGCCTCCTTCCTTCTCGGTATCCGAATGCTCACTGTGCACACTGGGATGACCTCCCGGTGTGTGATCCCCACCCTACGGGTGCGTTACACAAGCGCACAACCTATTTTTCACCTGCAGTTTTATGGTCTTGCGCACGCGCGCGCGACCTGACTATCGCTAGTACGTCGGCACCGAACTGCCCGAGCTTCTTGGCCCCGATACCGGGTATCGCCACCAGCGCGCGATCGTCGGTGGGCAGTTGCTCCGCGATCGCGGTCAGCGTGGTGTCGCTGAAGACCACGAAGTGCGGGACCGACAGCTCGTCGGCCTTCTCCTGCCGCCACTCCTGCAGGGCGGTCAGCAGGCCGGAGTCGATCTCGGCGGGGCAGCGTGAGCACCGGCCGAGCATGGTGGACTTGGTGCCCAGCAGCGGGCGGCCGCAGACGCGGCAGGTCGGATGGCGGCGTTTACGCGGATCACCGGCGGGCTGGGCGATGCGCGAGGCGGGCGAATCCTCGGGCACCAGGTCGTTGAGGAATCGGCTGCGGCGGCGGGTGCGGCGCCCGCCCTCGCTGCGCGACAGCGCCCACGACAGCTGCAGATGTTCGCGGGCGCGGGTGACGCCCACGTACAGCAGCCGCCGCTCCTCCTCGAGGGCGGCCTCGTCGGCGACGCTGCCGCCGTCACCGAGAACATGGGCGATGGGCAGGGTGCCGTCGGCGAGGCCGACCAGGAATACCGCATCCCACTCCAGGCCCTTCGCGGCGTGCAGCGAGGCCAACGTGACGCCCTGCACGGTGGGTGGATGGCGCGCCTCGGCGCGGGCGGCGAGCTCGCGCAGCAGGCCGCCCAGATCGAGGTTCGGATCGTGGGTGGACACCTCCTCGGTGAGCTGCACCAGGGCCATCAGCGACGCCCAGCGCTCCCGCGCCTGGGCGCCACCGGGTTCGGTGGCGGTGAGGCCGAGGCGGCCGAGGGCGGCCCGCACCAGGCTGACCAGTTCGGCGCCGCGGGCATCGGGCAGATCGTCGCGGGCGGCGGTCTGCCGCAGTGCCTGGACCGCCTGGCGCACCTCGGTGCGCTGGAAGAACCCCTCGCCCCCGCGCACCTGGTAGGGGATCTCGGCCTCGGTGAGGGCCTGCTCGTAGGCCTCGGACTGGGCGTTGATTCGGTACAGCACGGCGATCTCGCCCGCCGGAACCCCCCGGCCGACGAGCTTGGCGATGCGCTTGGCGACGGCGTGCGCCTCGGCGGGTTCGTCGTCGAATTCGGCGAACGACGGCTCCGGACCGTCGGGGCGCTCGCCGATCAGCTGCAGCCGGGTGCCGGCGATGCGGCCCCGGGCGGCACCGATCACCCGGTTCGCCAGCGACACCACCTGCGGCGTGGAGCGGTAGTCGCGTTCCAGCCGGACCACCGTCGCATCGGGGAAGCGGCGCGAGAAGTCCAGCAGATGGCCCGGCGAGGCACCGGTGAAGGAGTAGATGGTCTGGTTGGCGTCGCCGACGACCGTGAGGTCGTCGCGGTCGCCGAGCCAGGCGTCGAGCACGCGCTGCTGCAGCGGCGTGACGTCCTGGTATTCGTCGACGACGAAGCAGCGGTAGCGGCCGCGGAACTCCTCGGCTACCGAAACATAGTCCTCCAGGGCGGCGGCGGTGTGCAGCAGCAGATCGTCGAAATCCAGCAGCAGGCCCTCCGCCGTGCTCTTCAGCTGCTCGTAGCCGGTGTAGACGGAAGCGACCTTGCCCGCGTCGTACGGGATCTCGCGCCGCAGCCGGGCCGCCGTCGCGGCGTAGTCCTCCGGCGCGACCAGGGACGCCTTGGCCCATTCGATCTCCCCCGCGAGATCGCGCAGGCTCTCGGTGCTGGTCGGCAGGCCGACGCGCCCGGCCGCCTGCGCGACGATCGGGAATTTGCTGTCGATCAGCCGCCACGGCACATCGCCGACGATCTGCGGCCAGAAGTACTTCAGCTGCCGCAGCGCCGCGGCGTGAAAGGTGCGCGCCTGCACCGTGTTCGCGTCGCCGCCGAGCCCCAGCCCGCGCAGGCGACTGCGCAGCTCCCCCGCCGCCCGCGCCGTGAACGTGACCGCCAGCACCTGATCCGCGCGCACGTGCCCGGCCGACACCAGATGCGCGATGCGGTGGGTGATGGTGCGGGTCTTGCCGGTGCCCGCACCCGCCAGCACGCAGACGGGCCCGCGCGGCGCCGTCACGGCGGCCGCCTGTTCGGGGTCGAGGCCGTCGAGCCGGAGCGGGGGCGAGGAGGTCGGCGCGGGCACGGGCTCCATCATGACAGCGCGCACCGACAGGCGGCGGATGCCCGTGCGGGAATCCACCGGAGATCGGCCGCGGCGCAGTACGGTGCGACCGTGCCCTCCGACACCCCGTCCCCGGAGACCGAACCCGGTGACCGGCACGCGACCTGGATGGAGCTGTTCTTCGACCTGGTCGCCGTCGCCGGGATCGGGCAGCTGACCCACCTGCTGCATCGCGGGCCGTCGCTCACCGACTTCGCGCTGTATCTCGCGCTCTACCTGGCATTCTGGATGGTCTGGGCGTGCGTCACGTTCTACAGCGACATTTCCCGCGACAACACCCGGATTCCGCTCATGCTGGCGGCGATGCTCGGGCTGGGCCTGATGGCGGCCGCGGTGGCGGGCTTCCCGGAGCGCCACGCGACGGCCTTCGCCGCCGTGTACGTGATCGTGCGGCTGGCCACCGACGCGGTGTGGGATCGCGGGCAGGTGGTGGTCGACTGGCCGACCGCGCAGCTGAGCACCGGAGCGATCCCGTGGCTGATCTCGCTGTGGGTGCCGGAGCCGTGGAAGTACTGGCTGTGGGCGGCCGGGCTCGCCATCGACATGCTGCTGATGTTCGCGGTCACCGGCGAGAGGATGATGGCCGGCGCCCAGGAGTCCCTGGACCGGCGGCTGCGGCACTCCAGGCGCTTCGCGGGTATGGAACCGCCGAAACTGCAAGCGCTGCACGCGGATCCGGCGCACCTCGGGGAGCGGCTGGGGCTCTACGTGATCATCGTGCTGGGTGAGGGCGTCATCGTGGTGATCGACGCCGTCGGCGGCGTGGCCTGGAACGCGAAGGTGCTGGCGCTGGGCCTGGAATCGTTCCTGATCCTGGCCTGCCTCTGGGCGCTCACGCTGACCTTCGGCTTCATTCCGCGCCTGATGTCGGTCCCCACGGCGGCCGGTTCCATTCCGCGCCAGCACGTCATGGCCACCCACTGCTGGCTGACGGGCGCGATCGCGACCGTCGCCGCCGGACTCGGCCTGGTCCTCGAGCATGCCGAGGGCCATCCGACCACCGGAATCAGCTGGGTGCTCGGCGGGGCCGCCGCGGCGTACTTCGTGATCAACCTCTTCGGCGGCGCCCGCAGCGGGGCAGGCCTGCGCTGGGCGCTGAGCTGGCCGCTCCCCTGCGCGGCGCTGTCCCTCGCGCTCGCCGCCACCGGACCTCGGCTGCACCCGCTCGGACTGGTATCCGGGATCCTCGTCCTGATCGTGTGGGCCCTCGCCTGGGAGTCGCACGCGGCGGGCAGGTGGCCCGGCCGGAACTAGAGCATCGTTCGCACGCCGATCGTCACGAGAAATACCCCGAGCACGAGCATCGGCAGTGCCAGTACGGCCTTGCCGACGAGCACCCCGCGGCGTTCGGAGAAGCCGTAGGGATTGTCCGGGTCGTAGAGGATCGGCAGGCGTCGGCCGACCTTGGGCCCGCGCCCGGCGTAGAACGAACTGGTGGTCCGCACGACCACTCCCCGATCGGTCCGGAACTCGAAGACCGCCGAGCGGGCGAGGTGGCCGGGCGCCGCCGCGCCCGAATCCCGCTGCCCCACAACGATCGCCGTGGCGCGCCGCAAGCGCGAGCGCCTGCGCAGCCAATCGGAGGTCTCGGCTACCACGCTGAACACGACGACGAGTCCCGAGACGCACGCCAGCACGCCCTGGAAGATGTGCACTGCCGACCCCCGATGCGCGTTACCGCGGTGTTCTGCCGCGGATCGATTTCCTCCGGTGCGCATTCACGAGCCGCGCGCACGGAATGTCATGGTATGCGGCCGGATCGAGCCGTTCGAGCCCCGAACCCGGTGGGCCCGGTCGACGCCTCGGAGGCGGGTGAGTGTGCGGCACAGGGCGTTACGGCCGATCGAAGTGCCGATCGAGTGTCGCCAGGATGTCGTCGACGGGGCCGAAGGTGATCATTCCGGTTGCGCCGCCCGCGATCTCGCCGCGCATGGGTTGGAGGGCGGCACGCGCCTGCGCGGCGAGCGATTGGTCCCGCAGCCGGATCGCCGTGTGCGCGGTGACGGCCCAGAGCGAGTCGTACAGATGATCGGCAGGGGGTGTGGGCAGAGCGGCCGCGGCCCGGCGGGCCGCCGCGAGGTCACCGCGGGCGAGATCGAGGAGAGGCTGGACCCAGGGGCGGTTGGGCCCCCAATCGAGGTCGGCGTGCGTCGGCGCGGGACGGTCGTGACGGATGCGGAGCGAGAGCAGGGCGAGCGGGAGCATCCCGGCCTCGACCCCCGGCATACCCGCACCGGCGAGGTCGGCGGCCACGGCGCGATAGGCGTGCGCGACCTCGGCGGGTTCGCTCGATTCCCCGGCCAGCCGCATCGCCCGGTACGCGGAGGTGAACAGGTGCACGAGCGGTGTCTCGTGAACAGCGGCGAGCTTCTCGGCCGAAGCGACATGGTGTTGCGCGGTCTCGGCGGCGCCGCGGGCGGCGCAGACCTGGATCTCGATGAGATGGCCGAGGATCTCGAACGTCGGGAGATCATGTCGCGCAGCGAGATCGACGAGTTCGCTCGCGATGGCGTCGCGTTCGGCGGTGCCCCCCGCGCGCTGGAAGGACTGCACGAATCGGGCGTTCAACGCGAGTGCCAGCACATTGGGGTCGTGCAATTCGCGGGCGAGTCGTTCGGCCTCGGTGGCCGCCTCGGCCGCCCAGCGATCCCGGCTACCGCGGTGCTCGAGAGCGATGGTCGCGAGAAGCCGGGCTCGAAGCACGGGCGAGGCCGACGGACCGAGCCGGTCGAGAGTGCGGCGGGCCGTCGCCACCAGGGCCTCGGACCGCGCGGGGTCGTCGGCGCGAGTCCAGACGGCGGGAACGTCGTAGGCCGTGATGACGCGGGCGGTGAGGTCCGGATCGCCGGTTCGCTCCGCCTCCTCGACCGCCGCGGCGCGTTGCCGCTGGGCAAGGACCAGGTTGGTGCCGCCGGTGACCGCGGCGGCCCGGGCCACGGTGCTCATCGAACGCAGGCGGGTGTACGTCCCCGTCGCTTCCGTTCGGGTGAGCAGGCGCAGGCGGTCCTCGGTCCGGGGCGCGGGCGTCAGATGCGGAGCGTGCCGCAGGATGTCCCGTTCGAGATGGTCGAGACTGTCCGCCGACTCCAGCCCGAACCGATCGAGCAGCCCGGCCCGCGCGGCACGCAGCGAATGCAGCGCGTCGACCTGGCGGTCGGCCTGGTAGAGAGCGTGCGACAGCAGCACCCACGCCTGCTCCCGCCACGGATGCGCGGCGGCGAAGGCCTCCAACTCGGGGACCAGGGACGCGCCGCCACCGAGATCGAGCATCGCCCTGGCGCGCACCTCGATCGCCCGGCTCCGCAGTTCCGTCAGGCGGGCGCGCTCCGCCGTCAGCCAGGGTGAGTCGTCGAGCCCCGCGTACGGCTCACCCGTCCACCACGAGAGCGCCTCGCTCAGCGCGGCCGCGACCTCGTCGCCGGGTTCGTCCCGCACCGCCCGCAGGGTGTCCTCGAAGCGGTGGGCATCGACGTGTGATCGCGGAATCCGCAGGGCGTAGCCGTCGCCGACGGTCTCGATGACGTGCGATCGCGCCCGCGGACCGCGCTCCGGCTCGAGCGCGCGGCGCAGCTCGGAGACGAAGGTGCGCACCGCCCCGGCGGCCCCGGGCGGGGGATCCTCCCAGAGATCATCGACGAGCATCGACAGCGGAACGGCCCGGCCGCCCGCCGCGACGAGCCGCCCCAGCAGTTCGCGGCGGCGTTGGCTGCCGACCGCGATCGGGTGGCCTGCGCCGTCCCTGACCTGTATCGGTCCGAGCACCTCGAGGAAGATTTCCACGCGTTCATTGTCGTAGGTACCGGATATCGTCGGTCCAGGTCGTCGCTGATCCACTGCTAACTGGGCTCCGAGATCCTCGTCTGGTTCACGCATTCACCTGTGCGCGGCAGTAGCTCGCCAGGCCGACGAAAGAGGAGACAACCAACGATGAGCATCGGCATTCCGGATTTCGACGAATCCACGATCGATGTGGGTGGCGGTATCGAGCTGAACGCGGCGGTCGGCGGGGAGGGACCGGCGATCGTGCTGCTCCACGGCTTCCCCCAGACCCACCTGATATGGCGGCACGTCGCCCCCGTGCTCGCCGCGCGGCACACCGTGGTCTGCCCCGATCTGCGCGGCTACGGCGCCAGCGGCAAGCCGGAGGCGGTCGACGAGAACACCTACTCGAAGCGGACCATGGCCGCGGACATCGTCGGCCTGGCCGACGCGCTCGGGATCGGCGAGTTCGCCCTGGTCGGGCACGACCGCGGCGGGCATGTCGCCTTCCGGGCCGGGCTGGACCACCCGAATCGGGTCAGCCACCTGGGGATCCTGGATATCGTTCCCACACTGGACAGCTGGAACGTGCTCCGCGGGGTCGACGCGGCGGTGGCCTTCCACCTGTATCTGATGGCCCAGCCCCCCGGCCTGCCCGAGCAGATGATCGCCAACAGCGCCGACGCGTTCTTCGGCCACTTCCTCGACATCTGGTCGAAGAACCCCGACGCCATCCCGGCGGACGTGCGGGCCGAATACCTGCGCGCCTCCCGGGAGGCCGTGGTGTCGATCGTCGCCGACTATCGCGCCACCGCGACCGTCGACATCGACCACGACCAGGCCGACCTCGACGCCGGAAACCAGCTCACCATGCCGCTGATGACCGTCCAGCAGGACTGGGGCAAGCAGCTGGGATTCGACGCGGGCGAGATCTGGCGGCCCTGGGCGACCGATGTGCAGCACTTCACGACCCAGGCGGGTCACTTCATGGCGGAGGAGGTGCCGGAGGATATCGCCGCGCTGATCCTGGATCTGGTGAAACGGTGACGCCCGCTAACCCTGGCGCAGGCGGCGCAGCCCGGCCGTGAACTCCGCGGCCCCGCCCCGCAGCGGCTCGAAGAACTCGCGATCGCAGGCCTCGACCGCCACGATGGCCCGATCGGCCAGGGCCACCCCGGCTTCCGTCGGGACCAGCGATTTCGCCCGCCGGTCGTGCGGATGGTCGCGGCGGCGCACCAGCCCCTTGCCCTCCAGTGCCCGCAGCACCTGGGAGGTCATCATCGGGTCGGTGGCGGCGTGGGTGGCGATATCGCGCTGCATCACCGGCTCGCCGTCCGCGGTATCGGCGAGCCAGGTGAGCGCGGCCAGCAGCACGAACTGCACGTGGGTGAGGCCGAACGGGGCCAGCGCCGCGCGCTGGGCCGCCTGCCAGCGGTTGGTCACCTGCCACAGCAGCAGGCCCGGGCTGTCGTCGGCATGCTCGAATTCGGTGTGCGGTCGGTGCCTCACGCGTTGGCCTGCGCGATGCCCAGCTCGACACCGCGGCGGACGTGATCGCGAGATACGACACCCAGCCGGTACCTGGTCACCAATCCTCCGATCGCCGTGACGGACAGCTGCCCGCATTCGATAGTTAGTATGCGCACTTACTATATATCGCGCAACCCTCCGGGAACACGTTCGGGTCTCGCGATGTTGAATGCAGGCGTGACAGCTACCGACCTGACCATGTACTCGACGACCTGGTGCGGTTACTGCCGCCGCCTCAAGAAGCAACTCGACGAGGCCGGCATTACCTACACCGAGGTCGACATCGAGTTGGACCCCGCTTCCGCCGAATTCGTCGGCAGCGTCAACGGCGGCAACCACGTGGTGCCGACCGTGAAGTACTCGGACGGCTCCACCGCCACCAACCCGAGCCTGGCTCAGGTGAAGCAGGCGCTGGCGGCCATCGCCTGAGCGCCTGGGCGCGAATCAGGCTCCGGCAGCCCAGGACTCGACGATGGTGCGGGCGATGGAGATCGACCCCGGCAGGAACAACCGCTGATCGGAGGCGTCGCCGGAGATTCCCGTCGGCGCGCCCCACGCGCCCGCGTCCAGCGCCTGCCGCACCTCGTCGCGGGTGAACCAGTAGCCCTCGGCGATCTCGCCGTCGGCGAAGACGAGGGGCTGCTCCGGATCGGCCACCGCGGCGAAGCCGAGCATCAGCGACCGGGGCAGCGGCCACGGCTGGCTGCCCAGGTAGCGGATGTCGCGCACGTCGACGCCGACCTCCTCGAGGATCTCGCGCTGCACGCACCGCTCGAGCGACTCCCCCGCCTCCACGAAACCGGCCAGCAGCGAGAACATCTTCTCCGGCCAGGTGTGCTGGCGGGCCAGCAGCACGCGGTCGCCCCCGTCGTGCACCAGGCAGATCACGGCCGGGTCGATGCGCGGGAACTCCTCGTGCCCGGCCTCGCTGACCCGGGTCCAGCCGCCGCTGGCCGGGGCGGTCGCGGTGCCGTCGGCGGCGCTGAAGCGCGCCCGGTCGTGCCAGTTCAACAGCGCCAGCGCCGTGGACAGGATGCCGAGGGTGACGTCGTCGAGGTGCAGGACGCTGCCGACCACCCGCAGATCCATCAGCTTGCCGTCGAGCTCGTTGTCCCGCACCGCCCAGAGGTGACGGCCGCCGTCGATCCCGAGGAACACCGCCTCCGGAACCGGCTCGGGCGCCAGCGTCGTCGCAGACTCCAGCAGCACCGAATCGCCGTCGATGCGGACCTGGCCGCGACGGTTCATCCGCAGCAATCGCGCTTGTGGCCAGCCCTCTTTCAGCGCCTGCTCGTCCGAGCGCAGCTCCTCGGCGCGATCGAGCGCGGAACGCGACAGCAGCGGAACGTCTTTGAGCTGAAAACCTGACACGCCCCGAGCGTATCGGGCGGGGAGATCACTTGTTCGCGCGGCGCACGTAGAGCAGCCGGTCACCGGCGTCGAGCGCGTCCACCTCGGGCTCGTCGACCCGGATCAGGTCGCCGCCGCGGACCACGCCCAGCACTATGTCGCGCAGATGCCTGGGCGACCCGCCCACCTCGTCCGGCTCCACCTCGCGCTCGGCGATGGCGAATCCCGCCTCCGGGGTGAGCAGATCCTCGACCATGTCGACCACCTTCGGGGTGGTGGTGGCGATGCCGAGCAGCCGCCCGGCCGTCTCGGACGACACCACCACCGAATCGGCGCCGGACTGGCGCAGCAGGTGGATGTTCTCCGCCTCCCGGATCGAGGCGACGATCTTGGCCTTCGGATTCAGCTCGCGGGCGGTGAGGGTCACCAGCACCGCGGTGTCGTCGCGATTGGCGGCGATCACCACCGAGGACGCGTGCTGCAGCCCGGCCAGTTTCAGCACATCCGACTGGGTGGCCGAGCCGTGCACGGTCACCAGGCCCGCGGTGGCGGCCCGCTCCAGCGCCACCTGGTCGGTGTCGACGACGACGATGTCGCCGGGCTGCACGCCGTCGCCCAGCATCGCGTCGACGGCGGTGCGGCCCTTCGTCCCGTATCCGACCACCACGGTGTGATTGCGCACCCTGTGCCTCCATCGCTGAATCTTGAACGCCTGCCGGGACCGCTCGGTCAGCACCTGCAGCGTGGTGCCGACCAGAACGATCAGGAAGAGCACCCGCAGCGGCGTGATGACGAGGATATTCACCAGCCGGGCCCGCGGGGTGGCGGGCGTGATGTCGCCGTATCCGGTGGTCGACAGCGACACCGTCGAGTAGTACGCCGCGTCCAGCAGTGACAGGTCGCTGCCCTGGTTGTCGTGATATCCGTCGCGGCCGAAATACACCACCAGCGTCGCGGAGACCAGCAACGTGACCGCGAATGCCACGCGACGAGTCAGCGAAACCCAAGGGCTGGTTTGGATTTCCGGGATGCGCAGAATTCCGACCAGGGCATAGTCGGGGCGGTCTGTCAGACGACGTAGGCCGCGCGACGCCTCATCGAACACGGGAACCACCGATCCTGTCGTGCACCACGGAACCGCAGCGTACCGGTCCGGAGGAAGCTCGACAGCGCGGCACGCGGATGGCATCGTGCAGGCATGACGACCGGCTCTGCCGCCCGACCGCGGCGCGCACACCTGATGGCCGCGGCGTTGTTCGGTATGGGCACGCTGCATTTCGTGGTACCCCGGCCGTTCGATTCCATCGTGCCACCCGCGCTCCCCGGCAACAGGCGGACCTACACCTACCTGTCCGGAGCGGCGGAGGTCGGCGTGGCGACCGCACTGGCCCTGCCGAGCACCCGACGGCTCGGCGGGCTGCTCGCGGCACTGCTGTTCATCGCCGTGTTCCCGGCGAACATCCAGATGGCGGTGGACAGCGTCCGTAATCCGCGGGCGCCGTTCGCGCTGAAGGCGATTTCGCTGCTGCGCCTTCCGTTGCAGGTCCCGATGGTGACACAGGCACTGCGGGTGCGCCGCGATGCGGCCTGACAACCGCTGCGCGAGGGCGGAAATCCAGCGGCCGGTTGCCCTTTCGCACCAAGGTGATTCGTCGTCCGGGTGACGATGGTGCTCAGTCGGGTTCGTCGTCCGGTGGGGCGGACCAGGCCGGGGCGGCGGCTTCGATCAGGGCGGTGAGCGCCTCGGCGCCCGGCAGTTCCGGCGGGGCGATGGTGCGGCCGGTGCGCACGTAATGGAATGCGGCGCCGACCTTTTCGAGGATCTCGTGCTCGTCGGCGCCGGTGCGGGCGGCGAGCAGGCGCGCCCAGGCCAGGCGATAGACGGCCAGCTGCATCTCCACCGCCGGCTCCTCGGCGCGGGTCGGTGCGGCGCCGGTCTTCCAGTCCACCACCAGCCAGCGGCCGCCGGGCTCGGCGAACACGGCATCCATCCGGCCGCGGATCAGGGTGCCTGCGAGGGAGGTCTCGAACGCCACCTCCACCTCGACCGGATTGCGATCGGCCCACGGCGAGGACAGGAACGCCTCCTGCAGGCGGATCAGGTCGGCGTCGGCGGTGCCGCTGTCGGCGGCGCCGGGCAGCTCGTCCAGCCCGAGCAGCCGGGTCGCACCGAACCACTGCTGGATCCAGGCGTGGAACGCGGTGCCGCGCCGGGCGAACGGGCTCGGCGGATACGGCAGCGGGCGGCGCAGCCGGGCGGCCAGCTTCGCCGGATCGGCCCGCAGGTCGACCAGGGCGGTGGCGGGGAGCTGTCCGGGCAGCTCCACCTCGCGGACGCGGTCGGCGGCGGCGAAGTGCTCGACGAGCAGGGCGTCGACATCGGTCGCCCAGCCCTCGGGATCGGCGTCGGGATCGGCTGCGGCGCTGTCTGTTTCGTCGAACAGTGACAGCTGTCCGGTCGGTTCGGTTGCGCCACCGCCGGATTCGGCCGGGTCCCCGTCCGATATCGCGGTGCGGACGAGCGCCGCCCCCTCCTGAACCGCGGTGCGGCGCTTGCCCAGCGGGTCGCGGGGCCAGTCGGCCGACGCCGGGTTGTCGGTGAACGGGTTGACCGCGTCGTCGGCGGGCGGGTCGGCCCAGTGGTCGATGCGGACCGTCGCGGTGAGGAGCGAGTCGGGGCGTTCGGCAGGGCCCTTCAAATCCAGCAGGAAGTCCGACGGGCCCTTGGGGGTCGAGCCGGTCTCCGCCCAGTGGTGGGCCGAAACGAACAGGGCGCGTTCGGTTCTGGTGAGCGCCACGTAGAACAGGCGGCGCTCCTCCTCGAGGCGACGCCGATTGAGCGCCTCCTTGTGCTGCTTGATGGCACGGTCGAGATCGCTGCGGTCATAGAGATCGGACAGGTCCAGCACCGGGACGCCGTCGGAGGTCTGGGCGGAGTCGGTCGGCGATACCGAGAAGTGGCCCGCAGCCGCCGCACCTGACGCTTCGGGCGCTGAGGTGGCGCACGATGCCATGGAGCTGTCTGCCGACTCGGCGTCGACCGCGTCGGGAACAGAGGCGGTAGACCTCGACGCCGTGGAGCGACCGCCCGACGGCGCATCGGACACGCCGGAGGCGGCAGCTCGAGTTGCCGAACGATCCGGAGGGGCGTGGTCGACAGCCTGTGTCACCACCGCGCTGTCCGCGGGCACGGCATCTCGCTGCCGGTCGCCGCGGAGGGAGGTCGGCAGTTCGGCCAGCGCGCCCAGCCAGGTGCCCGCGGCGGTGCCGGAGGGGAATACGCCGCGCACCACATGCGGGACCGCCACCACCTCCCACTCCAGGCCCTTGGCGGCGTGCACGGTCAGCACCTGTACACGGTCGCGGGCCACCTCGACTTCGCCGGGCTCCAAACCGTTCTCGACCTCCTCGGCCGCGGCCAGGAACGCCAGCAGGCCGGGCAGGGAGGCGCGGTGATCGGTGGCGTATCCGGCCACCACCTCGGCGAAGGCATCGAGGTGCTCGCGGCCCGCGCCGCCACCGACCGCGGCCCGCCGGGCCTGGGTCTCCACGCCCACGCCGATGGTCCGCTCGACATCGGCGACCAGCTCCGGCAGCGACTGGCCGCCCCGCTCGCGCAGTCCGGCCAGCTCCCGGCCGAGGTCGACGATGCGCTGATAGCCGGTGTCCGAATACTGTTCCGCCGCACCCGGATCGGCGATGGCGTCGGTGAGCCCGGCCCGCTCGGCCGGTTCCGGCGCGACGGCTCGCAGCGCATCGGCCAGCCCCGCCGAATCGGTGATCGCGGCCGCCTGATCGGGGGGCTTGTTGATCGACAGGTCGCGTGCCCGGCGCGACAGGGCGGCCAGATCGGTGACCCCGAGGCGCCAGCGGGCCCCGGTGAGAATGCGCATGGCGGCACTGCCCGCCCCCGGGTCGGCGATCAGGCGCAGCGTGGCCACGACGTCGGCGACCTCCGGGGTGGCGAGCAGGCCGCCCAGGCCGACGATCTCCACCGGTAATCCACGCTCGCGCAACGCCTCCGCCAGGGGCGCGGCATCGGCGTTGCGGCGCACCAGTACCGCCGAGGTGGGCGGGGGGACTCCGGCGTCGGCTCGCGCCTCCCATTCGGCCGCGATCCGCTCGGCCACCCAGTCCCGTTCGTCGGCAACGGTTTCGGTGAGTGCCAGCGCCACCGTGCCCGGCGTGGCGTCCGGCCGCGGCCGCAGCGCGTCCACACTCACTCCGGTGTGCCGCAGCGGTTCGGCCACCAGGTTCGCCAGCTCCAGCGCCTCCGGCGGGTTCCGCCAACTGGTCAGCAGCGGCAGGATCGGCGCGGGAACCCCTGGCGCACTGGGGAAGTCGGTCGCGAACCGCGGCAGATTCGCCGCCGACGCACCCCGCCACCCATAGATCGACTGCATGGGATCACCCACTGCCGTCACCGCCAGCCGCCCACCGCCCGGCGCCTGCGGGTCGCCGCCGTGTTCACCTGAGACTGAATTCGACCCGCCGCCAACGGAATCCCCGGAGCGCTCACGGGGCAATTCCGCCGCGCCACGCCCGGACGAATTTTCCTCCGCAGCAACGCGTTCCGGCGCGTTCCCTTCGGCGATACCGTCCGGCCCGCCTCCGAGTTGCCCGGCGGGTTCGGTGCCGCGGCCGTGGGCGCTGTCGAGGTCGCCGAACAGGGCCGCCAGCAGGATGCGCTGGGCGTGGCCGGTGTCCTGGTATTCGTCGAGCAGGACCAAGCGGAAGCGGTCGCGCTCGGCGGCGCCGACCTCCGGATGTTCGGCGGCCAGGCGGGCGGCCAGCGACATCTGGGCGCCGAAGTCCAGGGCGCCGCGGCGGCGGAGCTCGTCGCCCAGGCGGCGCACCAGCGGCAGCAGCGCCACGCGCTCGTGCTGCGTCTCGAGAATGCCCAGCAGTTCCTGGCTCGGGCCGCCGCGCTGGCGGGGGCCGCGGGGCAGCGTCAGGATCAGCTTCTCCAGTTCGGTGTGGGCCTCGGCCAGCTGTTCGGGCTCCACCAGGTGCTCGGCGAGCTGACCGGACAGCGCCAGCACCGCCTCGGTGACCGATACCGGGGTGCGATCGGTGTCCAGATCGCCGTCCCAGCCGGTCACCACGCGGTGGGCCAGCTGCCACAGCTGCGTCTCGGTGAGCAGGGTCGCGTTCGGCTCCACCGGCAGCAGCAGGCCGTGCTCGCCGAGCAGGCGCCCGGCGTAGGAGTGGTAGGTGCTGATCTCGGGTTCGGAGCCGGTCAGTCGGGCACGCAGGCGACCGCCGGGGTCGATCTCGCGCAGCAGGGGCGCACCGGCCAGCCGGGCGAGCCGGGTGCGGATGCGAGTCGTCAACTGCTGGGCGGCTTTCCGAGTGAACGTCAGGCCCAGCACCGCGTCGGGGACGACCAGGCCGTTGGCGACCATCCACACCACCCGCGAGGCCATGGTCTCGGTCTTCCCCGCACCGGCGCCCGCGACCACGAGTGTGGGACCGGGCGGCGCCGCGATCACGGCGGCCTGCTCGTCGGTCGGCGGCGGCAGGCCGAGCGCCTCGGCCAGTTGCCCCGGGGTGATCCTCATTCCTCGGTCACCTGCCGTCCGGTGTCCTGGACCGGGCAGCTGCCCGACACCGCGCAGTGACGGCAGCCGTCGTTGCGCATGGCTAGGTAACTCGGGCCGCGGGTGGCGGCGGCCGCGTCGTGGATCGCGCCGCGCCACTGCTCGACACCGTCGGCGTCCAGCGCGCCCTGCAGCCGCTGGGTGGCGCCCTCCTTGGTACTCGGCTTGGCGACGTAGACGAGGCGGGCGCCGCCGGGTTCAGTATCGGGCGAGCCGTCGTCGAGTGCCCCGGCGGCCGCGGCCACCTGGTACGTCGCCAGCTGGGCATGATCCTGCGCGGCCTTCTTGGAGACCGGCGTCTTGCCGGTCTTCACGTCCACGATCACGAAGCGGCCGAACGCATCTCGCTCCACCCGGTCGACCCGGCCGCGGATCCGCACGGTGTACTCGTCGGGCGTGCGCGCCGGGAGCACGCAGTCGACCGGCACCTCCACGCCCATCTGGGTGAGCTCGTCACGAGTGTTGCGCAGCCACGACAGGAACGTGTCCAGCATGGTTTCGGTGCGCCGCAGTTCCTGTCGCGAATGCCAACTGTGCGGACCGGTCTCGGTGGCGCCCGGATCGATCGCCTTCCAGGCCCGGACCAGCGCGGCCTTCACCTGCGCCTCCGAGACCTGCCCGGCCAGCGCCTGCACCAGGGTGTGCACCAGATTGCCCTTGATCGCGTGCGGATTGTCGCCGTCGCTACCGCCGTGGCGCTCCAGCGCCCAGCGCAGCGGACAGGTCTGCAGCAGCTCGACCGTGGACGGGGAGAGCGCGACCGGGCCCGCGTCCGCACCCCACAGCGGCAGCTGCGAGCTGAGATCGGCGGTGCCGTACCAGCCGTCGGGGTGCGCGCCGGGCACGCCCGCGCGAGCGAGCCGGGCCAGCTGCCCCGCCGCCCGCTGCCGCCGCTGCGAATCGTCCTCGGGATCGCAGGCCACACCGCGTAATTCGGCGATCAGCGCCTGCATCACCAGGGCGCGGCCGGGATCGATGGGCGGCGGAATGCGGCCGGGTTCGCCCGCCTCGGATGCCTCGTCCAACTCGCCGAGGAACCGGGACGGCACCAGATCGCGGTCGCCGCTGACCGATTCGACGGCCGTGACCAGCAGCGAGCGCCGGGCGCGGCTGCAGGCGAGCAGCAGCAGGCGCCGCTCCTCGGCCAGGATCGGCGCGGCGCGGCTCACCCGTTCCCCGGAATCGGCCACGCCCGCAACGAGATCCACCAGATCCTCGACCCCCAGCAGGGTGCCGCGCGGGCGCAGGTTCGGCCAGATCCCCTCCTGCACACCGGCCACCGCGACGACATCCCATTCCCGGCCCGCCGCCGCGTGCGCGCTCACGATCGCGACCGCGTCGCCGGAGTCGGTGAGCGGCGCCGAATCCTGCGGAATCTCCTGCTGTTCCAGATATTCGACGAATCCGCCGACGGTCGCGCGCGGCAGCCGGTCGACGTAGGCCGCCGCGGCGTCGAACAGCCCGACGGCCGCATCCAGATCGCGGTCGGCCTGCATCCCGACCGCGCCGCCGCGCTCGGACTGCCCGACCCAGCGCCGCTCCAGATTCGACCCGGTCCACAGCGCCCACAGCACATCCTCGAGACCGGCGCCGCGCCGCAGCGCCTTCCGCGCCCGGCCGACCGCCTTCAGCACCCGCCGCAGCGGCGCCGCCTCGACATCGGTGAGCCGATCCAGGATCGTGAAGTCCCCGACCCCGGTGATCAGATCCCGCAGCACCTCGGCGGACGAGCGGTCCAGGTCGGCCGACTGCACGGAATCGACCGCCTCCCAGGCGAAATCGTCGTCGGCGGCGCTGACGGAAGCGCGTCGGCGATCCGGAGGCGTGAGATGGGTGTCGACGCCTTCCCCGAAGTCCTTCCGCTCCGTGTGCGAACCGCTGTCCTCGGCCTGCCCCGCCACCTCAGCAGCCGCCGGCTCCGCGTGACTCTCCACAGCGCCGTCGACGTCGGGGGGCACGTCGGCGGCATCGGGCTCGCCCGCATCGGACCGTCCCGCCCACGGGTCGTCCGCGGCGCGGTGGGCTCCCCGCTCCAGCAGCGTGCGGCGGATACCGCGGCGGAGGCGGCGCAGGCTGATCTGGTCCGCGCCGCCGAGCGGGCCGGACAGCAGGTCCAGGGCGTCGTCCTCGGTGTACAGGTCGGGGCGGGACTGCTCACCGGCCAGCAGGGCGCGCAGCGACAGCAGCATCCAGGCGCCGCCGCGACGGCGTGCCAGCGGGACATCCGGCTTCGGTTGCAGGACAGGCACTCCCGCGGCGAGCAGGGCGCGGCGCAGCGGGGCCAGCGACAGCGGCACCGACCGCACGATCACCGCCATCCGCGACCACGGCACGCCGTCGGTCAGGTGGGCGCGACGCAGCCGGTCGGCGATCAGCGCCGCTTCCTTCGCGGGCGTGGTGAGCACCCGCACCTGCACATCGCCGTCGGCAGGGGCAGGCTCCGCGGCCGGGTCCAGGCCGTCGAGGTCCGCCGCGTCGTCGTCCACCGATAACGCTGCGCCCGTGACGGTTTCACGCCCGTCGAAGCGATGCGCCGCCCGCCCCGGCATGCGCGCCGCGATCCGGACCACGCAGTCGTGGATCGAGCGGGCCGCACGGTGGTTGTCCCGCAGCACGATGCGCCGCGCCGCCGGAGCGTCCGGATCCGCGGCGAAGCGCACGTCGGCACCGCGGAAGGTGAATACGGCCTGATCCGGATCACCGGCCACGACCGTCGCCGCGGGCCCCGACCCGATGGCCCGAACCAATTGCGCCGCAAGCGGATCCAGATGCTGCGCATCGTCGACGAGCAGGCAGTGCAGGCGCTCGCGCTCGGCGGCCAGCAGGTCCGGATCCAGGGCCAGCGTGTCCAGCGCGGCGCCGACCAGCTCCGCGGCGTCCAGCGCGGGCGCGCTCGCCTCCGGCGCCTCGACGCCCACCGACCAGCGCAACAGCATCGCCTGCTCGTAGCGTTCGGCGAAGCGGCCCGCGGCCTCCCATTCCGGCCGATCGTGTAGGCGACCCAGGTCCACGAGGTCCTCGGGGCCGAGCCCGCGCTCGGTGGCGCGCAGCATCAGATCGCGCAATTGCTCGGCGAACCCGATGGTCCCGAGCGCCGGTTGCAGGCGCTGCGGCCACAATTCGGCCTCCACACCCCCGAATCCGCTCCGCGCGAACCCCTCCTGGATATCGGTCAGTTCACCGCGCAGCATCTCCCGCAGCACCACGTCCTGTTCGGCGCCGGTCAGCAGCCGGGGCGGCGGATTGCCGTGTGCGGCGGCGTGCCGCCGGACGATCGCGAAGGCGTACGAATGCACCGTGCGGACCAGCGGCTCCCGGGTCGCGCCGGGCACCCCGCCGGAGACCTCGGCCAGCTGCCGGGTGACGGCATTGCGCAGCCGCAGCGCCGCCTGTTTCGAATGCGTGAGGACCAGTACCGATTCCGGATCCGCCCCGCCCGCGATCCGGTCCACCGCGAGATCGGTGAGCAGCGCGGTCTTGCCCGTACCCGGACCGCCCAGCACCTGCCACGGCCGCCAACCGGCCTCCGCGGCGCCGCTCGCGAACAGCGTCCGGACGTCGGCGCCCCATTCCCGCGCTCGGGGGGCCGTCTCGCTGCGGCGCACCAATCGCACCGAGCTATCCGATCGCATCACGGCCGCTATTTCAACAGACGCCTCCGACAGAAATTGCCGCGGTGGCAGCAAACCGCGGCGGCTGCATCCGGTGTATCCGATCCGTGATAGGCGCCGCCGGCCGTCGTTATCGGACATCAGGCGATTTCCCCGGGCGATACGGAATCCGGCACACCGCACCAGCATCCCGAATACTCGAACATTCTTTCGATTTCACACATTTGTCGGGCCCCCTCGGCACAATGGTCGCGTGCCCGATCTCCACGTCCATCGATTCGGCCCGGCCGACGGCCCCCTGGTGCTCGCCCTGCACGGCCTCACCGGGCACGGCCGACGCTGGGAGGCGCTGGCCGCCGAACACCTGCCCGACGTCCGTATCGTCGCCCCCGACCTGCGCGGGCACGGCCGATCCCCCGCGCTGCCACCGTGGACGTTCGAAACCGTGGTGGACGACATCGCACGGCTCCTGGCCGGTGAGCCCGCCGTGGTGCTCGGCCATTCGTTCGGCGGCGCGGCCGGGATTCACCTCGCCCGCCTGCATCCGGAACTGGTGCGCGGGCTCGTGCTGCTGGATCCGGCCATCGGCCTGGACCCGGAGCTGATGCTCCATATCGCCGAGAGCATGCTCGCCGCGCCCGACTATCCGGATATCGAGGCCGCCCGCCTGGACAAGCTGGAGACGGCGTGGGCCGACGTGGAGCCGCCGCTGCTGGCCGCCGAGCTCGCCGAACACCTGGTGCCCACGCCGTCCGGCCGGATGGCGTGGCGGATGAGCCTGCCCGCCGTCACGGCCTACTGGGGCCAGCTCGCCCGGGATTTCGTGCTGCCGCCCGCGGGCCTGCCGACGGCGCTGGTGCAGGCGATGAAATCGCCGTTCGTCACCCCGCGATTCCGGGCCGCGCTCACCGAGCACCTGGGCGCCGCCCTGACGGTGCACGAGTTCGACTGCGACCACATGGTGGCCCAGGCCCGTCCGGCCGAGAGCGCCGCCGTCCTGCGCGGGATGCTCTGAGATGGCCACCACCGACGCGGAGGTCGAGCGGGTGCGGGAACTGGTCGCGGCCATCCCGCCCGGCCGGGTCGCCACCTACGGCGATATCGCCGCGGCCGCGGGCCTGTCGACACCGCGCACGGTCGGCTGGATCATGCGCACGGATGCCGCCGATCTGCCCTGGCACCGGGTGCTGCGCGCGAACGGCACACCGGCGCCGCACCTGGCGCATCGCCAGCTGCGGGAGCTCGCCGAGGAGGGCTGTCCGATCCGCGGCGATCGCGTGGACCTGGCCGCCGCCCGGCACCGCTTCGAATAGTCCGGCGGCACAACCCGACATCGAAAACACGCCGCCGAACCGCCCCGCGCGGCGTGGTCCGCCGGTTACCGTGGAGTCATGTCCACCCGTCTCGCGTGCGTGGTGTTCGATGCGGTACAGCCGCGGAGCGTGGCCCGGTTCTGGGCCGAATTGCTGAGCTGGGAGGTCACGGTCGACCGGCCCGGCGAGGTCGACGTGGCCGCACCGGATCCGGACGCGCCCGACGTGGCGCTCACGTTCCTGGCCTCGCGGCAACCCACGTCCGGCCGCAACCGCATCCACCTCGACCTGTCCAGCCGATCGCTGGATCATCAACGCGTGCAGGTGGATCGGGCATTGTCGCTGGGTGCCCGGCGCATCGATATCGGGCAGGGGCCGGTGCCGTGGACGGTGCTGGCCGACCCGGAGGGCAACGAATTCTGCGTGCTGGAGCCGCGGGAGCAGTATGTCGACACGGGGGCGGTCGCCGCGATCGTGGTGGACACCGGGGATCCGGGCCGCCAGGCGCAGTTCTGGTCGGCGGCCTCCGGCTGGCCGGTCACCCACGACGAGCAGCGGTCCGTCGGCATCCGCTCGGTCAGCGAGCAGGGGCCCTGGCTCGAATTCCTGCTCAGCCCGGGGCGCCCCGAGCCCGGTCGGCTGCACCTGGACCTGGTGTCGTTTCCCACCGACGATCCCGCCGAGGAGGTCGCCCGACTACGCGCGGCCGGTGCGACAGCGGTGCGGCCCAACGATTCTCACACCGATGAGCCGCCGGTCGTGCTGGCCGATCCGGACACCTACGAGTTCTGCCTGCTGCGGCCCCACAGTGTATGAATCGCCGAACCTCTCGCTCCCGGCGCTGACCGGCGGCTCATTCCCGCACCGCGCCTCGATACCGCGCGGCGGCCGGACGTGCACCGGGACCGCGCGCCGCGGGGCGTCGCCGTCGCCACGAACTACGATCGGCAGCATGTGCAAGCTACCGGGCGGCCGCTCGTGACCGACTTCGACGCGATCGTGCTGGCCGGAGGTCGCGCCACCCGGATGGGCGGGGTGGACAAGCCCGCGATCGTGGTCGGCGGGCGGTCGATGCTGGATGCGGCGCTCACCGCGGTCGCCGCCGGTGCGCGCACCATCGTGGTCGGCCCGCACCGCCCCGAGCTGGCCCCCGAGATCCGGCAGGTCCAGGAGGTGCCGGCCGGGGCGGGGCCGGTGGCCGCGATCGCGACCGGGCTGCGGACGCTGGAGGAATGCGACTTCCCGGCCCGCCTCGTGGTGGTGCTGGCCGCCGACATGCCGTTCCTCACCCCCGCGGCGGTCGACGAATTACTCAGGGCTGCAGCGGAATCCGGAGCCGACGCGGTGTTCGCGACCGACGAGTCCGGGCGTCCGCAGTACCTGGTCGGAGTGTGGCGGCACCGCGCGCTGCTGGCGGGGCTCGACCGGCTCGATTCGCTGATGAACCAGCCGATGAAGGCGCTTGTCCCGGCGAACACCGCCATGGTGCCGCTGTCCGGGGTCGCCGACTGCGACACCGCCGACGAGGTCCGCCAGGCCCGCGCCCGAGCGGCACCGCTGACGCTGGACGACGCACGAAGCACGGTGCGCCGCAACTTGTCTCGACTACCCGAGCGGCACACGCTGCTGCGGTCGGCCCGCGGCGCCGCGCTCGCGGCGCCACTGGCCGCGGCGGAGGCGCTGCCGCGGTTCGACGTGTCGGCGATGGACGGCTACGCGGTATCGGGGGACGGCCCGTGGCGGCTGCGCCACGACATCGGCTTCGCCGGCGGCGAGCGTCCGGTGGGGCTGCTGCCCGGCGAGGCGGTCCGCATCGCGACCGGCGCGCACGTGCCCGACGGCACCACCACGGTGATCCGCGACGAATTCATTCGCCTCGACGCGACCGGCGTGCTGGATCGACTGCCCGACACCCCGATTCGCGACGATGTCCGCCACCGCGGCGAGGACTGGTGGCCCGGCGACACGGTCGCGCCGGAGGGCACACCGGTGTCGGCGGCACTGCTGTCGGTGGCCGCCTCCGCCGAGGTCACCACCGCGCGGGTGCGCGGTCCGGTGCGAGCGCGCATCGTCATGACCGGAGACGAGATCCGCAGTGAGGGCCCGCTGCATTCGGGTCAGACCCGCGACTCGATCGGCCCCGTCCTGCCCGACCTGCTGGCCTGGTGCGGGGTACACGCGCTGGACCGAGTTCACCTGCGCGACACCGCCGACGGCTTCGACGAGGTGCTGGCCGCCGCGGCCGACTGCGAGCTGCTGGTGATCGTCGGGGCCACCGGCGGCGGCGCGGCCGACCAGCTCCGCGACGCCCTGGATCGCACCGAGGCCCGAATTCTGGTGCACCGCTTGCGCATGCGCCCCGGCGGCTCCACCGTGGCCGCCGAAACCGAGTCCGGCACAGCGGTTCTGGGCCTACCCGGCAATCCGTTCGCCGCGGTGGCCACGCTCCTGGCGCTGCTACCCGCGATGGTCGAGGGCCGCACCGGCCGCACCCCCGCCCGCCCGATCACCGGCCCCCTGCTCAACGCGGGCGAAATAACCGGCCCCGCACCACGCATCGTCCCCGCCCGCGCGGTCCCGGAGGGCGGCTGGCTGGGCGACGCCACCGTCCGCACGGCCCACCTGGCAGGCCTCCTGAACCGCGACGGCCTCGTCATCGTCCCCCCGGACGCGGTCGACGGCGCCCACGTCGAATTCCTGCCACTCCCTAGCTGATCCGAACGGGCACAGCGGCGAGCGCCCTTGCACCGTTCCCACACGCCCGGCATTCTGTAACGCGTTCTAGAAACAACACTCTTCGAGAACGAGGGCAACGGATGACCACACCCGGCGAGATCGTCACCGAATTCTGCGCCGAATGGGGGACGGGCACGGCCGAATCCGTGGCCGCCTACTTCACCGAGGATGCGGTGTACCACAACATTCCGATGGAACCGCTGGTCGGCAAGCCCGCCATCCTGGAGTTCCTCCGGGGATTCCTCGGCGGATTCGGCAATATCGAGTTCACCGTGCACCATCAGGCCGAGCTCGGATCCGTCGTGCTCAACGAACGCACGGACCGATTCCGCATCGGCGACAAGGATGTCGAACTGCCGGTCATGGGCACCTTCGAGGTCCGCGACCGCAAGATCGCGGCGTGGCGCGACTACTTCGACATGGCGCCGTTCGCGGCGATGCAGCAGCAGTAACGTTCGCCGAGTGGTCCACGGCAATCGCGGCGAAGTGGCTATCCCTCGGGCGCCGCGCGGCCGCTATCGTCACCGCTTGTGACCGATATCCGCGAAATCCCCGAAGGCCAGACGAAACTCGCCGCACCGGCCCTGCTGGAGCTGCGTCCGCAGTGGAAGACCACCGACGCGCTGGTCGAACTGGTCGATCGGCGACTGCGTCCCGGCGGGTACCGGATCGTCGGCGCCTTCGACGACGACCACGACGTCGCGGTGTCGATCCTCGGCTTCCGGGATGCGTGGGCGGCGGCCTGGGGCCACCACCTCTACGTCGACGACGTCTCCACGCTGCCCGAGGCCCGCGGCCGCGGTCACGCCGATCGCCTGGTGAGCTGGATCGAGGCCGAGGCGCGCAGGCTTGGGTGCGAGTCCGTGGAGCTGGTGTCGGCAGTCGGGGCCCACCGTGCCGCCGCGCACCGCCTCTACATGCGCCATCACCTGACCATTACGGCGCACCATTTCACGCTCGCACTCTGACTGGTACCCGGGGGGCCGCGGAGGGTCGCCTTCATGCCCGGTCGCCCGCCTCGAAGAACCGACTTTCACGCCCCGAGGGCCAGCGGCTCGCTTCCGATCCTGCCTGGCTCGGGGACCGGGACCGCCGCCAGCAGCCGACGGGTGTACTCCTCCCGCGGATGCCCGAAGACCTCGGCGGGCGGCCCGGTCTCGACCACGGATCCGCCCCGCAGCACCACGACCCGGTCCGCGACCTGATGCACGACGGCCAGGTCGTGGCTGATGAACAGGCAGGCGAAGCCGAATTCGGCGCGCAGGTCGGCGAACAGGTCCAGGACCTGGGCCTGGACCGAGACGTCGAGCGCGCTGGTGGGCTCGTCGGCGACCAGCAGGCGCGGCGCCAGCGCCAGTGCGCGCGCGAGGGCTACGCGCTGGCGCTGCCCGCCGGACAGTTCGGCGGGGCGGCGACCGGCGTAATCGCGAGGCAGGCGGACCGATTCGAGCAGTTCCGCGACCCTGGCCCGCAGCAGCGAACCGTTCGCGACGCGATGCACCAGTAATGGCTCGCCGATGGAGTCCTCGATCGTGCGACGCGGATCCAGCGAGGCGGCGACGTCCTGGTGCACCAGCGCCACGTTCTTGCGGATCGCCCGCAGCTCCCGCGATGTCAGCCCGCGCAGCGCGGTGCCGTGCAGGGTGACCTCGCCGGTCTCCGCCGGGACCAGGCCCAGCGCGGCTCGTCCCAGAGTGCTCTTGCCGGAACCGGATTCGCCGACGAGTCCGACCACCTCGCGCGGCGCCACCGACAGCGAGACCCCCTGCAATGCCCGGAATCGCTTGCCGCGCGAGCGATATACGACGGTGAGATCGGCCAGCCGCAGCACCGATTCTTGTCCGTCGCCGTCTCGTCCATCGTCGCCGGACCCCGGTTGGCTATCCGAGGAGTTCGCCGCCGCAACACCGTTCACGCCGACCGTGTCGACAGGCGCGGATTCCGGCAACCGGGGCACGGCCGCCAGTAGTGTTCGGGTATAGCCCTCGCGGGGTGCGGCGAACAGCTCGCGCACCGGTCGCTCCTCCACGACGCGACCGCCGCGCATGACCACCACCCGATCGGCGGTCTCGGTGACCACGCCCAGGTTGTGGGTGATGAACAGGATCGCGGTCCCGTTGCGCCGCTGCAGATCACGCAGCAGGTCCAGGATCTCCGCCTGCACCGTCACGTCGAGCGCGGTGGTGGGCTCGTCGGCGATCAGCAGGTCCGGATCGCCCGACAGCGCCAGCGCGATGACGACCCGCTGCTTCTGCCCGCCGGACAGCTGGTGCGGATACCAGTCCAATCGGCGCTCGGGTTCCGGAATGCCCACCAGCCCGAGTAGTTCCGCGGCGCGTTCGCGGGCCTCGGCCCTCGAGATCGGTCCGTGCGCGCGCAGCGCCTGGACGATCTGGGTGCCGATCTTCTGCACCGGATTCAGCGCGGTCTGCGGCTCCTGGAAGACCATGGCCGCCCGGGTGCCGCGTATCGCCCGCAGCTGTTGTTCACTCGCGCCGATGATTTCGTGCTCGCCCAGGCGGATCGAGCCCGCGGCGCGAGCGCCGGGCGGCAGCAGCCCCAACGCCGATCGGGCCGTCATCGACTTGCCCGAACCGGATTCGCCCACCACGGCGACGACTTCGCCACGGCCGACCGTCAGGGCGATGTCCTCGACGACCGCACGCACATCGAAATGCACCGACAGACCCGTGATTTCGAGAACAGGGGCGAACTGCTCGGTTGCGGGCACGGTACTCATCCGATCCTCCTCGCTCGGCCCAGCCCCTGCGCGATCAGCAGGAAGCCCAGGGTCAGCCCGGCGATGATCACCAGCGGCCCCACGGCCATGGCCGGGTTGGCATCCATATTCGACACCGACTCCGCGACCACCGATCCCAGCGACGGTTCCGGCTGCCGCACCCCCAGCCCGATGAAACTCATGGCGCCGTCGACGGCCACCGCGATCGACATCGACAGCGCCAGCTGCACGGCCAGCGGCTCGAGGACGTTGGGCAGCAGATGTTTTCGCAGCGTCCACCACGTGCCCGCGCCGATCACCTCGGCGGCCTCCACGAACGCCTGCTCGCGCACCCGCAGGATCGCGGTGCGGATCTGGCGGCCGAAGACCGGTACCTCCGCCGCCACGATGACGATGATCACCGCGTGCGCGCCCGGACCGGTGATCGCGGTCAGCGCGATAGCGAGGATGAGCGCGGGAAAGGCGAGGACGACGTCGAACACCCGCTGCGCCACGGTATCCGCCAGGGTGTGCACACTGGCCAGCAGCCCGACGGCCGAACCCAGTACCGCCGCGACCGGTACCGCGACGAACACGATGAGCAGATCGATCCGCAACCCGAACAGCACCCGCGCGAACACGTCACGATTCAGCTCGTCGGTGCCGAGCCAATGTGCCGCGCTGGGGCTCACCAGGTTCGCGCCGGTGATCTGCGTTATCGGGTCATAGCGGCTCAGCGCTCCCGCGAACAGCCCGGCCAGCACGATCGCCACGACAACCACCGCTCCCGCCAGGGCCTGTCCGCGCAGCAAGACCGGTCGCCTGACGCCGGAACCCGTTGCGGCCGAGTGAATTGCTTCGACAGCAACGCTCATGGCTGCTCTCCAATCCGACTCCACGGGCCCTGTCGAACACCGTGCCAGTCTTCGGAATTCACTGTGGCCGCGCATATTTCGACGATCGCTGCCTTCACGTCCCCGCTCCGATCCGGATCCGCGGATCCAGCCACGCGTGCACGATGTCGGTGAGCAGCTGGATCGCCACGAATACCGTCACCGACAGCAGCAGCAACACCTGCACGACCGGGTAGTCGCGCCGGTTGATGCCCTGCTCGATGAGCTGCCCGATACCCGGCCAGGCGAATACGGCCTCGACCAGGACGGCGCCGCCGAGCAGATGGCCGGTCTGAATCCCCAGCGCGGTCAGCACCGCGGGCAGCGCATTGCGCAGAGCGCCGCGCGTGACGATCTGCCACTGCGAAATGCCCTGCGAACGCGCGGTCAGCACATAGGGTTTGCCGAGTTCGGTGTGCAGCGCCTCGGTGAGAAAGCGGGTGAGCGCGGCGCCCACGGGCAGCGCCAGGCAGGTGGCGGGCAGCAGCAGGTACTGCGCCGCGATATCCGGCCGGGCGATGAAGCCGTCCGGCGGCACTCCGCCCGCGGGCAGCACCGGGATCGCGATCGCGAACACCAGCACCAGCAGCACGCTGGTCACGAAGGTCGGCAGCGCGACGGCCGCCGTATTCGCCGCCGCCACAATCGCATTCAGCCATCGGCGCGGCCAGACCACCGACGCCACACCGACGCCCAGGCTCACCACTATCGCAAGCAGCAGGGCCGCGCCGGTCAGCACCAGGGTGTTGGTCAACCCCTGGCTCACCAACTCGGAGATCTGACCGCCGAGAATGTAGGACCGGCCGAGGTCGAAGGTGACCAGGCCGCCGAGCCAGCTCAGGTACTGCGCCGGAATCGACCGGTCCAATCCCAGCTGGTGCCGGATCGCCGCGATCGACTGCGGGGTCGCGTCCGGCCCGGCGAGCGTGCTCGCCGGATCACCGGGAACCAGCCGCATCAGCAGGAAGATCAGCACCGACGCCGCGAACAGCACGAGCACGGCGGAGGGCAGGCGGCGCAACAGATATCGGGTCACGACAGGAACGCCTCCGTGAGTACGGTCTCGCGGCGCTTGGTCCACCCCACCGCGTGCAGCCGCTTGGACGCCGCGACCTGATTGAGCCGCGCGCCGATTTCGATGAGGAACAATCCCTCCAGCAGCTCATCGCTGACGGCCTGATAGGCAGCGACCGCCCCGGGCCCTGTGCCGTCGGTACGCCGCCAGGCGGCATCGGCCGCCGCGACGTATGCCGGAGATTCGTAGTGGGAGGCGTTCTTTCGCGCATTGAACGGGTAGGCGCTGACGTTGAGCGTGGACGGGACGAACTGCGCCCACGAGTGATCGGTCACCCACAGCCCCGGAAACTGGCCCCCGATCAGCTTTTTCACCGCGGTCGCGTCGTCGTTCGGGTCGAGGGTCACCTCGATGCCCGCCTCGGCCAGATTGGCCTGCACGATCTGGGCGGTCGCGCCGTAGGCGGGCAGGCTGGTGTTGTAGGACAGCGGGATCGCCGGTGGCGCGGGAAGCTGCGCGACCAGTTCGCGGGCGCGGCCGATATTGCGGGCGTATCTCGTATTGCGCGCCTCGTCGTAGGCGGGAGAGGTCTTGGGCCACGGCAGGTTCAGCGGATAACCGGCGCCGCGGAAGACCTCCTCGATAATGCGTTCCCGGTCGATCGAGTACGCGACGGCCTGGCGCAGCCGGACGTCCGCCAGCGCCGGATGCTGCAGGTTCACACCGACGTACATCTGCAGTTCGGCGCCGTCGTAGGTGATCGCCCGGAATCCGGCCCGGCGGGACAGGTTCTCGATATCGCGGGAGTTCAGGCCGTGGGCGAGTGCGATCTGACCCGACCGCAGCGCGTTGAGCTGTGCTTGGCTGTCGGGGATGACCGAGAGCTGCACCCGATCCAGATACGGCCGGTCGGGGATCCAGTATCGCTCGTTGCGTTCGAACACCATGCGGCTGTTGGGGATTCGCTCCGTGAAACGGAAAGGGCCGGTGCCGATGAACTTTTCACCGGCCGACAGCTCACCGAGGGTCTCGCGGTCCAGGATCGGCGCGGTATCGAGCAGATCGAAGATATTGCCCAGCGGGTGCGCGAAGCGCAGCACGATGCGGTGGGGTGCGCTGGTGTCGTAGGAGGTGATCGCCGCGGCCGTACTCTTCAGCTGCGCCGACCATTTCGGGTCGGCGTAGGTGCGCAGCGCGAATTCGACATCGGCGGAGGTGAACGGCCGCCCGCTGTGGAAGGTGACGTCGTCGCGCAGCTCCAACGCGAGCGACAGCCCGTCCGGCGCCAGGTGCCACGAGGTCGCCAGCAGCGGTTGCGGTTCCAGCCTGTCGTTCGGGTAGCGGATCAGGGTCTCGTAGACGAGGCCGATCACCGCGGGCGTCGTCGCCGTGTTGGTGAGGATATTGGCGGGGACGACGTCGTACGGCGTGCCCACCTTCAGGGTGCCGCCGCGCACCGGCACCGCGTCGTCGCCGGCGGCGTCGAGTTCGTGCACCGCCGAGGTGCAGGCCGCCAGCGCCCCGCCGCCGAGGACGGCGAGCGCGGTCACGCTCGCCCCGCGCAGGAACGTGCGGCGCGATGACGCGCCGGGTGGTGAACTCATCTGGGAAAATCCTCGGAATGCTGGCGGACTGCTGTCGTGACGGCCGTTCGCGGCGCCGACAGGGGTAGGTCGGGGCGGCGATCACTCGCGACAACAGCAGCAGCACGACGGGCCGCCCGAACCGCTCCGGGGCGCGCTGGGCCGACTCGTGTGCATGGCAACCGACGGTAGAGCGACGCGAGCCGGTCGGCACCGGTTGCACGCACCCTGCACAAAACCCTGGCGAATGCCCCCGATATCCGGTTTCGCTGGACCGATGTCTGTGCCTGACCACGCCCGCGGCTACGAGAACGTCACCGCACCGATCGGCCGCACCACCGCCGACGCCGAACCGCAGTGGACCTATCCCCCGGCCGCGCCCGCGGGCGCCCCGAACATCATCGTGGTGCTGGTCGACGACATGGGTTTCAGCGATATCGGCCCGTTCGGTTCGGAGATCGAGACGCCGACCCTGGATCGCCTTGCCGCACAGTGCATCCGGCTCACCAACTATCACACCACCCCGCTGTGCTCACCGTCGCGGGCCGCCCTGCTCACCGGAATCAACCCGCACCGGGCGGGTTTCGGGTTCGTCGCCAATGCCGATCCGGGCTATCCGGGCCTGCGGCTGGAGCTGGCCGACGACGTGCTCACGCTACCGGAGACCCTGCGCGCCAACGGCTATGCCACCTACGCGGTGGGCAAGTGGCACCTGGTCCGCGATGCCACCATGAACCCTGCGGCACACCGGGATTCGTGGCCGACCCAGCGCGGCTTCGACCGCTACTACGGATCGCTGGAAGGATTCAACTCCTACTACCACCCGAACCAGATCGTGTCCGACGGCTCGGTGGTCGACGTGGAGAGCTACCCGGACGACTACTACGTCACCGACGACCTCACCGACAGGGCCATCTCGTATCTGAAGGACCTGCGGGCCCACGACGCGGCGAAACCGTTCTTCCTCTATTTCGCCCACGTCGCGATGCACGGCCCGCTGCAGGCCAAGGCGGTCGATCTGGACAAGTATCGCGGCCGGTACGCCGCGGGCTGGGATCGGCTGCGGCACAGCCGTTTCGCGTCGCAACTGGCCGAAGGGCTGTTTCCGGAGGGCACGCAGCAGAAGCCGCGCAATACCGAGCCCGGATACGAGGCCCAGGAATGGGATTCGCTGTCGGCCGAGGAGCAGCGCCGCTTCGCGCGCTACATGGAGGTCTACGCGGCGATGGTCGACAATATCGACCAGAACCTGGGCCGACTGCTGGACGTAGTGGACCGGCTGGGCGAACTGGACAACACCATCGTCGTCTTCACCTCCGACAACGGTGGCACGGCGGAGGGCGGTCCCGTCGGAACCCGCAGCTACCTGGCGGAATTCGCGCATGTCGACGATCCGGGCTGGGTCGGGGACGTGCCGCACGACGAGGAGTTGATCGGCACCGCCCGGCTCGGCGTGCACTACCCGCGCGGCTGGGGGCAGGCGTCGAATACGCCGTTCCGGTTCTACAAGGGCCAGACCTTCGCCGGTGGCGTGCGGGTGCCGTTCCTGGTGTCGTGGCCGAAGGGTCTGCCCGCCAACGAGATTCGCCGCGAATACGTCTATGTCACAGATCTGGCGCCGACGCTTCTCGAGCTGGCCGGACTCCAGCGGCCCGGCGGGCGGAACGGCCTGCCCGCCAAGGACTTCGACGGCGTCTCGGCCGCACCGGTGCTGCGCGATCCGCGGGCCGCCTCGGCGCACGTCGAGCAGTACTCGGAGATGACCGGGCACCGCGGCTTCTACCGCGACGGCTGGAAGCTGCTCGCGCTGCACGAACCGGGCACCGATATCGACGACCCGCGCTGGCAACTGTTCGACGTGCGCACCGATCCGACCGAATTGCACGACGTCGCGGCGCAGTTTCCGGAGAAGGTCGCCGAACTGTCCCGCGCATGGGACGACGCCGCCTGGCACAACACCGTGTTCCCGCTGGTCACTCGCGCGGATCTGGCGCGCCGACGGCCGGAGGAGGCCCGGCTGGCGCGGCCGCTGCGCCTGCTGCCCGGCACCCCCACCCTGGAGCGCTACCGTTCCCAGCGGCTGATCGCGTATCGCGACTTCACCGTCACCGCCGAACTGGGCGGATACGCCCCGGGCGACGAGGGGGTCCTGGTAGCGCACGGCGATCCGCAGGGCGGCTACGTGCTCTTCGTCGAGAACGGCCGGGCGGTGTTCGGCTTCAACAGCTACGGCCGCTACGCCACCGTCTCCGCGCCGATCGCCCCGGGCGCGCGGTGGGTCACCGTCGCCGCCCTGGTGCGCCCCGGACTGCGCTGGGACTTCACCGTCAGTATCGATGGCGAGGCGGTGACGCAACTGCTCGACCAGGTCCAGCTGGTCGGTATGGCGCCGTGGACCGGCATCTCCGTCGGCGTGGACGCGCGCGGACCGGTCGACTGGAACCTGCGCGAGCGCCGCGGCCCGTTCCGCTACACCGGTGACCTGCGCGCGATCACCTACACCCCGGGGCAGCTACGCGTTCCCGAACAGACCGTGCGCGCCGTCGAGGCGGAGGCCGAGGTGCTGGCCGAGTAACCCACCCGTCGACCACGACCTGGCTGAACCCCGAAATCGGCCCCGTGCACGCACGGCCCGTTGCAGGATGGGACCGTGCGGTTGCGTCGGCACATTACCTGGATCGCAGCCGCGGTCGCCGCGACTGCGTGGACGGCCGCGGCGGCTTGGAGCGTGGCGATCGGCCTGTTCCAGGCCGCGGACACGCGCTGCGGGACCACGACACCCCGGGTCGATATGGCGGGCGGCTGGTGGGTGATCGTCACCCTCGCGGTCTGGACACTGCCGTTCGCGTTGTGCGCGTTCATATTTCGGTCTCGGTGGGTGGTACCGGCGGCCTGGCTGGCCGTCCTCGTCGACCTGGTCGTGGTCACCGCGATGTTCACCAACCCGATGCGGTTCTGCTGGTAGCTACCCGCGCAGCGCGTCGACGATCTTGCCGATCCGCCCGGCGCGCGTCTCGGGCCGCTTCGCGTCGGTGACCGATCGGACCTGCTCGCGGCGGCGGGAATAGGAGAGCCCGTCGAATTTCTCGCGCAGCCCGGCCTCGGCGAGAGCCGCGGCCAGATCGTCGGGTACCGCCACGGTCCGCTCGGCGGTGTCGCGCTCGACCGTGACCGCGACCGTGTCGCCGGGCTGCTTGCCGAGTTCGGCGCGGATCGCCTTCAGCAGGCCGATGCACGGGCCGTCGCCCATCGACACGACCGACCCGGTGTAGTCGACGCCGTCGAAGGTGGCCCGCACCGGAATCCGCCCGCCGCCACCGAGCGCCGCCACCACCTCGGCGGGCACGCACACGTAGGCGCCGCCGCTCGGGGCGGACTCGATCGTGGCCTCGAATCGCTGCATGACTCGCATGCTAATCCGGACCCCGCCGCGGGTCACGGATATCCGGCCGCGACCGGTGGGCAAACGATTTACCATGCGGTAATTCGTGCGACGTAACCTATGCGACGTCCGTCTCACCGGAGCGGAAAATCGGCGCCGAAACCCGAAACCGGATGTGTTAACAAATGTAAAACGCCCGAGAACCGGTCGTTTCCAAAGCATCACCGGCACGCCCCCCGGACGCCCCCGCGAGGTCGGAAAACGGCATCGCCGCAGGTCGCCCCCGACCAGGCAGGGCATGGTCGCGACCGCACAGTGACCGCCACGTTTCCCGGGCCTCACAACTCACCGCGGCCACAGGAGCGTTGTGAGAGAACCGTTTTGCCCCCTCCCCGGGCGTCCTTACTCTCGGTGCAGCAGCCCGATTTCCAGCTCGAAGGGGGCGTTGTGGTTTTTTCGCAGACAAAGGGTTCGACCCCCTCCGATACCAACGGCGGATCCGCCGCGGCCGGGGACGCGCTGCTTCGGTTGGGCAAATACTTCAATCGCGGTGAGGTCTCCGGCGATCTGCGCACCGTGCACAAGGTGGGCGGGCGCAGCGCCGACGAGTTCTATCGCGACCGCTGGGCCCACGACAAGGTGGTGCGCTCCACGCACGGCGTCAACTGCACCGGCTCGTGCTCGTGGAAGATCTACGTCAAGGACGGCGTGATCACCTGGGAGTCCCAGCAGACCGACTATCCCTCCGTCGGCTCCGACAAGCCGGAGTACGAGCCGCGCGGCTGCCCGCGCGGCGCCTCGTTCTCCTGGTACACGTATTCGCCTGCGCGCGTGCGGTATCCGTACGTGCGCGGCACGCTGCTCGAGATGTATCGCGAGGCCAAGGCCGCGGTGAAGGATCCGGTGGCCGCCTGGGAGTCGATCGTCGAGGATCCGGAGAGGGCGAAGCGGTACAAGTCGGCGCGCGGCAAGGGCGGGTTCGTGCGCGCCGAATGGTGGGAGGCGGCCGAGATCGCGGCGGCGGCGCACGTGCACACGATCAAGCGCTACGGCCCGGACCGGGTGGCCGGGTTCTCCCCCATCCCCGCGATGTCGATGGTGTCGCACGCCGTGGGGGCGCGGTTCATCTCGCTGCTGGGCGGGTCGATGCTGTCGTTCTACGACTGGTACGCGGACCTGCCGGTGGCCTCGCCGCAGGTCTTCGGCGACCAGACCGACGTGCCGGAATCCGCGGACTGGTTCGACGCCGGTTACCTGATCATGTGGGGCTCCAATGTGCCCGTCACCCGCACGCCGGACGCGCACTACATGACCGAGGCCCGCTACCGCGGACAGAAGGTCGTCGTGGTCTCCCCCGACTACGCCGACAACACCAAGTTCGCCGACGAGTGGGTACCCGCCCGGCCGGGAACCGATGCGGCCCTTGCCATGTCGATGGGGCACGTGATCCTCGGGGAGTTCTTCGTCGACAAGGCGACGCCCCGATTCCTCGACTACACCAAGCGCTACACCGACCTGCCGTTCCTCATCACGCTCGACGAGCACGAGGGCGGCTGGAACGCCGACGGCGAGTACCAGGCCCACACCTGGGTGCCCGGAAAGTTCCTCACCGCCGCCGATCTCGGCGAAACGGGCGAGGGCGCCGAGCACAAGACCGTGCTGCTGGATGCCGACGGCAAGCCGGTGGTGCCGAACGGCGCTCTGGGACACCGCTTCTCCGAGTCCGGCGCGGGCCACTGGAACCTGGACCTGGGGGACGTGGATCCCCTGCTGACGCTGTACGGCCGCACCAACGAAGTTGCGGCCGTGCAGTTGCCTCGCTATGACTCGGACGAGGGCGGGGTGCTGAGTCGCGGCGTGCCGACCAGAACCGTTGCGGGCAAACGAGTCACGACCGTCTTCGATCTGCTGCTCGCCCAGTACGGCGTGGCCCGCGACGGCCTGCCCGGTGTATGGCCCACCGGATACGACGACGCGACCGAGCCCTACACCCCGGCCTGGCAGGAAGCCATCACGGGCGTCCCCGCGGTCCAGGCGGCCCGCATCGCCCGCGAATTCGCCGACAACGCCGACCGTTCCGGCGGCCGCTCCATGATCCTGATGGGCGCCGGAACCAATCACTGGTTCCACTCCGACCAGATCTACCGCTCGTTCTTCACCCTCACCCTGCTCACGGGCTGCCAGGGCGTGAACGGCGGCGGCTGGGCGCACTATGTCGGCCAGGAGAAGTGCCGTCCCGTGACCGGCTGGGCCACACTGGCATTCGGCCTGGACTGGCAGCGGCCGCCGCGGCAGATGCAGGGCACCGTGTTCTGGTACCTGGCCAACGACCAGTGGCGCTACGACCCGTTCACCGCCGAATCCTTCTCCTCCCCACTGGGTTCCGGCCGGTTCGCCGGGCGCACCGCGGCCGACAACATCGCCCTGGCGTCGCGGCTGGGCTGGATGCCGAGTTATCCGACGCTGAACCGCAATCCGCTCGATCTCGTCGACGAGGCCGAGGCGGCGGGCAAGACCCCGCAGGAGCACGTGGTCGACGGCCTGAAGTCCGGGGATCTGCGCTTCGCCTGCGAGGACCCGGACGCCCCGGAGAACTTCCCGCGCTGCCTGACCGTGTGGCGGGCCAACCTGCTCGGCTCCTCCGGCAAGGGCAACGAGTACTTCCACCGCCATCTGCTGGGCGCCGACTCCAACCTGCAGACCGGCGAGGCGACCGGAGTCCGCCCGCAGGAACTGGAATGGCGCGACACCGCCGCCACCGGCAAGTTGGATCTGCTGCTGTCGCTGGACTTCCGGATGACCTCCACCACGTTGTTCTCCGATATCGTGCTGCCCGCGGCGACCTGGTACGAGAAGCACGACCTGTCGTCCACCGACATGCACCCCTTCGTGCACGCCTTCTCCCCCGCCATCTCCCCGCCGTGGGAGGCCAAGACCGACTTCGAGGCGTTCCACCGCATCGCGCGCGGCTTCTCCTGGCTGGCCGAGAAGCATCTCGGCACCCGCAAGGATCTGGTCGCGGTGCCGCTGCTGCACGACTCGGCCGACGCCCTGGCCCAGCCGGGCGGACGGGTGCTGGACTGGAAAGCCGGTGAATGCGAACCGATTCCGGGTAGGACCATGCCGAAACTCGTTGTGGTGGAACGGGACTACCCGAAGATCGCGGAGAAGATGGCCGCGCTCGGGCCGCTGATCGAGCAGCTCGGCGTCACCACCAAGGGCGTCACCACCCACCCCGACGCCGAGGTCGAATACCTCGCCGGTGTCAACGGCACCGTGGTGTCCGGCGCCGCGCAGGGTCGTCCGTCGCTGGCCAAGGATGTCCACGCGGCGGAGGCCATCCTGGCGCTGTCCGGCACCACCAACGGCCGCCTCGCCGTGGAGGGGTTCGAGGCGCTCGAGCGGCGCACCGGAACCAAGCTGGCGGACCTGGCCGCCGAGCACGAGGGCAAGCGGATCACCTTCGCCGACACCCAGGCCCGGCCCGTGCCGGTGATCACCTCGCCGGAGTGGTCCGGATCCGAGACCGGCGGGCGCCGGTACTCGCCGTTCACCATCAACACCGAGCGGCTCAAGCCCTGGCACACCCTCACCGGCCGGCAGCACTTCTACCTCGACCACGACTGGATGATCGAACTCGGCGAGCAGCTGCCGATCTTCCGTCCGCCGCTGGACATGACCGCGTTGTTCCGGGAACCCGATGTGGGTGCGGTGAGCGACAGCGGCGTCACCGTGCGATACCTGACCCCGCACTCCAAGTGGTCGATCCACTCGGCCTATCAGGACAACCTGCACATGCTCACGCTCTCGCGCGGCGGGCAGGCCATCTGGATGTCGGAGAGGGACGCCGCGAAAATCGGTGTCGCCGACAACGATTGGATCGAGGCGATCAACCGCAACGGCATCGTCGTCGCCCGCGCCATCGTCAGCCACCGCATGCCCGAGGGCACGGTGTTCATGTACCACGCGCAGGACCGCACGGTGGATGTCCCCCGCATCGAGGGGACGCCGAACGTGAACGGCGCCAAGGGCAAACGCGGCGGCATCCACAACGCCCTCACCCGCATCATGATCAAGCCCTCGCACCTGATCGGCGGCTACGCGCAGCAGTCCTTCGCGATCAACTACCACGGTCCCACCGGAAATCAGCGTGACGAGGTCACCACCATCCGGAAGCGCAGCCAAAAGGTGGAGTACTGACATGCGCGCGAATACGGCACCCACCGACTCGACAAGGCGGTACTGATATGCGAGTCATGGCACAGCTGGCCATGGTGATGAACCTGGACAAGTGCATCGGCTGTCACACCTGCAGCGTCACCTGCAAGCAGGCCTGGACGAACCGGTCCGGCACCGAGTACGTGTGGTTCAACAATGTGGAAACCCGTCCGGGACAAGGCTATCCGCGGCAGTACCAGGATCAGGAGAAGTGGAAGGGCGGCTGGAAGCTGGACCGCAAGGGCCGGCTCACGCTGAAGTCCGGGTCGCGAATGAAGCGGCTGCTCAACATCTTCGCCAATCCGGACCTGCCCACCGTGTCGGACTACTACGACCCGTGGAGCTACGACTACGACAATCTGCTCAGCTCCCCGGCCATGGACACCACCCCGGTGGCGCGGCCGAAATCGCTGATCACCGGCGAGGATACGAAGGTCACCTGGGGCGCCAACTGGGACGACGACCTGGGCTCCGGCCCGGAACAGGTCGGCAAGGACCCGCTGCTGTCCAAGCTGTCCGATCAGGTGAAGCTCGAGTTCGAGCAGACCTTCATGTTCTACCTGCCGCGAATCTGCGAGCACTGCCTGAATCCGTCGTGCGCGGCCTCGTGCCCGTCCGGCGCGATCTACAAGCGCGCCGAGGACGGCATCGTGCTCGTCGACCAGGACAAGTGCCGCGGCTGGCGGCAGTGCGTCACCGGATGTCCGTACAAGAAGATCTATTTCAACCACAAGACGGGCAAGGCGGAGAAGTGCACCTTCTGCTACCCGCGCGTGGAGGTCGGCATTCCGACGGTGTGTTCGGAGACCTGCGTCGGGCGGCTGCGCTACATCGGCGTCATGCTCTACGACGCCGACGCGGTGCTGGAGGCGGCGTCGGTCACCGACGACAAGGATCTGTACCCGTCACAGCTGGGCGTGTTCCTCAACCCGCACGATCCGCGCGTGATCGCCGAGGCCGAACGCGCCGGGATCTCCCCGGAATGGATTCAGGCGGCCCAGGATTCGCCGGTCTACAAGCTCATCGTCGACTACCAGATCGCGCTGCCGTTGCATCCGGAATACCGGACCATGCCGATGGTCTGGTACGTGCCGCCGCTGTCGCCGGTCGTCGACGTGCTGTCGGAGACGGGGCACGACGGCGAGAGCGTGGACAACCTGTTCGGGGCCATCGATGCCCTGCGCATTCCCGTCGAGTACCTCGCCGAGCTGTTCACCGCCGGTGAGGTCGGACCCGTGCGTGCCGCGCTGCAGCGCCTCGCGGGGATGCGGGCCTTCATGCGCTCGATCAACCTGGGCCAGGAGCCCGACCTGTCCATTCCGGATTCGGTGCGGCTGGAACCCGAGGAGATCGAGGCGATGTACCGGCTGCTGGCCATCGCCAAGTACGAGCACCGCTACGTGATTCCCAGCGGCGCCACCTCCCGTGCGCACGAACTGGATTCGCTGGCCACCGGCTGCAGCCTCGACGTCGACGGCGGTCCGGGTATGACGGCCTTCGACGTCATGGACGACAAGTTCCACCTCACCGACACCAATGGTGCCGCGCCCGACGAGAAGTCCTCGCGCGTCAACCTGCTCAATTGGGACGGCAAGTCCACCAATGGCCTGCTGCCCTCCCGGAACGGATCGAACGGCAACGGCCACAACGATTCCGGCGCATCGGGCAGCAACGGCCATGCCGACGGCAACCGCCACGGCGACGGCGCATCGGTAAACGGCTCCGGCACAACCGTTCCCGAGCCGAGCAGGGTCGCGCGATGAGCCTGTTGAAGATTCGGCGTCGGCCCGAGCCCACCGTCCAGATCTCCGAGCGCGACCGCCGCCTGGTCTGGCGGATCGCGGCGCTGCTGTTGGACTACCCGAGCCGCGAAACCCTGGCCATGGTCGAGGAAATCGCCAGTGCCACAACAGAACTACCGGGCGAGGTGCGCACGCACATCGACGCGGTCCTACTGCACCTGCGCGGCACCGATCCCCTCGCCCTCGCCCAGCAGTACGTCGAGACCTTCGACCTGCGCCGCCGCGCCAGCCTGCACCTGACCTACTACGCCTACGGCGACACCCGCAAGCGCGGCATGGCGCTGCTGCGGTTCAAGCACGCCTACCGGCATGCCGGGGTGGAGCTCGATGACACCGAGCTGCCCGACCATCTCGCGGTGCTGCTGGAGTTCGCCGCCACCGTCGACCCGATCGGCGGCGAGCGCCTGCTCGGCGAGCACGTACCCGTCCTCGAGCTGCTGCGACTGTCGTTGTCCGACAGCGGGTCCCCGTATGCGGGGGTGCTCGCCGCGGTGGTCGCGACGCTGCCCCCGCTCACCACCGCGGACCGCCGCCGCATCGCCGAACTCGCCGCGCAGGGGCCGCCCGAGGAAGAGGTGGGCCTGGACCCGTTCGCGATGGATCCCTCGCTGTTCGCCGGATCGGAAGGCCGCCGATGACCACCGCACTCTGGATGACGCTGCCGTACGTGGCCTTCACCTCGTTCCTGCTCGGCCACCTGTGGCGCTACCGCAACGACCAATTCGGCTGGACCACACGCTCTTCCCAGATATACGAGTCCCGCCTGCTGCGGCTGGGCAGTCCGCTGTTTCATTTCGGCATGCTCGGCGTCATCGGCGGGCACGTGCTCGGCGTGCTCATCCCCGAGTCCTGGACCGCGGCGATCGGCATCTCCGAACACCTCTACCACGTGGTCGCGGTGACGGCCGGGACGATCGCCGGAGTCGCCGTCATCGCCGGTATCGGCATCCTGATGTACCGGCGCGTCACCGTGCCCGCGGTGCGGCAGGCGACCACCACCAACGACAAGGTGATGTACGTGCTGCTCGCCGGGGCGCTGATCACCGGCCTGCTCAACACCGTCGGCAGCAATCTGCTGTGGGGCAGGCACAACTATCGCGAGACCGTATCCCCGTGGTTCCGAAGCCTTTTCACGCTGCACCCGGAGCCCGAGCTGATGGTCGGCACCCCCTGGACGTTCCAGGCGCACGGCCTGATCGTGCTCACCCTGATCGGCATCTGGCCCTACACCCGCCTGGTCCACATGTTCAGCGCCCCCGTCGGCTACCTCGTCCGCCCCTACGTCGTCTACCGCAGCAAGGAGCACAACGCCCGCGACAAACGCCGCTACGCCCGCGCCTGGCAGGCCCCCGTGGTCCCGCCCAGCCGCCGCTGACCGCCCGGGACAGCTTCTCGGCAGCGGGAGCCGAGCTGTCCGTGGCGGCCGCCGAAGCACTACGGTGAGAGCGTGGCATTAGAGCCGGGCGATCAGTTTGCGGGGTTTGTCATCGAGGCCCAGCTCGGTCGCGGCGGCAGCAGCGCGGTGTATCTCGCGCGGGATCGCGAACGATCGCGGACCGTATCGTTGAAGGTGCTGGGGCCGAACGACAGCCGGTCGCCGATCGCGCGGGCGCGTTTCGTGCACGAGTTCGACATCCTGTCCGCGCTGCGGCATCCCGATATCGTGCGGATGTACGACCACGGTGAATTCGGCGGCCGGTTGTGGTCCGCCCACGAGTACGTGCCGGGCACGACGGGGTCGGCGCTGGTGCGGATGCCGCACCAGTATCCGAATCTGCGGCGGGTGCTCCACATGCTGACCCATGTCGCCGCGGGACTGGATTTCGCGCACGCCCACGACGTCGTCCATCTCGATGTCAAACCCTCGAACGTCCTGGTCGGCACGACCGATGCCGCGGGGGTGAAGATCTCGGACTTCGATCAGGCGCGGTGGCTGCACCGGCCCGAACCGGCCCTGGCCACGGACGGTTTCGTCGTCGTATCGGTGCCCTATGCCGCACCGGAACTGCTGCGGGCGGGCGCCGTGTCCCCGGCGACGGACCAGTACGCGCTGGCATGTTCGGCCATCGAATTGCTCACCGGCCGTCCGCCGTTCGTCCGCGCGAACCTCAACGCCACCGCGACCGCCCACCTGCACGACCCGCCCCCCGAAATCTCCGCGACCAGGCACTGGATCCCACCGGAGGTCGACACGATCCTGCAGCGGGCGCTCGCGAAGGACCCCGGCGCCCGGTACGACTCGTGCGGCGAACCCATCCGCCTGATCGCCGAGGCCCTCCGCGGCATCGACCCACGCCCCCTGGCCGGCCTGCGAAATCGCCTCAACGGCAGATTCGTCCGGTTCGGCGGGCTGACGGTCGGTAGCAGGCGCTGAGGACGACCGTGTAACCCGACAGCGGCCCACCAGCGGCCGATTCGCCCCGGCCAGGGGCCCGACGCGGCGACATAACCTTCTAGCCAAATTTGGCTACTCGAGCTATGCTCGGCAAGTAACCAAATTTGGCTAGCAAGGAGATCGGATGCCTTCCGTAACCCCCTACGTGATGGTCGACGATGCGCGCATCTTCCGTTCGTTCCTGGAGCAGGTCTTCCAGGCGGAGGTGCCGACCCGGATACCGCTGCCCTCGGATCCGAAACGGGTGATCCACGCGGAGGCGCGCATCGGCGAGAGCTCGGTGTTCTTCGCGGACTCCGGCCCCGACGGCGGCCGCTGCCTGAAATCGCCGACCGAGCCGGTGCACGTCCAGATGTGGGCCGTCGTGCCGGACCCCGAGGACGCCCACAAGCGGGCGGTCGCCGCGGGTGCGCGGTCGGCCGCGGCGGTGGCGGCCCAGGACGACGGCAGCCGGGCGGGCGCCTTCGTGGACCCGTTCGGCACACTGTGGTGGGTCAGCACCAGCTGAGAATCCGAACAGGAGGCTCCCCGTGACGGCGGTTCGACTACTCGTTCTCGGCGCGGTCCGTCGTCACGGCCGCGCGCACGGCTACCAGGTGCGCGCGGATCTGGAGTCCTGGGGTGCGCACGAATGGGCCAGGGCCACTTCGGGTTCGGTGTACCACGCGCTGAAATCCCTCACCCGGGACGAACTGCTGCGCGCGCACGAATCGGCGCCGAGTCAGGCGGGCGGGCCGCCGCGCACGGAATACGAGCTGACCGCGGAGGGCGAGCAGGCCTACCTCGAACTGCTGCGCTCGGCCCTCGCCCGCCGCGACCCGCGCCTGGACATGCTGGCGGCCGCGGTCGGTTTCATCGACGACCTCCCACGCGCGGATGCCGTCGCACTGCTTCGAGATCGCGCCCGCGAGCTGGCCGAATGGCGCGCGAGCATCACCACCCACCTGCCGCCGGACACCGACCTCGACACCTGGGGCCCGGTCGGCGAGGTCATCGGCCTGTGGCTCGATACGGCCGACAGCCGCGCGGCCTGGACCCGGCGCCTCATCGATCGGCTGGAGGGCGGGGCGTTCCGCATGGCCGACGACTGACCCGTGGACGATCGCGCATGCGCAAGAGCGTCGCAGCGATGTCCGATCCCGCCGCCGCCCGGTGTACTGAGTTCATGCAAACGACAAGCACCACCACCCAGACGTTCGGCGCCATCTCCCTGGTGGTGGCCGCCATCTCGACCGGCCTGCTCGCCGGTGTGTTCTACGCCTACGCCAGTTCGGTGATGCTGGCGCTGCGCAGGGTCGACGATCGCACCTTCGTGGACGTGATGAACAAGATCAACGACGTGATCGTCAACCCGGCCTTCATGTTCAGCTTCCTCGGCTCGATTGTCTTCACGGCCGTCGCGGCGGCCCTGCACCTGCGGGCGGACCAGCGCACGGTGCTGTGGTGGATCCTGGCCGCGCTGGCGCTCAATATCGTCAGCTTCCTGATCACCTCGGCGGGCAATATCCCGCTGAACAATCAGCTGGCCGCCGCCACCGACGGCACCGATCTCGCCGCCCTGCGCCAGCAGTTCGAAGGGCCCTGGGTGCGGCTGAACATCCTGCGCGCGCTCGCCAACACCGGCGCCCTCGGCGTCCTGGCCTGGGCCCTGCGGTGCGCGGGACGCGGATGAGACATCCCGCGCCCCAGCGCATCCCGCCTCCGGCGAGCCGAATTCGGCTCGCCGGTTCCGTTTTCGGGGAGACCGTGCCCCGGCTACCGCGAAACGGTCGCTCCGGCGTGCAGGGCGATCCCGGACCGGGGGCCGATATCGGCGTGTAGATCACCCGAATCGTCGACCTCGTACACGGGTCCGGTGCAGGACCCGGATCGCATGGTGCCGTGCATGACATCGCAGTAGCGGCCCGCCGGAAGGGACGTGCGGTACAGGCGATCGGTGACGGCGGACCCGGCGCCGTTGAGCACGAGGTAGCCCTCGCGCCCACGGCCGAAGGCGACCAGATCACCGCCGTCGTCCGACCAATCGACCACCGGCGCGTTACCCACCTGGCGGCGGAAGCCGACCATCCCGGCGATCCCCGGCCAGGAGTGCTCGCACAGCCAGACCGGGCCACCGCAGGCCGCATCGATGGCGCGGCCGGAGAGATCGGACGGCGGCGGCTGGTCGTAGGCGACGAACTCGTAGTCGCTGAGCACCTTCGGCCGCCCGTACGGCCACGCGAGCATGAAGGCATGGGCCAGGACGTAGCGATCCGCGTCCCCGGGGGTGATCGTGATGCCGCTGCGCGCGGTGTCGTGATTGGCCACGAAGACCACGGACTTGCCGGACGGCAGGGCCGAACCGAAGTCTCGCAGCTCCGTCAGCCGCCCCTGCCGGAATGTCGAACTCAGGCTTCCCGCATAGCGCAGATCCATCACGTCACCGGTGGCCAGGTACTCCTCCGGCTGCACCGCTTCACCCGGGCCGTAGATGACCTCCTGATAGACGTAGGCGGGTCGGTGAAGTCGCCGCTCGATCGCCGAAAGATCCTCGGGAGGAATATGTTTCGCCGAATCGATACGGAACCCGTCGATCCCCAGCGACATCAGGTCGTCGAGGTACCCGGCGATCCGATCGCGGACCCGGTCTTCCTCGGTCGCCAGATCCGCCGTCCCGAACGACTGGCAGTTGTGCACCTGATACCGGTCCCGGTAGTCGTAGACCGCGTCTTTCGGCGTCCCGCAGTGATGAAAATCCTCGGGACCGTACGGCACCGCCGGATACGACAGGTGGCAGAACCGCGCGCCCGCGCTGCCGGTCCCACAGCCCTGCACACCGGACATGTTGTTCACGATGACGTCGGCGTAGACCTCTACCCCGGCATCGTGACAACTGCGCACCATCTCCGCCAGCTCGCCGCGGGTACCCCAGCGGCTGTCCAGCGAATACGACACCGGCGAATAGCTCTGCCACCACGGGAACCCTCGTTCCGGCAGCACCGCATGCTCCGCCGGCGGCGAGGTCTGCACCGCGCCGTATCCCTGCGGCCCCAAGGTCTCCCGGCATTCCCGGGCGATCGACCGCCAGTTCCACCCGAACATCTGCGCGATCACGTCCCGCCCCTGCGGCTGGTCGGCCCGAGCCGGTGCGGCGACGGTCAGTCCCGCCACCGCCACCAGCGCCCCGATCAAGACCGGAAAACCGCGAAGGGCAACGGCGGCAGCGGGTTTCATCGTCGAACCGCCGATGCCCGGAACGCGTCCAGCATCGCGATCTTGACCTCCGTCGGCTGGCCCGCGGCATGGATGATGAAGTCGCCGGGCTCGAATTCGCTCCAGAAGGCGTTCATCGAACGCTTCTCCAGCACCTTGACCCGAAGCCCCGGCTGCAGCGCTATGGCCCGCGCCATCGCGGTCTGCTCGTAGAAGAGGTCGGAGACATCCTGAATCCACGTCCGGCGCAGGAGTTCGCGCGCTTCGGCATTGTTCCGAATGAGGAAGCTGCCCGTATTGAGCCCGAGTTCGTCGTGAGTGACGATCAGGTCGTAGTCGTCGCACAGCTCCCGCAGATCGACGTCGAAGTTGGTGATCGCCGCGTCGGCGTCGGTCCAGAACAACCAGTCGTGGTCGGCGAGGTGGCGCTGTACCGCGGTGATCTTCGACCAGTGTGGCGCCCGGGATGTCGTGAACACGTCGGCATAACCGTAGAAGGCGAAACCGTGGCGCTCACAGTAGGCTCGCTTGTCTTCCGCGTGCTTGCGCGCCCACCCCTCGATCTGCGGGGTCCACAACGTGACGACCCCGAGTGACGCGCCGCCTTCCGGACGGAACCGCCACAGCGGGGGATCTCCGGCCCGCACGACCTCCTCCCACCGCGTCCGCGCGGCGGGCACGTCCGCCGCCGCGAGCCGAGGCATTGGTCCGAATCCCGGAAACTCGCTGTCTCGCAAAGGCTTTCGAGTACGGGTGTGGTTCTCCATGACAGCGAGAACCGCCGGGCCGTCGTTCCAGACATTGCGATGCGCACGCACCCAGTCCGCGGCGGCCCTCCCGAGTTCCGCCGCCTCGGCACGATGCCGGGCCACCCAGCGCAGTCGCGCGGCGATGTCGGCGACCTCGGGCACCGCGCGGACGCCGAAGAACTCCGCACCGTCCGGATGGTAATCCGGCCGCCAGGTCACCGGCTCGACCGACAGGACCAGCTCCCCAGCGTCCCGGCAGAGGTCGGCCTGACCCTCGGCGTTCAGCACCACCACCGTCAGCCCGGACGACATCGCCTCGACCGCCGTGGTGGCGCCGAAACTCTCGTCACCCAGCGCCAGGAACACGTCGGCCTCGGCGTACCAGTGCGCCCTGCTGCGCGTGGGCTCGGTCAGGGTCTCGACGTGAATTCGCGGGTCGGCCGGAAGGTAACTGTCCGGCCAGCCCTGCCGGGACAGGATGACGAGCCGCGCGTCCCGATCATCGCGGAATGCCTCCTGCCATGCCGCGATGCCTTCGCGGTAGGGGTCGAACGTCTGCGCCTCGCCCAGCACCATCAGTGTCGTGAGCCCCGCCTGCCGGAAGCGCCGCGCATAGGGGTAGATATCGGGGTCCACGCCGTCGGGGACGACGTAGATCGGGACGGTGACGCCACCGGCTCGGTAGACATCCGCCACGTACCGGCTCGGCACCATCACGGCCCGTGTCCGGTTGAGCCGCGCGGCCCAGTACTCCGGAATCCGCGAACTCTCGCAGGTGATCCGGGCGAACAGGTCCGTCCCCAAGAGGCAGTCGAACTCCGGCCGACCCGGCGACGCGGAATACAGCACAGGCCCGTCCACCCGGGCCGGGGATTCGGCGACCAGGCGGCGGAACTCGCCGGAACACCCGTCGTGATCGCGCGAGAGGGGTGCGACGCTGACATGGGCGCCCGCGCGGTGCACACCGCGCGCCAGATACTCGTTCGCGCTGCCGCAGTCGGGACCGGCGGCGAAGTCCCCGACCAGCGTGATGTGCGCGGGCCGGGGCCGCCGGAACCGGTCGATCAGCCGAACCCGACGGCCGTCGCGAATGTTCGCGTACCCATCCGCATTCGAGCCGGTCGGGTTACGGGCGCCTGCGGCGAGTTCCGTTGCCGTAGACGTTTCCGTTGCCGTAGACGTTCTTGTTGCCATAGACGTTCCCGTTGCCGTAGACGTGTCCGTGTCGTTTTCCCCCGCGTCCGGGCCGTTCGTCGGAATCGTCCTTCGGCCCGGCCTGCTGAACGGTCTCGGCACGGGCGAACTCCGGAAAGGCCACCGCGGCTACCGCAGCCGCCGCGGCGACACCGGAGTAGCGGAAAAGATTGCGACGCGAAACCATTGAAATCTCCTTTCGTTCAGGCGGTCGCGATACCGGACAGGAGCCGTCGGCGTTGCGCGCGGCGGAGTATCGCGATAATTGTGCCTATCGTTCCCGTCACCGCCGCCACGGCGGCGGCCTGCGCCCACGGATGCCACGGGGTCACGGCCGGCGTGGCGCCCCCGTGCACCGCGACGGCCCCGATCGCGCCGACGAAGACCATGTTGCGCAGCAATGTGTACCGGGACAGCAGCGGTTGTAACCGGCACAGGCTGCCGCCCGCCACGACGAGCCCGCGGCCGAGCGCCACCCTGCCGGCCACCGTGGTCGACACGAGCACGACGGCCGCAGTGACCAGCGCGAACGTGCCGAATGCGCCCAACAGCAACAGGATCCCGGCGAGCAGTTCGGCGACCGGTAGCGACAGCGCGACCGGCCGCACCAGCGGGGCGGGCACCAGCTGGTGCAGCGCCAGCCACAGCTGCCGCCGCGCCGAAGCCGAATTCAGCAAGCCCACGCCCCTGGCGAACAGAAGTCCGCCCACCACCAGTCGCACCGCCACCTCGCAGACCGCCCACGCCGGGGCGGAGAGCGAAACCGGTGAGACCACGACAACTCCCTTGCATGCGATGCCGACACATGATCGGACATTCTTCGATCGGGCCGTGAGCAATTGCGGGCTCGAGCAGGATAACCGCCCCGCGAGGGCTATCTCGTCATTGACGAGCGACACGCCGCCGGAATCTTTGTCGGGAATTCCTGTGCGGCAGCGCAATGCGCTCGATGATTTACGTCAGGACGAGCGTGAATTTCGCCGGAAACCTAGCAGACCGTTGTGAGGCACGGCAAATCGCGCCGTACGGCCGCTGGTTTGCGTTTCACCGTTTCGAAGTTGCCTGCCCAATTCGAAATAGACGGATTTTCAGACCAATCCGTGCTGACCGCGGCTACGATTCAGATATCGACACGAGCGGTCACCCGGCGCGGAGGAATTTTCCGGTGCGGCGGGTCCCCAGCGCCGCCCCCGCTCGTCCCTCGCCGAAAACGTACGTGCCGCCCACGAATACGGCCGTCACCGCGGCATCGTTGCGGTTCACCATGCGCGACAGGTTGTCGAAGTACGGCGCCGGGTGTTCGGCGTAGGCGTCGAGGCTGTCGTCGAGCCGGTCCGGATCGATCACCACCGCGTCCGCCCGGTCCCCCGCCCGCAGATGTCCGGCGTCGAGCCCGTACCAGTCGGCGAGTTCGCCGGTGACGCGGTGCACGGCGTGCTCGAGCGTCATGAACGGTCGCGCCGCCCGCTCGGCGTCGCGCACCCGGCGCAGCAGCCGCAGCCCGAAGTTGTAGAAGGCCATATTCCGCAGGTGCGCCCCGGCATCGGAAAAGCCCAGCTGCACACCGGGATCGGCGGCGAAGCGGTCCAGCACGCGCGGGCGGTGGTTGGAGATCGTGGTGCGCCAGCGCACCTGGCCGCCGTATTCGACGACCAGGTCCAGGAACGCGTCCACCGGGTGCACGCCGCCGCGGTCCACCCCGACCTGCCCGAAGGTCCTACCGATCACCGACGCGTCGGGGCAGTCGACGATCTCGGCGTCGAAGAAGTCGCGGTGCCACACCCTCGGGCCGTATTTCTTGTCGTAGTCCTTGCGGAACTGGCGGCGGTAGCTCTCGCTCCGCAGCAGCTGCCGGCGCTCCTCCAGTTGGTTCGACAGATGCAAAGCCGCCGCGCCGGAACCGAATTCCTCGAACACCGGCAGATCGATGCCGTCGGAGTACACCTCGAACGGCACCGGCAGATGCTGCCAGCGGAAGTCGCCGCCGAGCGCGTTGAGCAGGCGTGCGGTGGCCGGGAAGATATGCGCGACGGCCGGAATCGCCTTGATATCGGCCGCCGACAGCAGGCTCACCTTCAGCGGCTCGCGCCAGATGCCCAGGCTGCTCGCGGCCATCGCCACCAGGCTCTGCGGCCGCGCCACATCGGGCCCGCCCTGCAGTGCGCGGCGGCGGCTCCGCAGAATCGCATTGAGCCGCCGTCGTTCCCGGGTGGTGGCGTAGGTCGAGGGCAGCGTGCGGGAGCGGCACAGTTCGCCGTCCAGCTTGTCGAACAGCAGCTGCTGCGAGGACATGCCGACGAAGCCCGCATCCAACGCCTCGGTCAGGTGCCGCTCCATCGCGGAAAGCTCTGCCGCCGTGGGTTTCACATCCCTGCGCGTCGCGCGGTCGAGACCCATCTCGGCGGTCCGGATATCCGAATGCCCCAGGAAGCTCGCGATATTCGCGCCCAGCGGCAGGGCCTCCAGCGCGTCGACGTACTCGCGGGCGCTGCGCCATGTCTTCAGGTCGCCGAGCGCCTCGATCACGTGCTTGCGCGGAATCGCCTCCACCCGCCCGAACAGATCTCCGGCGCCCTCGGGGTCGACGTGCACGGTCGACAGCGAACACGAGCCGAGCAGCACGGTGGTGACGCCGTGGCGCACCGATTCCGGCAGCGCCGGATCCAGCAGCACCTCCACGTCGTAGTGGGTGTGGATATCGATCATGCCCGGGATCACCCACTTGCCCGCGGCGTCCACCACTGTGCCGCAGCCGGTTTCGTCGAGCGGGACGGGCGAGACGGTGGCCACCCGGCCGTCCCGGAGGCCGAGGTGGCGGATGGCCGCGGGCGCACCGGTGCCGTCGAACCAGCGGCCGCCCTTGATGATGCTGTCGTACATGAGATTACCTCGGGTCAGAGTTCTATCTCGCGCCGCACGACCTTCCCTGTTGCGTTGCGCGGCAACGGCTTATCGGTGATCACCCAGCGGGCGGGGACCTTGAAGTAGGCCAGACGCGCCGCGGCGAACTCGCGCAGCGCGGCCTCGGTGACCGCGGCCCGATCGGCGACGACCACGACGGCGGCCACCTCCTGGCCGAGGTCCTCGTGCGGCACCCCGAGCACCGCCGACTCCAGCACGCCCGGATGCTCGTCTAGCACGTTCTCGATCTCGGTGGGGTACACGTTCTCCCCGCCGCGCAGGATGAGATCGGAACGGCGGCCGGACAATCGCAGCCGGCCGTCCTCGAGCGTCCCGAAATCGCCGGTGCGCAGCCAGCGGCCGGAATCGATGGCGGCGGCGGTCGCGGCCTCGTCGTTCCAGTACCCGACCATCACGTACGGGCTGCGGATGCAGATCTCGCCCTCCTCACCGTCGGGCACCGGCGTGCCGTCGGGGTCGCGGATCTCCACCTCGACACCGAGAATGGGGCGGCCCACCGTCTCGGGATGGGCGGCCAGTTCGGGCGGCGTGGCAACCGTTGCGGCCGTGCCGCTTTCGGTGAGCCCGTAGCTGGTGGTCAGCGCCACCTGCGCGACCGGCAGCCGCTCGCGCAGCCGCCGGTGGAACGCCGGGGACGACGGGGCGGCATTGAGCGAGAACGCCGTCAGCGCCGACAGGTCGTAGCCGGACAGGTCGTGTTCGAGCATCCGGCTCGCCATGGTCGGCACCGCACCCCAGTTGGTGACCCGCTCGCGCTCCACCAGCCGCAACAGCCTGTCGACGTCGAAGGAGCCCTGGTGGATCGCGACGGCCGCGCCGGTCGCCAGCCGCGGGATCACCAGGTTGTGCAGGCTGGCGATGTGGAACAGGGGCGAGGTGAGCAGGAAGCGCTTATCGCTCGGCTCCCGGTGCGGCGTGCCGCGGAAGGCCGCCACCATCGCATCGGTGAATCGGTGATAGTCGCTGACGGCCACCAGGTTTCGATGCGAATGCACCACCCCCTTGGGGCGGCCGCTGGTGCCGCTGGTGTACAGGATCACCGCCGGATCGTCCTCGCCCACGGCCGCTCTCGGCGCCGCACCGGAATACTCCGCGATCAGCCGCGGCAGGTCGCCCTCCATGGAAAGAACGGGTACGCCAGACGGATCCTGGCCGCGCCCCTCGTCCGGCGGCAGCTCACTTATCGCGCTCGCCCGTTTCGCGTCCGCGATCACCACGGCCGGTCGGGTGTGCTCCAGCCCGTAGGCGATCTCCCGCGGCGCCCACCACGCGTTGTAGCCGACGGGAATCGCGCCCAGGCACTGCGCCGCCCAGAACGCCACCACCCATTCCGGGGTGTTGGCGGCCAGGATGCCGACGCGGTCGCCCTTGCCGACGCCGTACCGGTCCGCCAGCGCCTGGGCCAGCGCACCGGCCGCGGATGCGTGCTGCGCGAACGTCATCCGGCTGTCCGCGGTCACGAGATACTCGCGCTCGCCCCAGGCGAGGGAGGCGTCGAGCAGTTCTCCCAGTGAGCGGCGACGATCACGCAGCACCGGGATCGGCGCACCCAGCACCTGCTCCACGGTCATCTCGAACGCTCCGCCCGGGCCCGTCAGCTCGGCGGCGATCCGGGCGGCAGCAGCCTGCGGGTCAACAGCTTTGGTCATGTGAAATCCGCTCCTCGTTCCCGTCACCGCACCGCGTCGAACGTCGCCCGCAGGTAGGCATCCGACCGATCGGACCCGATCAGGCTGCTGGCCATGCGATTCATGGTGTAGGCGAAGGTGATCCGGCGGTCCAGGTCGTTGACCACCATGGCACCCCCGTAACCGGCCCACCAGCACACCCGGCCCTCCGGCACGGCGGGCACGGTCTGCGGGTGCGGCAGCCCGTAGCCGATGCCGAAGCGCAGCGGCACCAGCAGCGCCAGATCGACGCCGTCGGACTGCTGCTCGAAGATCAGATCGATGGTCCTCGGCGACAAGAACTTCCGGCCGCCGAGCTGACCGCCGCAGGCGATCAGCGACTGCACGCGCGCCACCGACCGCGCATTGCCGTGCCCGTTCACCGCGCCGAGTTCGGCCTGCCGCCAGGCGGGCGTGGCGGTTTCGGCGACGTCGAGCAGCGGGCTGGTCAGCGTCTTCACCAGAATGCTGCTCTGGTCGAGCGCGGCCATGTCGAACTTCGGAAGTTGCGGTTGCACCATGGTGGCGATCCGGTCGAAATGCTCCGGCCCGGTGCCGATGTAGAAGTCGGCGCCCAGCGGCCGCGCCAGCTCCGTGGCGAAGAACTCCCCCAGCGAGCGGCCCGTGATGCGGCGGATCACCTCGCCGACGAGATGCCCGTAGTCCAGGGCGTGGTAGCCGGAGGCGGAACCCGGTTCCCACCACGGGGGCTGGGCCGCCAGCCGCGCGGCGGCCGCCTCGGCGTCGTAGATGTCGTGCAGCGCGATCGGCGGTTCCCAGCCGGAGACGCCGGAGGTGTGCGCCAGCAGCTGCCGAATCTCGATGTCGCCCTTGCCGTTCGCCGCGAACTCGGGCCAATAGTGGGCGACCTTTTCGTGGACGTCGAGTTCGCCGCGCTCGACCAGCAGCAGGGCGGACAGCGCGACCATGGTCTTGGTGACGGAGAAGACGTTGACCAGGGTGTCGGCGCGCCACGGCGTGGTCTTCGCGGGATCGGACCAGCCGCCCCACAGGTCCACCACCGGATCGCCGTCCACCGTGACGCAGACCGAGGCACCCAGTTCGGCGCCCGAGCTCAACTGCTCGTCGAAAGCCTCGCGCACGCCGATGAATTCGTCGATACAGAACCCCGCGGAGGTACTCATCCCCGCACCCCCTGTGCCGCCCGGGCCGGTACCGACAGCGTATTGCCCGCCGCCGCAGCGCGTTTCGCGCCCGCGTCCATCTCCTCGAAGAGCTCGCGCACGTACGGCTCGAACTCGATCTGGATGGTGTGGCGCGGCGAATCGTAGTAGCGCCCGGCGCGTCTGGTCTCCTGCATGCGAACCGACTCCTCGACCTCCGCCGCCGGCGGCAGGTGATAGCGGCCGGTCAGGTACGCGGCCACGAACTTGCTCTGCTGCTCGGCGAAGTTCACCAGCGTCGGCAGCGGCTGTGCCAGACCCAGATAGAACAGATTGTCGATGCCGGGCTTCATCATCAGCTCGAACAGCGGGAAGCGGTTGTCGCCGTCGGGCAGCAGCGCCGGATCGTCGAAGAACGGGAAGCTGATGTGATATCCGGTGGCGCACAACACCACATCCACCTTTTCGGTGCTGCCGTCGGCGAAACGCACCCGGTCGCCCTCCAACCGGGTGATGGCCGGTTTGCAGGTGATGTCGCCGCACCCGGCGCGATGCAGGAACTCCTCGCTCGCCGACGGATGCGCCTCGAACGGCCGATGGTCGGGCTTCGGCAGGCCGTAGTTCTCCATCTCGCCGCGGTATCTGCGCACGAATCGCTGCTTGAGCCGCAGGCCCAGCTTCCGCGGCAGCCACCGCGGCATCGACCGGCGGTCGCCCACCTGGCCGTTGACGTACTTCGGCAGCACCCACACCCCGCGCCGCGCCGAGACGAACAGCTTCTCGGCCAGGTACCGCTGCGACAGCTCGGAGGCGAGGTCGAGGCCCGAATTGCCCATACCCACCACGACGATTCGCTTGCCGCGCATATCGATCGGGTCGAACGGGTCGTTGTAGGCGTGGCTGTGCATCAGGACGCCGTCGAATTCGCCAGGGTAGTCCGGAAATCGGGGATTCCAGTGGTGGCCGTTGCAGACGATCAGCGCGTCGTAGGTCACCGTCTCGCCGGTGCTGGCGGTCACCAGCCACAAACCGTCCGGGTCACGTTCGGCGGCAACCACTTTCGTGTTGAACCTGATTCGGTCCCGGATGCCGAAGTGGTCGACGTAAGCCTTGAAGTAGTCGAACAGCTCCGAGTGGTGGGGGAAATCCGGCCAGTGCTCCGGCGCCGGATAGTCCTCGAACTGCAAGCGGTACTTGGAGGTATCGATGTGCAGGCTTTGATAGCACGCCGACATCCCGTTCGGGTTCTTGAAATACCAGTTGCCCCCGACCTCGTCGGAGGCCTCGTAGCAATCGAACGGGATGCCGTACTCGGCCAGGCGTTTGGCGACGGTGATCCCGGAGGGCCCCGCGCCGATGACGCACACCCGGGGTAGTTCGCGTGTGTCCAACTTCCGTTCTCCTGTTCGGCCGAAGGTCGGCGACCGTGCCGGACGTGCCACCGTCACGACCCGTGACAACGAAACTAGAACTCGTTGCACTCGTGACGTGGCACACACGCTAGCACTCGCTAGACATCATGTCTAGTGAATGAACAATCGTCTACCATCGACGTCATGCCGACGGATTCGAGCACAGGACACCGGGGTTCGCTCCGCGACGAGCAGAAGCGGCTGACCCGCTCCCGGATCGTCGACGCGGCGCGGCAGCTGTTCGAGGGCCAGGGGTATTCGAGCGTGCGCGTCGACGACATCGCGGCGGCCGTCGGCTGCAGCCGCGCCACGTTCTACCTGCACTTCAACGGTAAGACCGAGGTGCTGCGCGCGATCGCCGAACAGGGCACGCTGCCCAGCGTCCGGCAGCGCTACGAGGATCTGGACCGCGTCCTGGTCACCGGCTCGCGCGCCGAGTTCGCGGCCTGGATGACGCGCGCGATCGAATGGTTCGCCGAGAACAAGGAACTGCTCCCGGCCTGGGACGAGGCGACCGCGCTGGAACCGGAGTTCCGTGAGGTGGCCCGCGAGGGCATCATGACCCTCGCCGACAGCATGCCCGCATACCTGTCCCGCTGGCCCACCGGCCGCCGCGACGAGGCCCGCCTGCGAATAGAGCTCCTGGTAGCCCAGCTGGAGCGCTTCTTCACCCGCTGGGCCATGCAGGGCACCATCGACGTCACCGCCCCCCAGGCCGCCGAGGTCCTCACCGACATCTGGTACCCGGCCCTGCAAACCCCCGACCGGGGCGTTTGACCTCGAGCATGCTCGAGGTTGCAGGGTCGGGGTATGAGCCTTGATATCGGTATTACGCTGCCAACCCTCGCCGATGCGGACGGGCCGGAGACCGCGGGCGGGATCGTCGATGCGGCGCGGCACGTCGAGCGGTTGGGGTTCGAATCGGTCTGGGTGCCGGATCTGATCATCGGTGACGGCACGCCGGGGCTCGACAGCGTCGTGACCCTCGCGGCCGTCGCCGCTGCCACCGAGCGCGTCCGGATCGGGTTCGGTGTGCTCACGCTCGCGATGCGGCCCACGGTGCAGATCGCTGCGCAAATTCAAGCGCTGCAACACCTTTCGGGCGATCGGGTACTCCTCGGAATCGGCGTAGGCGGATTTCCCTATGCACCGTTCTGGCGGGCGTCCGGGATTTCGAGCACCCGTCGCGGACCGCGGACGGACGCCGCTCTCGCCGCATTACCCGGCCTGATCACCGGTCGGCCGACGGCGGCCGACGAAGGCCCCGCCGTGACATTGACACCGGCCGCGACGATGCCGCCCGTCCTGATCGGCGGAAACTCCGAGGCCGCGATCCGCAGGACCGCGCGGTTCGGGGACAGCTGGTTTCCCTCGCTCGTCACCGCGAACGAACTGGCCGCCGAGATCCCGCGGCTGACCGCGGCGGCGGCCGAGTCGGGGCGAGCCACACCGGGCGTCACCGTCGGCGGGCACGCCATGCTCTCCGACGACGACTCCGCTCGAATCGCGTTCGTCCGCAGCATGATCGACGCATTCGGCATGTCGGGCGAGGACGCGGCGAGGCTACCGATCACCGGCGATGTACGACAGGTCGCGGACCGCCTCGCCGCGTATCGGGACGCCGGAGCCGAGCGGCTCGTACTGGGCTTCGACGGTCCCGAGTGGGCGAAGCAGGCCGAAGCCCTGGCCGAAGCGCGGTCGCGGCTGCGCTGAGAGGGCCTCTGCCGCACAGGGATCAACGCACAGGGATCGATACGCGACCTGGATCAACGCGCGATCGAGCCCTCCGGCTCCTCGGCCGATGCGGCGGACACCTCGTAGGCCTCGAGGTCGAACTTGCGGGTCTCCCGGCGGAACGGCCAGGTGGTGCCGGGCCACAGTGTGGTGTTGTGGCCGTGCTTGTCGAGGTACCAGCTGCGGCAGCCGCCCGAATTCCACACGCTCGCGGCCAATTTGGCTTGGATGCGGTCGTTGTACTCTCGCTGGGCCGCGGCCCGGACCTCGAAGGTGCGCAGCCCGCGCCTGCGCAGGGTGGTGAGGGCGTCGACGAGGTAGGCGAGCTGCGCTTCGATCATGTAGAGCTGCGAGGTGTGCCCGGTGGCGGTGTTCGGGCCGGTGAGGACGAAGGCGTTGGGAAAGTTGGCCATCGTCGTGCCCTTGTACGCGCGCGGACCCGCACCGTCGAACATCTCGGCCATACTGCGCCCGTCCCGGCCGTGGACGATCCCGAAGGTCGGCGAGTCGGTGACGTGAAAACCGGTGGCCACCACCAGAATATCGGCGGGGTGCCGGGCGCCGTCCGCGGTGACGATCCCGTCCGGCCGGATCTCCTCGATCGGGCTGGTGATCAGGTCGACGTCCTCGCGGCACAGGGCCGGGTAGTAGTCGTTGGACGGCAGCATCCGCTTACAGCCGATCCGGAACGTCGGCCGCACCCGCGCACGCAGGCCCGGATCGCGAATCTCCCAGCGCAGCTTCGCCTGTGCGATCAGCTCGAGCGGTTTGGTGAAGGCCGGTCCGCGCGTCAGGCAGTAGCCCTGGGTCTCCCGCATCAGGTAGACAGCGGCCCGGTTCGCCCTCCGCCAGCCGGGCAGACGGCGAAATGCCCAGCGCTCCACCGCCGTATACGGCCGGTCCAGCCGGGGCAGCAACCACGGCGCGGTCCGCTGATAGACGTCCAGGTGGCCGACGGTGCCCGCGACGGCGGGCACGATCTGGATCGCCGAGGCGCCGGTGCCGATCACCGCGACCCGTTTGCCGGTCAGCTCCACCTCGTGATTCCACCGCGACGAATGGAACATCTCTCCGCCGAACGTCTCGATCCCCGGGATATCGGGCAGTGCGGGCTCGCACAGCACTCCGAACCCGCAGACGAGGTAGTCCGCCGCGACCGGCCCGCGGGTGGTGTCCACCCGCCACAGCCCGGCGGCATCGTCCCAGTGCGCCCGGGTGATCCCGGTGTCGAACCAGGCCCGGTCCAGCACGCCGGACCGCCGCGCGATCCGGCGCAGGTAGTCCTGAATCTCCGGCTGCGGCGAGAACGTCCGCGACCAGCCCGGATTCGGCGCGAAGGACAGCGAATACAGGTGCGACGGCACGTCACAGGCCGAGCCCGGATAGGTGTTGTCGCGCCAGGTCCCGCCGACCTCGCCGCCACGCTCCACGATCAGGAAATCACGGTGCCCGGCCCGATCGAGCGCCATCGCCGCGCCGAGTCCCGCGAACCCGGCGCCGATGATCACGGTCCCGACGCGGCGAACAGTCACCTTTGTGTCGGATTGCTTCATGAAGCCTCCACGATCGCACTCCGCCCAGCCTCAGTGAACGGTTGTACACCCATCTTGAATACTCCGGCGCCCGGCCTCGCGCCGCCGGATCCGCAAAATCCACAGTGGCCCGGCCGCTCCGGTTGGGACGGTCCACACCACACGCGTACCTCGACCACTCCGGCCGCAGGCACCCCGTCGTTCCGGCGCGTTCTCGGCCGCAACCCCTACTTCCGCGGCAGCGTGCGTGCGTAGCCGACACCGCGGTCGATCCAGCCGCGCAGCGCGTCGTCGTCCGCCAGCAGTGTGCTGTCCACCCGCAGCCAGTTGTGCATCGACCGCCCGCCCATCACCATCGGCGCGACCAGCTCACCGTCGACGAGACGGTCCACCTCGGCGGGATCGACCCGGACCAGCAGGCCGCCCTTGCCGCTGGCAGCCACCGCCATATTGCCGCCGATCATGAACGACAGCCCGCCGAACATCTTCTTCTCGACCGTCTCCGGCAGCATGGGGCCGAGCAGATCACGGATCCGATCGGCCAGTTCCTCGTCATAGGCCATACGGGCATTGTGACCTCCGCCACCGACAAGTTCGCCCGCACGAAGAATTTGCCCAGAATTCCCCAGCAATGGACGGTGTCCGAGTTGCCACGGCCCGCCTCCTTGACGAGCATTCGACGTCATGCCGTCGAATCGCTTGAACCCGCCTGGCGATATCCCCGACACGGGGATTCCGGAGCCGTTGGCCGCCACCATGACCATCGCCGAGCAGCACGAATGGCACCGCGCCTACCTGCGGCGGCACTCGGTATCGCGGCGCAACTTCCTGCGCGGAACTGCCGCGGCCGCGGCGGTGGCGGCGATGGGCGCCTCTCCCTTCGCGGGTCGGGCCTACGCCGAGGACGCGCGGCTGACGATCGGCGGACGGCACGTCGGATTCGGCGCCGACGCCGCCAGCCAGCTCCGGTTCTCGGCGCAGCTGTCGCGAAATCCGAACGGCGCCAAGGTCTTCCTCGACCACGGCACGACCCCCGCACTGGGCGGCAGCGTCGAGGCGGAGGTGCGCAACCTGGTCACCCAGATCCCCAGCAGCGACGGCGGCGTCCTCGCCGCCGAACAGTTCTATGTGCACGCTCCGGTCGACGGGCTGCCGGGCCGGATGCCGCACTTCTACCGGTGGCGCACCTCCGACGGTTTCGTGGGCGAGGTCCGCACCGCCGCCACCGCGATGCCCACCATGCGAAATGCCGTGCTGCCCTTCCGGTTCACGATGATGGGTGATCAGGGCACCGACGAAGCGCCGGGTCAGCCCGCCGGTGTGGCGCCCGGCGACTACGACGACATGTACTACAAGGCGGACAACGAGCCGACCGTGCGGCACGCGGACAATGTGATGCGCCAGATCGTCGCCGCCCGACCGGATTTCCACGTGCTCGCGGGCGATATCGCCTACGCCGACCCCTCCGGCGCGGGCAAGAGCCCGCAGTTCGTGCCCTCGGGTGGCAAGGCGGGCAGCGGATTCGACAAGTTCAACCCCTACGTGTGGGACGTGTACCTCGGCGCCATCGAGGCCAGCGCGTCGACCACCCCGTGGATGTTCGCCACCGGCAACCACGACATGGAGGCCGCCTACGACACCAACGGCTACGGCGGACACCTTGCGCGCCTGGACTTCCCGGGCAACGGACCGGCCGCCTGCCCCTCGGCCTACTCGTTCACCTACGGCAACGTGGCGGTGCTGTCGCTGGACGCCAACGACATCTCCTACGAGATCAAGGCCAACACCGGTTACTCCGGTGGCGCCCAGACCGGTTGGGCGGAAAGAACTCTCGCCGCCTACCGCGCCGATCCGAATATCGACTTCATCGTCTGCTTCTTCCACCACTGCGCCTACTCGACCACCGAATCGCACGCCAGTGACGGCGGCCTGCGCGATGCCTGGTGCGGGCTGTTCGACCGCTATCAGGTGGATCTGGTGCTGCAGGGCCACAATCACGTCTTCGAGCGCACCGACCCCATCCGCGCCGAACGCGCGACCAAGGTGGCGGGCGACAACGCGATCGTCTATCCGGAGTCCGACGGCACGGTGTACTACACCGTCGGCGGCGGCGGGCGGCCCCGCTACGAGTTCCAGCCCGGCTCGAAGGAGACCTACCGCGGCCACGAACTCGCCGACACCACGGTGCCCAACAGCTACGTGTGGACCGCGGACGGCGGCAAGCAGGACGAGGCGGCGCCGTGGTCGCGGGTGCGCTTCCGCAACTACTCGTTCGTCCGGGTCGATGTGCGGCCGGGCTTCTTCGCCAGCGAGATGGACGTGGTCGCGGTCGACGAGTACGGCCGCGAGTTCGACAAGCTGACCTACCGCCGCGCGGTGCGCGCCTGATCACACCCCGAGGGCGGCGGCGAACATCGGCCAGGAATCGTGCACGTCGTCCTCCCAGTAGGGCCAGGCGTGGGTGCCCGGCCGGAACGCGACGGTGGCCGGAATGCCCAGCGCGCCCAGGCGATCGGCCAGTTCGCGGGTGCAGCCGTTGACGACCGACTCCATCACGCCGCCCACCGCGATCCGGTCGGCGAGCTTGACGGCGTTGCCCGCGATCGACGGGTCGGCGAGGGTGTCGTGCACACCGGGACTCCCGCTACCGGCCGACATGTACAGCGCCACACCGCGCAGCCGGTCGGCGTTGACCACCGGGTCGTGCGCTACCCACGCCGGATTGTCCGGCCCGCCCCACATATTGGCCGCATTCGCCCCGAAAACGCCCAGCTGCGAATGGACGAAGGCGCGGGCCACCGGGTCGTTGGTGCGCGGGCATCCGCTGTAGGAGCCCACGGCCCGGTACATCCCCGGCGCCTGGATCGCCAGATCCAGGGCCGAGGTGGCCGACATCGACGTTCCCGCAACGGCATTGCGGCCGTTCATCTGGAAGTGCCGTTCCAGCAGCGGCGGCAGTTCCCGAATCAGGAAGGTGGACCACTGGTTTCGGCCCAGCACCGGATCGTCGGACACCCAATCGGTGTAGAAGCTGGCCCGCCCGCCCATCGGCACGATCAGGTTGACCGGCTTGTCGGAGAAGAACTGCGCGACGTCGGTGCGGGTGGTCCACGGGCCGCCGTCCTCGCCGCCGTCGACGGCATTGAGCAGATACAGCGCCGGTGCGCCTGCGCCCGGATGGGACACCCAGACCGTGACCGGCTTGCGCATCGCCACGGAGTAGACGACCACCTCGAACTGGCGGCCTCCCAGCGGCCGGACGTCGAGGATTGCCGGATCGTCACCGGGGTCGGCGGCGGCGGAGGTCGGCACAATGATGGCAAACATCGCGAACAGGACAGCCAGACAACGGGGTAGCCGGTGCATTCGTGGAGTATCGCACTGCCACAGGCTGTTCACCGTCGATGTCAGCGGGCGTGTTCGACCACCGCGGCGCTCCCGGCGGCGACGTATGCCCGGCAGCTATCGACTCGACCCGGTTTGCCGAACGGGTGTCAGTGCGCCGCGGCCGTCGCATCGGCGGTCCGCGCGAGGTGGTCGGCGAGGACGGGACCGATGACGGCGACGACGTCGGAGTTGGTCAGCTGGGCATGGGTCGCGTCGACCGGGTGCTCGATCAACTTGCCGGTGACGTACGGCCGCCAGACCTCCGCGTCGAGCAGTTCGGTGATGCCGCGCGTGGCCGAAAAGTACAGCAGGTCACCGTCATACACCTTGGGCCGGTAATCGTGGGCCAGTGCCACACCGACGAGATACCCGCGGTGCAGGCGTTCCAGCTGGCTCGCGGACAGGCCGCTGCCGAAACAGGCCCCCGCACCGGCCAATTCGGCCGCGGCCTCGGCGGCGGTGACGTCCGGGGCGGCATCGGCGTCCTCGGGCTCGTCGCCCAGCAGGTGGGTCAGCAGGTCGCGCATGCGCGGCTCCGGCGGCGGATCGGTGCCCGCGGGTATGACGACGCTGTCCAGCATCGCCAGGACGGCGACCGTGGCGCCCCGGTCGCGCAGCCGTGCGGCGACGGCGTGCGCGATCTGTCCGCCGAGGGACCAGCCGAGCAGGTGGTACGGACCCTCCGGCTGCACGCCGAGCATGATGTCGATATAGCTGTCGGCCAGGTCCTCGATCGTCGTGGGCGCATCCGCCAGCGCGCTCGCCTGCAGCCCGTAGACGGGACGATCGGTGATGTAGCGGGCCAGCCCGGCGTAACACCACGCCAGCGGCACCGCGGAGTGGACGCAGAACAGCGGCGGCCGGGTCCCGTTGCGACGCAACGCGAGCAGCGCCCCGAGCGCATCGTCGTCGGTGGCCGAGTCGTCCCCCGCCAGCCGTTCGGCCAGCAGTCGCACGGTGGGGGCGGTGTAGAGCCAGCGCACGGTGACCGGCAGCCCGGTACGCTCGGTCAGCTCGGCCGAGACGGCCACGCCCAGTAGGGAATTCCCGCCCAACTCGAAGAAATCGTCGTCCAGGCCGACGCGGGGTCTGCCGAGGACGGTCGCGAACCGGTCCGCGACCACGTGCTCGAGGTCCGTGCGCGGGGCGCGATACGGGCGTTCGGCGGGGCTCGGCGGCGGCAGCGCGGCACGATTCACTTTCCCGTTGCCCGCCAGCGGCAATTCGCCGAGCTCGAGCAGCGCCGAGGGCACCAGGGTGGAGGGGAGTTCGCCGCGCAGCCGCCGCAGGATCGCCGCGGTGTCCAGTCGCGTGCCGTCGTGGGCGACGACGTATCCGACGAGGCGGGCGCCCGGCGTTCCCGGGTCGGCGACCACGACGACCGCGTACGCGATCTCGGGGACGGCCAGCAGCGCGGATTCGACCTCCGCGGGTTCGACCCGGCGGCCGTGCACCTGGACCTGCCCGTCGATCCGCCCGAAGAACTCGAACGAGCCGTCCGTGCCGACGCCGACCAGGTCGCCGGTGCGGTACAGCCGCCGACCGGCCGCGAACGGGTCCGCGACGAACCGCGCCGCGGTACCGGCCGGATTCCCGAGGTAGTACTCGGCGACACCGATACCGCCCAGATACAGCTCACCCTTCGCGCCCTCGCGCACCTGACGCAGCCGCGAGTCCAGCACGACGGCGAACACCCCGGGCAGCGGACGCCCGATCGTCACCGGTGCGTCGGCGGACATGGCGCCGGTCTCGGTCGCCATCACGGTGGCCTCGGTCGGGCCGTAGCCGTTGAACAGCCGCACCCGGGACGCCCACTGCCGCACCAGCTTTGCCGGGCATGCCTCCCCGCCGATGGCCACGGCCACGAGCCCCGGCACCTCGTCCGGGGACAGCGTGGCGAGCACGGCGGGCGCGGTCTGCAGGAGGGTGCAGCCGGTGTCGCGGATCAATCGGGCCAGATCCGCGCCCGCCGGCACGGTGGGCGGCGCCACGACGAGCTGTCCCCCGGCCCGGAATGCGGCGAGCAGCTCGAGCAGGTGCGCATCGAAGGTCGAGGTGTGGGAATGCAGCAGCACCGAGTCCGGGCCGAGGTCGTAGTGCCCGATCAGGTAGTCGGTCAGCGACCCCAGGCCGCGATGGCTGACCGCGACGCCCTTCGGAATCCCCGTGGTGCCCGAGGTGTAGATGACATACGCGGCCTGGTCGGGGCGCAGTACCCACGGCAGTTCGCCGTCGTCGATCGGCGTCGCAGGGTGCCGTGCGACCGCGCTCTCCTCGTTGTCGAGCACGAGCCAATCCACATCGGGGAATTCCCCTGCGGCGCAACGTGGTAGCCGATCCCGCACCGAGCTGACCGTCACCCCTCGGCGGGCCCCGGAATCGGCGATCACCGCGGCGATCCGCGACATCGGATCGGCCGGGTCGATGGGGACGAGGCAAGCACCCGTCTTCGCGACGATCCACAGGGCGAGTACGGATTCCAGGGACCGCGGTATCGCCACGACGACGATCTCCTCGGGACCCGCACCGCGGGACAGCAACTCACGCGCCCAGCGCGACGACGATTCGTCGATCTCCCGATAGGTCATGGTCCGGTCGCCGTCCCGCACGGCCACCGTCTCCGGAGCCCGGTCCGCGCTCAGCAATTCACGCAGCAGCCGCACCGGGCCCGCCGGGGGCAGCACCTGCGGGGGCGGGGCGGGGCAGCCCAACCCTGTTGCCGCGAGCCCGGTTTCGGCCGCGAGGAAGTCGCGGAAGTATTCGAGGAACATGCGGTGCTGGGCGACCACCGTCTCGCGCGGGTAGCGTGCCGGGTTCGCCTGGAAGTCGATGCTCACACAACGCTCGTCGGGCCCCGCCTGATAGCCGTTGACCTGCAGATCCGGGACCGGCCCGAGCGCCAGCAGGCGGGCCTGGCCGACGACCGGCCCCAGCCGCAGCGGCTCGACGAACCCGAGGACGTTGAGCACCGGCCCGAACCCGCCGAGCATCGCCTCGTGCGAGTCCGCCATGTCCTCGTGCCGGAAACGCTGGTGTCGCAGCGCACCGATCACCTGGGTACGGACCTGGGAGACAACGGATCCGACGGTGGCGACGTCGAGACCGGTCAGCCGCAGCGGAACCACGTTCGACATCGCGCCCGCCGACCGTCGCAGGGCCAGCGTCGTGCGGGCGGGGACGGGCATCGTCAGCGTGATGTCGGCACGGGCCGCGGTGCGGGCCAGGTAGCAGGCGAACGCCGCGATGACCAGCTCCGGGAACGTGGCTCCGTGCCGGGCCTGGGCGTCGATGAGCAGCCGTGCCGCCGCGTCGTCCAGGGCGCCGGTGACATGGTGCGGTGCGCGCGTCGGCGGCGCCGGTCGCCCGGCCAGGCCCGCCGGGCCGTCGAATCCGGTCAGCTGGGCGCGCCAATACTCCCGGTCGGCCTGCGCCCGCGGCGATTCCAGGTAGGCCCGTTCGTCCGCCAGGATCTCCGCCACCGACATCGCCCCGCACCCCGCGGCCGCGTCGGCGCCGACCGCCGTCCGGTACAGCTGCGCCGTCCGGCGCAGCACCGCGGCGGCGCCGACGCCGTCCAGCACGATGTGGTGGCTGCGAAGGTAGAGCAAATGCCGCGTCGGCGTCACCGTGAAGACAGCGGCGACGGTCAGATCGTCGGCGAGGGGATCTAGGGGCGTGGTGTGGTCCTGCGCCATCCGCCGCCGCGCCGCCGCGATCGGATCCGCCTCGCCCGCCAGATCGATCATCTCCAGCGGCAGTTCCGCCGCCGGGTCGACATACTGGCGCGGATAGCCGTCGACGAGCCGAAAGCGCAGGTGCGGCGACTCGAGCTCGCGCGCCGCGCGCCGTGCGCACCCCGCGATCGACTCGAGCTCCAGGTGGCCGGACAGATCCAGATACATGGCGACGGTGACCGGAACCTCCGGGTACAGCTGCTGCACCAGCCACCAGGCCCACTGCGCCTTCGACAGCGGATACGTTTCCCCGGTGCCGGGATCCGGCCGTGCCGTCAACACGCCTCCCTCGGAGTCGGACAACCGTTGGCGTTTCGGAGCAAACTTACGGCATGCGCTGTGAACCATCGGTGATCTCCGCGGGACGCTCCGCTGTGGCCGCCGAAACCGCCGCGGCCGTCGAAACCGATCCGGTGGCCCCGGCCCTGCCCGCGCCGCGCGGCGAGCTGTCCGGCGCGCTCGTCCGGCTGCTGCGCGGCGACACCTGCTGCACGGATATCGATATCGCCGCCGCGGACCCCTACGGCGACGATCTGCAGCTGGCCCTGCACGTCTGCTACGAACTGCACTATCACGGCTTCGCCGGGGTGGATCCGCGCTGGGAGTGGGATCCGGCCCTGCTGCGGCGGCGCGCACAACTGGAACAGCGCCTGCTGACCGCGCTGCGCGCCGATGTCGCGGGCGGGCGCGACCTCGACGCCGAACTGGAACGGCTGGTGACCGCGCCGGTCGAACCCGCCGGCGTCGGCTCGTTCCTGCTCGGCGAGGGCCGGTGGTGGCAGGTGTGCGAGTACTTCGTGCACCGGTCGATCTACCACCACAAGGAGGCCGATCCGTACGCGTGGGTGATTCCGCGGCTGCGCGGACAGGCCAAGGCCGCGCTGGTCGCGGTGGAATTCGACGAGTTCGGCGGCGGCCGCGGGGACCGGGTGCACGCCCGGCTGTTCGCGGACCTGCTCGACGGCGCCGGGCTGAACTCGGACTATCTGCACTACCTGGACGCGGTGCCCGCGCCGATGCTGACGCTGGTGAACATGATGTCGCTGTTCGGCCTGCACCGCGCGCTGCGGGGCGCGCTGGTCGGTCACTTCGCCGCGGTGGAGATCACGTCGCCGCCCGCGTCGCGCCGCATGGCCGACACCCTGCGGCGGTTGGGGGCCGACCCGGCATGCGTGCGGTTCTACACCGAACACGTCGAGGCGGACGCCGTGCACGAGCAGATCATGCGTCGCGACGTGCTCGGCGATCTGCTCGCTCACGAACCGGAGCTCACCGAGTCGGTCGTCTTCGGCATCCAGGCCACCGGCGTGCTCGAGGACCGCATCGAGCGCCACCTGCTCGACAGCTGGAAATCCGGGCAGAGCTCCCTGCGCGTCACCGAGCCGAGGGAGACGGGTTAGGTGCGGGCTGAGCCCTCGGACATGATCCTGGTGCGCGCGCCCGGGGTGTACCGGCCGCAGGAGGATACGAGGCTACTCATCCGCGCGATGGCCGCGGCGGCGATACCGCGCGGCGGGACGATGCTCGACGTCTGCACCGGGTCCGGGGCCGTCGCCGTCGCAGCGGCGCTCCTCGGTGGCGCGGAACACGTTACCGCGGTGGATATTTCGCGTTCCGCGCTGATCTCGGCATGGCTCAACAGCCGCCTCCGCCGGACTCGGATCGAGCTGCTGCACGGCGAGTTCGCCGAGGTGCTCGGCCACCGCCGCTTCGATGTCGTGCTGGCGAACCCGCCGTACGTGCCCGGCCCCGTGCCCACGCCCACGTACGGACCCGCCCGCGCCTGGGAGGCGGGTCCGGCCGGGCGGGCGGTGCTCGACCCGCTGTGCCGGATACTGCCGAACCTGTTGAACCCGAAGGGTATCGGCCTGATCGTGCACTCGTCGCTGTGCGATGTCGATGCCACGGTCCGGGACCTGCGCGACGGCGGCCTGAAGGCGGCGATCGTGGCCCGGGAGATCAACGAGTTCGGTCCCGTGCTGCGCGCCCGCGCGCCCTGGCTGGAATCGGCCGGGCTGATCGAGCCCGGCCAACGATACGAGGAGTTGGTGGTCGTCCGTGCCGACCGAACCGCAACGTGACCCGCGCCGCGTCGTCCTCACCAAGGACGGCCCGGCACTGATCGAGGGACCGGTGGACCTGGTCACCGACGACGGCGCCACTCTCCACTGCGACCGGTTCGTCGTCGCGGTCTGCCTGTGCCGACGCTCCCGCGACTACCCGCTCTGCGACACCAGCCACCGCCGCCACCGCCGCGACTGAGACCGCTCACCCGGGGCAGAGCCGGTCCAGCGCGGCCTGGCTGTCCTCGTCGGCGGCGCGATAGATGATCAGCCGCTGGTCCGGATCGTGCAGCGGTACCAGGGCCTCGTAGGCCACCGTGACCGTGCCGATGTCGGGATGCCTCAGGGTCTTGCGACCCCGGCCGTTCACCCGGACGTCTCGCTTCGCCCACAGGCGTTCGAACTCGCTACTGCGGGAACGGAATTCCCCGATCAGGTCGGCGAGGACGCGGTCCTCCGGATGGGCGGCCCAGGCGGCGCGCAGATCGGCGATGCCCTCGCGCACGGTGCGCTCGCGGTCCGCGAAGAAGTTGCTCATCCCCGGATGTAGCAGGCACAGCCACATCGAATTGCGCTGCGATGTCGGCATGGTGTCGAAATCCAGTAGCAGCCTGGACATTTCGGAGTTCCACGCCAGAATGTCGTAGCGGTGGTTCACGACCATCGCCGGCAGCGGCGACAGGTCGGCGACCAGCTGTCGCAGTTCCGGCGCCGCCGTGGTGGCGGGCTTGTCGTTGTCGGGTAGCCGCTGCCGGGCCAGGTCGAACAGGTAGGCGCGCTCGTCGGCGTCCAGGCGCAGCGCCCCGGCCAGCGCCTCCAGCACCTCGGCGGACGGCCGCAGCCCGCGACCCTGCTCCAGCCGCACGATGTAATCCGTGCTGACCCCCGACAGCTCGGCGACCTCCTCGCGCCGCAGCCCCGGGGTGCGCCGGGACCGCCGCTGCGGCAGCCCGAAATCCCGCGGATCCAGCCGCTCGCGCCGGGTGCGCAGGAATGCGGCCAGCTCCTGTGTCGCGTCCACGGTGCCAGTCATCGGCATCAATCCTACGGGCAGCCTGGTACCGGCGTTCCCAGGAAGATTCTTCCCTTACCCCCTGCTCGCGACCGCCACAGACTGGTCCCCGACGCACGGACACGAACAGGAGGACACCATGTCCCTCACCCTCGACACCTACCGGCTGCTGGGGCGCTCCGGGCTGCGGGTCTCGCCGCTGGCTCTGGGCACGATGACCTTCGGCGAAGACTGGGGCTGGGGCGCCGACCGCGAGGAGTCGCGCAAGCTGCTCGACACCTACCTCGGGCGCGGCGGCAATTTCATCGATACGGCCAGCATGTACACCGCGGGCAGCTCCGAGCGGCTGCTGGGCGAGTTCACCCGGGAAAATCGCGAAAGCCTGGTGCTGGCAACGAAATACACGATGCTGCGGCGGCCGGGTGACCCGAATTCCGGTGGCAACCACCGCAAGAGCATGTTCGCCTCGGTGGAAAACAGTCTGCGGCAGCTGAATACCGACTACATCGACCTGCTGTACCTGCACGCCTGGGACTTCCACACCCCGGTCGAGGAGATCCTGCGTGGGATGGACGATCTCGTCCGGCAGGGCAAGGTGCTGTACGTGGCGATCTCCGACGCCCCGGCGTGGCAGGTCTCGCGCATGCAGGCCATCGCCGACCTGCGCGGCTGGTCGCCGCTGGCGGCGCTGCAGATCGAGTACAGCCTCATCGAGCGCACCGGGGAGCGGGACCTGATTCCGATGGCCCGCGAGCTGGGCCTGGGCGTGATTCCCTGGTCTCCACTGGCCAGCGGGGTGCTCACCGGCAAGTACAGCCGCGACGATCTCGCCGACGACGCCGTCGGCTCGCCCGAGGGCAGCCGCAAGAACGTCGCCCTGTCCAGCGGCGCGCTCACCGAGCGCGGCCTGGCGATCGCCGATGTCGTGAAAGAGGTTGCGGCCCAGCTGGGTAAGACGCCCTCGCAGGTGGCGCTGGCGTGGACCCTGCAGAATCCGGCGGTCACGGCTCCGATCATCGGCGCCCGCACCCCGGCGCAGCTGGAGGACAACCTCGGCGCCCTCGAGGTCGAATTCGACGCCGAGCAGCTGGCTCGTCTCGACGCGGCCAGCGCCATCACCCTCGGCTTCCCGCACGACTTCCTGGCGCTCGAGATGACCCGGAACGTCACCGGTGGCGGTCTCACGATCGAATCGCGCCGCTGACGGCCCGCCCCTGCGCTCACCGCGAGCGCGGGGGCTCAGGCGCGCGAAGCCGCCGCGCCGTGGTAGAAGTACCGGCCGAGGCCGATGGTGAAGACGAGCATGCCGTACACCGAATGCTCGACCGACGCGGTGAACAGCGATTGCGTCCGCAGGTATCGCAGCGCGAACAACCAGCCGCCGACGCCGCTGGCGGCGACGGAGAACCAGCTGCCGAAAATAATGTGGACGTAGGCGAATGCGGCCGCACTGGCGGCGACCAATACGAGGCTCTCACCGAAAACGGGCGCGTACCGATGGAAAAGGAACGAACGGAACACCAATTCCTGCGGATACACGCTCACCGCGGGATACAGGATCATCACCGCGAGCCATAACCACGGATTTCGCCGCGGCAGGTCGAACAGATCGTCCCGCCGCAGCAGCGCCACCGCCCCGCCGAGGGTGAGCGAACTCGCCCCCGCCAATGCCGCCATCGAGCGGGCCTCGGTCCGGAACGCCGAGGTACGCCACAGCGTGGCGCGGTCGAAATCGGGCGAGCGCCGAAGATACGCGGCGGCGCCCGCGGCCAGCGCGAGCAGTGCGGGAATCGGCGGTTTACCGCGCATCAGCCGGTTGTAGGCCGTGGTTCCGCCGAAGAACAATGCCGCATACTCGGCGCCCAGATAAACCCGCCGCCACCGCCGAATCCTCATGACCACACAATAATTGCGGCCACAACGAAGTCGGAGGTCGCGCAAGCGAAGAATGCGTGACTCACACGGGAACGGCAGGAAGTCGGGGCCCTGCCGCCGCACACCGTCCGGCGTGCCCGGCCCGTGGCCCTGGGCGGGCGGGACGGACGGGGTGCGGCAGTCAGGCAGCCGTGCGGGAGAGGTCCCGGGCGGCCGAGCGATAGCGGTCGACGAGCAGGCGGACGACCGCGGGGTGGACGCCGATGGGTTCGGCGACGCCGTCGGCGCCGCACTCGTGCAGGCGCTGGTGGAACAGTCCGTGGGCCAGCAGATACGAGGCGATGAACACCCGGCGCTCGCCCGATTTCCGCAGCGACGCAACGACTTCCGGGACACGCGGCGCGCCCGTGGCGATATAGGCCAGGTGCACGGGAGCCGCCAGCTGTTCGCTGAGCATAATGGTTGCCCGGCGCACATCGTGCCGGGCGCGGGCATCCGACGATCCGGCGGCCGCGAACACCACCGCATCGCCCGGCCGCCAGCCCGCGGCACGCAACCGCATCCGCATGATCCGCGCCAGCGCCGGATCGGGCCCCATCGCGGGCGTCACCGCGACGGCCGCATGGCGGCTCTCGGCCACCTCGCGCGGCACATCCTGGTACACGTGATAGCCCGAGGCGAGGAAGGCCGGAACCACCACGGCCGGACCGGGATTCAGATCCCGCAGGACCTCGGCCGGCGAAGGCCCGAGCACATCCACGAATGCGGTCCGCACCACCGGTGCACCGCTTCCGGCCTCGGGCACACCGAGTTCGTGCCCGACCGCCTCCGCCAGCGCGGCGATCATCTCCACGCCCCGCGAACTCCTGGTGCCGTGGGCGACCAGCACCAGGGCCGGGCCGCTCATCACACCCCCGCCAGCGGCGCGGGCCGCTGCGGCCGCTGCGCCGGATCGGCGGCCTCCCGATCCCCGTCGTGACCGCGCGCGCCGCCGCCTCCGGGCATGTCGCCACGCCGCGTCGGCGCACCATAGCCCGCCGCCGGACGCGGATTGTTGTCGATGCACTCGGCCGGATCCAGCGCCAGCCGGTATCCCCGTTTCACCACTGTCTGAATGGCTTTCGGCGTTCCCAGCCCGGCGCGCAGGCGCGCGATACCGGTCTCCACCGCATGCGTATCGTCACCGCCGCCGGGCAGCGCGGCCAGCAGGTCCTCCCGGGAGACGACCCGGCCGGGCTGCCGTGCCAGCGCCCGCATCAGCGCCATCGGCGCCGGCGCCAGCTGCCGCACCTGATCGTCGACGACGACACATCCGCCGCGGACGCTGAGCACATGCCCGGCGGCGTGAATTCGGTTGGCGCGCCGCGGCAGTTCCTCGGCCACGTGCCGCGCCAATGCCCCCAGCCGCGCCCGGCCGGGCATGGTGGTGGGCACGCCCAGCTCCTCCAGCGGAGCGGCGGTGATCGGTCCGACGCACGCGGGCAGCACCCGGGCGCGGAACGCGTGCAGGACGGCCTCCAGCAGCCCGGTTTCCTTGGCGCGCATAAGGGTCGAGGCCACGGCCGGGGCGCTGGTGAAGGTGACGCAGTCCAGCGCCGAGGTGACGATCGCCTCGATCAGCCGGTCCAGCGGCACCGGATCCTCCGGCGGAATCCAGCGATACACCGGCACCGGCACGACATCGGCTCCGGCACAGCGCAATACCTCGCAGAAGTCGGGCACCGGCTCCCATTCGGTGGTCGCGCCGTGCAGCTGCACCGCGATGCGCACGCCCTCGACCCCCTCGGCGAGCAGGTGATCCAGCACCTCGGCCGAGGACTCGGACGCGGGCGACCACTCCTCGCGCAGCTCGGCCGCGCGGATGGCGCCCTTGGCCTTCGGGCCGCGAGCGAGCAGGCGGGTGGAGCCCAGCGTCGTGCGCAGCTCCTCGGCCAGGCCCCACCCTTCCGCGGCCTCCATCCAGCCGCGGAAGCCGATGCCCGTGGTGGCGACGGAGATCTGGGGCGGATCGGCGACCAACTGCCGGGTCACCCGTTCCAGTTCGTTGTCGTCGGCCAGCGGAATGATCCGAATGGCCGGGGCCGCAATGATATTGGCGCCGCGCCGGGTCAGCAGCGTGGCCAGCTCCTCGGCGCGGCGGGCGGCCGTGATGCCGATGGTGAAACCGTCCAGGCACGCGGCGTTGGTCGCGGGTTCGACGGTCATGGCGATTCCTCACCGGTACAGCCCGAGGGCTCGTTCGAGACCGCCACGACGCCGTCGACCACGCGCACGGCATAGACCGGCAGCGCCATCGTGTCGTCGTCCAGGCAGCGCCCGTCCACCAGGGAGAATGCCTGCTTGAGCAGCGGGGAGGCCACCACGGGCACGCCGCCGCGATCGCCGACGATGCCGCGCGACATCACCGCGGCCCGCCCGAACGGGTCGATATTGCCGACGGCGTAGAGGGTACCGTCGGGTAGCAGGAACAGGGCAGCCTGCCGCCCACCCTTCAGCAACACCGCCACGCCGCGGCCCGGAATCAGATAATCGAAGCGGCAGGCCGAGGTCCAACCAGCAGTGGTGACCTGAGCAATGCCAGGGGTGTCGATCACGGTCATCGGTAACTCTCCTCCGAACGCTCTACCCATTGGTACCGGCGTCCTGTTTCCACGCGATTACGCGCCTATTTCCCCTGCGTGGCGGCGTCAACACCGCTGGTGACCGGGATCTCGGGCATGCCCAGCAGGACAGGGACCTTGCGCTCTCCGCTGTCGTCGAAACCGATCGTCGGATCCGCCTCCTCCGGAGCGTTGACGAACGAGACGAAGCGCGACAGCTTCGCCGGATCCTCCAGCACCGCCGCCCACTCGTCCTTGTATCCGTCGACGTGCTTGGCCATGGCGGCCTCCAGCTCGTCGGCGAGGCCCAGCGAGTCCTCGCACACGACCTGCTTGACGTACTCGATGCCGCCCTCCAGCGACTCCTGCCAGGGCGCGGTGCGCTGCAGCCGGTCGGCGGTGCGGATGTAGAACATCAGGTACCGGTCGATGTACTTGATCAGCGTCTCGTCGTCCAGATCGCCGGCCAGCAGCACCGCGTGCTTCGGGGTGAGGCCGCCGTTGCCGCCGACATACAGGTTCCAGCCGTGCTCGGTGGCGATGACGCCGACGTCCTTGCCGCGCGCCTCGGCGCATTCGCGGGCGCAGCCGGACACGGCCAGCTTCAGCTTGTGCGGCGACCGCAGCCCGCGGTACCGCCGCTCCAGCCGCACTGCCATCCCGACCGAGTCCTGCTGCCCGTACCGGCACCAGGTGGAGCCGACGCAGCTCTTCACCGTGCGCAGCGACTTGCCGTACGCGTGGCCGGATTCCATGCCGACATCGACCAGTCGCTGCCAGATCTTGGGCAGCTGCTCCACCCGCGCGCCGAACAGGTCGATCCGCTGACCGCCGGTGACCTTCACGTAGAGCCCGAAATCCTTGGCGATCTGGCCGATTTCGATCAGCTGCTCCGGCGTGCACTCACCGCCGGGCATGCGCGGCACCACCGAATAGGTGCCGTTCTTCTGCATATTGGCCAGGAAGTGGTCGTTGGTGTCCTGCAGCGCCGCCATCTCGCCGTCGAGGATGTGATCGCTCGAGGTGGAGGCCAGGATCGAGGCCACCGCGGGCTTGCAGATATCGCAGCCGGATCCCCTGCCGTGCTTGGCGATCAGCTCCGAGAACGTGCGAATGCCGGTGACCTGGACGATCCCGAACAGCTCCTGACGCGACTGCTCGAAGTGCTCGCACAGCGCCTTGGACATCTCCACGCCCGACTGCTCGAGCAGCTTCTTCAACATGGGAACGCAACCGCCGCAGGAGGTTCCGGCGGAGGTGCAGCTCTTGATGCCCGGGATGTCGCAGGCGCCCTCGGCGATGGCGCCGCAGATCGCGCCCTTGGACACGTTGTTGCAGGAGCAGATCTGGGCGTCGTCGGGCAGCGCGTCGGCGCCCAGTTCCGCTCCGGCGGGCGAGATCAGCGCGGCGGGCTCGGCGGGTAGCTCGCTGCCGACCAGCGGGCGCAGCGCGGCGTACTGCGAGGCGTCGCCGACCAGAATGCCGCCCAGCAGCGTCTTCGCATCGTCGGAGATGACGAGTTTGGCGTAGGTGCCCTTGGCCGCGTCGTGCAACACCACCGACAGCGCGCCCTCGGTGGTGCCGTGCGCGTCGCCGAAGCTGGCGACGTCCACGCCGAGCAGCTTCAGCTTGGTGGACAGGTCCGCACCCGGGAATTCGCCTGCGCCGCCGAGCAATCGGTCCGCCACGATCTCGGCGGTGGTGTAGCCCGGGGCGACCAGGCCGTAGCAGGTGCCCTCCACCGCGGCCACCTCGCCGACGGCGTAGATGTGCGGATCGGAGCTCTGCAGGCCGAGGTCGGTGATGACGCCGCCGCGCGGGCCCACCTCCAGCCCGGCGTCGCGGGCGATCTGGTCGCGCGGGCGGATACCGGCGGAGAACACCACCAGCGACGCGTCGATGGTCGACTCGTCCGACAGCGTAACCTGCAGTCCCGCACCGTCTTCGGACTTCTCGATCGACGAGGTGCCGACCCCGGTGTGCACGTGCAGGCCCAGGTCGGTGACCAGCCGCTCCAGGATGGCGCCGCCACCCTCGTCGACCTGCACCGGCATCAGCCGCGGCGCGAACTCGACCACGTGCGGCGTCATGCCCATGAGCCGCAACGCATTCGCGGCCTCCAGGCCCAGCAGTCCGCCGCCGACCACGACGCCGACCGCACCCGGCCCGGCGGCCTCGGCGGCCGACCGGATGCCGTCCAGATCCTCGATGGTGCGGTAGACGAAGCACTCCGGCTGGTCGTGTCCCGGCACCGGCGGCACGAACGCGTACGAACCGGTCGCGAGCACCATGGCGTCGTAGCCGATCACGTCACCGGTGGAGGTGGTGATCTTGCGGGCGCCGCGGTCGACAGTCTCCGCGCGCACCCCCAGCCGCAGATCCACCAGCTCGTCACCGGCGTATTCGTTGCCCGGCAGCGCCAGCTGCTTCGGATCCCAGCTGCCGACGTAGGACGACAGTCCGACGCGGTCGTAGGCGGGCTGCGGCTCCTCGCTGAGGATCACGACCTGCCACCGGCCGTCGGTGTCGCGCGAGCGCAGTGCCTCGACGAACCGGTGGCCGACCATGCCGTGACCGACGACCACCACGGTCTTGCGCTGCGTGGTTTCCACAGTGGGGTTCATGTGTGTCCTCCGAGTGGTTCTGGTCAGGCTCTGGGCCGACGGTTGGTGGACTGGGAGCCGTTGCCCGGCAGGCTGTTTCCGGATTCGAGCTCGGCCTCGAGCACGAACGACTCGGCCTCGACGACGACGTCGTGCTCCGGATGGGCGCGGCGCCGCGCACTCGGCGGCCGCAGGAACACCGCCCAGCACACCGCGGCGCAGACCAGGTAGAAGACCATGAACACCCAGAACGCTGTGGTCGCGGACTTGGTGGAGGCGTAGGAGGAACGCAGCACCAGGTTGATGCCGACGCCGCCGAGGGCGCCGATCGCGCCGACGAACCCGATCAGCGCACCGGCGGTGTTCTGCGACCAGGCCGCGCGAGTTGCCGAATCCGCCTGCAGGCTCCGCGATTTCGCGTCGAACACCGACGGAATGATCTTGGTGACGGCGCCGTTGCCGATGCCCGACACCACGAACAACGCAATGAACCCGATCACCAATGCGGCCATTACGGCACCGGTGGGCACATGGTTGTTGCGATCGGCGACGACGCTCGCCGCGGCCACCGCCAGAGCGCCCAGGGTCATGGCGCCGAAGCTGTACAGGGTGACCTTGCTCCCGCCGAACCGGTCGGCCCACTTACCGCCGTAGGGGCGGGTCAGCGAGCCGAGCAGCGGTCCGATGAACGCGATGGAGGCGGCATGCAACGCGGCCTGCGCGGGGTTGCCGCCACCGGCGACGAAGCTGACCTGCAGCACCTGCCCGAAGGCGAAGCTGTAGCCGATGAACGAACCGAACGTGCCGATGTAGAGGAACGCGATCGCCCAGGACTGAGGGACCTTCAACGCGGTCACCATGTAGGAAAGGTCCGCCTTCTGGTTGCGCACATTGTCCATGTAGAGCGCCGCCCCGACCGCCGCGACCACGACGAGGACCAGGTACACCGCACACACCAGCGAGGCGTTGCCATAGGCATTGCCGAGGGCGGCGATGACGGCGAGGCCGATCAACTGGATCACCGGCACGCCGATATTGCCGCCACCGGCGTTGAGACCCAGCGCCCAGCCCTTCAGCCGCTGCGGATAGAAGACGTTGATGTTGGACATCGAGGAGGCGAAGTTGCCGCCACCCAGGCCCGCGAACGCCGCCACGATCAGGAACGTCGTGTACGAAGTGCCCGGCTGGTTGATGAAGTACAGCGTCAGCAGGGTCGGCACCAGCAGCGCCAGCGCCGAGAAGATCGTCCAGTTGCGCCCGCCGAACTTGGCGGTGGCCACCGTGTAGGGGATCCGCAGCACGCCGCCGACCAGCGTCGGCACCGCGCCCAGGAAGAATTTCCCGGCCGTGTCGATGTGGAAGACGTCGGTGGGCATGAACAGCACCATCACCGACCAGATCGACCACACCGAGAATCCGATGTGCTCGGCGAACACCGACCAGATCAGATTGCGGCGCGCGACGTACTTGCCACCGGCCTCCCAGGCGTCGACGTCCTCGGCATCCCAATGCTCGATGTCATGGTTACGCGTCAGCGTGCTCAAACGGGCCTCCTGAATTGCGGGATGGCCCCAAGGTAGGAAACGGGTATTGCGCCGATGCTGCGCGAAATGACCGTCAAATCAACGGTTGCTCACGATTACCCGAGCAGGCCCGTGAGAACCGGGTGAATGTTTCGCGCATGTGACACAACGGTTTCCGCGCGTCAAGAATCGCCCACTGCCGAATATCCGACCGGTGAGGGCAGCGGCGGCGAGTGTGCTGGCACACACTCGCTTGCCGATGGCCAACATATTGGCCCACACCTCACCGGTCGGCAAGTCCTACGGTGAATTCACCGCCACGTGTCCTCCAGCATCCGCGGCTTGCACGCCTGCCACGCCCCGGCCAGCAGCACCAGCACGGCGACCACCAGCAGCGCGAACGGCGCGCCCCAGCCACCGGTCAGGTCGTGCAGCACGCCGAACAGCAGCGGGCCCACGCACGCCACCGTGTAGCCGACGCCCTGGGTGAACCCGGACAGCGCCGCCGATCCGGCCTGGGTGCGGGTGCGCAGGTTGATCAGCGTCAGCGCCATCGGGAACGTGCTCGGACCCAGTCCCAGCAGGATCACCCACAGCCACGGCGCGCTCATCGGCGCCGTCAGCAGCCCGGCGAAGGCCACGAAAAAGGCTATGGCACAACCGATCACGATGGGGAACGGGTTGCGCACGCGCGCGGTCACGCTCGGCGCCGTCAGCGCCGCGACCAGGCCCACGAACGAGAAGACGCCGACCATCGTGCCGCCGAACGCCGCCGACGCGCCGTCGTCGGCCAGGATCTTGGGCAGCCAGGTGAACATGGCGTAGGTGGTCAGCGAGGTCATGCCGAACATCCCGGCCATCCCCCACGCCACCGGCGAGCGCCACACCTTGCCCTCGGCCGCGCCGTGCTGCGGCGGCAGCGCCGTCGTGTCCTTCGCGTCGCGCCCGCGGCGATCGCGCAGCACACCCAGCCACGGCAGCGCGGCGGCGAAGCCCAGCAGCGACCACAGCCCCAGCGACACCCGCCAGCCCGCGGCCTCGGCCACCGGCACCGCGATCAGCGCCGGGAGCACGGTGCCCAGCTGCACCATCGTGATGTACAGCGAGCTCAGGACCGCCAGGTGATCGGCGAAGTACCGCTTGACCAGCGGCGGGATCACCACGTTGCCGATACCCATACCGGCCAGCGCCAGCGCCGAGAGCAGCAGCAGCTCCCAGGTATCGGGCACCGCGGCGCGCGCGAGCTGGCCGACACCGGCCATCAGCATCGCCACCAGCGCGGTGCGCTCGAGGCCCAGCCGCCGCACGAAGATCGGGGTGAGCACGCCCGCGAAGGCGAACATGGCGGTCGGGATCATGCCGAACACGCCGACCACCGCGGTCGAATATCCGATATCGGCGCCGATCCGCTCGGCCAGCGGGGTGAATGCGGTAACCGCGAGACGCAGCGTGAACGCCGACATGAGGATGGCGGCGAGGACGAGCAGTCGCCCCTCGATCAGGGAGCGGCGGCGCTGTCGCACCTCGGTGCTGGTCTGCTCGACGGTTACTGTCACCGAAAAATCATAGGATGATTGGATGATGGGATGCAAGGAATGTGATACGGGGTACTCTGTTCTGCGTGCAACCCGTCCGTCGCACCAGCCTCATAGCTCAGGTCACCGAGCAGCTGCGTGCCGAAATCCGTTCCGGCCGTTGGCCCGTCGGCTCCCGTATCCCCACGGAACCGGAGCTGACCGAACTCACCGGCACCGGCCGCAATACCGTCCGTGAGGCCGTGCAGGCACTCGTGCATGCCGGCATGCTGGAGCGCCGCCAGGGCTCCGGCACCTACGTGATCGCGACGTCCGACCTCGGCGGCACGCTGGCCAAGTACTTCGCCGACGCCGTCGAGCGCGACATCCTCGAACTGCGCCAGGCCCTCGACACCCAGGCCGCGCGGCTGGCGGCGCAGCGCCGCGACGATGCCGACATCGCCAACCTGCTGCGCTTGCTCGAGGAGCGCCGCCAGGCGTGGGACGAGAACAACCCCGGCGCCATCGAGGCCGATGTGGAACTGCATCGCGCGATCGTGGTCGCCATGGGCGCAGCGGGTTTCGAGTTCCTCGACGGCCTGGGCCGGGGCAATCCGGTGGCCGTGAGCAACGCGCTGCTGCTCACCTCCACCCCGACGCTGGTCGGCTCGGTGCTGCGGGTGCCCTACACCTTCGCGATCCCCAAGTTCGGCGGTCGCGCCTTCACCGTCTTCAGCGCCGGGATGCTGCTCGCGCCCACGCTGGGAGTGGCGTACTTCATCAACCAGCCGGACACGCCGATGTGGGTGTTCCTGGTCCTCGCCGCGCTGGCCGGCGTCGGCGGCGGCAACTTCTCCTCGTCCATGGCCAATATCAACTTCTTCTTCCCCGAGGGCAAAAAGGGTGCCGCACTGGGCATCAACGCCGCGGGCGGAAATATGGGCGTGGCACAGACCCAGCTGATCGTGCCGCTGATCATCACCCTCGGCACCCACCTCATGGCGAAGGATCCGGGCGGCTATCGGTTCGGCATCACGCTCGCGGTGCTCGTCTGGGTGCCGTTCATCCTCGCCGCGATGTTCGGCGCGCTGCGCTACATGGACAGCATCGGCTCCGCCAAGTCCGACGGCCGGTCCTACCGGCTCGCCATGGCGAATCGGCACACCTGGGTCATGGCCTTCCTCTACATCGGCACCTTCGGCTCGTTCATCGGCTTCTCCTTCGCCTTCCCGACGCTGCTGAAGGCCAACTTCCCGGACCTGGCGAAGATCGGCTGGATGGGCACGCTCGGCAATCTCGCCTTCCTCGGCGCATTCGTCGGGTCGTTCAGCCGCCCGTTCGGCGGCTGGATCTCCGACCGGCTGACCGGCGCCCGCATCACGCTGTTCGTCTTCGGCGGCATGGCGGTGGCGACCGTGCTGATCATGGCGTCGCTGTCGGCGAAAAGCTTTCCGCTGTACCTGATCTCGTTCCTGCTGCTGTTCGTGCTGACCGGTATCGGCAACGGGTCGACCTACCGGATGATCCCGTCGATCTTCATCGCCGAATCCAAGCGCCGGGCCAGCGAGGCGGGCGAGGACCCCGCCTCGGCCCTGATCTCGGCGAAGCGGCAGGCGGGCGCGGCGATCGGCGTGATCGGCGCGGTCGGAGCCTCCGGCGGCTGGCTGCTGCAGCAGGCACTTCGCCTGTCCAACAACCACTTCGGCAGCATGTCACCGGCCTTCTGGGCCTACGCCGTGGCTTTCCTCGCGATGGGCGCGGTGACCTGGTGGTTCTACCTGCGCTCATCGTTCGCGGTGAGCCGCGCGCCGTCACTGGCCTACGCCGACGTGTAACGCCGTGCGGCCCAGCGCAGATGATCTAGCAGAGCATGATCTTCTGTGCCGCTGAACCGCTATGCCGTCGAACCTGTTCTGCCACCGACCGATCCGGCCCTGACCAAGCCGGATCCCCCGGGCACGGTCGCCGTCGTCCCCCCTGCCGCCGGCGACCGTGCTCCCCCGCTCCCCCGCCTCTCCGGGTTTTTGCGCACCAGTGAGTGCCACGGAAGTTACGTTGCGGGCCGCCGGGTGGCGATGTGGTCGGGTTCTGGGCGTACCCGGTGAGTTACCCATGTGCTTGCGAAATCAGTTGTTGCGGTGGGTGAAAGCCAAAGAAAAAGACAAATCACTCGGACTTGGGGGCGGGGGGGTCAGAGTTTCATGCGGACCATGTCGGCGGTGCGGGCCAGGCCCGGGAAGGCTTCCGGGGTGGAGCGGGGGTGCAGGGCGTGGACGGCCAGGCGGAACATGACCGCGCGCAGGATCATTTGGGGCCATTCCGGGAGGTCGGCCCAGCGGGATAGTAGGCCGTCGTCGGCGCCTCCCCAGGAGAGGGCGTCGACCACTACCACCCCGGCGGCCCAGGGGGCCGGGCGCCAGTAGGGGGTGATATCGGTGAGGCCGGGGGTGAAGGTGCCGGAGAAGAGAACGGTGCCGAACAGGTCGCCGTGCACCAGCTGGGACGGGGTCTGCACGGGTTTGCGGAAAGTGGCCAGCTGCGTGAGCATTTCGAGGCTGCGCTTCCCGTCCGGCGAGGTGGACGGGAGCATGCCGCCCAGCTTCAGGCTGCGCAGCGGCACCGGCTCCCAGGCGGCGCGGTCGGCGGCGACGAATACGTCGACGTCGACCCACGGCGCGATCGGCTGCTGCACCAGGAACCGCGGGCGCTCGAGCTTCGCCGTCGCCTGATGTAGTCGCAGCGATACCGACACCACCTCGTCGTGCCGCGGCTCGGGCGTGCCCTCCAGGAATGTGTCCGCGCGCCAACCGGATACGACGTAGCGGCCGTCGGTCCCGCGCACGGGCCGCGCCAGCCGCAACCCGTCCACCTGCAGCCCCTCGCGCACCTTGGCCGACCACGCGGCGCGGGCATGGTCGGCGACCGGCGACAGCACCACGTCACCGCAGCGCCATCCGCCGTCCCAATCGCCCAGCGCGACCGGGGTCACCTCGCGAAGCCCGAACGTGGCCCGCACATGTTCGGGAGGTTCCACAGACGTCACGGCCGTACCGTACTCCCGGACCGTTGTCCACCACGGAAGCCGCGCCGATGTGGCTATCAGCATCGAACCTCCAGCTCCCGCACCCGACGCGGGCCTGCTCCCGCTCGCCACGCCCGCGGAGCCCGCGCCGGATCTACACCCTTTGCACGCTTTCGAGAGGATGTTAGTCGGCCACCGGGGGGATCGGTCCCCACAAACGGACCGATCCGTTGCGAAAACCCACCCCCCGCGCGGGAGTCAGTAGACCGGGAGGGAGGGGTCGATCTGGTTGGCCCAGGCGATGATTCCGCCCTGCAGGTGCACGGCGTCGGAGAATCCGGCGTTCTTCAGCGCCGCCAATGCCTCGGCCGAGCGCACACCCGTCTTGCAGTGCAGCACGATCGGGCGGTTCTGCGGCAGGTCCGCCAGCGCCTCGCCGGACAGGATGCGGTCCTTCGGAACCAGCGTCGCGCCGTCGATGCGCACGATGTCCCACTCCACGGGCTCGCGCACGTCCACGATCGCGACGTCCTTGCCCGCGTCGAGCATGTCCTTCAGCTCGCGCGCGGTGACGGTCGAACCGAGCGCCGCGGACTGGCCCTCCTCGGACACCACACCGCAGAACGCCTCGTAGTCGATCAGCTCGGTGATCGGCTGCCGCTCCGGATCGCGGCGCAGCTTGATGGTCCGGTAGTTCATATCCAGTGCGTCGTACACCATCAGCCGGCCCAGCAGCGTCTCGCCGATGCCGGTGATCAGCTTGATCGCCTCGGTCACCATCACCGATCCGATCGAGGCGCACAGCACGCCCAGCACGCCGCCCTCGGCGCAGGAGGGCACCATGCCCGGCGGCGGGGCCTCGGGATACAGGTCGCGGTAGTTGATGCCCCGCCCGTCCGGTGCGTCCTCCCAGAACACCGACACCTGGCCCTCGAACCGGTAGATCGAGCCCCACACGTACGGTTTGCCCGCGAGCACCGCCGCATCGTTGACCAGGTACCGGGTCGCGAAATTGTCGGTGCCGTCCACGATCAGGTCGTATTCGGAGAACAGCTCGACCGCGTTGTCCGGCTCCAGCCGAATCTTGTGCAGCCGCACGTCGATTCCGGAATTGATCTCCAGGATCGAGTCCCGCGCGCTGTCGGCCTTGCTGCGCCCGATATCGGACTCGCCGTGAATGATCTGCCGCTGCAGGTTCGACGCATCGACCTCGTCGAACTCCACGATGCCCAGCGTGCCCACTCCGGCCGCGGCCAGATACAGCAGGGCGGGCGAGCCCAGGCCGCCCGCGCCGATCACCAGCACCTTGGCGTTCTTCAGCCGTTTCTGCCCGTCCACGCCGAGATCCGGAATGATCAGATGCCGGCTGTACCGAGCGACCTCGTCCCGGGTCAGCTCGGCGGCCGGTTCGACCAGTGGCGGCAGGGATTGTGCTGCTGACACGTCCTCAGACTCCTCGAATCGAATTGCCGATCGCGCTGCGCTCCGTGACGGCAACGCATCTGTGTGCAACACCGCGACTCGGGCCGTTCTTCCCCGACCATCGTGCCGCACCGGGCGGGCAATCAGCCGCGCGGGTAGGGCCAGGGGTTGAACCGGCACTTCTTGCCGTCCATCGGCACCACGCCCTGCGGGTCGAGGGCCGCGATGTCGTTGTTGCGGGTGCCGAAGGTCTGCTGCATCATCACCGGCGCCAGGCCGCCGTCGCTCTCGCACGGCTGGTGCTCGTGGTAGCCGATGGCGTGCCCGACCTCGTGATTGATCTGGTATTGGCGATACGAACCGATATCGCCCTCGAATGCCGGGGCACCGCGCACCCACCGCACCTCCGACAGCACCACCCGGCCGAGATCGGCGTTGTAGCAAGAGGAGTCGATCGGAATATCGAATCCGCAGGCGGTCTTGGTGGTCTGGCGGGAGGTCAGCGAGATCCGGAAGTCGGGGTCGCCGGAGTCGATCCGGCGGAAGCCGAATTTGGGATCGTGGGTCCAGCTCTTGGGATTGGACAGGGTCGCCTCGACCATCTTCGCGACCGCGTCGTCGCCGCCCAGCGCGGAGGTGTCCACGCCGTCCTCGACCTCGACCGTGTAGTTGAACAGGTGTCCCTGTGCCGCGCCGATCTGCGCCGAGGTGCCGCGCACCAGGTGCCAGTTGCCCGTACCGGCCTCGGCGAACAGGCCACCGGCGGGCAGCGCCCCGCTCGGCACGTCACCGGCGAACTTGCCGTCGCCCGTGGGCGGTGCGCCGATGATGCCCGCCTTGTCGGTGTGCTGGCTGAGACGGCCCAGCCCGGGGGCGCCCGCACCGTCCGGATCGCCACCCCCCTTGACGGCGTCCACGACCACCAGCACGGTGATCACGAACAGGACCGGAAGCGCGTAGGCCCGCCAGCCGTAGGTCGACACGAACCGGCCCAGGGCGCTCTGTTTCCCGGTGTCGCGCTCAGGTCGGCCCCGTGATCGCTCGTCGCCCGTGGCGGTGGGGTCCCAGGAGGCCCGCAGGGGCCGACGCGAGCGGTCGATCCCGCCGGGGACGGAGTCCGGAAGATGGCCGTTGCCAGTGCTTTCGGGGTAGTCGCCGGTGCTTTCGGGACGGCGTCCGGGCTCGGTGTAGAGGCCGAGCGGATCGTAGATCTCGGGGTCGCCCGTGGCCCGGCGCCTGGCGCCGTAACCGCTGCCTCGCGACGAGAAGGCACTCACGAGGCGGCGGGATTCTCGCCCGCCGTTCGATCTGCCCCGTTCGTCGGTCACTTATCCAGAGTCTCACAACCGGCCCGAGGGCACTGCCCGACCTAACTCGGGCCGCCTGGGGTTGCGATATTTCTCACGACTGTGCGAGATTGCTCTCGACCGCCAGTTACTGGCAGGTTGCCAATAGGTGCCGGGATCGGCATGTCGTCTCGGGAACGAGTATCGTTCGTGGGATACCCGTGCACATCCATTCATCGCCGGGAATCGATTGGGAGAGCCGAAATGACAGACCTCGTGGACCGGATGACGTCGTCACGATTGTCGTCCGAGGCCATGGCGCCGAGCAAGCGCGGAACCCGCCTGCCCCGTGAGGCACGCCGCGCACAGCTGCTGACCGCTGCCGGCGAGGTCTTCGTGCTACGCGGTTACCACGCGTCCGGCATGGACGAGATCTCGCAGTGCGCCGGAGTTTCCAAACCCGTGCTGTACCAGCACTTCTCGAGCAAGCTGGAACTCTATCTGGCGGTGCTGCAGAACTACACCGACGTGCTGGTGTCCAGCGTGCGCCAGGCGCTGCGCTCCACCACCGACAACCGCCAGCGCGTGCGCGCGGCCGTCGCCGCGTACTTCGATTTCGTCGACCACGAGACCCAGGGTTTCCGGCTGGTCTTCGAATCCGACCTGACCAGCGAGCCGCAGGTGCAGCGCCGGGTGGAGCAGGCCACCGAGGCCTGCGTGGACGCGGTCTTCGATCTCGTCGCGCACGACTCGGGCCTGGACCCCTACCGCGCTCGGATCCTCGCCGTGGGCCTGGTCGGCGCCAGCCAGATCACCGCCCGCTACTGGCTGGAGGCCGACCGCCCCATCCCGAAGGAGGAGGCGGTCGACACCACCGTCGCCCTGTGCTGGGGCGGCCTGTCCCGGGTGCCCCTGCATCCCCACGAGTGAGAAAAAAGAAAGCCCACCCGGTTCCGCGGGTGGGCTTTTCGCTTACCGCTCGGCGCGAACTACACCGCCGCGAAACCCACGCGACCGCTGGTCGACGTGCCGATCTCCACGTAGGCGACCTTGGCGGCCTGGATCAGGTATTTGCGGCCCTTCTCGTCGGTCAGCGTCACGACGCCGCCGTTACCCTCCAGCGCACCGGACACCAGCGCCTCGACCTCGTCCGGGGTCTGCGAGCTGGTGATGACGAGTTCGCGCGGGCTATCCGAAATACCGATCTTGACCTCCACGGCCAACCTCCTAGAGTCCTGGTGCTGTCCTGCTCAGGCTAATGCAGGACGAACGGGCAGAGTTACGCGCAGGCTGCGCTGTCAGCGAACCTTTGTCCGGGCGTTTATCCGAGGCCCAGTACGCGCATGCGCTCGGCATGGCTGGCCTGCATGCGCTCGAACAGGGCGGCGATGCCGTTGAGGTCGCCGGTGGCGATGAGGACCAGTTCGGTGAGCTCGTCGCGCTGGGCCATCACGTACTGCGCCTGGGTGATCGCCTCGCCCAGCAGCCGCCGCCCCCACAGCGTGAGCCGGTCGCGCTCCGAACGGCTCTCGGCGACCGTGCGGCGGACCTCCTCCACGACGAACTCGGAGTGGCTGGTCTCGGCCAGCACGTCGTGCACGACCGTCCCGACCTCGGGCGCCAGCGCATCGGCCAGCACGTTGTAGAAGTCGGCGGCGATGCCGTCGCCCACATAGAACTTCACCATCGACTCGAGCCAGGTCGAGGGGTCGGTCGACGCGTGGTAGGCATCGAGCGCGCGCACGAACGGCGCCATCGCGTCGAAGACGTCGACACCGCGCGACCGCAGCGCCTGTTCGAGCGTCTCGAAATGCTCCATCTCGGCGGCGGCCATCTTGGCCACGGCCACCTTGCCGCGCAGCGTCGGCGACAGCTTCGCCTCCTCGGCGAGCCGGTAGAACGCGGAGATCTCGCCGTAGGCGAGCACCGCGAAAAGGTCGAGGACGCCGGGGTGGTCGGCGGGGATGCGGGCGTCGGCTTCGGTCGAGACGCCCAGCGCGGCAGACGGGTTTGCTCCCATACTCCCCACCCTAATAGGCGCGGCGGCGACCGTGTGACCGGTCACGACTGATCCCGCAGAAACTTCTCGAGGTAGGTCCACGTGGTGTCGCGGGCGGTCGGCCCGGTCAGGATGCCGAGATGGCTGCCGGGTGCCGTCTCGTAGCGCACCTCACGCGCGCCGGTGAGCGTGGTGGTGCCGTATTCGACGGCCGCGGCGGGCGTGATCACGTCGTCGGGCCCGCCGACCAGCAGCACCGGCGCGGTGATGTCGGCCAGCGCGATCTCCTGCTCGCCGAGCCTGACTACCCCCTTGCCGATGTCGTTGGCCAGCATGAACCGGCTCCACAGCTGGTTGTACAGGCGGCCCGGATAGCCGGGCATCTGCGCCTGGAAGCGATCGATGGTCTCCATCCGGCCCAGCGTCGCGCTGTCGGTGATGTTGGAAGCGATGAACATCGGGCGGCGCAGTTCGCGCTCCCAGGAGGTGGCGCGATAGCCCAGCCGGGTCAGCGGCGCGGGCACCCCGCCCGCCGCGCGCACGAGGGTCGAGGTGGCCAGGCCGCGGGTGAGCCGGGCCATCGCCCGAACCTGCGGCACCCCGGTCACCTTGTCGTAGTTGAGCGGCGCGCCGACGGCGGTGATCGAACGGATCGGCAGGGTGGCATCGGCGGCCGCGGTGAGCAGCGCCAGCACGCCGCCCAGCGACCAACCGACGAGATCCACGGGTGCGCCACCGCGGTCGGCGCTGGCCGCCAGGACGGCCCCGGGCAGGATGTCGTCGACCCAGTCCTCGAAGCCCAAACGCCGGTCGGCGAAGGTGATCTCGCCGTAGTCGATCACATACGGGTAGCGGCCGACCTCGAGCAGGAAGCGCGCCAGGCTCTGATCCGGGCGCAGGTCGAAGCAGGTGGCGGGGGCGGCCAGCGGCGGGACGAGCAGCACCGCGGCCCCGTCGGTCCCATTGTCGGGATCATTGCCCGCCTTGCCATGATTGCCCGCCCCGGCGGGCTCGAATCGCCGCAGTTGCCGGTGCGGCTCGTCGCACAGCACCGTCGACGGGGTGGGGGCGGGCGCCTCGATGCCGTCGCCGAGGGTGAGGGCCCATACGTTGCGCGCGGCCGTAGTCACGGTGTCTGCCAAACTCACGCGCCCAACCTATCCCGTGACACGGTGTCTCACGTATGTGGTGTTGCCCACCGCCACGCGCGGCGAAATCCGGCATCCCGCACTCGCATCGAATTCGCCGCCAGATCTGAATTGTGCTGTGCCGCAGGGCACGACGGGTGAGTGAACGAGGGTATGCGGAAGCGTCCGGCCTAATACCGCGAGGCATTTACGGGAGCCGGAATTCGGAGAGAAGAAGCTATCACGCTACAATCTGCCTGGGCAACGGAAATTCACCCTCCTTGCGAGATCGATTCGCGACCGGCAGGGGTCGCCGTGGCCCACGGAAAATGTGCGCGCACCAGATCCGCACCACCATTGCGCCGCGCCCAGGTCGATGCCATCCCGGTGTCCCGCAGCGGTCGAGGTGAGTACGAGTCGGATACGTGGTCGTCGCGGACCGCAAGGGTCCGCCCCACGCCTCGTGCGCGCGAGATGCGAATTTCACGAGGAAAGGCACGAACCTGAGCAAGATCACTGTCGAACAGGAGCCGGGGCTGACGGAAACGTTGCTGACGGCCGAACTCGACCCCACCCACACTGCCCCTTCATTCGCCGAATTGGGAGTGCGCCCGGAAATCGTGCGCGCACTCGGCGAGATCGGAATCGAACGCACTTTCGCAATCCAGGAACTCACGCTGCCGCTGGCGCTCGGCGGTGAGGACCTCATCGGCCAGGCCCGCACCGGCATGGGCAAGACCTTCGGATTCGGCGTTCCCCTGCTGCATCGCATTGCCACCGCCGATTCCGGCACCACCGCGCTGGACGGCACGCCGCGAGCGCTGGTCATCGTGCCGACGCGCGAGCTGTGCATCCAGGTCACCAAGGATCTGGAGAACGCCGGGAAGTACCTGACCAACCACAACGGCCCGCTGCAGGTGGCCTCCATCTACGGCGGCCGCCCCTACGAGGCGCAGATCGCGGCGCTGCGTTCCGGTGTCGACGTGGTCGTCGGCACCCCCGGACGCCTGCTCGATCTGGCCGAGCAGCAGCACCTGATCCTCGGCAAGGTCGGGGTGCTGGTGCTCGACGAGGCCGACGAGATGCTCGACCTGGGCTTCCTGCCCGATATCGAGCGCATCCTGACGATGGTGCCCGAGCAGCGCCAGACCATGCTGTTCTCGGCCACCATGCCGGGACCGATCATCACGCTGGCCCGCACCTTCCTGCACAAGCCCACCCACATCCGGGCCGAGGAGCCGCACGACTCGGCGGTGCACGACCGCACCGCGCAGTTCGTCTACCGGGCGCACGCGCTGGACAAGAGCGAGCTCGTCGCGCGGATCCTGCAGGCCGAGAACCGCGGCGCCACCATGATCTTCACCCGCACCAAGCGCACCGCGCAGAAGGTCGCCGACGATCTGGCCGACCGCGGCTTCGCCGTCGGCGCCGTACACGGCGACCTGGGACAGATCGCGCGCGAGAAGGCGCTGAAGAAGTTCCGCGAGGGCAAGATCGACGTGCTGGTCGCCACCGATGTCGCGGCCCGCGGCATCGACATCGACGACGTCACCCACGTCGTCAACTACCAGTGCCCCGAGGACGAGAAGACCTATGTGCACCGCATCGGCCGCACCGGGCGGGCCGGGCGCACCGGCGTGGCGGTCACGCTGGTCGACTGGGACGAGCTGACCCGCTGGGCCAGTATCGATTCCGCGCTCAGCCTGGGCATTCCGGAGCCGGTGGAGACGTATTCGCGCTCCCCCCACCTGTTTTCGGATCTGGGCATCCCCGAGGGTGCGACGGGCACGTTGCGGCGCAAGCCGGTTCGGGACGAGGATGCCGTCGTGGTCGAGCGCGAGCAGCGCACGCCCCGCAAGCGCAACCGCCGCCGCACCGTGCGCGGCAGGCCGGTCGAGGGCGGCTCCGAAGGCGATAGCGCCGGCACCGACGACACCGGGGCCGCAACCGAATCGAACACCGAACCCGCGGATTCCGCTGCGGCACCGGCCGGTTCGGAGGCCGGGGACGGCGACAAGCCCGCCCGCAAGCGCCGCCGTCGCCGCCGCAAGGGCTCCGGCGAAGGCAACGACGCCCAGACCCCGGACGGCCCGAACTCGGACGACACCCAGAACTCCGGGACCGCCGACACGGCCACGGACGCCGGAAACGACACCGCGGCGGGTTCGGACGACCGCACCGACGCCTCGGCCGACTCCGACGGCGACACGGCGGACAAGCCGGCCCGCCGCCGCAGGCGTCGCCGCAAGCCCGCGGGCGAATCCGGCGAGGGACACAACGGATCCGCCCCGGCGGACGCCGACTCCGAGTCCGTCTCGGCGACGGCCTGAGCGGCCCACCTCCTATTTCCGGCGCATCCATCCGCTACCCTCGCTGACGTGCTCGCACCTGAGCGGCGGACGCGCGCCGATATCCTTGCCGCAGTCGCGATCGCCGTCGTCGTGGCGATCGCGGCCGTGGTCGTCTGGGTGAACAGCGACGCCCGCGCCACCACGTCCGAGCCCGCCGCGCATCCGGTCACCGCGCCCACCACCGCGCTCGCCCTCCCCCAGGGGCTGCGCGAGCTGTGGCACCAGCCGGACGCGGCAAGCGCTCGGGCGCTGTCCTCGGGCGGCGTCGCGATCACCGGCGACGGCGGCACCGTCACCGGGCGCAACCCGCAGACCGGTGAGCAGGTCTGGAAGTATCAGCGCGATCTGCCGCTGTGCGGGGTGGAAAGCCAGTTCGGCACCGTGATCGCGACCTATCGGGACGACCGCGGCTGCAGTCAGACGACGCTGCTGGCCGCCGACACCGGCGCCCGCCGCACCGCGCGCAGCAGCTACATGGACCGGCAGGTGACACTGTCGGTCGACGGCACCTACACGCTGGCCCGGGGTTCGGACCGGCTGGAGGTGTGGCGCTCGGACCTGGTCCGCACCCTCGAGTACGGCTATGTGGACGCGCCGATCAACGTGCACACCCAGCCGCGCACCGACTGCACGCTGCAGTCGGCCGTCTCCGGTACTACCCGGCTGGCGGTGCTGGAACGCTGCCCCGGCGACGCCGCGGACCGCCTGACCGTGTTGAATCCGGCGCCCAAGGACAACACCGTGCCCGAGGAATACGGTTCCCACGTGCTCACCGAGCCGGGCGCCGTATCGGACAAGGCCCGCGTGGTCGCGGTGTCGGACAACCGGATCGCGCTGTACCTGCCCGGCACCGACACCTCCGCACCGGAATTCGCGATCTACGACCAGGGCGGCAATCCCGTTGCCGCACACCGGCTCACCGCTCCCCTGACCGACGACATCACGACCACCAGGGTCGGCTCGGCCTTCCTGGTCTTCACCGGCAACAGCCTGATCGCGTTGAACGCCACCACCTTCGACCCGGTCTGGACGGCCTCCGATTCACTGGGCAGTCCGGCGCTCATGGCCGGTCGGATTCTCATGCCGGTGACCGACGGCATCGCCGTGGTGGATCCGGCCACCGGCGCCCAGACGGACCGGATCCCGGTGCAGCGCAGCGATTACCGCGGCGAACCGATCTCCCTGTCGGTGGTCGGTTCCACCATCCTGGAGCGCCGCGGCGCCGATCTCTACGCGCTCGGCTGAGCGTCGCCCGTTTCGGCGCCGTCGCCGGTTTCCGCGCTGTCGTCGACCGCGTGCTCGGCCCGGCGCGGCTCGAACCAGGTCGCACCGGCCGGTTCGCCCGCCATGTTCCAGCTCCAGGACACGGTCGGCGTGATACGCAGGAAAAAGCCTGAACCCACCATTCCGGTGCGCTCCACCGGTCCCCGGGCGCGGCCGTACACCCGCAGGCACCGGGGCACGAACGGATCGAAAGAGACCAGATCGTCGAAAACCAGCGCGACCTGATCGTTTCCGGCGGCCACATTCCGGAATTTCCGGGTGGCGAGCACGGACTCGCCGACACCCCCGACCCAGAATCCGCGGCCGTCGAATTCGCAGGCCAGCGGCACCACATCCGGCTGACCGTCCGGTGCGACGGTGGCCATTCGGACCAGCGGCTGGGACCGGATGAAAGCAATTTCTTCCATATTGAAGGACATCGGCCGGGAACCTCTCGGTCGGCAGCGGAATCACCAGCACCGTACCCAAGGTGATTTGCCCAATTTTTCGAAAGCACTGCAATTTCTTGGCATTTGTGTGAGGTTCGTCATAGGCGACTCTGTCGGGCGCAGACTCTGCCTGAGCGCCCGTGCAAGGCCCCGGTAGGGCCGGCACGGACAACTGAAGAAGGAGTTCGTGATGAGGAAGACCAGGACAACGGGCGCGCGCGGCCGCCGGTGGCGCGTCGCCGCCCTCGCGCTCGCCACCACTGCCACGCTCGCCACCGCCACGGTGGCGGTGAGCGGCTGCGGCACCGGCGGGGGCGGATCGGCCGCGGTGACCTACGAGGAGGCCAAGACCTCCGGAAAGATCAAGGCCGGTTTCGCGAACGAGGCCCCGTGGTCGTATCTGGACAAGGACGGCCAGCTGACCGGGTACGCCCCCGATGTGGCGCGGGCGGTGCTGAAGAACCTCGGGATCGATGAAATCGAGGGCGTGGTCACCGATTTCGACGGTCTCATCGACGGTGTGCGGGCCAACCACTACGCGTTCGTCGCCGCGGGTATGTCCATCAAACCCAAGCGCTGCGAGAATTCCGATTTCGCCGATCCCGATTTCCAGGTGGGCTCGTCGTTCATGGTGCCCAAGGGCAACCCGAAGCACATCGAGAAGTTCACCGACATCCCCGGCTCCGGAGTGAAGATCGCGACCCTCGGCGGTGCGGTCGAGAACGGCTTCGCCGAGCAGGCGGGCGTCCCGGGCAATCAGATCGAGCCGATGGCCAAGCAGGACGACATCCTGCGCGCGGTGCGCAACGGCGACGTCTACGGCGCGGCGCTGCTGGATGTGACCGCCAAGTGGCTGCTGAAGAACAATCCGGACGCCGAGCTCGAGGTGACGCCGACGATCCAGGCCTCCGACAAGCCCGAGGTGGGCACCTTCAACTTCCGCAAGGGCGACACCCAGTTCCGCGACGACTTCAACCGCGAACTGCGCAAGCTGCACGAGAGCGGGGAATGGCTGCGGATCGTCGAGAAGTACGGGCTGACCAAGGCGAACGAGCCGCTGCCGACGATGACCACCGCGCAGTATTGCCAGCCCTGAGCCAGTGTCCGAGAATTTCGACACCTATCTGGAACGGATAGCGGCGGGACTGCCGTTCACGATCTGGGCGACGGTCGGCGGCATCGCGCTGACCGTCGTGCTGTCGTTCGCCGCCGGTGTCGCGATGCTGTCGCGGTGGCGGACGGCGCGCGCGGTGGCCCGGGTGTACGTGGAGAGTTTCCGCGGCAGTTCCGAAGTGGTCCAGTTGTTCTTCTTCGCGGTGGCCGTGCCGATCTTTCTGGGCATCCGGCTGGGCGCGACCGCCCAGAGCCTGCTGGTGATCGGCATCATCGTGCTCGGCCTCAACCATGGCGCGTATGGTGCCGAAATCGTCCGTGGCGCAATAAATTCCGTTCCACAGGCTCAGGTCGAGGGTGCGATCGCGCTGAATCTCTCGGCACCGCAACGGCTATGGCGAGTGATACTGCCGCAGGCGACGGTCGAGATGCTGCCGTCGTTCAACAACCTGTTCATCCAGCTGATGAAGGCCACCGCGATCCTGAGCTTCATCGCGGTGCCGGAGATCTTCAAGAAGGCCGACGAATTGCGGGCCGTCCCGGCCTTCGCGCGTGAGCTGGGGCTGATCTACGCCATGGAACTGGTGATCTATCTGGTGCTCGCGGTCCTCATCACGATCGTCATGCGGGCGCTCGAACGGCTGGCCGCGCGGCGGGTGGGCCGCGCGCCTCGGCAGCGTCGCAGCCGATTGTCGATGACGGTGGGTGCCTGATGCAGAAGTGGAGCTGGGACAGGTTCTTCGACGCCTTCCCCTATATCTGGGACGGCCTGCTGGTCACGATCGAGTTCACGCTGCTCGGCTCGCTGGTCGCCTACGTGCTGGGGCTGCTGTTTGCCGTGATCCGCCGGATGCGCATTCCGGTGCTCGACCAAATACTCTGGGCCTTCATCGAATTCGTGCGCAGCACCCCGCTGCTGGTGCAGATCTTCGTGCTGTACTGGGTGGTTCGCCCCGACCTGCTGGGCGGACTGGATACCGACACCCAGCGGTTGATCGTGGGCGTCACCGCGCTCGGCGTGCATTACGCGTGCTACACCGCCGAGGTGTACCGGGCGGGCATCGATGCGGTACCCGCGGCCCAGTGGGAGGCCGCGCGGGCGCTGAGCCTGCCCCGCGGCCGAACCTGGACGGATGTGATTCTGCCGCAGGCGGTTCCGCGCGTACTGCCGGCGCTGGGCAACTACACCATCGCGATGTTCAAGGAGGTGCCGCTGCTGTCGGCGATCGTCGTGCTCGACATGGTCTACCAGGTCAAGACCGAGTACGCGGCAGATACCGGCGGCGCCGGACCGGAGGCCTGGCTGGCCGTCGGCCTCACCTTCTTCGCCCTGAGCTATCCCTGCTCACTACTGGTACGAAAGTTGGAACATCGTGTCGGAACTGTCTGAAAGCCCGGCCGTCGAGCCGGCCAACGGCGACACGGCCACCCCGATCATCCGCTTCACGGAGGTGGTGAAGCGGTACGGCTCGAACACCGTGCTCGACAATCTCGACTTCGCGGTCGCCCCAGGCGAATTCGTCACGCTGATCGGCCCCTCCGGATCCGGCAAGACGACGATTCTGCGGCTGCTGATGACCATCGAGCGGGTCACCTCCGGCACCATCGAGGTGGCCGGAGATTATCTGACCCACATGCGCAAGGGCGAGCGCCTGGTACCGGCCGACGAGGCGCACCTGCGCCGGGTGCGCCGCCGCATCGGGATGGTGTTCCAGCAGTTCAACCTGTTCCCGAACATGAACGTGCTGCGCAACGTCACGGAGGGCCCGGTGCGCAGCCTCGGCAAGCCGAAGGCCGAGGCCGAGGCGCGCGCCCGCGACCTGCTGGAGCTGGTGGGCCTGTCGGACAAGCTGAAGGCCCGGCCCACGCAGCTGTCCGGCGGCCAGCAGCAGCGGGTGGCGATCGCCCGGGCGCTGGCGATGGACCCGTCGGTGCTCCTGCTGGACGAGGTGACCTCCGCACTGGACCCGGAGCTGGTCAGCGGCATGCTGCACCTGCTCAAGGACATCGCGGCCACCACCGACATCACCTTTCTGTGCGTCACCCACGAGATGCAGTTCGCCCGCGACGTCTCCGACCGGGTGATGATGTTCGACAGCGGCCGCGTCATCGAACAGGGCGATCCGGAGCGGATCTTCACCGCCCCGCAGCACCAGCGCACCCAGGACTTCCTGCGAGCGGTACTGGACCGGCCGTAGGTCGACTGCGGGCACGCCGGACGACTCCCGGTCGGCACGGGCGCCTGGTCGGGCATGATCGACTGCATGGGCGACACAGATTCTCGGCTGGTGCTGCTGCGGCACGGCGAAACGGAGTGGTCGAAGGCGCGCAAGCACACCGGGCGGACCGATGTGCCCCTCACCCCGCTCGGCGAGGAGCAGGCGCGCGCGGCAGGCCGTCTGCTGGGCGAGTTGAAGCTGCGGGATCCACTGGTTCTGACCAGTCCCAAGCAGCGCGCCGTGCGCACGGCGGAACTGGCCGGGCTGATCGGCGCGGCGGTCGACGACGACCTGGTCGAATGGGACTACGGGGACTATGAGGGCATCACCACGCCCGAGATCCAGCAGACCGCGCCGGGCTGGACCATCTTCACCGGTGACGTCCCCGGCGGCGAATCCCTGGACCAGGTGCAGTCCCGCGCCGACCGGGTGTTGGCCACGGTCGAACCGGCGCTGCGCAGCCGCGACGTGGTGCTGGTCGGGCACGGGCACTTCTCGCGCGCGCTGATCGCCCGCTGGGTCGAATTCGGCGTCCGCGAGGGACGACGCTTCTTCATGTCCACCGGCGGGGTCACCCTGCTGGGCCACGATCACCAGGCCCGCACCGTGCTGTCGCACAACCTGGTTCCCACTCTCGACGGAGGTGCCCGATGATCCGCCGCGCCGAACCTCGCGACATACCCGCCCTCGTCGAGCTCGTCTACGACCTCGCCGAATACGAGAAGTCCCGAGACCAGTGCCACCTCACCGCCGAGCAGCTGCACGCCGCACTGTTCGGGCCGGACCCGGCGCTGTTCGCCCATGTGGCACAGGACGATTCGAGCGGCGCGGTGCTGGGCTGCGCGATCTGGTTCCTGAACTACTCGACCTGGACCGGCACCCACGGCATCTACCTGGAGGACCTGTTCGTCAAGCCGGAGGCGCGCGGCCTCGGCCTGGGCAAGGCCCTGCTCACCGAACTCGCCCGCGAGGCCGTCACCCGTGGCTACCAGCGCGTCGACTGGGCCGTCCTGAACTGGAACACCCCCTCGATCGACTTCTACAAGTCGATCGGCGCCGAACCCCAGACCGAATGGACCGGCTACCGCCTCGACGGCGACGCCCTGACCGAACTCGGCGGAGACTGAGCAAGCCGGGGCCGAACATTGTTGCGCGGCGCTCGATTTCGCTGAAACGAATTCGACAGGATCGGCGATAGGGTCGGGGTCCGAAGTACGCAACGAGGGGCGCGCAGGGAGATCAGATGCGGACACGGTGGATTCGTTGGCTCGTACTGGGATTCGTGCTCGCGACCGCGATGCAAGCGGTACCGGCGGCCGCGGAACCGGGTGCCGACGCCCCCGCCGGTTCGGAGCGCTTCTACACCCAGCGTGTGGACTGGAAGCCCTGCAACGACACGGTTCTCGACGAAGCGGGGGCCGAATGCGCGGGCATCGTCGTACCGCTCGACTACCGGCGTCCGGACGCGCGAACCCTGACCGTCGCGATCTCGCGGATCCGGGCCACGGAGCCCGACGGCCCGCACCGGATCATGCTGACCAATCCCGGCGGTCCCGGCGGTCCGGGGCTGCGGATGATCACCACCGTCCGGGACCGGCTCACGCCCGAGGTGCGCGCCGGATACGACCTGATCGGCATGGACCCGCGCGGCGTCGGCCGGTCGGACCGGGTGAATTGCGCCCTGCCGCTGCCGACCATGTTGTTCTCCGCCGGATTCGACGCCTTCGGCCTGGCGCGCGACACCACCCTGGCGGCCGCGTTCGCCGCCTCGTGCCTGGCGCCGGATCCCGAGAAGGCTCGCAATATCAACACCCGCAACACCGCCCGGGACATGGATGTCATCCGGGGCGCGCTCGGTGCGCGCGAGCTGAACTACTTCGGCGGCTCCTACGGCGCCTACCTGGCCTCGGTGTACATCCAGATGTTCCCGCGGCGCAGCGACCGGATGGTGCTGGACAGTGCCGTCGACTCGGATCGCTACTGGCTCGGCATGTACCAGGACATGGGTCCCGCCAACGAGGCCGCTCTCGACGACTGGGCGGCCTGGGCGGCCACACGCGACGGCGAATACCACTTCGGCGCCGATGCCCCGCAGGTCCGGGCCTTCGTCGAGGACGTGATCCGCGGGGCCGCGAGCCGTCCCGTCGCCCGTGACCTCTTCCTCATCGATGAGCACACGGTGCCGATGATGCTGTTCGCACTGCTCCTGAATCCGCGATTCAACGCCGACCTCGCCGAGGTCGTGCGGATCGTGTCCGACGCCGTAACCGGCCTGCCCTTCGACCTGGAGCGGCTGAAGCAGAAGATCAGCGGCGCCAACCCGACGGAGCCCTCGGGCCTGGCCGCGGTCATGTGCGGCGACAAGCCCGCACCCCGTGATCCGTCGTGGTACCACCGCAATATCGAGGCCGCGCGGCCGGCCCAGCCGGTGTTCGGCGCGTTCGCCAACAACATCACCGCCTGCGCGTACTGGCCGGAACCGGTCGAGCCCGCCACGGAGATCGCCAACTCCACACCGGCGCTGATCCTGCAGGCGACCGGCGACCCTCGCACCGCCTACCGGAGCGGCGTCGCGCTGCACCGGAAGCTGTCGGCCTCGCGCCTGGTCACCCTGGACGGCACCCGCATCCACGGCGCCTTCCGCGTCGGCCTGAGCCCCTGCGTGAGCGACATCGTCAACACGTACTTCCGGGACGGCACCCTGCCGACCGCCGACGTCACCTGCCGACCCGACCCGAGCTACTTCACGGGGTGACCCGGCCATCTCACCGCCCTAGCGGCTGACACCCACCCCGAACATGGACGATTGACCAATAGTCGCTCTGTGGGGCGTTCGGGGCCCGGAACGGCGGTGCTACTCGCCGGTGTCGTAGACCTCGGCGGCCCAGCGCGTCGACGGCGGGGAGAACAACAATCCCAGCGTGACGAGCGCGACCAGACCCAGCGGGATGCCGAACTGCGGCTGGCCGCCGATCATGTACCACGACACCGGCAGCAGCAGGATCTGCGCGATCACCACGATGGCGCGCCCCCAGCGCCGCCCCCGCAGCAGCCCGATACCCGCCGCCAGCACCGCCCCGCCCAGGATCACGAACCAGGCCGCGGTGCCGTAGGCACTGGTCAGGCTCTGATCGGCGCCGGTCAGCCCGCGCACCACCAGCACGATCGCCACGATCACGCCGATGCCGCCCTCGAGCGCCGCCAGCGCGCCGGCCGCCCGCACCGTCGACGGCACCCGCTCCGGTGCCGTACCTTCGCCCGCCGCGCCGTCGTCCGCGTTCCGCTTCGCCACCCCGCCAGCCTAGAACCGTCGATTCTCTTGTCCCCGTCGCGGTGTCGACGGCGGTGTCTCAGTAGGCTGCTTACGTGCGGACGCTGCTGATCGTGAATCCGAATGCCACCTCGACGACACCGGCCACCCGCGATCTGCTCGCCCACGCGCTGGAGAGCCGGACCCAGCTGATCGTCGCGCACACCCAGCACCGCGGTCACGCGGCCGAACTCGCGCAGTGGGCGGCCACCAACGAGATGGATCTGATCGTGGTGCACGGCGGGGACGGCACCGTCAACGAGACCATCAACGGCTTCCTGCCGCTGCCGCAGGTCGCCGACGGGCAGGCGTGGATCCCCCGGCTGGGCGTGATTCCCGGTGGCTCCGCCAATGTGTTCGCGCGGTCGCTCGGCATCAAACCGGACCCGGTCGCCGCCACCAACCAGCTCATCGATCTGCTGTCGGTGGAGAAGGACCGGCGCATCGGCCTGGCCATCGCCGACGACCGCTGGTTCACCTTCTCCGCCGGCGTCGGCCTGGACGCGGACGTGTGCGAGGCCATCGATCACAGCCGCGCCAACGGACACGCCGCGACACCGGCCCGTTATCTGCGCACCACGGTCCGCCAGTTCTTTCGAGCCAAACGCCGGGAGCCGTCGGTCACCGTGCGCATTCCCGGACACGATCCGGTCACCGGAGTGCATTACGCATTCGTGACCAATGCCAGCCCCTGGACTTACCTCGACGCCACGCCGGTGGTCACCAATCCCGAGACGAGTTTCGAAACCGGTCTCGGGGTGTTTGCCATGCAGACCATGCGGGTACTGCCCACACTGTGGGTCGCTCGGCAACTACTGGCCACCGATGGAAACCCCAAGTCGCGCAATTTGTTTCGCGCCGACGATGTGCCGTCGGTACGCATCGAGGCCACCGAGCCGATCGGCCTGCAAATCGATGGCGACTTCATCGGCCGCCGGGAAGTGGTGGATTTCACCTCGATCCCGGAGGTGCTCGAGGTGATCGCTCCACGACCCGAATCGGGCCGACACAACTAGAGAAACATCGCAGTTGTGCTGCGAAAACCGGTTCGAGCGAGTACAAAGGACTCGGCAGGCCCCCGATGTAGGGGTCTTACAGCGTGAGCTTCCCCACGGTGCACCACAAAGCTATTGACATCTACGGTGTTCGTGAAAGCATTCACAAGCAACCGTGCGGAAACATTCGAGTCGCACAAGTGAACGGACCACAAACCCGAGGCGCACCGGTGCGCCCAGCAAAGGAGCAGAGAGAATGGACTGGCGCCACACTGCCATCTGTCGCGACGAGGACCCCGAGCTGTTCTTCCCGGTCGGTAACAGCGGTCCCGCACTCGCGCAGATTGCTGATGCCAAGCTGGTGTGCGCCCGCTGCCCCGTAACCGCCGAATGCCTCTCCTGGGCCCTGAAGTCCGGGCAGGACGCCGGCGTGTGGGGCGGTATGAGCGAAGACGAGCGTCGGGCGCTGAAGCGTCGCAACGCCCGCACCCGCACCCGCAGCGTCGTCTGACGTCGCTGCGCGTTACGGCCAACGCGATACCCGCACAGCCCGGCCCGTAACGCATTTTTCAGCCCGGCACCTCCGAGGTGCCGGGCTTCATTGTTTCTTGTCCACCCCGGCGTGCTCACTCCCCATCCCCGGCGCGCTTTTGCCGGGGCTAGCGAGAAGACCTGCGGCCCAAGGGAACTCGCAGCACCGCGTCGGTGCCGATATCCGCACCCGGGTGCAGGCCGATCGACCCGCCCAGCTCGGCGGTCACCAGCGTGCGCACGATCTGCAGGCCCAGCCGGTCCGAACCTTCCAGGCTGAACCCGTCCGGCAGTCCGCGGCCGTCGTCGCTGATGATCACGTCCAGCCAGCGCGCCGAACGCTCGGACCGGATGGTGACCGTGCCGTTCTCGCCCGCGTCGAAGGCGTGCTCGATGGCGTTCTGCACCAGTTCGGTCAGCACCATCACCAGCGGGGTCGCGCGCTCGGCGGAGAACACCCCCAGCGACCCGGCGCGGCGCACCTTGATCCGCGCGGTGTGCACGGTCGCGACATCGGCCATGATCGGCAGCAGCCGGTCCACGACCTCGTCGAGATCGACCTCCTCGTCCACCGACATCGACAGCATCTCGTGCACCGAGGCGATGGAGGTGACCCGGCGCACCGATTCGGTCAGCGCCAGCCGCGCCTCCTCGGCCTCGGTGCGGCGGGCCTGCAGCCGCAGCAGCGCCGCCACCGTCTGCAGGTTGTTCTTCACCCGGTGGTGGATCTCGCGGATGGTCGCGTCCTTGGACAGCAGCGCGCGGTCGCGGCGCTTGACCTCGGTGACGTCGCGCACCAGCACCGCGGCACCGGCCAGCTCACCGTGCGGGCGCAGCACCAGGGTGCGCAGCAGCACGGTGGCGCCCCGCGCCTCCACCTCCATGCGGCGACCCGACTTGCCGGCCAGCGCGGCCTGGATATCGTTGACGACCTCCTGGGCGTCGAACGGGTCGGTGATCAGCGAGCGCGTGGTCTGCGCCAGGTCCTGCCCCGCCAGTTCGCTCTGCAGCCCCATCCGGTGATAGGCCGACAACGCGTTCGGGCTGGCGTAGACGACGGTCCCCTCGGTGTCGATGCGAATGAAACCGTCCCCGGCGCGCGGGCTGGAATGCGAGCCGGTGCGGTCCTCCAGCGTCGGGAAGGTCCCGTCGGCGATCATCTGGCACAGGTCGTCGGCGCAGGCCATGTAGGAATGCTCGAGGCTGCCACGGATCTTCGACCGCTGCACGTCGGTGTCGCGGCCGAGCACCGCGATCACATCGCTGCCCACCCGGACCGGAATGGCCTCCCGGATGGCGTGGACCGGGGTGGGATGGTAGACCCCGGCCGATTCCCCGTCGGAATCCACCCGCACGATCTCACCGGCCAGCAGCGCCTCGAAGACCTGCGGATGATCCTCCTTGGTGGCGAGCGTGCCGACCAGATCCTCCGGATGCACCGTGGCGGCGGTGGTGGGTCGGGCCTGCGAAACGCAGACCACGTCGGCGCCCTCCGAGACCGGACCGGCCCCAACCCACAGCTGCAGATCCGCGAACGACAGGTCCGACAGAAGCTGCCAGTCCCCCACCACCCGCTGCAGATGATCTACGGCCGCACCCGGTAGGTCGGTGTGCTCGGCCAGCAGATCACTCAATGTCGACATGTAACACGCTCCTCACCGACGTGATTCTCCCTCACCCGTCGGCGTGGGTGCGCGGGCAGCCCGCAGCGTCAGGAGATTACGGCGATCAGGTCGCCCTTCTGCAGGACCTGTCCGGCCGAGACGTTGATCGAGGTGACCGTGCCGTCGGACTCGGCGACCACCGGAATCTCCATCTTCATCGACTCCAGCATCACGAGGGTGTCGCCCTCCTGGATGGCCGCGCCCTCTGTCGCGACGATCTCGTAGACGGTCGACACCATCTCGGCGAGCACTTCCTCAGCCATGACACCCTCTCGATCGGTCGGCACTGCACACGCCCTGCATCCGCTGGAACTACAGCCAACCACACGTGAAACAATGACGCCCGATCAGGAAGGAGATACCCATGGGTAAGCGGGGACGCAAGAAGCGCAGCCGTCGCAAGAGCGCGGCCAACCACGGCAAGCGGCCGAACAGCTGAGCCGTCACGGCCCGGCACGGTAGCGCCGAAAAGCACTGAGCGGCACGTCATCTCGAAGATGACGTGCCGCTCCGCGTATTCCTCAGGCCTCTCCGGTTTCGATCCGCGTCTCGGTGATCGTGACCGACCGGCGGATCTCCAGGGTCAGCCGCTCGCGCAGCGAATCCGGGGCGCGATCGCCGCCGCACTTGGTGCTGAGCAGGCGCTTCAGCTTCTCCTCCAGGCCGTAGGCCTCGATGCACGGCGAGCAGTGGTCCATGTGGTGCTGCAACCGCGCCCGGGTGGCGTCGTCGCACTCACCGTCGAGCATGAGCCAGACGTCGGTGAGAACCGCCGAGCAGTCCAGCTCCATATCGTCCCCACTCACTGCGTAACCTCCTGACGCCCCGCACTGCCCGTTCGATTCCGGTCGAATCCACGCTCGTGTGCCACATCGGCCAGCAGGCCCTTGAGCTGCTTGCGACCGCGATGCAACCGGGACATCACCGTACCGATCGGGGTCCCCATGATGTCGGCAATCTCCTTGTAGGGGAAGCCCTCCACGTCGGCGTAGTACACCGCCATCCGGAATTCCTCCGGAAGCGACTGCAGAGCCGCCTTGATGTCATCGTCGGGGAGCGCCTCGAGCGCCTCCATCTCCGCCGACCGCAGACCCGTCGACGTGTGCTCGGCCGTGGCGGCCAGCTGCCAGTCGGTGATCTCGTCGGTCGGGTACTGCGCGGGCTGGCGCTGCTTCTTGCGGTAGGAGTTGATGTAGGTGTTGGTGAGGATCCGGTACAGCCAGGCCCGCAGGTTGGTGCCCTCGCGGAACGACCGGAAGCCCTGGTACGCCTTCGCGAAGGTCTCCTGCACCAGGTCCTCGGCGTCGGCCGGGTTGCGGGTCATGCGCAGCGCAGCGCCATAGAGCTGATCCAGCAGCGGAAGCGCGTCGCGCTCGAACCGCTGCGCCAGCTCCGTATCGCTGGCGGTGCTGCGTGCCACGCCGGGTTGTCCGTCGTCGTCGACCGCCAGGTCATCGGGCGTACCGATGTCCTCGCGCTCGTTGTCGTCGCTCGTCACGCCCATCCCTTCGATCGCCGTAGCTGTTGAATCTACCGCGAGCGGGGTGGGCACCGAGAATCCGGTGTCGGGGGTCACGACGTCGTTCGGCACGAAAGACGGTGACCACCCGGCGGGTACCGGGCGTTCTTCGACCAACACGGTCACCGGCATCTCCTTCGAGTTCACTGGACTTGTTTCGCCTGATCCGGGCGCCTGGCGGACATTCGGCGTACCGCGTGCAACATGGCACGGGCCCACTGTGTTCCCACCACCAAGTGCCTGATGTCCGCGCGATGTGCTGAGGATCCCGGCGAAAAGCGTGCCGGGAATGCGATGGGGCCGCGAAGCCCTAGAGAGCGTGCCGGGAATGCAATGGGGGCGCGAAGCCCTAGAGAGCGTGCCGGGAATGCGGTGAGGGCGCGAAGCTAGGGTTGACCGGCATGGCAGGTGGTTCGACTCCGGCTATCCGCGCGCTGACCCAGGCGAAGGTGGCGCACCGGGTGCACTCCTATCCGCACGATCCCCGCAGCGATTCCTTTGGCACCGAGGCGGTCGCCGCGCTGGCCGACGAGCTCGGCGTGGTGGCCGAGCAGATCTTCAAGACACTGGTCATCGAGTTGTCGAGCGGTGGGCTCGCGGTCGCGGTGCTGCCGGTGCCGAACACGCTGTCGCTGAAGGCAGCCGCCGCGGCGCTCGGGGCTCCCAAGGCGGCGATGGCCGACCGGGCAAAGGCCGAGCGCACCACCGGCTACGTTCTGGGCGGCATCTCACCGCTCGGCCAGAAGCGGGCACTGCCGACCGTGCTGGACGACTCCGCGCTGCGGTGGGACCGGCTGCTGTGCAGCGCGGGCAAGCGTGGATTGGAGATCGAGCTGGCGCCAGCGGACCTGATCCGGCTCACCTCCGCGGTGACCGCCCCGGTGACCGCCTGAGCTGTGTTGTCGGCCTCCGCTTCGCTCCGGCGGCGCCTGTCACTGCTAGACATTTAATGACTCGAGGGAGGTGACCGTCGCGTGGACAGTGACGAGGTGATCGACGTGATCGGCCGGCAGCTGATTCGGCTGGGGCGCATCCGCGAACGCACCAACGCCCAGATCGCGGCCGCCTCCAAGGGCGAGATCGAGATCTCCGCCTACGGCATCATCTTCCGATTGCTGGAGGACGGGCCGATGCGGTCCGGCACGCTGGCCGAGGCCATGTACTCCGATGCCTCCACCATCAGCCGCCAGGTCGCGAGCCTGGTCAAGCGCGGGCTGCTGGAGCGCCGCGCCGACCCCGACGACGGCCGGGCCAGCGTTCTGATGGTCACCGATGCCGGACGGGACCTGGCCGAGCAGCTGCGGCGGCGCCGTATCGAGGTCCTCGAGCACATCGTCGCGGACTGGGACCATGCCGACCGCGAACAGCTCGCCACGCTGCTGCGCCGGTTCGTCGACGACTACGACACCGCCCGCCCGGGGTTGCTCACGCTCGCGGACACGCCGCGCTCACAGGTGTAATCACATGAATCACACCAATCACACCCGTACCTGTGCCTTACTTGATCAGGCCAGATTCGTTCGACCGTGAGGATGTGATGCGAATGTCCCACCGACAGCATGTGCGCACCATGGTCGTTGCCCTATTAGGCGGCGCGATCCTCGCAGCGGGATCCGGCGCGTCAGCGGGCGCGGCGCCGGGGACCGGGGACTATCCGCTCGGCGGCGGTAGCCCGGGCACGCAGCAGAAGTCGGAGCCGGAGAAGCGGGCGGAGAAGGTCCCGGAGAAGGCGGAGAAGCTGGGCGGCAGCACCACCGGCAAGATCCTCGACCTCGGGGAACACATCATCAAGTGCGGCCTCAACATCGCCACGCCCGAGATCAAGTGCCCTTCGTAGGGCAAGCACGCGGGACCGACGTATGAGTGCGGGCCGGGTTCAGATCAGGGTGGTCTGCCCGGCCTGCGGCGTATCCGCTCCCGACGCGGGGGCGCCCGGGGCGGCCGACAGGAGCTCGGGGCCGTTGTTGCGGACGCTGTTCACCAGCGACGACACCGGACGGGCAAGGATCTCCGAAACTCGTTCCGGCCCGGGGTTTTCCAGCAGCTCGTGCGGTGCGGGGTGATCGGGATCCAGCCACGCGTCCCAATGCTCGCGCGGCAGCACCAGCGGCATCCGGTCGTGGATCTTGGTCAGGTCGCCGACCGAATCGGTGGTCAGGATCGTGCAGGACAGAATCGGATCCATCTCCTGGGTGCGGTCGCGCCAGGTCGACCACAGACCGGCCATGTACAGGCGCGAGCCGTCCGCATAGGACATGAAATAAGGCTGCTTGACGGCCTTGCCCTTGGCGGCCGGGGCATCCTCGACCAGCCACTCGTACCAGCCGTCCATCGGCACCAGGCAGCGGCGCCGCTTCACCGCGTCGCGGAACGACGGGGCCGTCTCCGCGCGGTCGGCGCGGGCGTTGAACAGCGGTTTTCCCTTGGCCGGGACGCCGGGCTCGGAGGCCTTGGTCCAGACCGGGATCAGGCCCCAGCGCATGCGCCGGATCCGGAGCTTCGGATCGTCGTCGGGATGGTCGCGGTCGTGCCGCTCGACCACGGTGAGCACCTGGTTGGTGGGGGCCACGTTGTAATTGGGGCGGTCGAGTTCGGGCGGATCACCGGTCTCGTCGACGGCGTCGAGTTCGGCCGCCAGCCGGGCCGGATTCGCGGTGGTCGCATATCTGCCGCACATGCCCCCATGCTGCCACCGCACACCGACAAATTTGCGACGACAATGAAAGCGCGGTGCGCCGGGTGCGGATTCGCCGCCGCCGACGCGCCACGAACGACGCGCACCACGAAAGATGGCCGAAAATATAACTGAAGGCAGTTGACTTCACATCTACGGTATGAGAACTTCGTGCCGTAAATCTCTCACTAGGGGTCGCCGAATAATGTCCACCACCGAGTCCACCGCCATCGCCGGCGAGACCACGCTGACCTCGGTCAATCCGGCCACCGGCGATGTCATCGCCACGCACCCGATCGCCGACGAGCAGGCGGTGCACGCGGCCGTCGCCAAGGCCCGCACCGCCGCCGCGACCTGGGGGACGCTGACCTATGCCGACCGCAAACGGTATCTGCTGCGCTGGGCGAGCCGTCTCGTCGCGAAATCCGACGAACTCTGCGATCTGATCCACGCCGAGAACGGCAAGACCCGCGACGATGCGTTCCTCGAGCTCATGCTGACGCTCGAGCACATCTCCTGGGCGGCCAAGAACGCCGAAAAGGTGCTGAAGACCAAGAAGGTCTCCCCCGGCGCGCTGATGTCCAACTTCGGCGCGTACATCGAGCAGCGCCCGCTCGGCGTGATCGGCGTGATCGGCCCCTGGAACTACCCGATCTACACCCCGAACGGGTCGATCGCCTACGCGCTGGCCGCGGGCAACACCGTCGTCTACAAGCCCAGCGAATATTCCACCGGCATCGGCAACTTCGTCGCCAAGGCATTCGCGGAGGCCAATCCCGAACTCCCCGACGGCGTCTTCACCACGATCAACGGGTACGGCGCGACCGGTGCCGCGCTGGTCAAGGCCGATATCGACAAGGTCGCCTTCACCGGCTCCGCCGCCACCGGCAAGAAGATCATGGCGGCCGCCGCCGACCGGCTGACCCCGGTCCTGCTGGAATGCGGCGGCAAGGACGCCGTCATCGTCGCCGCCGACGCCGATATCAAGGCCGCGGCCGACGCGGTCGCCTACGGCGCGACCATGAACAGCGGCCAGACCTGCGCCGGCGTCGAGCGGGTGTACGTGGACGCCTCGATCAAGGACCAGTTCGTCGCCGAGGTGAAGAAGATCCTGACGAGCGTGCACCCCGGCTCCGACGACAAGGCCTCCTACGGTCCGATGACCATGCCGAGCCAGATCGATATCGTGCGCCGCCACATCGAGGATGCGCTGAAGAACGGCGGTACCGCGGTGCTGGGCGGCCCCGATTCGATCAGCGGGCCGTATATCGAGCCGGTCGTGCTGGTCGACGTGGACGAGAGTTCGGCGGCGGTGCGCGAGGAGACCTTCGGCCCGACGGTCACCATCCGCACCGTGAAGGACGTCGACGAGGCCGTCGAGCTGGCCAACAATTCCACCTACTCGCTGGGTTCGGCGGTCTTCTCGCGCAAGCACGGGCTCGAGATCGCGCGCCGGATCAAGGCCGGGGCCACCTCGGTCAACTCGGTGCTGGGCTTCGCGGCGATCTCCGCGCTGCCCTTCGGCGGCGGCCGCGACTCCGGTATCGGCCGCATCCACGGCGCGCCGGGCATGCTGGAGTTCACCGCACCGCACTCGATCGCGGTGCAGCGCTTCACGATTCCGGGCATGGCCCTGCTCAGCTACGCCCGTACCGAAAGCACCATGAAGCTGCTCCGCCGGGTGGTCCCGCTGCTCCACGGGCGCCACAAGTAGCGAATCGCGAGTCGTCGACCCCGCCGCGGGACATCCGCGGTGGGGCCGACGTATCCGACCGATATGCCATATCCCCTGGTCGGATCTCCGATTCCGGCGCGGGTCGGGACAAGTTCGTGACCGCGCGGCTGCGGAAACCTCTCGTAGGCGAAGATGGTGGGGTGAGTTTCTGGCCAGCCCCGCATACCGACCATGCCGTGCACGCGACCGTCGCGCTGCCCGGGTCCAAGTCCATCACCAATCGGGCACTGATTCTGGCTGCGCTCGCTGACCGGCCCTCGACCATCACCGGTGCGCTGCGCAGCCGCGACACCAATCTGATGATCGCCGCACTGCAGGCCATGGGCACCGAAATCACCGGTGAGGCAGACACTCTCACCGTCACCCCGGCGGAGACCCTGCACAACGCCACCATCGACTGCGGGCTGGCCGGGACCGTGATGCGCTTCCTGCCCCCCGTGGCGGCGCTGGCGCACGGCAATGTCGCGTTCTTCGGCGACGAGCAGGCCCGGCTGCGCCCACTGGGCACCATTCTGGACGCCGTGCGGCAGCTCGGCGTCGACATCGAGGGCAATACGCTGCCGTTCGTCGTGCACGGCACGGGTTCGCTGCGCGGCGGGCAGGTGACCATCGACGCCTCCGGGTCCTCGCAGTTCGTCTCCGGGCTGCTGCTGTCGGCGGCCCGCTTCGAGGAGGGCGTGACCGTGCGCCACGAGGGTGCGCCGCTGCCGTCGCTGCCGCATATCGCGATGACCGTGCAGATGCTCGGCCAGGCCGACGTGCGGGTCGAGGCGCCCGGCAGCCCCCGCGCCGAGCAGGTCTGGACGGTGACGCCCGGCCCGATCCACGCCGTGGACTGGGATGTGGAACCGGATCTGTCCAATGCCACGCCGTTCCTGGCCGCCGCGGCGGTCACCGGCGGCGAGGTGACGATCCCGCACTGGCCGTCGCTGACCACCCAGCCCGGCGATGTCATCCGGGAGATCCTGGTGCGCATGGGCGCCGAGGCCCGCCGCTTCGACGGCAGGCTGGTCGTGCGCGGCCCCGACCGGCTGGCGGGTATCGACATCGACCTGCACGATGTCGGGGAGCTGACCCCGACCGTGGCGGCGCTGGCGGCGCTCGCCGATTCGCCGTCGCGGCTGCGCGGCATCGCGCACCTGCGCGGGCACGAGACCGACCGGCTGGCGGCGCTGTCCACCGAGATCAACCGCCTCGGCGGCCAGGTCACCGAGGCCGAGGACGGGCTGCACATCGTGCCCGCCGCCCTGCGGGGCGGCACCTGGCACTCCTACGCCGACCACCGCATGGCGACCGCGGGCGCCATCCTCGGGCTGCGCGTGCCGGGGGTGCAGATCGAGGACATCGGCACCACCGCCAAGACGCTGCCGAACTTCGTGAACCTGTGGGACGCAATGCTTTCCGACGGGCAGGTGGATTCGACCACGGCGGGAGCGGCGCACTGAGACGCCGCGAGTACGACGAATCCGATGTCCGGGTGCGCCCGGGCAGGGGTTCGCGTCCTCGCACCAAGACCCGGCCCGAACACCGAGATGCGGTGCCCGCCATGGTCACCGCGGTCGACCGCGGCCGATGGAGCTGCGTGCTGGACGGCGATCCGGCGCGACCGATCGTGGCGATGCGGGCCCGCGAGCTGGGCCGCACCCCGATCGTGGTCGGAGATCAGGTGGACGTGGTGGGCGACCTGTCGGGCCGCCCCGACACCCTGGCCCGGATCGTGCGGGTGGCCGATCGCCGAACGGTGTTGCGGCGCACCGCCGATGACACCGACCCGTTCGAGCGGGTGGTCGTGGCCAACGCCGAGCAGCTGTTCATCGTTGTCGCGCTGGCCGATCCGCCACCCCGCACCGGCTTCGTGGAACGGGCCATGGCCGCGGCGTACGCCGGTGGCCTGCAACCGATTCTGTGCCTGACCAAGCACGATCTGGCGGCGGAGTCCGAATTCGCCACGGAATTCGAGGATCTCGACCTCACCATCGTCTACGGCGGACGCGACGACCCGCTGGGCCCGATCCACACCCTGCTGCACGAAAGCCTCACCTGCCTGCTCGGGCACTCCGGCGTCGGCAAGTCGACGTTGGTGAATCGCCTTGTGCCGCAGGCGGAACGGGCGGTCGGCGAGGTGTCCGGCGTCGGCAAGGGGCGGCACACCTCGACCCAGTCGATCGCGCTGCCCCTGCCGGACGGCGGATGGGTCATCGACACCCCCGGCATCCGCTCCTTCGGCCTGGCCCACATCACCCCCGACGATGTCATTCAGGCCTTCGCCGATCTCGCCGACGCCATCGAGGACTGCCCCCGCGGCTGCACTCACCTCGGCCCGCCCGCCGACCCGGAGTGCGCGCTCGACGATCTGCCCGGCAAGGAGCGCCGTGTCGCCGCCATCCGTCTCCTGCTGGTCGCCCTCAACTCCAACGACCCCTGGGTCGTCGGAAACACCTAGGCGCATTGGGTCCTGAGGGCACTACCGATCGCGGATCTCGTAGATCACGGTGTGCCCGTCCCGGACGACCGTGCGCATGCTTTGTTTGTAGACGGCCACGGCTCCGGTCGGACGATGCTCCTCGATGTCGACATCGAACCACTCCGGCAGCCGTTCGACGATGCGCACGCAATGGGTGGTGCCGACAGGGATCTCGGCATCGATGGCTTGCTGCAGCAGCTCCGCGGACGCCACGTTGACCGTGTCCGGTGCCACGAAGGTCTGCGCCGCCCGCCCGTTGCGCTGGGTGTAGTACGCGTGCTCGAACCCCAGAATCGCCCCGGCCCCGCTCACGGTGTCCCCCGGGCCGTTGCCGGAGGTGAGGCTGTCCCTGCGCTCGGCCTCGCACGCCTGACCGGCGGGAGCGGGCACGGGCGCGGCGGCGACCGGTACGGGCGCACCGGCCGTTCCGCCGGTGACCGACACGAGGAAGGCGCCGAGGGCGGCCACCGCCGCCACCAGCACGAGCGCGAGGAGGACAAGCATCCGGCGCGGCCCCCGCTTGGCGCCGCGCGCCTTGCGGGCCGGTGAGCCGAGTGCCCGCTGCACCATATCCGGATCCAGCGCCAAACCCGGCTCCGCCGGGGACAAGGGCTGCCATGCCGTGTTCGGCTGCGCCGGTGGCACATCCCGCGTCAGCCAGTCGGGCGGCCCCAGCGGAGGACCGAACCCCGAGTTCGGAGGCAGGCCGGAATCGGCCCGTACAGGCATGTCGGATCGGCCGCTGTCCGAGCCCACCAGTTTCTCTCCCTTGCCGCGCGAGAGGCCTCGCGCGCGCATGATCTTGCCACCCCTCCGGGGCATTCACAACGGGAGTGTGTTCCCAATTTTGGGAACAAGGGACAATTATATTCAGGACCGATCGGAACCTCACATGCGAGACGTCGCACGTACCGACCGGACCGGACTAACGAATAAAATAGACCGAGAAATCGGAAACAATTCATGGCCGCTCAAATCAACATTCCGGAATACGGCATATCGCGGCACCCGCGTCGACCGATCCCGCCCCTCGCTATGAGTTACGTCCCGGAAACACGCCGATCGAGCAGCACCTCGGCGAGGCGGGCACGGACCGTACCCCGCATGGCCAGCCGGTCACCGCGCCACAGGCCGGAAAACCGTGACGCGCGTCTCAGACCAGGCATGTTAGTCGCATCACATGAACAGACCGATAGGCATGTTCGCGTTCGCGCATCGAGTTCCACGAACCGAGCGCATCCTTTCCGCAAACCCCCACTGCACGGCCGAATCGCCAGGCTCCCGAAAATTCTGAATCGGTGGCATTTCGAAAATACACTTGTGACCCAGCTCTCCAGGTGGGACCGCGGTCACGGTTGTGCCCCGGGGCAGGCAGTTCTACGGTTACCCCGATGGTCGATGCGGCCCATTATTTATTTCCTTTCATATTTCGATGCACCAGAAAGCCTCAGGCCTGTAGAAAATGGTTCAGCCAAACCCTCGGCACAGCAACGAAGTTCAGCAATACCGACCTGGAACCGGGCGGCAGCCAAGCGGTTTCGCGGCATCGTTTCGCGGTCCGCACGTGCACTGGGGTTTCGTGTACTCCGCAGCACTGAGCCTGATCACCTTCGCGCTGCTCTTCCAACCCTGGCTCACGACGAACGGCCCGAAGGGCCGGGTGACCTCCGATGCGTTCGGCCGGATGCGGGGCGTCACCACCGCGGTCGGCGACTGGCAGGAGTCCGACGGCCTCCATCCGCTGCATGTCAGCGGCGGCGGTGGCGTCGTCGCGGCCACCGCCGCCCTCACGACGATCCTCGCAGTGGTCATGTACCTGTTCGACCGCCGGGCGACGACCGCGCTGATCATTTTGGGTTCCAGTGCGGCGCTTGTCCTGTCGGTGTTCTGCACCCTGCTGTACCTGGCCGCCAAGGCACCCGAGTTCAAGACCCTCTCCGAGGGTTCGGGATCCGGTAGCGGCCTGCGCAACCTGCTCTCGGGAAGCGAGCCGGGCGCACACGAAGTCGCCAGCGCCAACCTGGGATTCGCGGCGCTACTGGGCGGCGTCACCGCACTCGGCGCGGTCCTGGTCGCCGTGACGACCGCCGTGCCGAAGCGGGCGCCCAACCGGATCGCGGCGCCCGCACCCGAGGCTCCGGCACCGTCGGCGCCGCGTGCTATCGAGCCCGCGCCCAACCCACCGTCGCGCACCGAGATTCGTGCCGCCCTGCCGGTGTCCCCCGAACGCCCTTCCGATATCCGGACACGCACCGGAACCCGGCGACACCCCGACCTGGAAGGGCTGACCATCCAGTTGCCGTACCGCGCGCGCCTGGTGGACAGCAAGTCCGAGTTCGCGATGCTCGTCGGCTCGGGGTCCCGGCGGTAGGACGGCGAATCCCGGCCGTACACAACGAAAGGGGCCCACTCCGAATCGGAGTGGGCCCTTTTCTGCCGAAACTACCTGCGCCGCTTGGACTTCGGCGGCTTGGTGTGCTTGGACTCGGCGCGGGCGGCCTCGCGGCGCTCGCGCCGGGTGGTGCCGTCGTCCGACCGGCCGCCGTATTCCTCGGCGTCGCTGTGCTTCGCGGCGTGCCCGCCCTCGTCCGGACCCGAGTAGGTGAGGCCGCCGACGTCGCGCTGGTCGATTCCCTTGGCGCGCAACGCCGCCGGGGCGCCGCCGCCGTTGACCGGCTCGTCGACGGGCGCGGCCGGGGCTCCGGCGCCGACCGGAGACTGCAGGCCCGGCGCGACCCCGACGCCCTGCGGCTGCGGCTGCTGCACCTCGACCTGCAGGTTGAACAGGAACCCGACCGACTCCTCCTTCAGGCCCTCCAGCATCGCGGCGAACATGTCGAAGCCCTCGCGCTGGTACTCGACCAGCGGGTCGCGCTGCGCCATGGCGCGCAGGCCGATGCCCTCCTTGAGGTAGTCCATCTCGTAGAGGTGCTCGCGCCACTTGCGGTCCAGCACCGACAGCAGCACCTGGCGCTCCAGGTTTCGCATGCTGCCCGAACCGGCCAGGTCATCGATCTCCTTCTCGCGACGCCCGTACGCCTGGTGGGCGTCGTCGAGTACCGCCTCCAGCAGTTCCTCGCGGGTCAGGTCGCCGATCTCGCCGGTGGAGTTCTCACCGGTCAGATCCTTGTGGTCGATGCCGACCGCGTACAGCGTCTTCAGCGCCGTCCACAGCTTCTCCAGGTCCCAGTCCTCGACGTAGCCCTCGGCGGTGGCGGCGTTGACGTAGGCCGTGATCACATCCGTGATCATGTTCTCGACCTGGCCCTCCATGTCCTCACCGGACAGGATGCGCTGGCGCTCGGCGTAGATGACCGTGCGCTGCTGGTTCATCACCTCGTCGTACTTCAGGACGTTCTTGCGGATCTCGAAGTTCTGCTGCTCGACCTGGGTCTGCGCGCTCTTGATGGCCCGGGAGACCATCTTCGCCTCGATCGGCACGTCGTCGGGCAGGTTGAGCCGGGTCATGATCGACTCCAGCGCGGCGCCGTTGAAGCGCCGCATCAGCTCGTCGCCCAGCGACAGGTAGAAGCGGGACTCGCCCGGGTCGCCCTGGCGGCCGGAGCGGCCGCGCAACTGGTTGTCGATGCGGCGCGACTCGTGGCGCTCGGTGCCCAGCACGTAAAGACCGCCCGCGTCACGCACCCGGTCGGCGTCCTCCTCGACCTGCTGCTTGACCCGGTCCAGCGCCGGAAGCCAGTTCGCCTCGTACTCCTCCGGCGTCTCGACCGGGTCGAGGCCCTGGCGGCGCAGCAGGGTGTCGGCGATGATGTCCGGGTTGCCGCCGAGCACGATGTCGGTACCGCGACCGGCCATATTGGTCGCCACGGTGACCGCACCCGGGCGGCCCGCCTCGGCGATGATCTGGGCTTCCTGCTCGTGGAACTTGGCGTTGAGCACGTTGTGCGGGATGCCGCGCTTGGTGAGCAGTTTCGACAGGTACTCCGAGCGCTCCACCGAGGTGGTACCGATCAGCACCGGCTGGCCGTGCTCGTGCCGCTCGGTGATGTCGTCGGCGACCGCGGCGAACTTCGATTCCTCGGTCTTGTAGATCAGGTCCGACTGGTCCTCGCGGATCATCGGCTTGTTGGTCGGGATCGGCACCACGCCGAGGCTGTAGATCGAATGCAGCTCGGCCGCCTCGGTTTCGGCGGTACCGGTCATACCGGACAGCTTGTCGTAGAGGCGGAAGTAGTTCTGCAGCGTGATGGTGGCCAGCGTCTGGTTCTCCGGCTGGATCTCCACCTTCTCCTTGGCCTCGATGGCCTGGTGCATGCCCTCGTTGTAGCGGCGGCCCACCAGGATGCGACCGGTGAACTCGTCGACGATGATCACTTCGCCGTCGCGGACGATGTAGTCCTTGTCGCGGACGTACAGCTCCTTGGCCTTGATGGCGTTGTTCAGGTAGCTGACCAGCGGCGAGTTGGCGGCCTCGTACAGATTGTCGATGCCCAGCTGGTCCTCGACGAATTCGACGCCCTGCTCGTGCACGCCGATGGTGCGCTTCTTGATGTCGACCTCGTAGTGCACGTCCTTCTTCAGCAGCGGCGCGATGCGCGCGAATTCGGCGTACCACTTGGAGGAGGCGTCGGCGGGGCCGGAGATGATCAGCGGGGTGCGGGCCTCGTCGATCAGGATCGAGTCGACCTCGTCGACCACGGCGAAGTTGTGCCCGCGCTGGACCAGGTCGTCCAGCGAGTGGGTCATGTTGTCGCGCAGGTAGTCGAAGCCGAACTCGTTGTTGGTGCCGTAGGTGATGTCGGCGTTGTAGGCGGCGCGGCGCTCGGCCGGGCTCATGCCGGACAGGATCACCCCGACGTCCAGGCCGAGGAAGCGGTGCACGCGGCCCATCCAGTCCGAGTCGCGCTTGGCCAGGTAGTCGTTGACCGTGACGATGTGCACGCCCTCGCCGCTGAGCGCGTTGGTGTAGGCGGCCAGCACCGAGGTCAGGGTCTTGCCCTCACCGGTCTTCATCTCGGCGATATTGCCGATGTGCAGCGCGGCGGCGCCCATCACCTGCACCTTGTAGGGCTTCTGGTTCAGCACCCGCCAGGCCGCCTCGCGTGCGACCGCGAACGCCTCCAGCAGCATCTCGTCCAGGGACTCGCCGTCCGCGTAGCGCCGCTTGAACTCCTCGGTCTTGGCCCGCAGTTCGGCGTCGGTGAGGTCGGCGTACTCGTCTTCCACGGCAAGCACGTCGTCGGCCAGCCGCGCGAGCCGCTTGACGACGCGGCCCTCACCAATCCGTAGCAACCTCGTCAGATTCAGCGCAGGCACGGGTCTCGTCAGTCCTCTGGGTCGGTGTCGTGGTCTTGCAGTACATCCTCGGCTCCCGCGGGCGGGGTCCGGTACCCGGATGCCGCAGCAACGCCCATGGTAGTGCGGCCTCCATGGTAGGTGCCTCCCTCACCGCAACCGCTGCGCGGCTGTCACCGCAGCCGCAGCGCGGTCAGGCGCCAGTCACCCCGTCGCGCGACGATGCGGGCCGCCACGGCGAAGCGCCGGTTGCCGCGATCGTAACCTCCGAAGACCTCCGCGGTGCCGGGCGCCACCATCGTCGCCCGCGCGGACACCAGCTGCGCCGCGCCCAGCCGCCGGTCGGCGGCGCCGGTACGGGTCAGCGTCTCGACCGCGGCCACCACCGTCGGCTCGGCCACCGGCCGCAACTGTCCGACCGGTCGCCGCCCGTCCAGCACCTCCAGCACCAGGCGCAGCGATCGCTCGGCGAATCGCCTTGCCGCCGAACCGGTTTCATCCGAGGAAGCGTACGATGTAGAGCGTCCGTCGTGTGGTGAGCGGCGTGGCGTCCCGCCCGGCACTCCGGCTGGCGTACCGGCCGACGAGGCGGCGGCCCCGCGCCCGGGCACGCGATGACGACAGGGTTGATGACGGCAGGGCAGCGTGGCTCGGCTCGCCGGACCGCGCCGCGCCGGATCGCCGGAATACCGGGAATTCTCCGGATACTGTGCACCCTCCAGCGGCGGTTCGAAATTCGGCGCAAGTGACAGCGACCGGCGTTGGCTGCGCATGGACTTCCCCCCAGACAGTCGACTCCCCCTGACATGAATCGGACCAGCATGCCACGGAAGCCACTGCGGGTGAAGGATTTCCCCGGTATCGCGACATGTCCCACTCGCCGCGCCCGAACGGTTTGTGTGACCTCACAATGGAGCGGGTATCGGAAGGAGCACCGGACAGCGTGATCACGAGATTGACGCCGCAGGACGCGTCGTTCTACCGGCTCGAGTCGAGCAGCAATCCGATGCACATCGGCTCCCTCGCGATCGTGCGCGACCCGGCTCCGGGCGACATGGGCGGCAGCGGTGACCCCGACCGGTCCCCGCTGGACTACGACCGGCTGGTCGAGCTCGTCGAGAGCCGCCTGCCGCTGGTGCCGCGCTATCGGCGCCGGGTGCGCGAGATCCCCCTCGCACTGGGCAGGCCGGTGTGGGTGGAGGACAGCCACTTCGACATCACCTATCACGTGCGCCGCTCCGCGCTGCCCAGCCCCGGCACCGACGAACAGCTGCACGACCTGGTGGCCCGGCTGGCGTCGCGGCCGCTCGACCACACCCGGCCGCTGTGGGAGATGTACCTGATCGAGGGGCTGTCCGGCGACCGCCGCGCGGTATTCACCAAAACTCATTCGGCGCTGGTCGACGGCAGTACCGCACTCGAGATCGGGCACGTCATCCTCGATGCCGGACCGTCGCCGCGCGAGATGGCGGGCGACGCCTGGGTCGCGCGCCGCGAGCCGAGCGAGCTCGCGCTGCTGGCGATGGCCATGGTCGAGCTGGCCGGGCAGCCCGGCGAGGCACTGGAGGTGCTGCGGCAGGCCGGGGCAGGGGCTCCGTCCATCGTCCGAGCCGCCGGGAAAACGGTCGGCAAGATGGTCTCGGTGGTCCGCACCGCCGCGCTCGGCTGCCCGGACAGCCCGTTCAACGCCCGCACCTCACGCAACCGCCGCTTCGACGTGGTGCGGACGGATCTGGAGGACTACCGCAAGATTCGCAGGCGCTTCGACTGCTCCATCAACGACGTGGTCCTGGCCGTGGTGACCGGCGCGCTGCGCATCTTCCTGCAGGCCCGCGACGAGGTCCTGACCGAGTCGGCGGTGCTGCGCACGGTGGTACCGATGTCGGTATATGTCGAGGGACCGCACGGCGACCAGCTGAAACCGGCCAGCGAGGTGTCGTCGTTCCTCATCGACCTGCCGGTGGGCGAACCGAATCCGGTGATGCGGCTGTCCCACATCTCCCACGCCACCGAGGCGCACGCGCGGCACCGGCGCGGGGTGCGCGCCCGGACGCTGGTGCACATGGCCGGTTTCGCTCCGGCGAGCCTGCATGCGATGAGCGTGCGGGCGGCAAGTACGTTCGCAGAGCACACGTTCAATCTGGTGATCACCAATGCGCCGGGTCCGCAGCAGCCGATGTACATCGGTGGCGCGCGGATGCTGGAGATGTATCCGGTGTCGCCGCTGCTGCGCAACCAGGCCTCGAGCATCGGAATCACGTCCTACGACGGACACGTTTTCTACGGTCTCAATGCCGATCGCGATGCGATGGCCGATATCGGAGTACTGTCCGCGGCAGTGCACGAATCCATGGAGGAGATGCTCGGTGCCTGCGTCCAGTGAGTCCGGCGGATCGCCGGGCAAGGCAAAGCTTCGCGTGTACATACCGGCGACCGTCCCGATGCTGCGGGAGTTGGTGGCCGACCGGGAACTGCGCGCGCTCAACGACACCGCCTTCGCGGTGACCCCGGCGCTGCGCGAGGCGTACGCCTCCGGCGACGACGAGGAACTCGCCGAGGTCGCCATGGGCGAGGCCGCCCGCGCCTCGCTGCGCCTGCTCGCCGAGGAGCGCGAGGCGGCGGCCCTGCACGCCGACGAGGACAACCCCGACACCCCCTACTCGGCACCCCTGTACCGGCGCGCCGTGATCGCGGCCGACGTCACGGGCACCACGCTGCGCCCCGACCTCGACGACGCCGTGGTCCGGCTGTCCGCCCCGATCGCCTACAGCCAGATCGCCTCGGTGCACGTCGACCTGGCCGAGGCCGAACCGGCCGTGGCCAAGGCGGTCGACGTGGTCGACGCCGCCGACCTGGGCGACGAGGACGCCGAATTCGTCCTGGGCGATGCCGAGGACCACCAGTTGGCCTGGTACGCCACCCAAGAGCTGCCCTTCCTCTTGGAACTGATGTAGGAGCTGGAGGTTTTCGGCGCGTCTCGATTTTCAGGGGTCGCTGCGTCCGCGACGAAGGAGCTAGCAGCGGCCCCTGAAAATCGAGACTCCGGGCGCCGAAAACCCGCCGGAGCGAAGCGGAGGCCAAGAATCCCGCCCTAACCTACGATGCCGTAACCTAGGTCCGAGAGTGCGCCGGCTGGCGCGTGAGCATCGGTCTACACAGGGAAATGAGCATCCGCACGATGGTCCTGAAATCGGTACAAGGCGTCCGGGCATGGCTGGAGGCTCCGGTCGCCGAGGCGAAGATGGCCGGCCGGACCCGGCTCAACGCGCTGCGCGGCGCTGCGGCGCGCGTCACCACCCCGCTGCTGCCCGACGACTATCTGCATCTGGTCAATCCGCTGTGGTCGGCCCGCGAGCTGCGCGGCCGGATCGTGTCGGTGCGCAAGGAGACCACCGATTCGGTCACGCTGGTGATCAAGCCGGGCTGGGGCTTCGATTTCAAGTTCACCCCCGGCCAGTACATCGGCATCGGCGTGCTCGTCGAGGGGCGCTGGCACTGGCGCTCCTACTCCCTGACCTGTCCGCCCGATTGGACCGACGAGGACAGCCGTTCCAGGCGCCTGATCTCCATCGCGGTCAAGGCGATGCCGGAGGGCTTCCTGTCCAGCCACCTGGTCAACGGCGTCCCCGAGGGCACGGTGGTCCGGCTGGCCGCGCCGCAGGGCGGATTCGTCCTGCCGGAGCCGCCGCCGTCGAAGGTGCTGTTCCTCACCGCAGGCAGCGGCATCACGCCGGTGATGGGCATGCTGCGCACCATGGACCGGCGCGGGAGCTGGACCGACGTGGTGCACGTGCACTCGGCGCGCACCGCCGACGACGTGATGTTCGGCGCGGAGCTGCGCACGCTGCACGACAGGCATCCGGGTTTCACCTCGCACCTGCATCTGACCGGCGAGCAGGGCAAGTTCGCCCTGTCCGGGCTGGACGAGCTGTTCCCGGATTGGCGCGAGCGCGAAACCTGGGCGTGCGGCCCGCTGCCGATGCTCGACGATATCGAAAAGCACTGGGCCGCAGCGAATCTGAGCGACCACCTGCACGTCGAACGGTTCGAGGTGGAGCGTTCGGCGGTCGGCGAGGGCGGCACCGTCACCTTCGCCCGCAGCGGGCGCAGCGCGCAGATCGACGGCGCCACCACCCTGATGCAGGCCGGCGAGGAGGCCGGGGTGCAGATGCCGTTCGGCTGCCGCATGGGCATCTGTCAGACCTGTGTGGTCACCCTCACGGACGGGCATGTGCGCGATCTGCGCAACGGCGCGGAACACCAGGCCGGGGAGAAGATTCAGACCTGCATCTCCGCCGCCGCGGGCAACTGCACCCTCGATGTGTAATCGCCCGCACGACGGCGCGTAAACGCGGGTTCGGGAAAACCCGATACCCTCGAAGGAAGTCGAGAGCAGGGAGACGCGGTGGCCATCACCGATATCAAGGCGTTCGCCCATCTGACGGCAGCCGATATCGAGACCCTGGGGCAGGAACTCGACACGATTCGCCGGAACGTGGAGCAATCGCTCGGCGAACGCGACGCCAAGTACATCCGCCGCACCATCCGCGCGCAGCGCGTGCTGGAGGCGGCCGCCCGCGCCACGCTGTTCGCCGGTAAGAACCGGTGGGCGTGGGTGGCCGGTACCACCATGCTGTCGGTGGCCAAGATCATCGAGAACATGGAACTCGGGCACAACATCAGCCACGGGCAATGGGACTGGATGAACGATCCGGAGATCCACTCCACCACCTGGGAGTGGGATATGACCGGCACGTCGGGGCAGTGGAAGCGCGCACACAACTACTCCCACCACACCTACACCAACGTGCTCGGCAAGGACGAGGACCTGGGCTTCGGCATCCTGCGGATGACCCGCGACGAGCAGTGGCGGCCCATCCACCTGTTCCAGCCGATCGGCAACCTCATCCTCGCCGCCACCTTCGAGTGGGGCATCGCCCTGCACGACCTGTCGGCCGAGAAGGAACAGCTCGACGTTCCTCGCATGCAGGTGCTGTCCGAGCCGAACAAGGCTTTCTTCCGCAAGGCCGGTCGGCAGGTGGCCAAGGATTTCGTGATCTACCCGGCGCTCACCGGCCCGGCCTGGAAGCAGACGCTGAAGGCCAATGCCACCGCCAACCTGGTCCGCAACCTGTGGGCATACGCGGTGATCTTCTG
>NZ_BDBV01000002.1 GCF_001613165.1 Nocardia mexicana NBRC 108244
CGATGGCGTTCATGAGCGGCAATCTCTGCTACCAGATCGAGCACCACCTGTTCCCGGACATCCCCAGCAGCCGCTATCCGGAGATCGCGGTCTCGGTGCGGCAGCTGTGCGACAAGTACGACCTGCCCTACACCACCGGGTCGCTGGGCAAGCAGTACCTGCTCGCATTCCGGACCATTCACAAGCTGGCGCTGCCGGACCGGTTCCTGCGCCGCACCGCCGACGACGCCCCGGAGACCTCCTCCGAGCGCAAGTTCGCCGGACTCACCCTGCCGACGCTGCCGAGCGGGTCCATGTCGAGTTCTCTGCCCCATTGGCCGGGCGTGGATCCGCTGACCGGTCGGCGCCGCGGACTGCGGTCGGCGCTGGCGGAGGCGAAGGTGGCGTTGAAGGAGAAGGCGCGGCAGGAGAAGGAGGCCCTGCAGGAGGCCAAACAGGCCCTGCAGGACAAGGCCCGCCAGGAACAGCAGGTGCTGCGGCAGCGTGCGCTGCGCGAACGCGCCGTCCGGCGGGTACGACGGCGTCGACGTGCGGTTTAACCACACCTTGGTCACGATCACAATGCGGCGTACGCCACAGTTGTGAATCGATCCGGAGACAACCTACGGAGCCGTAACTTACGGTAGTGTAACCGGCATGGCGATCTCGGATGTCAAGGAATACGCACACCTCACCCCGGAGGATGTGCAGGCGATCGGCGCGGAGCTGGACGCGATCCGGCGCGACATCGAGGCCTCCCGGGGCGAACACGACGCCAAGTACATCCGCAATGTGATCCGGCTGCAGCGTGCCCTGGAGATCTCCGGCCGCGTGGTGCTGTTCGCCAGCTTCCTGCCCCCGGCCTGGCTGGCGGGTACGGCGCTGCTGAGCACCGCCAAGATCATCGAGAACATGGAAATCGGCCACAACGTCATGCACGGGCAGTGGGACTGGATGAACGATCCGGAAATCCACTCCTCGTCGTGGGAGTGGGACAACGTCGGCCCGGCCGCGCACTGGAAGATCACGCACAACTTCCTGCACCACAAGTACACCAACGTGCTGGGCATGGACGACGACATCGGCTACGGCCTGCTGCGCGTCACCCGCGACCAGCGCTGGTCGCCGTTCTACTACGGCCAGCCGGTGTACAACCTGCTGCTGCAGATGTTCTTCGAATACGGCGTCGCCATCCAGCACCTGGAGCTGGGCAAGGTGGCCAAGAAGAAGTGGCCCGCCGACAGCCCGGAGCGCAAGCAGTTCGAGCAGGACCGGCGCCTGGTGCTGAAGAAGGTCGGCAGGCAGGTCGCCAAGGACTACCTGATCTTCCCGCTGCTGACCGGTCCGGCGTTCTTCTCCACGCTCACCGCCAACCTCACCGCCAATATCGTGCGCAACGTGTGGACCAATGCGGTGATCTTCTGCGGCCACTTCCCCGACGGCGCCGAGAAGTTCACCAAGAAGGACGTCGACACGGAGACCCACGACGAGTGGTACCTGCGTCAGATGCTCGGCAGCGCCAACATTTCCGGCGGCCCGCTCATGCACTTCATGACCGGTAACCTCTCGCATCAGATCGAGCACCACCTGTTCCCGGATCTGCCGAGCAACCGGCTCGCCTCGATCGCGGTGCGGGTGCGCGAGATGTGCGACAAGTACGACCTGCCCTACACCACCGGCTCGCTGCCGGTGCAGTACGCCAAGTCGTGGCGCACCATCATCAAGCTGTCGCTGCCCAACAAGTACCTGCGCCGCACCACCGACGACGCCCCGGAGACGAGGTCGGAACGCGCCTTCGGCGGCACCACCACGATCGACCCGTCGACCGGCCGCCGCCGCGGCCTGCGCACGGCCCTGAAGGAGGGCCGCCGCCGCGTCGCCGCGGCCCGCCGCGCCGCCGTCGGCTGAGCCGAACACTCCCGCACCCCTACCGCCCCCTCCGGTAGGGGGTGCACTCATTTCCGACCGGCCCCGCGAGAAAGGCTGGTGCGGGGCGGGGTGTGAGCGGGCCGGGGTGGGCGGCCTGGTTGACTGGGGCCGTGTCAGGTCAGATCGGTATCTACGACGTGATTCGGCGGCGGCGGGATGTGCGCGCCGAGTTCACCGGGGAACTCGTGGACGATGCGACGCTGCTGCGGATTCTGGATGCCGCGCATCGGGCGCCGAGTGTGGGCAATTCGCAGCCGTGGGATTTCGTGGTCGTGCGCGAGCGGGGGACGCTGACGCGGTTCGCCGACCATGTCGCCCGCAAGCGCATCGAGTTCCGCGACGCGTTGCCGCCGGAGCGGGCGCGCACCTTCGAACCCATCAAGATCGAGGGCATTGCCGAGAGCGGCACCGGGATCGTGGTGACCCACGACGACGATCGCGGCGGTCCGCAGGTGCTGGGCCGGGCCACCGTCCCCGAAACCGGGCTCTACTCCACGATTCTCGCCATCCAGAACCTGTGGCTGGCCGCTACCGCCGAGGGCGTCGGCGTCGGCTGGGTCAGCTTCTACGACGCTCCGTTCCTCACCGAGCTGATCGGCCTGCCACCCGGCATCCGCCCGATCGCCTGGCTGTGTGTCGGTCCGGTCCACGAATTCCAAGAGATCCCCGACCTCGAGCGCTTCGGCTGGCGCACCCGCCGTCCCCTGGACCAGGCGATCCACTGGGAACACTTCCACCCCTGAGCCGGCCCTACACCCGGTAGCGCACCAGCATTCACGCACGCCGTACGCACTCCCGCACCCCTTGCAGGTGTCCGGAAAGTGTGCGGGAACGTGCAAGGGGTGCGTGAAGAGGGCTCAGACTCGCTCGAGGACCGCGGAGGCGCCGATGCCGCCCGCGGCGCAGATGCCCAGCAGGGCGGCGCTCTTACCGGAGAGGGCGAGCTCGTTGGCCATCGTGGTGACCATGCGGGCGCCGGTGGCTCCGAAGGGGTGGCCGAGGGAGACCGAACCGCCGTGCACGTTCAGGATGGCCGGATCGATCTCGCCGACCGCGGTGTCGCGGTCGAGGCGGGTCTTGGCCCATTCGTCGCTGCCGAGCGCGGCCAGCACCGACAGCGTCTGGGCGGCGAAGGCCTCGTGGATATCGACGAAATCGACGTCGGCCAGCGCCATTCCGGCCTTGTCGAGGGCGCGCGGCATGGAGATGGCCGGGCCGATCAGCACCTGGTCGCGCGGGTCCACGCTGACGTAGCTCCAGGACCGGAACGCCGCCAGCGGCTCCAGCCCCAGCGACCGCGCCTTCTCCTCGCTCATCAGCAGCACCGCCGCGGCCCCGTCGGTGAGCGGGCTGGCATTACCCGCCGTCACGGTGCCGTTCTTCGCGAAGACCGGCGGCAGCGTGGCCAGCTTCTCGACGCTGGAATTCGCGCGCACCAGCCCGTCGCGGGTGACCGACTTCCCCTCCGGGGTAACGACTTCCAGCACCTCACGGTCGAAGCGCCCGGACTCGATCGCCGCCGCGGCCCGATGATGCGAGCGGGCGGCGAACTCGTCCTGCGCGGCGCGGGTGACGCCGTGGATACCGGCCATCTTCTCCGCCGACTCCCCCATCACCTCGCCGGTGGTGCGCTCCTCGATCTTGGGACGCCGCGGCACGATATCGGTGAACGGCGCCAGCTGTGCGACGGCCGACAGGTAGTCCTTCGGCTTCGGCTTGCCCAGCGCCAGCGGCGCTGCCGCGTGCACCACCTTCTGCGGCAACTTGACCTCGGCATTGCTGGTGGAATCGCTGCCGCCGGCGATCATGATGTCGTACTCGCCGCGCTCGATGGCCGCCGCGGCCGAGGTGACGGCCTGCAACCCCGAGGCGCAGGCGCGGGTCACGGTGTGGCCCTCGCACCCCGGGTCCAGCTGCAGATCGAGCGCGATCTCCCGCGCGATGTTCGGCGCCGCGCTGGGCAGGATCACCCCGCCCCACACGATCGCCTGCACCTGGTCCTTCGGCAGCCCGGCCCGCTCCAGCAACCCCGCCACCGCGGCATCGGCCAGGTCGATGGAGTCCATCCGGGTGTAGTCGGTGAACGCGCGCACGAACGGCGTCCGCACTCCGGAGACGATGACGGCGCGACGAGCACCCTTGGTTGCCATGAAGAACCCTTTCGAAGAACCACCTGGCACCAAACTTACTCTGAGGTAAGAAGAAAATCGAGACACGGTGTCACAGACAAGTCCCTCGGGGCGGCGGCTCAGTCCGGCGGCACCGACATCAGCGCGGAGTAGTAGCCACCGGTGAAGGACTCACCCACCGGCCTGCCTTCGGCCTCGACCCACGAATGCGCGGCGACCGGCGGCAACCTGCGGACACCGACGCGCCAGGTCGGCCATTGCCCCCGGGATCGGCAGAGCAGCGTGATCGCGATCGATCGCAGCAGGCAGGAGCGGGGCCCGACGCATGCGTAACTGACCGCGGTGACCTGCTCATACGCCAGGCTCGTGTCGCCGAAGCTCGCGGGTGCGGCAGCGGTCCGCAGCAGCGTCAGCACCGATCGAAGTCGTGCGGGCTTCAGCTTGGCCAGTATCCGGGCCACCGCGACCAGCAGATGGATCTTGGCCCGCTCCCGCACCGGCACCAGGGCGGGATCGTGAAACATCGAATGCTGTGTGGTCACGCCGGCCCCCTGAGCAGCTCGGCGGCACGCAGCTGGCCGAGGAGCGACCGCAGGTCGTCGAGCGCCTCCTGCTCTCCGACGTCGTACTTCGCGGCGACGGCGGCAGCCGCCGCCGTCTGGCTGCCCGATCGGGCGAACTCCTGCAGAGCCAGGACCGCCGTGCCGTTGAGGCCCCAGTAGACGCCGCTCTTCTCATCGAGCAGCATGACGCCGTAATCCGTCTCGGCCAGCGAAACGGTATCCAGGAACAACGAATTCATGACGGCACACTTTCGCGACTGAGTCCGGGGCGAGTCGCCCATCGTTTCTCGGTCTGCAACCAAGCCTCCACGGCTATGGTCAGATCGAGCGATGTGCGATGCCTTTCTATCAACAAGGGCTGTTCACACATTTGTCGAAAAACCGCGGGGTCGATTATTCCGAGTTCGGCGAGCCGAGAGTTGTCCATCATCGCGAGGATGTCGTCACGGTGTTGCCGCAGACCCCGCGCCACGGCCGCGCTGGTATTGGCCTTCGTGCCCCGATGCAGTGTCGATTCCGGCACGATCCCCGTCATGGCCTCGGCCAGGAGCGGTTTGTAACGCCGGGTATCGACCCGATCCACCGCGCGCACGGAAAGGGCGGCGTCGATCACCGCATCGTCCAGGTACGGTGCCGCGATCGGAACGCCGATTCTCCGGGCGAACTGCTGGCACAGCCGCGCACCCCGGGCGGCGCCGTACAACTGCTCCAATGCCTGATGCAAGCCGCGATCCCGGGATACCGGAGCGGCATTGCGCGAGCAATCGATCACGGCCTCGCGGGCCATCTCCGAGGCGTCGCCGGTGAGCCACGGCGGAGATATGATTCCCAGCCCCCAGGTAATGGCCGGATCGGGGGTGCGCGGAGGGACCGACGAGATGGCATTCGCCACCTTTTTCAGATGACGTTCGTACGATTGATTGTCGGCCATTTGTAGGCCGACCCGCCACAGCGGATACCGGTGTTTGGCGGCCCAGCGACGCGCCGTACCGATCGTCGACAACGGATGTGTCCGGACGGTCGAATGCAGCCACCCCCAGCTCACACGCAGAATTTCGTCACCGCCGATGCCGCTGAGCCGGACCTGTGCGCCCGACTCGACATTGCGGTGGCACACCGCCTCCAGTTTCGATTTGTTGACCTGGACGATGCACGGCTCGTCGAACCGGTCGCTGATGTCCAGGATGCCGTCGTATGTCATCGGCATGTCGTCCGGGTCGACGATGATGTGGGCGACGGTACCCAGCGCGTCGACGGTCTCCCGCGCCCATCGGACGTCGTCGTCGAGATCGTCGGGGCTGGCCGCGGTGACGGCCACCACCCGCGCGCTACTCCTGGCGGCGAGGCAGCACAGCGCCGTCGAATCGACGCCACCGAGGTCGCACACCACCGTGTCTTTGTCACCGACCCGCAGGTCGACGGCATCGACCAGCCGTGATCGCAGTAATTCCGCACCCTGCGCCAGCGAGAGTTCGGCGGGCGGCGGGTTCCACCATCGGTGGTGCTCCACACGGCCGTGCCGATCGAACTCGACCTCGTACCCGGGCCACACCACCTCGATGCCGGACCAGACCGAACGAAACGACAGCGGCCAAGGCACGACATACAGCAGGAGGAGGGCTAGCTGCCGCTGGTCGACTTCCTTGCCCGCCAACGTGGCGATGACGTCGGCACGGTCGCTCGCGACGGTGACGCCGTCCACGACGGAGTGGAAGACCCTGCGCACACCGGAGGCCGTACCGCGTACCCGCACACATCCCCGCCGTGCACCGATCAGGTGGAAACTGCCGGTGGGTGACTCGATCCGCCGCGAGCCGCGGTGAAAAAGTCCGGTGCCGACGCCGGCGAGCCGGTTCGGCTGTAATGCATGCTCGCCGATCGCGGCGAATACACCCTCACCTGTCCGGGTCACAGTTATTTCGGAATCGGTCCAATTACCCAGAATCCACGGACGCCCGCTCGGGTGCGATACTTCTCTGACGTCAGAGTATTCCGCACGCACTCTGGCAGCGACATTGCCGGCCCCCTCGCTGTCGGCAAGAGCGACGAACCACGACGACACACTCGATGGAATATTCAATTCTCCCCCGCCGTCATTTCATTGAGAAACAAAACGAACAAACAATCCGCGGCTCCGCTACCCTGCCGGGCCGGAGCCACCGATTGCCGGCCGTCACATCAGTGCGGCCGAATATATAGACGCAACCCTATATCAGTGCGGCCAGGGTTGATCCACGAAGGGGAATTCGGGCAGGAAGCTCGAGAATCCCTCGGTGACGTCCTCGAAACTGCCGATTCTGAGCAGCGTCGGTCGTTCGTATACGAACATGATATGACTCCTTATGGGCGTGCGCACAGCACGAATCAAGCCATGAAGCTTACAGCCCGGCTAATCGATGAAAACCTCAGACGTCAGAATCTTTCAGACACAAGAATCTTCGGACGCATGAAATTTCAGACGCGCAACAAATGCGCATACAGTGAACTCCCCTCCCCTCGGTCACAAGCCGAGCAGGACCCATATTAGCGCACCGCTACGCATGAAATCAAAGATTTCTCGGCGAGAATCGAGCGCATGGCCGACCACATAGGTGAGCACATGGCTGAGGGCCGAACGGCACATGACCGCCGGCCCTGAGCGTGGAGCTCCGCGTACGCGGCCGGTTCGACCCGGGTGCGCGGAGGACGGGCAGCCTACCTACGTGAGCCTGATCAGGCCGTAGTCGAAGGCGTGGCGACGGTAGACCACCGACGGACGGTCGGTCTCACGGTCTTGGAAAAGGAAGAAGTCGTGACCGACGAGCTCCATCTGGTACAGGGCGTCGTCGACCGACATCGGTGTGGCGGAATGGACCTTGGTCCGGACGATATGGCCCGGGCCCGCGTACTCGCCGGACTCCGGTTCGTCGGAACGGTGGTCGTGGGCGGTGGACCCGTTGGCGCCGGTGGCCAGCGCCTCGTCCATCAGTGTGGCCGTGGCCTCCGCCACGGACAGGGGAGTCTTCTCCCCGTAGTGCACCCGTCGCCGGTCCTTGCTGCGGCGCAACCGGCTCTCCAGCTTCTCCACGGCCGACTCGAGGGCGGCGTAGAAGCTGTCGGCGCACGCCTCGGCGCGCGCGACCGGGCCCTTGCCGCGGGCCGTGATCTCCACGCGCTGACAACTCTTGCGCTGGCGACGATTGCGTTCGTGGAACAGCTCGACATCGAACAGGTGGATCGACGGGTCGAAGCGTTCGAGTCGCGAGAGCTTGCCCGCGACGTGGATGCGGAAATGATCGGGGACCTCGACGTTGCGGCCCTTCACCACGACGTCCGCACGAGGCGTCCTGGGCCGGTCCGCTGCAGGCTGCTCGGCGCCGTTGCGCTCGGAGTCGAACGCAGTGCCGTAACGGGCCGAGGAATCTGCTTTCACTGAAGGTCGTGAAGTCGTCACGCGTACCTCCCGGATCTGGCCGCACAACCGTGTCATGTGCGGCGGGATTCAACCGTGCCGAGCTGGAACCGGATGGCCGGATGGCCAGGACTCGAGACCGGGGAACTCGGCACGAAGTCGTCCGAGGCGCCACCTCCAAACTCTGGGTTCGGGTGTCAGATCGCTCTGTCAGCAACGCTATTACGCCAGCGATCCGTCCGCCAGTGTTCACGCAAATTTCAAGGATTCAAGCGGCGCATGTCACCAGTACCGCACGCGCCGTCACCCCGGCTCGGGTGAGCACCCGCACCGACTCACCTGCGGTGGCGCCCGTGGTGAGCACGTCGTCCACCAGCACTACCTCAGCATTCGGATCCGTGAGCGTGCCGGGCAGCGAACCACCCCGCGTCATGATCCGCCCACGTAGATTGTGCCGACGCTCGCTCGGCCCGAGCCCGACCGAGTCCCGCACCCCGCGCCGCATGGCCAATACCGGCGTGACCTGGCAATCCGGCAGCCAACTCGCGGCGACCCGGGCCGCCCGGACCACCGGATCACCGCCGCGGCGCCGCGCGGCCGCACGCCGGCTCGGCGCCGGGACCAGCAGCAGCGGCCGATCGCGGTCCCGCAGCTCATCCAGGCCCCTGGCCAATGCCAGCCCCAGCGGTGCGGCCAGATCCCGGCGGCCGCGATCCTTGGCCGCGACCACCGCGCGCCGCCCCGCGCCCCCATAGGGACCCAGCGCCCAGCACGGCACCCCGGGATCCGTGCGTGGCCGCACCCGGACCGGCGGGCGCGCCAGGCTCGCCGCGCACCCGGCGCACCATCCGGTCCCGAGCGTCCCGCAGCCGCCGCATGCCTGCGGCAGGATCAGATCCAGCAGTGACCGCACGGGTCGAGTGTGCGGCAGGGCACCGACAGGTAGGTCCGGCCGGCTACTCCGGCATGCCTCAGCCGGGTAGCACCGGCGTCGCGTTGGCACCCAGCCCCTGCACCTCACGCCAGAAGCGATCGGTGCCCGGCTCGGCGGACTGCAACTGCATGACCGCGCGCGAATCGGTGATGTACTGGGTGTCGAGCGAAGCGCTCACCACGCGCACCGGCGGGGTCAGGTTCTGGCTGGTCACCGGATTCGGCTGGGAGCCATCGATCAGCACCGTCTGGACCGGGTCGACGCTGCCCTCGCGGGCCAGCATGATGGTGTCGCCGCTGAGCCAGTCCAGCGAGACCGCCGAGGTGCTCAGGCCCATCGCGATGGGCAGCGGCGAGGTCAGCGCGAACTTCCCGTCCGGCTGCGGCACCACCACGACCACATAGGCCTTACCGCCGGCGATGATCGCCGCACGGGCGCCGGTGCGGGACATGCGCAGTTCGGTGATGGGGGTGCGCAGCATCGGCTCGGAGGCCGAGGCCGGAGTCGAGAACAGTGCCGAGGTGTCCACGTCCTGGACCGACACGTTTCCGGTGTTGCGGTCGTGCACGGCCCGGACCACCCGCTCGCCGTCGATCACCGACCATGCGGAGGTGCCGTCGGCGGTCCACGACGGCCGGGTGAAGGTGTTGCCCTCCGCGACCGCCAGCGCGGTGCCGTCGTAGCTGCCGATCACCAGGGTGCGCGACGGCTCGGGAGCGGGCCTGCCGCTGTCGGCGACCGCCGCGACCAGTTGCCCGTCGGGCGTCAGGGCCACCGACTGCAGATTCCGCGCCGCCCCGAAATACCCTGGCGCCGCGACGATTCCGTTGTCGGTGACCTTCATCAGCGCACCGTCGCGCACCGCGTGCAGCCCGATCTTGTTGTGCGCGTTGGCCGTCGGGCTCATCGCATTGACATCCGCGACCGACCATCCGGTACCGGCGTACCGCTCGTCGAGTGGTTTGCCGTCACCCAGCAGGACGTAGGGGCCGAGGATCTCCGCATGGGACAGCGTCAGCACCACCTGCGACGCCAGCAGTTCCCGGCTGCGCTGGTCCAGAGCCGACGCACCGGCGAAATCTATTCGCACACCGCCCAGTCCGACGCCGACGCCGTCGGTATCGCCGTTCGCCTTCGTCACACCGCCACGCAGGGACACCGAACCCGACAGCACGTTGCGCACCGCGGGCGCCAGCGCCGGTTGCGGCCCCTCGGTGAGCAGCGACAGCAGCCGCTGGGTGAGCTGATCCTTGCCCACCGAGACCCAGCGCAGATCCGGGACCATCGAGGAACCGGCGGCGTTGGAGAAGTACAGCGGGTAGCGGCGGTAGGTCTTGTCGAATGCGGTGGATTCCATGACCACGCCGGAGGGCAGCTCGTCGATGCGCCACTCGTTGCCGACCTTGGTCATCTCGATCTTGTCCTCGAGCGTGGTGTCGACCGCACGATAGGAGCCGTCGGCCTCCAGCTCACCGATCTTGTGGGCGCGGATCCGGTAGGTCGCCGATTCGCCCGATCGCGATTCGCGCAGCGTGTCCGGCTTTTCGACGATCACGGTGCTGGCGGCGTCGTCCCAGTTCACCGCGGCCGCCGGGGTCAGGTACTGGCGGGCGGTCTGGTGCCGGTTGGACGGATCCGCGGTCGCCTGCAGGAAATCGCGGAGCAGCAGGTCCGGGTCGCGGCCGCCGATCGGTGGCGGCGGACCGGCCGAGGTGGGCTCGCGATCGATGGTGCCCAGGGCCTGCGGGGGTGAGGAATCCGGCAGATTCGCGCACCCGGCGAAGGTGATCACCGCCAGCAGCATGCCGAGCACGGCACGCACCACGATCCAGCGGCGGCCGGGCGGCCGCAGTGCCGGGCGGCGCTGCGTTGCGGACCGCGCGCTCATGGTTTCGGCCCTCCCGTGTCGTCGATTGCGGAGTCGTCGGACGAGCCCGCGCCGTTCCCGGAGGCGGCAGGAGGCGCGGGCGGAGTCGAGTCCCGGTCTCCTCCAGCCGAATCCGGGCCCACCGCCGATCCGGTGCCCGCGGCGGAGCCGTTCGTGTCGTCGAATCTCGCGGAGTCGGCTCCCGCTGCCCCGTGCTCCCCGGACGTCGCATCCTCCGCGGGCCACGCCGGCTCCGCACCGTCCGGTGTCCCGGCGCCACTCGGCGACCGGCCGCCGTCCGAAGACCCGCCGCCACTTGACGACTCGGCACCCGGAATCCCAGGGCCGCTGGAAGCCTCGGGGGCACTCGGCGATTCGGCCTCACCCGCGGTAGACGATGCACCCTCCGTCGCACTTGTCTCCGGATCGCCCTGCAGCGCAGCCGATTCCGCGGTGAGCAGCTTACGTTTGGGCGGCTCCAGCGTGAGCGGGCTGTTGCCCAGCTTGCGACCGCGCACCAGCGGCAGCGTGAGCCGGAAGCTGGCGCCCAGCCCGGGTTCGCCCCAGGCCTCCAGACGGCCGTCGTGCAGGTTGGCGTCCTCGACGCTGATCGACAGCCCGAGCCCGGTGCCGCCGGAGCGGCGCATCCGCGAGGGATCCGAGCGCCAGAACCGGTTGAACACCAGCTTCTCCTCGCCCGGCCGCAGGCCCACGCCCTGGTCGCGCACCACGATGCCCACCGCATTGGCCTCGGTGTCGCCGCGCATCCGGATCAGCACCGGCTTGCCCTCGCTGTGGTCGATGGCGTTGGCGAGCAGATTGCGCAGCACGCGCTCCACGCGGCGCGGATCCACCTCCGCCACCAGCGGATCCTCGGGCAGGTCCACCACGAGTTCCACGCTCGACTCCTTGGCCAGATGCCGCACGGTGGAGATAGCCGCCCGCGCGCACATCCGCACATCCAGCGATTCCACCTGCAGTTCGGCGACGCCCGCGTCGTGGCGGCTGATCTCGAGCAGGTCGTTGAGCAGGCCCTCGAACCGGTCCAGCTCGGTGACCAGCAACTCCGCGCTGCGTGCCAGCGCCGGATCCAGTTCGTCGCTGGAGCCGTGGATCAGGTCGGCCGCCATCCGCACCGTGGTCAGCGGGGTGCGTAGCTCGTGGCTGACGTCGGAGGTGAACCGTCTCTGTAGATTTCCGAACTCCTCCAGCTGGGTGATCTGATTGGACAGGCTCTCGGCCATCTCGTTGAACGACATGGCCAGCCGGGCCATGTCGTCCTCGCCTCTGACGAGCATCCGCTCCTTGAGCCGCCCGTCGGCGAAGCGGCTGGCGATCCGCGCGGCGGACCGGATCGGCAGCACCACCTGCCGGGTGACCAGCGCGGTGATCGCGGCCAGCAGCACCAGCAGGACACCGCCGCCGATGAACATGGTGCCGGCCATCAGCCCGCGACTGCGTTCCTCGTTGGACAGCGGGAAGATCAGATAGATCTCGAGGGTGGCCACCTCGTTGCTCGGACTGCCGATGATCAGTGCCGAACCGCGGTACCCCTCGGGATCCGACACGGTCGTGAACTGATAGCTCACCTGGTTCTGCTGCACGAAGCGGCGCAGCTCGGCGGGCACATCCTGGATCGGGCCCGCGGTCAGCTCCTGCTGGCCGTCCCCGACCATCGCCAGCGCGGCCTTGTAACTGCCCGCGGCGCCGGCCGACTGCGAGGTGGAGCCCGAGGACAGCGCGCCGAGCGCGTCCTGCAGGCGAATCGCCTGGGTGCTCGAATCGTGCACGCCGGTCATCTGGTTCTCGACCGTATTGCGCGCGCGGGTCATCTCCTCGACGGCCGCGTTGATCTTGGCGTCCAGCAGGCGGTCGGTGATCTGACTGGTCAGGACCACACCGAGAATCGTGATGACGATCAGCGACAGCGTCAGCGTCGACACCACGACGCGCAACTGCAGCGACCGTCGCCACATGTGGCCCAGCGCTTCACCTACGGACTTGGACCATGCCACCACAGCTGCCAGCAACCGCTCCAGGCGGTCTCTGGAGCCATCGATCACGACTTCGCCTCGTCGGCGCTCGCCTCCGCCGTGCTCGCGAGCGCAGCCGTCACGGAGGCCCGGCCTTGTAACCCACGCCGCGGACGGTCAGCACGATCTCAGGGTTCTCCGGATCCTTCTCGACCTTGGCGCGCAGCCGCTGCACGTGCACGTTGACCAGGCGGGTATCGGCCGCATGCCGGTAGCCCCAGACCTGCTCCAGCAGCACCTCGCGGGTGAACACCTGGCGCGGCTTGCGCGCCAGCGCCACCAGCAGATCGAACTCCAGCGGGGTCAGCGAGATCTGCTGACCGGCGCGGGTCACCTTGTGCGCCGGCACGTCGATGACGATGTCCGCGATGGACAGCAGCTCGGCCGGCTCCTCCTCGGTGCGGCGCAGGCGGGCCCGCACCCGGGCGACGAGTTCCTTCGGCTTGAACGGCTTGACGATGTAATCGTCGGCGCCCGATTCCAAGCCCAGCACGACATCGACCGTGTCGGTCTTGGCCGTCAGCATCACGATCGGCACGCCGGAATCGGCCCGCAACACGCGGCACACGTCGATGCCGTTCATGCCGGGCAGCATCAGATCCAGCAACACCAGATCCGGGCGGAGTTCCCGGACCGCGGTGAGCGCCTGCGTGCCGTCGCCGACCACGTGAGGATCGAAACCCTCACCGCGCAAGACGATCGTGAGCATCTCCGCGAGCGCCATATCGTCGTCGACGACCAGAATCTTCGGCTTCATAACTACTATGTTGTCATCTCTCCGGCTCGGAACGGGCAACCACGCCAACACTGGTACATTACCGACGCACATCCAACCCTATCGGGCAACCTTTTCCGAGAGGCGCGCGGTGAGTGTTGCCGGATCGTCATGTGGCGCATGGATCCACCAGGGCCCATGCCAGTGCGATTCGGCCAACACACGATAGACCGCCGCCGTGCGTTCCTGCAGCCCTTTGTCGCTTTCGTAGGCGTCCAGGGCACGGGCACTGTCGAGTTCGCCGCGGCGGCGGGCACGTTCGGCGGCCAGTTCGATGGGCACGTCCAGTAGCACCTGCACGTCGGGTACCGGTAATTCGAACCTCCCGAATTCCAATTCCGCGACCCACGAAGCCATTTCGCCGTCCGCGGACTGGTCGGTCCGGGCGGCGTTGTAGGCGGCATTCGAGGCGACATAGCGATCGAGCAGCACAATGTCGTTGTCGGCCAACAACTTCAGCAGGTCGTCGCGCGCGGCGGCGCGGTCGAGCGCGAACAGCAGGGCCATGGCGTTCACCGACGCGGCCAGGTCGCCGTGCCGCCCGCGCAACGCCTCGGCCGCGAGATCGGCGTGGACCGACCGACCGTAGCGCGGGAAGGCCACCGTCGCGGCCCGCAGGCCGCGTGCCCGCAGACCCGCGACCACGGCGTCGATCAGCGTACGCTTGCCCGCACCGTCGAGCCCCTCCACCGCCACCAACGCACCCATGCGCAACAGGTTAGACGGTCGCGGGCGGCGCGCCCCGGTCACCTGCGCGTCAACCTTTGTTGCCTTTCGATGGCTAGGGTGACCCGAATGCGGCCTCCCCGAACCAGCTCCCATCGCGCCCGGTGGGCGATCTCCGCCCTCGGCTGCGCCCTCGCCGTGACCGCGCTGACCGCCTGTGGCGGCGACGCGACAGACGGCGGCACGACCCCGAGCCCGTCACCCTCGACCGGTCCGGCGGCGGATCGCACGGTGGACCTGCAATCGCATCGCGGCGGGCGCGGCCTGTGGACCGAGGAATCCCTCGCCGCCTATGCGCATTCCCTCGAACTCGGCGTCAGCACGCTGGAACTGGATATCGGGGTGACCGCCGATCGGGTGCCGGTGATCTGGCACGACGCCACGATTCAGGCCGACAAGTGCGCCGACACGGCACCGGCGTTTCCGGACGACCCGAAATTCCCCTATGTGGGAAAGACGATCCGCGAACTGCGCTACGACCAGGTCCGGACGCTGGATTGTTCGAAGAAGCTCGCGAATTTTCCCGAGCAGCAGCCCGTCCCGGGTAATAGGATCGCGCGGCTACCCGAACTCTTCGAACTGGTGAAGAGCTATCCGGGTGCGTTCGACTCGATCCGCTACAACATCGAAACCAAAATCGAGGCCGAGCATCCCGAACAGACGGCCCCGCCGCAGGAATTCGTGGACGTCGTTCTCGACGAGGCGGACCGCGCGGGCGCCACCGGCAAGGTGGAGATCCAGAGCTTCGACTGGTCCAGCCTGCCGCTGGTGAAGCGGCGCAACCCGGCCGTTCCGACCGTCGCCCTCTACGACGAGACCACCTTCGAGGCGGGCAGCCGATGGCTGGGCCCGGTCCGGTACGAGGACCACGCCGGGGATCCGCTCGGCGCGATCGTGGCGCTGGGTGCGAACATCTCCTCCCCGCACTACGTCCCCGGCGAGAACAGCCCCACCAAGGTCTCCGACGCGGGTTTCGCGTTCACCGCCGACGCCGACTACGTCCGCAAGGCGCACGAGAAGGGGCTGAAGGTGGTCCCGTGGACGGTCAACGACGAGGCCACGATCGAAGCGCAATTGGATACCGGGGTGGACGGGGTGATCACGGACTATCCAGATCGGGGACGGAAGGCGTTGGAGGCCAAGGGGTTTCCGGTGCCGCCTGCGTTTCGGAAGTAGGGAAGATCCCGTTGTCGCGGCCCCAGGGGGCCGCGACAACGGGAAATGAGGGTAGCCACGCACAACGGGAACAAACAGTGCGCTCCGCCCGACCGTCATGTGCACACCCGCACCAACAGGACCGTCCATTGCATTCCCCGCATGGCAGCCACTTGCATTCCCCGCATGGCAGCCACTTGCATTCCCCGCCTCACGGCCCCCTAGGGCCGTGAGGCGGGGATCTTATGCCTCAGCCTGCGCAATCAGTAGCGGTAGTGCTCGGGCTTGAACGGCCCCTCGACGTCTACGCCGATGTATTCGGCCTGGTCCTTGGTGAGCTTGGTCAGGGTGCCGCCCAAGGCCTCGACGTGGATGCGGGCGACCTTCTCGTCCAGGTGCTTGGGGAGGCGGTAGACCTCGTTGTCGTACTCGTCGGGCTTGGTCCACAGCTCGATCTGCGCGATCACCTGGTTGGAGAAGCTGTTGGACATCACGAACGACGGATGGCCGGTGGCGTTGCCGAGGTTCAGCAGCCGGCCCTCGCTCAGCACGATGATCGACTTGCCCGACTCCTTGAACGTCCACAGGTCGACCTGCGGCTTGATGTTCAGCCGCTCGGCGCCGGAACGCTCCAGCGCGGCCATATCGATCTCGTTGTCGAAGTGGCCGATATTGCCCAGGATGGCCTGGTCCTTCATCGCCTTCATGTGCTCGAGGGTGATGATGTCCTTGTTGCCGGTCGAGGTGACGACGATATCGGCCTGCCCGATGGCCTGCTCGACGGTGACGACGTCGAATCCGTCCATCAGCGCCTGCAGCGCGTTGATCGGATCGATCTCGGTGACCTGCACGCGGGCGCCCTGACCGGACAGCGACTCCGCACAACCCTTGCCGACGTCGCCGTACCCGCAGATCAGCACCTTCTTGCCGCCGATCAGCACGTCGGTGCCGCGGTTGATGCCGTCGATCAGCGAATGCCGGGTGCCGTACTTGTTGTCGAACTTCGACTTGGTGACCGAGTCGTTGACGTTGATCGCGGGGAACGACAGCTCGCCCGCCGCCGCGAACTGGTACAGCCGCAGCACGCCCGTGGTCGTCTCCTCGGTGACTCCGCGCACCGACTCGGCGATCGTGGACCACTTGGTCTTGTCGGTCTCGTACCGCTCCCGCAACAGGTTCAGGAACACCTTGAACTCGGCGGGATGCTCCTCGTCCTCCGGCGGCACCACGCCCGCCTTCTCGTACTGCGCACCGCGCAGCACCAGCATGGTGGCGTCACCACCGTCGTCGAGGATCATGTTCGCGGGCTCGTCCGGCCAGGTCAGCATCTGCTCCGCCGCCCACCAGTACTCCTCGAGGCTCTCGCCCTTCCACGCGAACACCGGCGTGCCCTTGGGCTCGTCGGCCGTGCCGTGCGGGCCGACCACCACCGCCGCCGCGGCATGGTCCTGGGTGGAGAAGATGTTGCAGGAGGCCCACCGCACCTGCGCACCGAGGTCGACCAGCGTCTCGATCAACACCGCCGTCTGCACCGTCATGTGCAGCGATCCCGAAATCCGGGCCCCCTTCAGCGGCTGCACCTCCGCGTACTCGCGTCGCAACGCCATCAGCCCCGGCATCTCGTGCTCGGCCAGCCGAATTTCCTTGCGGCCGAACTCGGCCAAAGACAGGTCCGCCACCTTGTAATCGATCCCGTTGCGGTGGTCGGCAGTCATCTTGCTGCTCACTGCGGTCGTCATCTGCCTCTCCTGGTCGGCGTACTACCCAGGAAAGGCTAGCCGGTTTGATGCGTACGCGATACGCAAGGGGAGTGTGCGCGGTCGGCGAGCATCGCGGGGCGCGGCGTCCGTGCCGTGCCCGTCAGGCCGTCGCCGCCCCGTGATCCGCGAGGATTCGGGTCCGTTTGCGCGGCGCGATATTCGCGCGGGTGACGTCGCCCTCGTAGTGGGCCAGCACCTTCGGGTCCATCACCCGGCGCCACAGCGGCGGGATCGCCGCCAGCAGGATCATCGAGGCGTACCCGGCCGGAAGTTGCGGCGCCTCTTGCGAACTGCGCAGCGTCTGATATCGCCGCCCCGGATTGGCGTGGTGGTCGCTGTGCCGCTGCAGGTGGAACAGGAAGATGTTGGTCACCAGGCGGTCGGAGTTCCAGCTGTCGGCGGGTGAGCAGCGCGCCCACATGCCGTTCGGCCGCTTGCGCCGCAGCAGGCCGTAGTGCTCGACGTAGTTCACCGTCTCCAGCAGCCCCGCGGCGATGACCGCCTGCAGCAGCAGGTAGGGCAGCAGCTTCGGGCCGAAGGCGATCAGCAGCGCACCGTAGAGCACCACCGTCATCGACCACGCCTGCAGAATGTTGTTGCGCACGCTCCACCAGCGTAAACCCCTGCGCCGCAGGCGGTCCCGCTCCAGTTTGATCCCCGATCGGTATCCGCCGATCACGCTGCGGGGCAGGAACTCCCACAGCGATTCCCCCAGCCGGCCGCTGGCCGGATCCTCCGGCGTCGCCACCCGCGCGTGGTGGCCCTTGTTGTGCTCGACGTAGAAGTGGCCGTAACCCGACTGCGCCAGTGCGACTTTCGCCAGCCACCGCTCCAGGTTCTCGACCCGGTGGCCGAGTTCGTGCGCGGCGTTGATCCCGATTCCGCTGACGAAGCCCAGGGTGACCGCCAGCCCCAGCTTGTCGATGACGGCCAACTGGTCATCGGCCCACAGGTAGCCCGCGATACCCAGGCCGATCAGCTGGATCGGTAGGAACAGATAGGTACACCATCGGTAGTACCGGTCGTTGGAGAGAAGCTCGTAATCCTCGTCCCGTGGATTGCTGCCGTCCTCACCCACCACCCAATCCAGGACCGGGATGACGATCAGCACGATGATCGGCCCGATCCACCAGAACACCGGAGATCCGGTGTGCAACACGAGTTGTGAGGGCAGGACGGCACAACCCGGAGCTATCAGCCCCAGCACCCACAGGTGACGCTTGGGGTCTGGTGAACCCGAGCGTTTGCCGACCGTTTGCACGTTTGCCCCGCTAAAAAGAACCCTGGAACTGTTGCCAGTAGATATGTACAGACATTACGCCCGTTACACCTCACCACATCCGGGAAGAGTGTGCGTCGTTACATACTCCGCGGTACTTTCTTAAGTCGTCACACAGGTGACGCCGGTCACCGCATACCACAGGCAAACGCTGGACGTACGACCACCCCCACCGTGACGTCGCGCGTCGTCGGCTGTCTGCGACACGGCGACACCCTGCCAGTTGACCACGAGCATCCACAATAGGGCGCCCGAGGAATTGTTATATAACACAACACGATTCGGAAACGAACGGATCAGCGACGCCACTGGTAACGAACCTGGGGCCGTCCGGCGCGACCGTAGTCCGTGCGGCGATCCACGACTCCGTCCTCGGCCAGGCGCTCCAGATAGCGCCACGCGGTCACCCGCGAAACTCCTACCGTCCGGCCGGTTTCTGTGGCCGACAACCCCTCGGCCGCGGCGCGGACCGCCCGCGACACCTCCTCGAGGGTCAGCGGTGCAATACCTTTCGGCGCGGCGGCCTTCGGATCGGCGGTGCGCAGCGCACTGAAGGCGCGGTCGATGTCGTGCTGGGTGACGGTGACCTCGCCGGTCGGCAGCGCCGCGCGGAACTCCAGATAGCGGTCCATCTTCTCCCGGAATGCCGCGTAGGTGAACGGTTTCAACAGGTAGAGGGCCACGCCGTGAGCGACGGCGGCCCGGACCATCTCGAGATCGCGAGCCGAGGTGATGGCGATGACATCGGGCCGCGGGCGCAACCGCGCCAGTGCCGCCGTCACCTCCAAGCCGCTGATATCCGGCAGCCCGATATCCAGCAGCACCAGCTCGATCGGCTCGCCCGCCTCGGCGGCCCGAGCGGCCGCCCGCAGCGCGTCGCGGCCGGTATGGACGACCGCCACCGCCGTGAATTCCGGCAGGCGGTCCAGATAGGACCGGTGCGCCTCGGCGATCCGCTCCTCGTCCTCCACGATCAGCACCCGGATCGTCATTGCGGAATCCTCACCACCACGGCCGATTCCGGGGACCGTTCCGCGCGCAGCGTGCCGCCGTGGCGCGCCACCAGGCGGCGCACCAGCGCCAGGCCGAGGCCCTGGTGATCGGTCTTGGTCGAATAACCGCGTTCCATGGCGCGGACGAACACCTCCTCCGACATCCCCGGGCCGCTGTCGGCGACCCGGAGGTACAGTGCCGAATCCTCCCGGCGCACGGTCACCTCCACCCAGGCGTCGGGCGTCTGGGCGACCGCGTCGAGGGCGTTGTCGATCAGATTGCCCACCAGCGTGACCATTTCGTGCGCGGTCAGCGGCGACGGCGACTGGAGCGCGGTGTCCTCGGCGACGGTCAGTTCCACGCCGCGCTCGATCGCCTGGTCCACCTTGCCCAGCAGCAGCGCCACCAGCGCGGGCTCCCGCACCGCGCCGGTCAGGCGGTCGATGAGCGCCTGGGACAGCTGCAGTTCCGCGGTCGCGAAGTCGACGGCCTCCCGGTAGCGGCCCAGCTCCACCATGGTGATCACGGTGTGCAGCCGGTTGGCCGACTCGTGTGCCTGCGCACGCAGCGAATCGGCCAGTCCGCGTACGGAATTCAATTCGCCCATCATGTCGCGCAGTTCGGTGTGGTCGCGCACGGTGAGCACCGTACCCAGGGTCCGCCCCGACCATTCGACGACGTCCTGATTCACCACCAGCACCCGTTCCGCGGTCACGTGCATCTCGTCGCGCACCACCTTTCTGTCCAAGCGGCGCAACGAGATCGGCAGATCCGTGCGGCGCACCGGGCCGTCGGGCAGCTCCAGCAGGCGCCGGGCCTCGTCGTTGACCACGGCCGCCGTCTCGGCGTCGCGGTCGAACACCACCAGGCCCTCGTGGATGGAATGCAGCACGGCGTCGTGGTGCTCGTAGAGGGTACGCAGCTCGGCCGGGGCGAGGCCGTGCGTCTGGCGCAGCAGCCGTCGCCGCAACAGCAGCGAGCCGAGCACCGCGAGCAGCAGGCCGGAACCCGCGGCGCCCAGGATCAGCGGCAGCTGCCGCCGGACCTGGTCGCCGATCTTGGCGCGGGTGACGCCCGCCGAGACCAGGGCGACGATGTGGCCGTCCTCGTAGACCGGGGTGACGGCACGGATCGAGGGACCCAGTGTGCCGGTGTAGGTCTCGGTGAAGGTCTCCCCGGCGAGCGCTCGATCGATGTTGCCGCTGAACGGCTTTCCGATCCGGTCGGGCTCGGTATGGGTATAGCGGGTGCGGTCGGGGGCCATGACGACGATGAAATCCACGCCGGTCCGGAGGCGGACGCGCTCGGTCACCGGCTGCAGCAGCGCCGTCGGGTCCCCGGTGTGCACCGCGGCCGCGGTCGAGGGCGCCTCGGCCACCGCGACCGCGATGCCGGTGACCCGCCGCGCGGTGGCGTCGTCCTGGTCCCGGCGCAGCTCCCAGACGGTCAGCACCACCCCCACGGCGACCACGGCCACCAGGACGATGAGCTGCACGACGAATACCTGCCCCGCCAGCGTCATCCCCCGGCCGCGGCCGATGCGTCGTTCCACCCGCAACGTCCTCTCGGTGAACGAAATGTACGAAATAGTGACCCCGGTCACGGTAACCGGCAGCATTATCCGCAGATCGCGTGGCCCAGCTCACCTGCACCACCCACGTAGCCGAGCCGGGCCGCCGATCGCACACCGCAGGATCCGGAGGCACACACTCGTATGACCGAACAGACGACGCGACCGCGGCGACGCGACCGCACCCACTGGCTCTATCTCGCCGTCATCGTGGCGGTGCTGGCCGGCATCCTCGTCGGCTGGCTGGCCCCGGGGTTCGGCAAGTCGGTCGGCGAGCTGGGCACGATGTTCGTGAACCTGATCAAGATGATGATCGCGCCGGTCATCTTCTGCACCATCGTGCTCGGCATCGGCTCGGTGCGCGCGGCGTCGCGGGTCGGGAAGGTCGGCGGGCTGACGCTCGCGTACTTCATGGTGATGTCCACCTTCGCGCTGGCGATCGGCCTGGTGGTGGGCAATGTGCTGGAGCCGGGCAGCGGCCTGAATATCGCCGACCACGCGAAGGACGCCGCCAAGTACGCCAAACAGGCCGAGGGCGCCGGCGGTACGTGGCAGTTCCTGGAGAGCATCATCCCGAATTCGCTGCTGTCGTCGCTGACCTCGGGCAGCGTGCTGCAGGCGCTGTTCGTGGCGCTGCTGGCCGGATTCGCGATCCAGGCGATGGGCCGCTCGGGTGAGCCGATCCTGAACGCGGTCGGGCTGATTCAGAAATTGGTGTTCCGGATCCTGACGATGATCCTGTGGCTCGCGCCGATCGGCGCGTTCGGTGCCATCGCCAATGTGGTGGCGTCGACGGGGCTGGAGGCGGTCAAGCAGCTGGCGCTGCTGATGGTGGCGTTCTACCTGACCTGCGTGGTGTTCGTATTCGGCGTGCTGGGCGTGATGATGAGGGTCGCGTCCGGCGTGTCGATCTTCAAGCTGGTCCGGTATCTGGCGCGGGAGTACCTGCTGATCGTCTCCACCTCGTCGTCGGAGTCGGCGCTGCCGCGGCTCATCGCGAAGATGGAGCACATGGGGGTGGAGCGGACGACCGTGGGCATCGTGGTGCCGACCGGATATTCGTTCAACCTCGACGGCACCGCGATCTACCTGACGATGGCGACGCTGTTCATCGCCGACGCCATGGGCAAGCCGCTGTCGTGGACCGAACAGCTGGGGCTGCTGGTGTTCATGATCGTGGCGTCCAAGGGTGCGGCGGGTGTCACCGGTGCGGGCCTGGCGACGCTGGCGGGCGGGCTGCAGAGCCACCGGCCCGAACTGCTCGACGGCGTCGGCCTGATCGTGGGCATCGACCGGTTCATGTCGGAGGCCCGCGCCGTCACCAACTTCTCCGGCAATGCCGTCGCCACCGTGCTCATCGGCACCTGGACCGGCACCCTCGACCCCGACCGCGTGCGGGCAGTGCTGAACCGGCAGCTGCCGTTCGACGAGTCCACCATGGTCGACGACCATCCGTCGACCGAAGAGAAGAAAGACCTGGTCCCGGCCTAACCCGCCTTGTTCCCGGGCCGGGCCCAGTGCGCCGGCGCACTCCGCCTCCCCCCAGGCGTCAGTGCGCCGGCGCTTCCATGTGCGGGCCCGGCCACCGTCATATCTCCACGGCCGAGGCGCATCCGCAGCGACTACTGCGGCAGAATGCTGATGTTCGCGGTCCATCGGTCGCCGACGCGCTGGCGGTCGGCAAGGTCGAAATCCAGATCCCGGCCGAGCAGCAGTTCGAACTCCGCCGGGTTGTCCGACACGTCGCCGACATAGACCGCCGGTGTTCCCGGTGCAACATCGATCGTCGCATCAACATCCCGTCCCTCGAGCCATTGCAGGCCCGAGATGCCATCACGATGCATCGACGTGCTCACGAAATCGCGGAACCGACCGCGGTACCCGGGGGTCACGTCGGCGATGTCGACGTCGGGCAGGAGCCTCCGAGACTGGATGGTCTTGTGAACCCGAATCCACTCATGGGTCGGTTGCAGCCGCACTATCGCGTCCAGTTCATCGACTTTCTCCCGGAGTGTCGGCCAGAGCGGGAAACCCTCACGCAGCAGGTCGTTGATCGTCGTGCTGTACCCGCTCGTGTAGTTCGTCAACAACCCCCGTTGGGACGATGTCAGACCTCTGACGGTGGCTCCCCATGTCCTGGTCCCATACGCCTGCGCTGCTGCGGGAGTAGCAAAGAACCTCGGCTCCCGGCGTGTAGTAGCCGGTACGGACAACCCTGCCGGGGTTGTCGTCTCGGCGGCGCGGTGGACTTCGTCGGCGCCCCGGCCGTCGCCGTCGGTCGATGCCCGGGATATCTCCCGCAAGGGACGGTTGATGAGGTCGCGGATCTGCTCGGCGTCACCGGATCCGGCATGCACCACATCGTCGGCCAATCGGGCCGCCAGGCGGCGCATTGCCGCAGCCATCGCGCTGTACACAACGCTCTCTCCACTCGGGCGTTGCCGCTCTCGAACTCGAAGTGAAATGTCAGTGAAGCAGAAGATCCGTGTCGGCGGGGAGGGCGTCGACGGGCCACCAGCGGAGATCGGTGGATTCCGAGCTGCGTACGGGGACTGCGGCTTTCGGGGCCTTGATCTTGAAGACCAGGTCCAGGTGGCGGGTGGGGACGCCGAGGGAACAGGTGATGGGGTGGGCCTGGATGCCGTACAGGCCCGGCTCGATCGTCAGGTCATCGATCCCGGATTCCTCGACGGCCTCGCGCAGGGCGGCGCCGAGGACGGTGTCGTCGGTCTCCTCGCAGTGGCCGCCCAACTGGATCCACAGGCCCACGCGGGGATGCAGGGTCAGCAGCACCTCGCGCTCGTCGTGGGAGAACACCATCGCCGAGGCGGTGATGTGGCCGGGCGCGTGCTCGCGCAGGCAACCGCGCGGCGCCGAGCCCAGGAACGCCAGCATCGCCTGCCGGATCGACTGATCCGAACTCGTTGGGGGAGACCAAGTTTCCAGCAGGTCGGTGGCCGATGCATGCAATGATTCCGCCGTCATGTGTTCCCTTCAGTAGTCCTGGTCGTCCGGCACATCAACGGCCCCCGGAATCGAGGGACCCCTCACAACTCGAGCAGGCCGAAGTCCGACTCGCGGGGTTCCCGAGGGGCCAGTTCCTCCGTCGGATAGCCGATCGCGATGCCGCCCAAGGGGTTCCAGTCCGGCTCCAGGCCCAGCACCTCGCGGGTGATCTCCGGGGCGAAGATGGTGGATCCGATCCAGCAGCTGCCGACACCCTTGGTGGCCAGCGAGACCAGCAGGCCCTGCACGGCCGCGCCCACCGCCACGGTGAACATGGTGGACTCCGCGGCGCGGCGGCGCTCGTCCGGGTAGGCGTGCGCGCCGTCGGGGACGCAGAACGGAATGATCACCTCGGGGGCGTCGAACAGGATGCGGCCGCGGGCAATCCGCCGCTCCACCCGTTCCGGGGGCAGCCCATCGGCGGTCAGGTCCGCGCGCCACTTGTCGGCCATCGCCTCCAGCAACCGCTCGCGCAACCCGTCGCGCCGCAACCAGACGAACCGCACCGGGCGGGTGTGGTGCGGCGCGGGAGCGGTGAGCGCCACCGAGACCGCGGACCGGATCAGCTCGGGATCGACCGGGGTGTCGGCGAATTGCCGAACCGACCGCCGCATCAGCAGGGCCTCGCCGCGGCCCCGCTGCAGGGCCTCGGCGGTGCCCAGCCAGAACAGGTCCTCGTCGCCGCGGCGCAGCAGTGCCGCGGCGGTGGAACCGTCGTCGTCGGTCGACCACCCGCGCACCACCGCGACCGGGACGCCGCCCAGCTTCCCCTTCACCAGGTCGGCCGCCGCGGCCAGCTCATCCGCCACGGCGACCTGGGTGACCTGCAGCTCGTTGCCCTGCCCGTCGATCGCTCCCGCATAGTCGTGCACCACGCGCAACCCGGCCGAGCCGATCGCGGCGTCGGTCTGGCCGATCCGCCAGGCCCGGCCCATGGTGTCGGTGATGACCACGGCGACATCCACGCCCAGCCGCGCGGCCAGCGCGGCCCGCAGCGCCTTGGCGCTGCCGTCGGGATCGGCAGGCAGCAGCACCAATTCACCCTGTTCGACGTTCGAGCCGTCGACGCCGGAGGCGGCCTGCACGATGCCGATCCGATTCTCGGTGATCAGCGTCCGGCCCTTCTGGGCCAGCACCCGGACCGCCTCGTCGCGGACGAGCCTGCGCCGCAGCGTGTCTCGTTCGTCCGGATCGGCGGGTGCGGCGACGATGCGTCCCTCGGCCTTGGCGACGATCTTGCTGGTGACCACCAGCACGTCACCGTCGCGCAGCCAGGGCGCCTGTGCCGCAAGGTGTTCGGCGACGTCGTCGCCCGGCCGAAATTCGGGCAGCCCGGTCACGGGGATGATCGTCAGCTCGCCGCCGGGCGCGTGATCGCCCGCGGGCGAGGGCACGGGCTCGCGCGGGTGCGATAGCTCGCTCACGGCTTCACCCCCGCGAGATCCAGTGCTTCGCGCACCATTTCGGCGGTGGCGGCGGGGTCGGTCATCAGCAGCGGCACGCTGCGCACCTCGACGCCCGGCACCTCGGCGGTATCGGTGGAATGCACCAGCCAGCCGTCCAGAATTCCGGTGTCCGAGCGGGCGCCGTAGTAGCCGCCCACCGCCTCCGCGGAGGTCTGCACGCCGATCACCGAGAGGCACTCATCGGCCATGCCGCGCAACGGTTTTCCATCGATCACCGGCGACAGGCCCACCACCTTCGCGCCGGTGGTCCGCAGCGCTCCGCGAATGCCCGGCACGGCGAGGATGGAGCCGATGCTGACCACTGGGTTGGAGGGGGCCAGTAGAACCGCGTCGGCGTCCGCTATGATTTGCGTCACATTTGGCGCCGGTTTGGCCTGATCCGCCCCGATTGTGACGAATCCATGGGTCTCGACGTTCGCGCGATAGCGTACCCACCACTCCTGAAAATGAATCGCGCGGCGTTCGCCAGGCTTGTCGGGGTCACTGATGACAACGTGCGTTTCACATCTGTCGTCGGTTGCCGGGAGCAGTTTCACGCCCGGCTGCCACCGGTTGCACAGCGCTTCGGTAACCGCCGACAGCGGGTATCCTGCGCGCAGCATTTCGCTGCGGACCAGATGTGTGGCGATATCACGATCACCGAGACCGAACCAATCCGGCTGAGCACGGTATTTCGCCAGCTCCTCCTTGGCATGCCAGGTTTCGCCCTGCCGTCCCCAGCCACGTTCGGTGTCGATACCGCCGCCGAGCGTATACATGCAGGTGTCCAGGTCGGGGCAGATGCGCAGCCCGTGCATCCACACGTCGTCACCGACGTTGACGATGGCCGAAACGTCGGCCTCGGGCAGCAGTTCGCGCACGCCCTGCAGGAAGCGCGCGCCACCGACTCCGCCGACCAGCACGGCAATGCGCGGGCCGATCTCGGGTGCGATGTCCGCTTGTTCTCCAGTCACATCCGCACAGCCTATGCGGTGCCACGAAGGTCACGCTTCGGAGCATATTTGCTGGTCATTTGCTACTCGAGGGTCACCGAACCGCATCGAAACCGGCGGCGGATAGTAACGGAATTGTGTCGGCAGCTTGACCATCGCCGCGTCCGGCGTGTCTAATCACAGGCATGTCATTCCGGGTCGGCGCGAGAGTGCAAGGCGCGGGCCAAGTTTCGAACACCCGTTCGCATCGGAATGACGAGCTCGGGGATGTCCGCGGGACAACGTCGCGGTGTTGGGCCGTCGGTGGGCAGATCGGTTCCGACGGAAAATCATTCTGCGCTAACACACAGTGAGGAGGCGGAGCGATGGCCGAAGAGCTGGCCCCGTCGGGCAACCCTGGCGGTGTATCGCAAACCGATTCCACAGCAGGCGCAGCACCTGGCGCCTGCGCTGACATCCGGAACGACCAACGAGAGGGGGGTGAGACAGTGACTACTGGGGAGGAGTCGGGCAATCCGACGCCACAAGGAGGACAGTGGGCACGCACTCAGCACAAGCCTGAACCGCCGAAGCTGAGTCTCATCGTCACGGATTTCGACACGATGTTCGACACCATCGAGGAACAGTGGCAGGAACGGGCGCTGTGCGCCCAGACCGATCCCGAGGCGTTCTTCCCCGAGAAGGGCGGATCGACCCGGGAGGCCAAGCGGATCTGCATGGGCTGTGAGGTCCGCGACGAGTGCCTGGAGTACGCACTCGCACACGACGAGCGCTTCGGCATCTGGGGCGGCCTGTCCGAGCGGGAGCGCCGTCGCCTCAAGCGCGGCATCAGCTGAGCCGTGGGGCGCCCGGGGACTCCCGGGGCTCCACGGCACGTCCGGTCCGCCGCGACCGAATTCGCGAAAGCGGCAAGGGTTTTGCCATCACTGGGCATCGCCCGAATCGCCGGGCATCGCCCGAAGTCCAGCCGCACACCTGATGCAGGATCCGGATCGACTCCCCGTGTTGTCGTCCCGGTTATTCTTCCGGGTCGATGACGTCCGGGTCGACGCCGAGGTAGGTGGCGATCTGCTGGACGAGCACCTCGCGCAGCAGGTCCACCAGATCGTCCGGGTCGTTGGCGCGCAACTCCAGCGGTTTGCGGAACAACACCACGCGAGCCCGCGTCGCGCCGCCGTGCCGGTCCACGCCGGCCGGGATCAGCCGCGACAGCGGCACCGGTCCGTCGGCCACCACCTCGTCCGGCCAGGAGACCGAATCCGGGTGCAGCGGACGGATTTTCGGCACATCGTCGACCGCGATATCCAGTTTCGTGAGGCGGTCGTGCCAGCGGCCGTCCAGCGGCGCGAACGCCTCCAGCACCAGCCGGTCGAACTGCTGGCCCCGGGTGCGCCAGGCGGGCACGGTCGGCGGCAGCACGGGTCCTCGAACCCCGCGCCCACGACGTATCACCGACCGCGCCGTGGGCGGCCGCCGCTTCCGTGAACGGGTCATGTGTCGAATCTAGTCAACGGGTGTCGAGCGTTGCGAACCAGCAACCTTCGGCCGGTCGAGCGTGTCTCTCGGCGCGCGGGCGTGCGGGGCGTTACTCTCCATGGCGTGATTCCCTTGCGTCGTTGCTGCCGTCCGGCCTGCAAGAACCCGGCCGTTGCGACGCTGACCTATGTGTACTCCGACTCGACGGCCGTCGTCGGCCCGCTGGCCACCGTCGCCGAGCCGCACTCCTGGGACCTGTGCGAGACCCATGCGTCCCGGATCACCGCGCCGAAGGGCTGGGACATGGTCCGCCACGAGGGCGGCTTCTCCTCCAGCACACCGGACGACGACGATCTGACCGCGCTCGCCGAGGCGGTCCGGGAGGCCGGGATGCGCCGCCGCGCACCCGAGCCCGAGCCGCACGGTTACCCGGACTATTCCCCCGCTCCCCAGCGTCCCGCCCGCACCGGGCGTCCCGGACGCACCGGCCGCCGCGGCCATCTGCGCGTACTGCCGGACCCGCCGAACTGATCCTGTTGTCGCGGCCCCAGGGGGCCGCGACAACAGGAAAATAAGAGGCACCGCGACGACGGGAACCTGAGACGACGCGGCGATCGGAACCAGAGACCGCGCGACGACCAGAACCAGACACAGCGCGACGACCAGAACCAGAGGCTGCCCGGCAAACGGAACCAGAGGCGGCGCGGCGAACGGACTGAGAGCTCTCGCCGGTATCCCCTTTCGCCGCGCGGCGCTGCTGGGCATTCTTGTTCCCCGCCGCACGGCCCCCTGGGGCCGTGCGGCGGGGATCTACCGGGGCCGAGGTCTCGTGTTCGCCTACGGCGAAGTCGGGTCGTTCTCAGCGCATCCGCAGGTGTACCGAATACGTTCTGCGGTGGCTGCGGACTAGGGTGATGGCCATGACAGTCGCCCGGTCTGCCGAGTCCGTGAAAGCAGTTGTCAAGGCGTACGACGTTCGCGGTGTGGTCGGAGAACAGATCGACGCGGACTTCGTGCGGGACGTGGGCGCCTCCTTCGCGCGCCTGATGCGCCGCGAGGATGCGACGCGCGTCGTCATCGGGCACGACATGCGGGAATCCTCGCCGGGCCTGGCGGACGCGTTCGCCGACGGCGTGCTGTCCCAGGGCCTGGACGTGATCCAGATCGGGCTGGCCTCCACCGACGAGCTGTACTTCGCCTCGGGACACCTGAGCTGCCCCGGCGCCATGTTCACCGCCAGCCACAATCCCGCCCGCTACAACGGCATCAAGCTGTGCCGGGCCAACGCGCTCCCGGTCGGACAGGACACCGGTCTGGCCACCATCACCGACGAACTCGTCGGCGGCGTGCCCGCCCACGACGGCCCGCGCGGCACCGCGGCCGAGCAGAACCTGCTCGACGCCTACGCCGAATTCCTGCGCGATCTGGTCGATCTCGACGATATCCGTCCCTTGCAGATCGCCGTCGACGCCGGCAACGGCATGGGCGGCTACACCGTTCCGGCGGTGCTCGGCCCGGTGTCGCAGCTGACCATCGCGCCCCTGTACTTCGAGCTGGACGGCACCTTCCCCAACCACGAGGCCAACCCGCTGGACCCGAAGAACCTGGTGGATCTGCAGCGGTACGTCCGCGAGACGGGCGCCGACATCGGCCTGGCCTTCGACGGCGACGCCGACCGCTGCTTCGTCGTCGACGAGCGCGGCGAGCCGGTGTCCCCCTCCGCGATCACCGCGCTGGTCGCCGAGCGGGAGTTGGCCAAGGAGCCCGGCGCCACGGTCATCCACAACCTCATCACCTCACGAGCGGTGCCGGAGCTGGTGACCGAGCTGGGCGGCACCCCGGTGCGCACCCGGGTCGGGCACTCCTTCATCAAGCAGCAGATGGCCGCCACGGGGGCGATCTTCGGCGGCGAACACTCCGCGCACTACTACTTCCGCGACTTCTGGGGCGCCGACTCCGGCATGCTCGCGGCCCTGCACGTGCTGGCCGCACTCGGCGAGAAGGACCGGCCGATGTCGGAGCTGGCATCGGCGTATGCAACATATGCTGCCTCCGGGGAGATCAACTCCACAGTGGACGACGCACAGGGGCGGACCATGGCGGTGGTCACGGCGTTCGAGGGACGGGCCAGGTCGATCGACCGGATGGACGGCGTGACCGTGCAACTGCCCGACCACGCCTGGTTCAACCTGCGCGCCTCCAATACCGAACCGCTGCTTCGTCTCAACGTCGAGGCTCGATCGCAGGAGGAAGTAGACGCACTCGTAACCGAGATCCTGAGCATCGTCCGCGGCTGACTGGAATAGTGGAATCACAAGGTGCGAATTCGTTCGCAGTTACAGCTTCACCCGGGCGAACACCCGGCTTGGTGACCCGATTGAGGGGAGGTGGCAACGCCCGATGATCGCAGGGACACCGGTACTCGACCTCGATGACGTCGCCTCGCTGGAGGCCGCCGACTCCGGGGGCACGTTGCGCTCGGCTGCTTCCGGCGGCGCCCAGGTGCGCGCCACCGCCGCGGCGGTCGACGAGAATGTGCTCGCCCGCCTGCACGATCTGCGCCCCCGCAGCCTGGTGCTGGTCTCCGGCACCGGACGGGCCGACCGCGCCGCCGCGCTGCTCGTGGCCACGCTGGGTGACCGTGCCGGACTGCCCATCGTCCGCGCGGGTGCCATCCCGCAGTGGGTGGGCCCGCTGGACGCCGTCCTCGTCGCCGGGGACGACGCGGGCGATCCGCGCCTGATCGATGCGGTGGATCGCGCCGTCAAGCGCGGCGCCGAGGTGGTCGTGGCAACCCCGGACGAGGGCCCGCTGCGGGCCGCGACCGCCGGGCGGGCCGCGCTGCTGCCGCCGCGGGTGCGGGTGCTCGACCACAATCGGATGCTGCGGTTCCTGGCCGTCGGCGTCGCGGTGCTGCAGGCCATCGATCCGGCCCGGATCGGCCCGCTGGTGCCGGACCTGAGCGCGCTCGCCGACGTGCTCGACGCCGAGGCGCTGCGCGACGGACCGCACAACGAGGTGTTCCACAACCCGGCCAAGGCCCTCGCCGCCCGCATGCGGGAACGGCGCATCGTGCTGACCGGCGACTCGCCCGCGGCGGCCGAGGTGGCCGCGCACGCCGCCGAGGTGCTGCTGCCCGCGGCGGGGCAGATCGCCGCCGCCACCGACCTGGCCGACGCGGTGGCCGCCAATCCGCGCATGGTCGAGGCGGCGGGCGTGGCGGCACCCGGCTTCGACCCGCTGTTCCACGACGAGCAGCTCGACGGTCCGGCGCCGGTCGAGCGGGTGCGGGTCTTCGTGGTCAGCGCCGATGCCGATCAGGTGGCGGCGCGGCGGCGGCTGGCGGTGTTCGGCGCGGGAGCCGGGCTGGTCGACGCCGATCTGGTGAACGTGGACGTGGAGCTGATGAGTACCGAGTCCGGCGGGCCGCCCGCGGCGCCGCCGGACGAACCGCTACCGGGCGGCGGGCCGATGTTCCGGGTGGGAAGCGAACTGGAACAGCTTGCGGTACTGGTGGTCCGGCTGGAGATGGCGGCGGCGTACCTACGCCTGCTGGGCTGCGGACCGGCCACCGACCGTCCGGAGCGGTACGACGGGGGACGCTACTAGTGCACGAACTCGTTGGTGCGTTGCGTTCCTACGCCTGGGGGTCGCGCACCGCACTCGCTCAGCTGTGCGGCCGACCGGTCCCTTCCGCACACCCGGAGGCCGAACTGTGGTTCGGCGCCCATCCCGCCGATCCCGCACAGGTCAGCATCGACGGCCACAGCACCTCGCTGCTCGATGTGGTGGCCGCCGATCCGCAGCGCGAATTGGGCGCGGTCGCACCGGCATTCGGCGGGCGGCTACCGTTCCTGCTGAAGATCCTGGCGGCCGAGGAGCCGCTGTCGCTGCAGGCGCATCCCAGTGCCGAACAGGCACGCGGCGGCTTCGAGCGGGAGAATCAGGCCCGGGTGCCGCTGGATTCGCCGATGCGCAACTACCGCGACGACAGCCACAAGCCCGAACTGGTGGTCGCGCTGGAACGGTTCGAGGCGCTGGCCGGGTTCCGCGATCCGCGCCGCACCGTCGCGCTGCTGCGAGCGCTCGCCGTGCCGGAGCTGGCCCCGTACGCCGATCTGCTTGCCGCGCAACCGGATTCGGACGGCCTGCGGACGCTGTTCACCACCTGGATCACGCTGCCGCAGGCGATGCTCGCCGGACTGCTGCCGAAGGTGCTCGACGGCTGCGTGCGGTATCTGTCCGACAAGAACTGCCCGGACAGCCACGGCACCGGCGAAACCCCTTCCGCGGGTAAGGAGTTCGTCGCCGAGGCGCGCACGACGCTGGAGCTGGCCGAGGCCTACCCCGGTGATGCGGGCGTGCTGGCCGCGCTGCTGCTGAACCGGTTGACGCTGCAGCCGGGCCAGGGCTTGTTCCTGGCCGCCGGAAACCTGCACGCCTACCTGCACGGCGTCGGCGTGGAGATCATGGCCAATTCCGACAATGTGCTGCGCGGCGGGCTGACCCCCAAGCACGTCGACGTCCCGGAGCTGTTGCGGGTGCTGGACTTCGAGCCGCTGGACGTGCCGATCGTGACGGCGGAGCCGGTCGGGGACGGCTCGTTCCGGTACCGCGCTCCCGCGGCGGAGTTCGCGCTGCGGCGTTTCGATCTGACGGCCGGCGCCGAGCCGACGGCCGTGCCGCGCACCGGGCCCGGCATCATCCTGTGCACGGCCGGCACCGTGCGGCTGCGGCAGGGCGCCGCCGAATTGCGGATCACGCCGGGCAACGCGGCCTGGATCTCCGCCGCCGATTCGAATATCCGCGCCCAGGCGGTCGACGGCGACGCGCAGCTGTTCTGTGCCTGCGTCGGGGACGAGTGAGCGGCCCGGCGTGTACTACCGTGACGCGAAGTACGGACGGCAGCGGTAAGTTGATCCGGCATATCCGACACGGCGGCGGTCTCCGGCGTGCGGCGAGGACGAAAGGACCGATGCGGCACCATGTCTGCGGGTGGCGGTAAGAAGGCGATTCTCGCGGCGTTGACCGCGAATGCCGGGATCGCGGTGGCGAAGTTCATCGGCGCGGCGATCACGGGTTCGGCATCGATGCTGGCCGAAGGTGTGCACTCGGTGGCCGACACCGGCAACCAGGGCCTGCTGCTGCTCGGGCAGAAGCGGGCCCAGCAGGAGGCCGACGAGCTGCACCCGTTCGGCTACGGGCGCAACCGGTACTTCTATTCGTTCGTGGTCGCGCTGGTGCTGTTCACCCTCGGCGCGATGTTCTCCATCTACGAGGGAATCCACAAGATCCAGCACCCCGAGGAGCTGACCTCGCCGATCGTGGCGGTCGCGATCCTGGTGATCGCCATCGGGCTCGAGACCTACAGCTTCATCACCGCCATGCGCGAGTCGGCGCCGCTGCGCGCCGGAACGAGCTGGTGGCGGTTCATTCGCAACTCCCGCAATCCGGAGCTGCCGGTGGTGCTGCTGGAGGACACCGGGGCGCTGGTCGGCCTGGTGCTGGCGTTGGCGGCGGTCGTGCTCACGATGCTGACCGGCGACCCGGTCTGGGACGGCATCGGCACCCTCGGCATCGGCATCCTGCTGGGCACCATCGCGATCGTGCTCATCGTGGAGATGAAGAGCCTGCTCATCGGCGAGGGCGCGACGCCGGACCAGGACGACAAGATCCGCGCGGGCCTGGTCGACGGAACCCGCATCGATCGCGTGATCCACCTCCGCACCCAGTACCTCGGCCCGGACGAACTGCTGGTCGCCGCGAAGGTGTCGATCGTGCCCGGATTGGAGATCACCGATATCGCCGCGGCGATCGATGAGGCCGAGGCCAGGGTGCGCGCGGAGATCCCGATCGCCCGCGTCATGTACATCGAACCCGACCTCTACCGCACCCAGCGCGCATAGCTTCCCGCACCGTTTACCAGTTCCCGCACCCCGTACAGGGTCCTGTACGGGGTGCGGGAACATGCAGGGCGTGCGGGAAGAGTTGCGCCCGCTATGGCAGGCGCTGCGGGCGGCCGACCCGGCCGCTTCCGAGGAGCTCGAGCGGGGCGGTGCGGATGCCGAAGCGGTCGCGCAGGGCGTGTCCCGCGGCGTGGAGGCCGGACATGCCGTGTACGCCCGGGCCGGGCGAGGTGGCCGACGAGCAGAAGTAGACGCCGGGCAGCGGTGTGGCGTACGGGTTCCAGCGCGGGGCGGGCCGGAAGACGGTCTGCCACAGGTTCATTGCGCCCGCCGCGATGTCGCCGCCGACGTAGTTGGCGTTGTAGGCGGGCATGGCCGAGGCCGTGCGGACGTGCTGGGCCAGGATCAGGTCGCGGAAACCCGGTGCGAAGCGCTCGATCTGGGCGATGACGGCGGCGCTGACATCGCGGGTGGAGCCGTTGGGCACGTGCGCGTAGGCGTAGAGCGTGTGGCCGCCCTCCGGCGCGCGCGTCGGGTCCACGACCCCGGGCTGGATCGCGAGGACGTACGGGCGCTCCGCGTGTTCGCCTGCGGCCACGGCCTTTTCGGCGATGACGGCCTCGGCGCGGGTGCCGACCAGGTGCAGGGTGCCCGCGCTCGCACAGCCCTCCGCCTGCCACGGCACCGGGCCCGACAGCGCGAAGTCGACCTTGCACGCGGCGCCGCCGTAGCGGAATCGCCGCAGTTGCCGCGAGTATCGGGCGGGCAGCCGATCACCCGCCAGGCGCAGCAGCTCGGCGGGGGCGGTATCCAGCAGAACCGTTCGCGCACTGTCGAATTCGGCGAGCGAGTCGACCCGGTGCCCGGTCACGACGCGGCCGCCGTGCAGCTCGATGTCGGCGGCCAGCGCGTCCACGATGGCCTGGCTCCCGCCGCGCGGCACCGGCCAGCCGCCCGCATGTGCCAGGCTGCCCAGCAGCAGGGCGACCCCGGCGGCAGAGAACGCCCGCGGCGGCGTGATGGCGTGCGCGCTGACACCGGTGAACAAGGCCGGCGCGACCTCCTCGCGAAAACGCAGATCCCACAGCGGACTCGACTGCTCGAGCAACCTGCGCCCGAATCGCACCCCGGTCACCGCGTCCAGCGGCGGATGCCGCAGATCCGACATCCCCAGCTCGACGAGCCGCTCCCAGTTCGCCACCAGCGGCCCGAACAACCGGCGCCAGGCGCCGCCGTCACGCCCCAGGTCGGCCACCGTCCGGTCCAGGTCGCGCCACGCCACACCGGCCACTCCCCCGTCCAGCGGGTGGGCGTAGGAGGCATCGGGCGCCAGCAGGTCGACACCGTGCGCGGCCAGATCGAAGGCGCGAAAAAACGGTGACGCCAGCGCCATCGGATGCGCGCCCGCACACACGTCGTGCCGGTATCCCGGCAGGGTGAGCTCCGAGGTCCGGCACCCTCCCCCGATGGTGTCCGCGGCCTCGCGCACCTCGACCTCGAGCCCCGCCCGGGCGAGAATCACAGCCGCAGCAAGCCCGTTCGGCCCCGACCCGACCACTACAGCGTCCGCCATATTTCCCACTGTATGCCCACCGGACCGCCCGGCCCGCGACCATGACCAGAGTCACCCGGCGGCTGGTCGACGACGGCCGCGGGGCGTTCCCGGGAGACCAACCGGGTCAACGGATTTCAGTCGCGGGTCCAGTGCCGCACGAGAATGGCCAGGCGCTGGTCGCGGAGGTCGGGGCGCAGCCTGCCGTCCCGGTCGAGGGTGGCGAGGCCGTGCAGTGCGCTCCAGGCGACCTCGGTGAACGGCTCCGGATCGTCGTCGCCGGCGAACGGGGTGAACACCGCGCGGAGCTCACCGAAGGCGTCGCGCAGGGCCTGCGGTGCGTCGGGGCCGAACTTCAGATCCACATCGAGCACGAAAATGGCGTCATAGAGGGCCGGGCTGGTGCGCGCGAACTCCAGGTAGCCGCGGGCGACCGCCGTCACCGCGTGTTCGGGAGTCGCGGCGGCCGTGCGTAACCGGCGGAAGCGCTCGGCCAGCTCGGCGCAGCCCTGCTCGGCCACGGCGGCGAGGATCGCGTCCTTGCCCGCGAAATGGCTGTAGAGCACCGGCTGGCTGTATTCGATCGCATCGGCCAGGCGGCGCACCGTCACCGCATCCCAGCCCTGCGCCTCGGCTATCTCGCGGGCGGTGTCGATGATCTGCTGATGCCGCTCGGCGCGCTGGCGTTCTTTTCGTGTCTGCGTGCTCATCGCCCAAATTCTAGCACCGCTAGACAAGCGAGCCGTGCACGAGTTAACGTTGCTCTATCATTTAGCAGCGCTAGATTTTGGAGCACCTGATGAATCTCTCCCGCATCGCCACCGCCCTCGTCCTCGCCCTCGTCGCCTTCGTCTTCTACTTCGGCACCGGCTTCCTGGTAGCGCCCGAGTCGACGGCCGCCGGCTTCGGACTGCCGGCCTGGCCGCACGGCGAGGCCGCCGCGTTCTTGAATATCAAGGGAGTCCGCGACGTCACCTCGGGCATGGTGATCCTGGTCCTGCTCCTCGCCCGGCAGCGCTTCGCCCTCGGCATCGCGGTACTCACCTTCGCCCTCGCTCCCGTCGGCGACATGATCACCGTGCTGAGTCACCACGGTTCCGCCGCAATGGCTTTCGGCGTGCACGGCCTCACCGCGGTCGGCATGGCCCTGACCGGCGCGCTGCTGATCCGCGAGCGGCGCGCGGTCGGCAAGCCGGTCCCGCAGCCCATCCCTGCGGCCGCCTGACACGGAATACCGGTCCCCGCAACAGAATTCGCCGCTCACAACTCCGTGAGCGGCGAATTTCCGATGCGGTGCTCAGACGTCGGTGGAGAAGCGGATGCCGCCGTCGGGGATTTCGACGCCGGGCCAGACGCGGGCGCCGCGTAGTAGTTCGCAGCGGGCACCGACCTCGGCGCCGTCGCCGATCACGGCGTCGCGGACCAGGGCGCGTGGGCCGATGCGGGCGCCGAAACCGATGATGGACCGCTCCACGGTGGCCCCGGCCTCGACGCGGGCGCCGTCGAACAGCACCGCACCGTCCAGCCGGGCGCCGGCGCTGACCTCCGCGCCGCGACCGACGACGGTGCCGCCGATCAGCAGCGCACCCGGCGCGACCCCGGCGCCGTTGTGCACCAGGGACTCTCCGCGTTGCCCCGGCAGCGCGGGCGAGGGGGCGATGCCGCGCACCAGGTCCGCGGAGCCGCGGACGAAATCCTCGGGGGTGCCCATATCGCGCCAGTACGAGGTGTCGACATGGCCCTGGATGTGCGCGCCCTCGGCCAGCAGCGACGGGAACACCTCGCGCTCCACCGACACCGGGCGCCCGGCGGGAATCTTCTCGATGTATTCGCGCCGGAACACATAGCATCCGGCGTTGATCTGATCGGTCGGCGGGTCCTGGGTCTTCTCCAGGAACGCGGTCACCCGGCCGGTGTCGTCGGTCGGCACGCAACCGAACGCGCGCGGATCGCTGACCCGCACCAGATGCAGCGTCACATCGGCATTGGCGGAGACGTGGGTATCGAGCACCGCGCCCAGGTCGGTGCCGCCGAGCACGTCGCCGTTGAACACCATCACGGTGTCGGCGCGCAGCTTCGGCAGCACGTTGCGGATGCCGCCGCCGGTGCCCAGCGGCTCGGTCTCGGTGACGTACTCGAGCTCCAGACCCAGGTCCGCGCCGTCGCCGAAGTGTTCCTCGAACACCTCCGCCTTGAACGAGGTGCCGAGCACGACGTGGGTGATCCCGGCGTCGGCGATGCGGGCGAGCAGATGGTGCAGGAACGGGAGACCGGCCACCGGCAGCATCGGCTTGGGCGCCGACAGCGTGAGCGGGCGCAGCCGGGTGCCCTGGCCGCCGACCAGGATCACGGCATCGGTCCCGTTGTCGGCGGTGGGCCTGGTGTCGGTGTCCGGCATCAATCTCCCCTGTTCAGGTTCGGTCCACGCGCGCGTGGTTCAACTCTTCGCGCACTACTGCTGCTGCGCCGCGCGCAGCTCGCGCAGCGCAGATCGAACCGCAAGCTTGCAGCGAATCGCAAGTCCGGCGCGCAGCGCCAGCCGCAACGGCGCCTGCCACCAGTGCGGATGCCGATCGGCCTGGAAGCGGTACGCCGAGGCGTGATGGGCGGGCAGCATGGCCTCCGGATTGCGCCCGGCCGCATGGCCCTTCGCGTGCGTGACCTCCGCGGACGGCACGAATACATTGTGCCAGCCGGCGCGGCCCATGCGGTCGCCGAAGTCGACGTCCTCCATGTACATGAAGTAACGGGAGTCGAATCCGTCGATGGCATCGAAGGCGGCGCGGCGCACCAGCAGGCAGGAGCCCGACAGCCAGCCGACGGTGCGCTCGGAGATCTGTTCGTTCTCCTGCCGGTAGCTGCGGGTCCACGGGTTGCCGGGCCAGACGGTGCCGAGCACGGCGTGCCCCGCGCCGTCGAGCAGGCCGGGCACCGCGCGCGCGGACGGGTACAGGCTGCCGTCGGGCTCGCGCACCAGCGGGCCCACCGCACCCGCGCGCGGCCAGCGCTCGGCGGCCGCCAGCAGCTCATCGATGGAGTCGGTGCCCCAGCGGATGTCCGGGTTGGCGAGGACGATGAACTCGATCTCGGGGTCGATCTCGGCGACGGCGCGGTTGATGGCGCCGCCGTAGCCGATGTTGCCGCCGGTGCGTAGCAGGCGCACGTGCTCGTTCGCCTCCGCGGCCAGCTCGGGAGTTCCGTCGGTCGAACCGTTGTCGGCCAGGATGACCTGCGGCTTCTCGTCGGTGGCGGTGGCCAGGGTGCTGATGAAGTGCTCGAGATGCTCACCGGGGGAATAGGTCACCGTGACGACCGCCAGGCTCGGGCGCGCTGTGTCGGGGGTTCGCTCACTCACGACCGTGCAGCCTAGTCGGCGAGGCGATGCAGCGCGTCCCCCAGTGCATCGCGCCAATCGCGCAGCGGATTCAGCCCGGCATCGATCCAGGTGCGGTCCGACAGCACCGAATAGGCCGGGCGCCGTACGGGACTCGGGAATTCGGCGCTGGTGCACGGCCGCACCCGCTCCGGATCGGCGCCGACACCGGCGAAGACCGCGCGGGCCAGATCGAACCAGCTCGCCCGGCCCGCGTTGGTGGCGTGCAGGATCGGCGGCACGGGGGCGCCCGCAGCGCGGCGCGCGACCAGGTCCAGCAGCGCGGCGGCCAGGTCGGGGGCGAAGGTCGGCGAACCGATCTGGTCGTCGACCACCTTGACGGTGTCGCGCTCGCGTTCCAGCCGCCGCATGGTGGCGACGAAATCGCCGTGGTCGCCGGTGTACACCCAGGCCGTGCGCACGATGTGCGCGGACGGGGCCAGCCGCAGCACCGCCCGCTCGCCCGCCAGTTTGGATCGCCCGTAGACGCTCGTGGGGCCGGTCGGATCGTCGGGTTCGTAGGGCTTGTCGGCGGTCCCGTCGAATACGTAGTCGGTGGAAAGGTGGATCAGCCCGGCGCCCACCTCGGCGCAGGCGGCCGCGAGCACGGCAGGGCCCGTCTCGTTACCGGCGAAGGCGGCGTCGGGATCGGACTCCGCGGCGTCGACAGCGGTGTAGGCGGCGCAGTTCACCACCGTGTCGCCGGGACGCAGCACGTCCCGTACCGCCTCGGGATCGGTGATGTCCAGATCGCGGCGGCCCAGTGCGACGGCATCGGGTGCCAGTGCGAGCAAGGCACGACCGAGCTGACCCGCGGCCCCGGTGACAACGAGCCGCCGTGCTTCCCCGGCGGCGCTCCCCGGCGACGACGCAACCTGCGCAAATACGGCACCGTCGGGCGACGGGGCGGTACCGGTCGAGGCAGCGTCTCCGGGAGATGCGGGCGGGGGCACAGCAGTCACGCGGCCAGTCTGGCACGCCGCGCCATCAGCGGTTGAACCGTCGGCGCCGCCGCGTTGGCTAGCCTCGTTCCGGGGAAACCAATCACTGTACGGGGCCGTCAGGCCGGGGTTGGGCGAAATGCCCGAAAGGAACGGAAGAGTGCCGGAGAGCCGAAGTGAATCGGTGCGGCCGCGCAGCGCCGGTTTGCCGCCGCTCCACGGCAATCGGGCGCGGCGGGGCGTCGGGGGACGGCCGCCGAACCGATCGGCGCGGACGCTGGCCATGGCCGCCGCCGCCATCGTGTTCGTCGTCACCGGATTCGGCTGGCACAGCGTCGACGGCCTGATCTCCGGGATCAACCGGATCGGCAACCTGGGCCTGGGCGGCGCCAAGGACGGTGCCACCGACATCCTGATGGTCGGTATCGACAGCCGCACCGACGCGCACGGCAACCCGCTCAGCGACGACGAGCGGGCCATGCTGCACGCCGGCGACGAGGTCGGCACCAACACCGACACCATCGTGCTGGTTCGCGTGCCCAACGACGGCAGCTCCGCCACCGCCGTTTCCATCCCCCGCGACTCCTATGTCGACATCCCGGGAGCCGGGATGGGCAAGATCAATTCGGCGTACGGGAACGCCAAGGAGGGCGCCCGCGCCAAGCTGCTCGCGCAGGGTAAATCGGATGCCGACGCGGAACAGCAGTCCACCCAGACCGGGCGGCAGGCGCTGATCAAATCGGTCGCGGGTCTCACCGGGATCACCGTCGACCATTACGCCGAGGTCAGCCTGCTCGGTTTCGTCCTGCTCACCGATGCGGTCGGCGGTGTCGAGGTGTGCCTGAACGAGGCAGTCGACGAACCGCTGTCGGGCGCGGACTTCCCGGCCGGGGAGCAGCGGTTGAGCGGGCCGCAGGCGCTGAGCTTCGTGCGCCAGCGCCACGATCTGCCGCGCGGCGACCTGGACCGGATCGTGCGCCAGCAGGTGTTCATGGCGTCGCTGGTGCAGCAGACGCTGAGCGCGAGAATCCTCGCCAATCCGGGGAAGCTGCAGCAGCTCAGCGATGCGGTCGGGCGCACCATCGTGCTCGACGAGGACTGGGATGTGGTGCAGTTCCTGCAGCAGCTGCAGGACCTGTCCGGCGGCCAGGTGAAGTTCGAGACGATTCCGGTCAAGGACCTCAACGGCAGCACCGCCGACGGCGAATCGGTGGTGAAGGTGGATCCGTCGGCGGTGAAGGCATACGTCGCGGGCATGGTCGGCGGGAAGTCCGGCGACGACGATTCGGGCGCGGTCGCCCCGTCCAAGGTCACCGCGGACGTGTACAACGCCAGCGGCACCCCCGGCCTGGCCGGGCAGGTCGGTCAGGCGTTGGTGGGCAAGGGTTTCCGCACCGGCACGGTGGACAACTGGATCGGCGGGCCGGTGCAGAGCAGCCGGGTGCTGGCCGGTTCCACCTCCGACGAGAAGGCGAAGGCGGTGGCCAAGGCCCTGGGCGGGCTGCCCGTGATGGCGGAGTCCGGACTGCCCGAGGGGGCGGTGCGGGTGGTGATCGCCGGTGACTACTCTGGTCCGGGTTCGGCGGCGGGCAGCCTGTTCGACCTGTCCGGGTCCTCGGGGACGGGCACGGCGACTCCGGTGCCGCCGGCACCACCCATCGATGCCGGCCAGAACGGACCGAAATGCGTGAACTGAACCAGACCGTCACCGAGGCCCTGCTCGATCCCATCCTCGCCCGCGACCCCGCCGGACCCCGGATCACGTATTACGACGACGCCACCGGCGCCCGCATCGAGCTGTCCGCGCTGACGCTGGCGAACTGGGCGGCCAAGACCGCCAACCTGATCCGCGACGAATTCGGCATCACGCCCGGCGGCCGGGTCGCCGTGCTGCTGCCCGCGCACTGGCAGACCGCGGCGGTGCTGCTGGGCTGCTGGTGGGCCGGCGCCGAGGTGGTGCTGCGGCCGGACGAGGACGCCGAGCTGGCGCTGGTCACCGCCGACCGGCTCACCGATGTCGAGGACGTCGCCGAGGTGGCGGCGCTGTCGCTGGATCCGATGGGCCTCCCGGTACGCGATCTGCCGCTGGGCGTCACCGACTTCGCGACGTCGGTGCGCACGCACGGCGACCAGTTCCTCCCCGGCGGGGTGGGTGTCGCCCTGGACGGCATGCCGGTCGCCGATGTACTCGCCGAGGCCCGCAAATCCGCTGCCCGCCAGGGATTCTCCGCCGAGGACCGAGTGCTGTCCAGCACCCCGTGGGACACCCCGACCGAACTGATCGACGGCCTACTCGCCGTCTACACCGCAGGCGCCTCCCTCCTCCAGGTCGTCAACCCCGACCCCACCAAGCTCGACAACCACATCCGCACAGAACACGTCACCACCACCCGCCCCTAACCACCCCCCACCCCCCGAGCACCACGCTTCACGCACGCCTTGCGCGTTCGCGCACCCGTTGCAGAGCGCTACAGGGGGTGCGGGAACACGCAGAGGGTGCGGCGAGGGCTGGTGCGGGACTTGACGCGACGGACTGGTCGGTTGTCCTACCCGGGTAGGGGTTGTGCTCCGACTGTGGGACGTTTCACTCCGGGGCATTGTTCCGTACGGTGAGAGCAGAGCCGGACGACGAACGGGGATGGCGATGAAGCCGCGGTACTGGTTTCGGTGGTTGGTGGTGCAGGGCGGGCCGCGACTGGTGTTGAAGACCTACTCCCGGCGCGGGGAAGCGCTGGCGCAGTTGATGTCCGCACCCGCCGCGGTCGAGGATCCGGTGCCGCTGCTGGAATCGCTGCGGGCACAGGGTCGGATCGTGCGCACTCCGCTCGGGTGGGCCACGACCGATCACGAATTGTGCCGTACCGTGCTGCGCGACAACACCTTCGGTGTCGCCGCCGCCGAGGGGTTCGTACCCAAGCCGCTACGGCGCTTCATGGAGCGGACCGAGCTGCCGCCGAATCCGGTGAGCCCGCCCTCCATGCTGGTGATCGATCCGCCCGACCACACCCGGATGCGCAAGCCGGTGGCGTCGGCATTCACCCCGCGCGCGATCGGGCGGCTGCGGGAGCGCATCGAATCGGTGACCGTGGAGCTCCTGGATGCCCTGCCGTCCGGCGGCTCCGCGGATCTGGTGGCCGCCTATGCCTCACAGGTCCCGATCGCGATCATCTCCGAGATGCTCGGCTTTCCCGACCACGAGCGCGAACGGTTTCTCGCCTGGGGTGATGCGGCCTCGCCGCTGCTGGATATCGGAACCAGCTGGCGCACCAACCGCACCGCCTCGGCCGCGATCGTGGAAATGGACCGCTACCTCGACGACCACATCGCCCGGCTGCGCCGCGAGCCCGGCGAGGACATTCTCTCCGGCCTGGTGACGGCCGGTGAGCTGGACGACCGCGAACTCAAGGCGTCGGCGACGCTGCTGATGGGCGCCGGGTTCGAGACCACCGTGAACCTCATCGGCAACGGCGTCGTCCAGTTGCTGAACCACCCCGACCAGCTGGCCCGCCTGCGCGAGGAGCCGGAGCTGTGGCCGAACGCCGTCGAGGAGGTGCTGCGCTTCGACGCGCCGGTGCAGAACACCGCGCGGATCGCCGGGCGGGACCTGGAGCTCGGCGGTGCGCCGGTGCGGGAGGGCACCACGGTCGTGTTGCTGCTCGCGGGCGCCAACCGCGACCCGAAGGTCTTCGAGAATCCGGACCGTTTCGACATCACCCGCGCCAATGCCAAAGAGCACCTGACGTTTTCGTCGGGCATCCACGTCTGCCTCGGCGCCAGCCTGGCCCGCATGGAGGGCACGTACGCGCTGCGTGCCCTGTTCGAGCGCTTCCCGGACCTGAAGCTCTCGGGCACGCCGCAGCGGCGACCACTGTTCACCCTGCACGGCTACAGCCACCTGCCCGTCCTGCTCGGTCAGCGCGCCGAGCAGACGGCCACGGTCTAGAAACCGTCCTCCCCGGTCATTCCGGCGTGTTCGTGGCAGGAATCAGCTGAAGCCGACGACCTGGTTGCCCCAGGCTGTGAGCAGGTCGTGGTCCGGGTCGTCGACGACGCGATCGGCGGCATCGATGACCAGGGTGGTGCGGGTGGACTCGCGGTAAGGCGGCCAGTGTTTGGAGCCGTCGAGGGCCGCGGGCACCCCGTGCTCGGCGAAGGCCAGCCAGCGGCGCATCATCCGGCCCGATACCTCCGTCGCGGCCTTGCGGCCGCCCAGCCAGAACGTCGGATCGTGGTTCAGGGTGCCGAAATTGCCGAAGACATAGGGCAATTCGGTGGCGTGACCGGCGCCGACCCGGGCCGCCTTGAGCATCGGGGTGGCCTGGTCGAAGCGGTACATCCAGGTGCGGGTGTGGCGGGAGTGCGCATCGGCCACCCAGTGCGCGGGCATCCGGAAGGCGGCGTCGGTGGACATCGCCAGGGCGCCGCGCATCTTGTCCAGATCCGGGTAGGCGGAGGTGATTTCGGCGATGCGCTCGGCGGGCAGCTCCGGATGGTCGGCGGCCACCGCGTTCAGCATGGCGTTCACCGCGTCCGGCGTGACCGGCATGATCGGCGAGCGGAACAACCGGAACAGCGAGGCCTCCTCCCGGTTGGTGCCGATGAGCAGCGGCACCCGGTGCGAGCGGCCCTCCTGGAAGCGGTCGGTCGGATAGGCGGGCAGCAGGTCGCCGTCGACCACGGGCGCGGCCGCCAGACGGCCCGGCGACTGCAGCGGCACCTCGTCGAGCAGGATGCCCGCGGCGTCGACGATCCGCTCGATCGGGCATTCCAGCAGTTCGCTCGCCCGTTCCCGCGGCAGCTCCAGCAGATCGAGGAATCGGCGCGCCACGCCCGCCGCCCGCTCCGGTCCGAAAACCGTTGTCGCGGGTGGGCTCTGGGCGATCGCGCGGTGGAACAGCCCGGCGGCCCGCGGCGAGGTGAGCAGCGCGGTGACGCAGCCGGCGCCGGAGGACTCGCCGAAGACGGTGACATTGCCCGGATCGCCGCCGAAGGACGCGATGTTGTCACGCACCCACTCCAGGGCGGCGACCTGATCGTGCAGGCCGAGGTTGGGCACGAAGTCGTGGCCGAGGGAGGACAGGTCCAGGAAGCCGAGCGCGCCGAGCCGGTAGTTGACCCCCACCACGACGACCCCGCCGGTCTCGACGAGCTTGCCGCCGTCGTAGATGCCCTGGGCCGCGGTGCCGAGGCAGTACGCGCCGCCGTGCAGCCACACCATCACGGGGCGCGGCTCGTCGGAGGTGGCGGCGGGCGCCCAGACGTTCACCCACAGGCAGTCCTCCCCCATCCGCAGGCCGGAGTCCACCGGCACCATGGCGCCCATCGACTGCGGGGCGATCTCGCCGAACTCCGTGCAGTCGCGCGTCCCGTCCCACGGCTCGGGCGGCTGGGGGCGGCGGAACCGCTTCGGTCCGGCGGGTGCGGCCGCATAGGGAATGCTGCGCCAGACGTGCACCGATCCTTCCCGCACACCGCGCACGTCGCCGGCCGTGGTCCGCGCGACGGGTCCGGGACCCACTTCATCCATGCCCGGGGCTGCCGGCTCGAAGTATTGAGTGCTCATCTTCCGCACCTCCTCGTACTCCCTTCCAACGAGAGTACGTCCGAGATCATGTCCGACGGCTGTATCGATTCGGTGACACCCGGTCAGGCGCGATCGATGTGGCCGAGGTCGCGATCGGGATCGATGCGATCGCGGACCCGTTGCTTGAGTACCGCGATCTCGGGAAACCCGCCGTCGGCTTTGCGTTCCCAGATCTGTTCGCCGTCGAGCGTGATGCGGAAGACCCCACCCGAACCCGGAACCAGGGCCACCTGCGACAGCTCCGTGCCGAAGGTGCTCAGCAATTCCTGGGCCATCCAGCCCGCCCGTAACAGCCAGCGGCACTGGGTGCAGTACTCGATCGCGACGTGTGGCATATCCGAACCCTACGCGAGGCATCGGGGGCGGATTTGCGTGAAAACTTTCTTCCAGCAACCCCTTTGCTTCGGTCCCGTCGTATTTCTATCCGGAACATTATGAGCGCGGCGGGACGATCGCAACCCTTGTGAGCACATTCATAGCAAACGTTACAATTCGATATCACCATCGATGTACACCCAGGCGCCGCGCTCCCTGGCAAACCTGCTGCATTCGTGCAGGAACCCCCGCTGGTCCCCGTCCCGGTAATGGGCGCGGAATTCGACGATGCCGGTGTTGTCGAACGGTCCGCCCTGCTCGGTGCGCTCGATTTCCAGGAACAGCCAGCGCCGCCGCGGGTCGAGGGTCAGCCGCCGCGGCCTGGTGCGGGGGTGCCAGGTTTTCATCAGGTAGTCGGCGTCGCCGACGGCGAAGGCCGTATACCGCGACCGCATCAGCGCCGCGGCGGTCGGGGCGGGCCCGCTGCCGTCCAGGCGGGGTCCGCAACACTCGACGAACGTCTCGCCGCTGCGGCAGGGGCACGGTGCGGTCACGGCGGGACGATCGGGCATTCGTCGATTATCCAGAGCTCGCCGATATGTCCGCGGCGCGGCCCAGCCCCTCCAGTTCCTCGGTCAGCCGGGTGGTTTCGTCGTACCAGCCACGCAGCTCGACGACCGTCGGCGCCAGCTCGTAGTCCTGGTGGTGCCCCGCCCGCGACAGCGTCGCCCACAGCGCGGCGATCCGGGCGGCGGTATCGGCGCCGGTATAGGACTCGAGGGCCAGCAGTTGCGCCCGCATGCTGCAGCGCGCCAGCGGCGGCGCCACCCGCAGCCACAGCTGATCGATGGACTGCTCCAGCACGATGCGCAGGATCCATACCGTCGCGCGCGACCACAGCCCGCCCGCGTCGGTGACCGAGCCGCGCAGCAGCTCGTCGGCGGCGGCCAGGCGCTCGGCCACGGTCGGGGTCAGGGATTGATCCACTTGACGAGTTTCCTTGTGCCGGAAAGCAGTTCGCCGCCGCCCCGATCGATCCGGATATGCGCTCCCGCGGCCGCGTCGCGCAGCACCGACCGCGCCCAGGCCGCCTCGCGGTCGAGCAGGGCGTTGAGATCGTCGACCCGGTCCGGATCGCCGAACACCGCCAGCGACACCTTCTCCCAGGTGGTGCGGGCGGCGTCCACGCGACGCTGCACCTCCCGATGGTCGACGCCGGCGCCGAGCAGCGTGCGCCGGGCCCGGGCCAGCGCGGCCGCCTCGATCGCCGAGCGGCAGCAGGTCACGACCAGCTCCGCGGCGATGGCCCGGGGCAGCTGCCGGGTGCGCAGCAGGGCGTTGGCGTCGCTGAGGTAGCGGCGCACCGGATCCTCGGCGACCCGGATCTCGACCGTGGAACGCTCCCGCCGCTGGACGTCGAGCACGGTGGCGTCCAGGCGCAGCCGCCGCACCGCCTCGGCCAGGCGCTCGTCGTGGGTGAACACCACGACCTGTCGGCCGCTGCGCGCGGCGGCGGCCAACACCCGGGCCAGCCCGTCCACCTTGGCCGGATCCATCGCCTGCACGGGATCGTCGATGACGACGAAGCCGAACGGGCTCTCCGGCACGGTGGCCCGCGGCAGGAACAGCGCCAGCCCCAGCGCGTGCAGCTCGCCCTGGCTCATCACGCCCAGCGCGGTGCCGCCGGTGTCGTCCACGGTGACGTCCAGCAGCACCTTGCGGGTGGCTCCGGCATTGCCCTGCAGGCGAATCGCGCCCAGGTCCACGTTGCTCTGCTGGCGCAGTCCGCGCCAGATGCGGCGGGCGTGATCGGCCAGCGGCGCCATCCGCTCGTCGCGCAGGCCCGCCGCGGCGGACTTGAGCCACTCCTCGGCGCGGCGCATGGTGCGCAGTTCCGGTTCGGCCGCGGCCACCGCCGTGGCCTCCTGCAGCCAGGCGGCGATGCGCGGCACCAGCGGGGTCCACACCGCGTCGAGACGATCCAATTCCTTACGGGCCGAACGGCGCAGCGTCTCCAGGCCGCGTACCGCGTCCGCGTGCGCTACGCGGAGCCGGTCGGCCAGGTCCGGGTCGTAGCCGGTATCGCTGAGTGCCGCCCACGCCGACCAGGTGCGCCGCGCCGGGCCGGTATCCACGTTCGGCGCCTGCGGCGGGGGCGGATCCAGTTCCGCCGGAACCGGTTTCACCAGGAGCCGCGCCCGGTCGACGGCCTGCTCCAGCGCCACGCGGGCGGCGGTGAGCGCCGCCGCGCGATCGGTGAGGCGGGCGATCTGGGCATCGGTCTCGCGCTGCCAGGACTGGTCGAGGGCGCCGCGGCCGCAGACCGGGCAGGCACAGGCTCCGGCGGCGTCGACATGGGTGCGGGCGCGGCGCAGCAGATCCAGCACGCGCAGTTCGGATTCGGTATCTCCCGTCGAGCGCGTGGCCAGATCCGCGGCGCACCGGTCGACATCGACTGCGGCGGCATCGACCTCGGCCGGCTCCGGCAGCCGCAACCGGAGTATGGCCTGCAGGGCGGCCGCACCCGTCGGATCGTGCCGCGCGCCCGCCAGCTCCCTTCCGATCGCCTTCAGATCCGGCGGCGTTGCCCGTAGCAGCTCCGCGACCCGGGTGGCGCGCTCGTCGGCGACGGTGGACAGCGCCACCAGCAGCGCGCTGCGCTCGTCGCGCGATTGCCGTGCGGCACGCTCCAATTCGAGCCGCCGGATGCGGGTGCGCTCCTGCGCCGCGGTGAGATCGTCGAGGCCGAGCAGCTGATGCAGGGCGTCGAACAGATCGCTGGGCCGGCCGTCGACGAGGGCGCCGAGCTCGCTGTAGGACAGGAACGGCCGATACAGCTCCAGCGCCCGCGCCCAGCCCTCGGCGTGAAATTCGGTGGGCGCGCCGTCCTTTCGCCGCTGCGTCCACGTGCCGCCGGTGAGGTCGGCGCCGTCCGGCCATTCCCGGGTGATGGTGAGTTCGCCGTCCGGGCCCGCGGTGGTCAGTTCCAGATCGATTCGGGAGACGCTGCCGTCGTGCAGATTTCGCCAGCCCTCCCGCCAGACCGCGGAGCGGCCCTCCCAGCGGCGGTTGACGCCGGTGAGCGCCAGCTCGGCGGCCTCGGCGAAGCTGGACTTGCCCGATCCGTTGCGGCCGACGACCAGTGTGAGCCCCGGCCCCGGTTGCACCTCCAGCGCCGCGGCCGGGCCGATCCCCCGGAAGCCGCGAACCCGGATGGCGCGCAGGAAGATTCCGGTGTGCCCTAGGCCGGAGTGGGTGCGGTCGGGCTCGCCGCCGAGGGCGTCCAGCACCGTGCGAGCGACATCGGGGGTGACGGTCGGGTCGGAGTCCAAGCGGCGGGATACCAACTCGGGCAACCGCGGCACGACATCCTGCAGCCCTTCCCCCAACTGCCCTCCTCGCGCGTTCGGTCATCCACGTCGTGCGGGCCCGCGACGGACCCCACGTCGTGCCGAACGCTACCGGATGGGCGATGAATCCGCGCCCACGACAGCGTATCCGGGCGAACCGGCCCGGGCGGGACGCTATGGCCATCGATACGGTTGATCCGGCCGATGTCCACCCCTCGGCCGTCCCGGCCGGGCAGTTCTACGGGGTTCACCCGAAATCGGGTGGCTCGGATCAACCGAACAGGTCAGAATGCCAGAATCCGGCAAGATAAGCAAGACTGCTTAACATTGCAATCATCTTCTGCGCCACCACAATTGGTTCGCTACCGGCCAGCGAACCTATCGGGCCGCGCGCAGCAGCCGCAGCTGACCGATCTCGGCGGCGTTCTTCATCAGTTCCGCGTTCACCCAGGCGGCCGTGTGGGCGATCGTGTTGTCCGCGTCCTCGCCCCAGGGGAATGCGGCGGGCGCGTCGAGATCGGCCTCGGTATAGCTGTCCAGCCGCGTGCGCCAGCGGTCGCACAGGTCGTCCAGCCAGTCGGGGACCTGCTCCTCGCCGGGCCAGTGGACGTCGCCGCGGTCGCGGGCCGGACTGCCCTCGGCGTGGTCCAGGGTCACCGACCACCACCAGCCGATGTGCCAGGTGAGCCAGGCGATGGTCGGCACCGGAATCGGATCGGGTTCGGTGTCGGACCAGTCCGGGATCCACGAGCCGTCCGGGCCCGGCCGGACGGTCCAGACCAGCGGCGCCGGTTCCCAGCGGTAGTCGTCCGGGACGAGTTCCCGCAGATGCAGGTCGAACAGGGCCCAGGTGAGATCGAATTGCCAGCGCAGCAGGTCACGGCGAGAGGTCGGCATCGGGCGATGATCGCACGGCGAGCGGGGGACGCGATCGAGTTTGTCGGTGGGATGGAGTAGAAATCCGGTCAGACGAGCGAGCGGGGGCCGGCGGTGACGACGACACGAGCGGGGATGCAGCCCATGAGGTGGACGGCGGAGCAGGTTGCCGCGCTGGCCCCGGATGCCGCCTCGCTCCCGGCCGCGCGGAAGCTGCAGGGCAGGTGGCAGGGCGCGGGCTGGAGCGGATCCGCGCTGTGGGGGCTGTGCCGGGGCAGTGGATCCACGCCGTACCGCACGATCGTGGACCTGGGCGGTCCGGCGTACAAGTGCTCCTGCCCGAGCCGGAAGTTCCCCTGCAAACACGCGCTGTCGCTGCTGCTGAACTGGGCCGACGGAGCCGTGGACGAGTGCGAGCTCGCCGATTTCGCGGCGGAGTGGATCGTGACGCGGGCGGAGCGGGCGGCGAAACCGGCGGCGGCACGGACACCGAAGGCCGCGACAGCGGAACAGCGCCGGGCCCGGGTGGCGGCCGGGCTGGAAGACCTCGACGTCTGGCTGTGCGATCAGGTTCGCACCGGGCTGGCGCAGGCCGATCGCTCCTTCGGCGCCTTCGAGGCGGTGGCGGCACGCATGGTGGACGCGCAGGCGCCCGGGGTCGCCTCGGCCCTGCGGCAACTTCCTCGCAATGTGATCGTGCGCGAGGACTGGCCCGCGCTGCTGCTGCGCGAGTACGGCCGCCTGCACCTGCTGGTGGCCGCGCACCGGCGGCTCGACGGGCTCGCCCCGGCCCTGGCGGCCAGCGCTCGCACCCATCTCGGTTATCCCACCACGGTCGACTCGGTGCGGAACGAGCCCGCGGTACGCGATCGGTGGATGGTGCTGGGCCGCCGCATCACCGAGGACGAACGGCTGTATACCCGGCGGGCCTGGCTGCGCGGCCGCGGCACCGGCCGCTGGGCCGTGATCGTCGACCACTGTTTCGGCAGTCCCGGCTTCCCCACCGATCTGCCCGCGCCCGGATTGATGATCGAGGCCGGGCTGCACTTCTATCCGGGCGCGGCCGCGCTGCGCGCACTGTGGGGCGAGCGCCACGGCGCACCGGAGCCTTTCACGACAATCCCCGATACGCCGGTGCCCGGCACGGGAGCGCGCGGCGACGAAGCCGCCACGAACCCGCGAGACCTCGAAACGCTCGCTGAAAGCTGTTGTGACACAACCGAAACCGAGACCTACGGCGCTCCCCTGTCACACGGCGGCCGCCGCCGGGCCACCACGGCCCACGAGGCGGGTGGCGGTACCGCGGGCGATCCCGTCCCGGGGCGTTCGGCGGGCGGCTCCGGCACCATTGCCGCGGCGCTGGCCGAGCATGCGCGAGCGCTGGGCGCGGATCCGTGGCTGCGGGGGTGGCCGATGTTGCTTCGCGAGGTGGTGCCGGTTGCGGGCGAGAACGGTTGGTGCGTGGCCGAATCCGACGGGACGGCGCTGCCGCTCGCGCGCACGGCGGAGCAGCCGTGGCAGCTGCTGGGGCTGTCCGGTGGCCGTCCGGTCACCGTGATCGGCGAGTGGACGCCCGACGGGCTCGTGCCGATCGCGGCGTTCACCGCGGGCGATATCGTCGATGTCGGTATCGAGGCGGTCGGTGGTTCCGCCGCCGCCTCCTCCGACGAGCTGACCTCGGTGGCGTTGCTGGGGACCGCCCGGCGGTCGCCGGATCCGGCCCGGCTGCCCGCGCCGGTCGCGACTCCGGCCGCGCGGCTGACCGGTGATCCGGCGCTGATACTGCTCGAAACCGCCGCACTGCTGGACGCATTCGACCGGGGCGGCGTGGCCCCGGGCACGGCCGAACTCCCCGAGCCCGCCGCCGACGACGACCGACCGGCACTGCCGAAACCCGCCGCGACCCGGCTCGCACGGCTGCTCACCGAGCGCTCCCCCTTCCTGCCCGAATGGTTCGAGGCGGCGGCTCCGCACGACCACCGGGCTCCGGATGCGCTGTGCAGCCTGCTGCTCGAGCAGGCGAGAAGCCAGGTGGCACTGCGGGATCCGCTGCTGCGACTGGCAGGAGAGCGGGGCCGCTGGCTCGCCCGGCACAACCTACAGTGGCGGAACCTGGTCCGCGCCGACACCGGCGACGACGTCTGGACACACGGCCGCCCCGCCGAGCGGCGGGCGTGGCTCGCGGCGCTGCGCGCCCGCGATCCCGAGGCCGCACGCCGGATCCTGGCGGAGGGTTGGCGCACCGAACCCGGTCCGGTACGGGCGGAGCTGCTGGCCGTCATCGGCGACGGGCTCACCACGGCCGACGAGCCGCTGCTGGAATCCGCACTCGACGACTCCCGTGCCGACGCTCGCCGCCTCGCCGCGGATCTGCTTGCCCGCCTGCCCGATTCGGAGTTCGCGCGCCGCATGGAGGAACGCGCGGCGCGGTGGCTGACGCTGTCGGATGCGCGGCTGCTGGCCCGGCTCCCCCGCACCCTCGACGACGCCGACCGCCGCGACGGGATCGCGGACCGCCCCGCCGCCACCGCCTACCGGCTCGACGGTGCACCCGATTCCGCGGCCGAATGGCTGCGCCGGGTCGTGGCCGCCACTCCGCTGCGGCACTGGGAGACCCTGCTGCACACACCCGATGCGGCGGTCCGGACACGGATGCCCGACGAGATGCTCGGCCCGATGTTCGCCGGATGGGCCGACGCCGCACTCGCCCAGCGCGATACCCGGTGGGCGGCAACGCTGTTCGACGTGCTGACCGCCACTCCGACGCTGGGCGCCGACCTGGAACTGCGCCGGGAGCTGTTCGCGCTGCTCCCGCTGGACCACCGGGTGCGGTATCTGCGGCAGCTGGACAGCAGCTGGCTGGCGGAGTTCGAACTGCTGGTCCGCGCGGTGCCGCGGCCCTGGCCGGTCCCACTGGCCGAACATCTGGTCCGGCTGCTGCTGGACCGCGAGCGGCTCGCGGCGGCGCGCCCCGGCGCCCCGGGCCTGTCCCCCGCCTCGTACCGCACCCTGTTCCGGACCGCCGCCGTGCACTTCCCGGTCGCCGTGACGGGCACCGTCGCCGCCGTGGCGCACCGCTGCGCCGATCCCTCCTGGCAGCACGCCTTCGATCAACTCGCCCACGACCTGACCCAACGCACCACGATGCTCGAGGAGCTGCAGTGACCACGACCCAGGCACCCGACGATCTGCTGCGCCCGCACGCCGAACAGGCGTTCGCCGACGAACTGCGCGCCCTGGCGGCGATCGACGACCGCCCGCGTCCCCCGTCGTGGCGGCTGTCGCCCTGGGCGGTGGTGACCTATCTGCTCGGCGGCACCCTCGACGACGGCACGGTCGTCAGCCCGAAGTATGTCGGACCGCGACGGCTCATGGAGGTGGCCGTGGCCACCCTGGCCACCGACCGCGCCCTGCTGCTGCTCGGAGTGCCCGGCACCGCGAAAACCTGGGTGTCGGAACATCTTTCGGCCGCCATCTGCGGGACGTCCACGCTGCTGATCCAGGGCACCTCCGGCACCGCGGAAGAGTCGGTCCGCTACGGCTGGAACTACGCCCGCCTGCTGGCGGAGGGGCCCACCGAGGGCGCGCTGGTGCCCTCGCCGATCATGACGGCCATGCGCCGCGGCGCCGTCGCGCGCGTCGAGGAACTCACCCGCATCCCCTCCGACGTCCAGGACGCGCTCATCACCGTGCTGTCGGAGAAGACGCTGCCGGTGCCCGAACTCGGCACGGAGGTGCAGGCGGTCAAGGGCTTCACCGTGATCGCGACGGCCAACGACCGCGATCGCGGGGTCAACGAGCTGTCCTCGGCGCTGCGCCGCCGATTCAACACGGTGGTGCTGCCGCTGCCCGCGGACGAGGACGAGGAGGTCGCCATCGTCACCCGCCGGGTCGAACAGCTCGGCGCCACACTGGAATTGCCCGCGGTACCGGCCGCCGCCGAGGAGGTGCGCCGGGTGGTGCGGGTATTCCGCGAGCTGCGCTCGGGAATCACCGCGGACGGGCGGACCAAGCTCAAATCGCCGTCCGGCACGCTCTCGACCGCCGAGGCCATCTCGGTCATCACCAGCGGCCTGGCCCTGTCGGCGCACTTCGGCGACGGCGTGCTGCGCGCCTCCGACGTCGCCGGCGCGGTGCTCGGCGCGGTCGTCAAGGATCCGGTCGCCGACGGCGTGGTGTGGACCGAGTACCTGGAGGCGGTCGTGCGCGAACGCGCGGACTGGGCGGATTTCTATCGTGCCTGTCGCGAGGTGCACGGGTGAGTGCGGACCCAGATCCGGTCCCGGCGACCCGGGTCTTCGGAATTCGCCATCACGGGCCGGGATCCGCGCGCTCGCTGCGGTTGGCGCTGGATGCCTTCCGCCCCGACATGATCCTGATCGAAGGTCCGGCGGATGCCGATCCGCTGGTGGGCCACGTCGCGGCCGACGGCATGCATCCGCCCGTCGCGCTGCTGGCCTATGTGCCGGACTCGCCCGCGCGCGCCGCCTTCTGGCCCTTCGCGACGTTCTCCCCCGAGTGGCAGGCGCTGCGCTACGCGGTGGAACACGCGGTGCCCGCGCGCTTCTGCGATCTGCCCGCCACTCACACCCTCGCCCTGGACGCCGAGCCCGGCGACCGCACCGATCCCCTCGCCGAACTCGCCGCCGCCGCGGGCTACGACGATCCGGAGCGCTGGTGGGACGCGATCATCGAATCCACCGCCGACGCGGACACCTTCGACGCGATCACCGAAGCGATGGCGGCCCTGCGCGAATCCGCCGGTACCGCCGACCCGGAAACCGATGCGGCTGTGCCCCTTTCGCGTACCGCCCGCACAGCGGATACGAACGACAATTCCCGCGGCACAGCCGACACGGAGAGCAGTGCCCGTGAGGAGATGGACACCCACGGCAGCACTCGAGGCACGGACGTAATAGGCAGCACCCGCGAATCGGCGGACACGCGCGACAGCGCTCGAAGCACGGACGGAGAAGACAGCGCCCGTGGATCGGCCGACGCGAACGACGGTCCCGTCGATTCTCCGGCGCGCGGAGGGTCTGATCCGCGCGACCGGGACGCACCCCCGCAGGGCGGTTCGATTCGCGAGCCGGTCGACGCGCATACCTTGCGGCGCGAGGCATACATGCGGCAGGCGATGCGAAAGGCGTTGAAGGAGGGCGCTACTCGGCTCGCGGTCGTGTGCGGGGCCTGGCACGCACCCGCGCTCGACGGCAGGCTCGGCCCGGCGGCGCCGGACGCGCGGCTGCTCAAGGGGATGCCGAAGGTGAAGGCGACGCTGACATGGGTGCCGTGGACGCATTCGCGACTGGCGGGAGCGTCCGGCTACGGCGCCGGGATCACCTCGCCCGGGTGGTACCACCACCTGTTCACCGAGACCGAGCAGCCGGTCGTGCGCTGGCTGACCAAGGTCGCGGCCACGCTGCGGGTCCACGACCTGCCGGTGTCGAGCGCGCACATCATCGAATCCGTAAGGCTCGCCGAGACCCTCGCGGTGCTGCGCGGCCGGCCACTGCCCGGACTCTCGGAGGTCACCGACGCCACCCGGGCCGTACTCTGCGACGGCGACGAGACCATGCTGCGACTGATCACCACGGAGCTGGTGGTCGGCGAGGCGCTCGGGTCGGTACCCGACGACACCCCCACCGTCCCGCTCGATGCCGACCTGCGGGCCCGGACACGGTCGCTGCGGCTCCCCCGGCAGGCGTCCGCCCGGCAGCTGGATCTGGACCTGCGCCGCGACCTGGACACGGCCCGCTCGCATCTGCTGCACCGGTTGCGGCTGCTCGGAATCGACTGGGGCACACCGGCGGTCGGCGAGGTGCGCAACACCGGCACCTTCCGCGAGACGTGGACGCTGCAGTGGGAACCGGAGCTGTCGGTCGCCGTCATCGAGGCCTCCCGCTGGGGCACCACGATCCGCACGGCGGCCGAGGCGAAGCTGCTCGACACCGCCTCGGCGCCGGGATCCTCCGTCGCCGACCTCAGCGGGGCGCTCGAGCGAGCCCTGCTGGCCGATCTCGGCGGCGCCGTCGGCGGCCTGGTGGCCCGGCTGGAATCGGCCGCGGCGCTGGATCACGACGTCACCCACCTGCTCGCCGCCCTCCCCGGCCTGGTTCGCACGCTGCGCTACGGCGACGTGCGCGGCACTGATGTCGCGGCGCTCGCGCACGTCGCCGACGGCCTGCTGGTACGGATCTGCGCGGGTCTTCCCGGCGCGGTGACGGGATTGGACACCGACGCCGCGACCGAGGTGCGCGGCCTGATCGACGGCGCCCACCTGGCCATCGCCACGCGCGAGGACACCTGGGCGACCGAGCAGTGGCTGGCCGCCCTGCGAACCCTCGCCGACCGCGCCGACGTGCACGGGGCGCTGGTCGGCCGCTCGGTCCGATTACTGTGCGACGCAGGGATTTTCGACGACACGGAGGCGGCCCGGAGGCTGTCGGCCGCACTGTCGGTCGGCCCCGCCCCGGCCGAGAAGGCGGCCTGGATCGACGGCTTCCTGGGCGGCCGCGGCCTGCTGCTCGTGCACGACCGGGAACTGCTGCGCCTCGTCGACACCTGGCTGCGCGGCCTCGACGACGATCAGTTCGTGGCCACGCTCCCCCTGCTGCGCCGCACCTTCGGCGCCTTCGAATCCGGTGAGCGCCAAGCGATCGCCCACGCCGTTCGCGACGGCGGCCCCGTCGCCGCCACCCCGCCCGCCGACGGCATTCACGATCCGCACTGCGGCGTGCTCGCCATGCGCGCGGTCACCGACATCCTGGAGGTCGCCGGATGACACCGAGCAAACCTATCGACGAAACACAGTCTCGCCGTTGGCGTTTGGTATTGGGCGCGTCCGCCGAGCCGGAGTTGGGCGGGGCGGGGCCCGCGGCGGACGCGGCGATGGATCGGGCGCTGTCGGCGCTGTACAACGCCGACGAACAGTCGGCGGCGGAGAAGCGATCGGCGGGGCTGGGCGGTTCGGCGCCGAAGGTGGCGCGCTGGCTGGGTGATATCCGCACGTATTTCCCCTCGACGGTGGTGGAGGTACTGCAGCGCGATGCCGTGCAGCGGCTCGACCTCACCCAGCTGCTGCTGGAACCGGAATTGCTGGAGGCGGTCGAACCCGATGTGCACCTGGTCGGCACCCTGCTGAGCCTGAACCGGGCGATGCCCGAAACCACCCGGGAGACCGCCCGCACGGTGGTGGAGAAGGTGGTGCGCGAGATCGAGCGCCGCATCGCCGCCCGCACCGTCGCCGCCGTATCCGGTGCGCTGAATCGGGCGGCGCGCATGTCGCGGCCGCGGCTGCGGGATATCGACTGGGACCGCACGATCCGCCGCAATCTCGCGCACTACCTGCCCGAGCACCGCACCGTCGTACCGGAGCGACTGGTCGGCTACGGACGCAAGGCCCGGGCGGTGCATCGCGACGTGGTGCTGGCGATCGACCAGTCCGGTTCGATGGCCTCCAGCGTCGTATACGCGTCGGTGTTCGGCGCGGTGCTGGCGTCGATGCGCTCGCTGCGGACGTCGCTGGTGGTGTTCGACACCGCCGTCGTGGATCTCACCGACCGGCTGGCGGATCCGGTGGACGTGCTGTTCGGCACCCAGCTCGGCGGCGGCACCGATATCAACCGCGCGATCGCCTACTGCGGGCAGCTGATCACCCGCCCGGCGGACACCCTGTTCGTGCTGATCTCGGACCTGTACGAGGGCGGCATCCGCGACGAGATGCTGCGACGCATCGCCGCCATGCGGGAATCGGGCGTCCAGGTGGTGGTCCTGCTGGCCCTGTCCGACGACGGCGCGCCCGCCTACGACCACGCCAACGCCGCCGCCCTCGCGGGCCTCGGCGTCCCCGCCTTCGCCTGCACGCCGGACAGTTTCCCCGACCTGCTGGCGGTCGCACTGGACCGCGGCGACGTGCAGGCCTGGGCGCACGCCAACGCCGGCAAGAGCTAGCCGACGGGTCGTGAGGCTGCGGAGCAGCAGCCACCGCCGTGCCGCATCACGACGGGGGCTGCAGCACTACCGGGCGGCGGCACTCTCGGCGGCGCTCCCGGGCTGTGCCGCCTACAGGTCCGCGATCGCCGCCAGCGGCGGGGTGCGCGCGGCACGCACGCCCGGCCACAGCGCGGCCAGCACGCCGACCACACCCGAACCGATCAGCATCGCCACCACCTGAATCCACGGCACCGTGATGGTGCTCAGGCCCAGATCCCGGAGCGTGCGCAGGAATCCGACGCCCAGCCCGAGCCCCAGCACGACCCCGACGACCGCGCCGAAGACCGCGATCAGCATCGACTCCAGATAGATGCTGCGGCGCACCTGGGATCGCTGCATCCCCACCGCGCGCAGCATGCCGATCTCACGGCGGCGTTCGACCACCGACAGCGCCAGTGTGTTGACGATGCCCAGGATGGCGATCACCACCGCCAGCGCCAGCAGCCCGTACAGGATCGCCAGCATGGTGTTGATCTGCTGCCCCTGCGCGCCCTTGAACTCCTCGCGGTCCTGCACCTGCACCACCACGTACGGCGCGGTGGCCTTCTCCAGACCGGCACGCAGCTCGGCCATATCGGCGCCCGGCACGGCCGTCACCAGCGTGAGCACATCGGTTCGGAACGCCACCGGCATCACCTGGTTGTACAGCGCCGGGGCCACCACCATCGGCCCCAGCAGCTGCGTGTCCTTGTAGATGCCGGACACCGTGACGCCGAACTTCTTGTTGTCCAGACTGGTGACCTCGACCCGGTCACCGGCGTGCCAATTCTGCTCCCCCGCTACGGTTTCCGACACCATGATGTCGTTGTCGCCGAGAGTGCCGGTGCCGGAACGGATCTCGTAGTTCAGCACGTGATCCAGCGACCCGCTGGGCGAGGTGCCGAACTGCTGGTCGTCGCCGACCTTCATCGCCACGCCCCGCAGCGACACCACATCCTGCACGCCCGCAACGTCTTTCGCCGCCTGCGCGGCACCGAGCGGCACCCCGATCATCTGCGGCCCCGCCAGCACGTAGTCGGCCTTCACACCCTTGTCGACCAGCTCCCCGACGCTCGCCTTGGCCGAGGAACCCAGCATGCCGAACAGCGACACCAGCATCAGCCCGAGCGTCAGCGCGAAGGCCGTGGCGGCCGTGCGGCGCGGATTGCGGGTCGCGTTGTTGCGGGCCATCCGTCCGATGGGACCGAACGGCCGCACCAGCACCGCGAGGCCGCCCACCACCGGTCGCGACAGCGCGGGCGAAGCGAACAGCATCGCGAGAATCAGTGCGGCGGCGCCGATTCCGACCGTCAGCGCCGCGCTGTCACCGGTATTGCGGGCGCCCAGGACGGCCAGCACGACACCGGCCACCGCCAGCACCGCGCCGATGATCGTCCGCAGTCGCAGCGTCTCGCCGACCGACGCGAACTCCTCGCGCATGGCCTCCACGGGCGGAATCTTCGCCGCCCGCCGCGCGGGTGCGTAGGCACTGGCCACGGTCACGACCAGGCCGACGACGAGCGCCGCCAGCACGGTGCGCGGCAGCACCTGCATGGTGCCGGTGGGCAGCCCGAGGTCGAAGGCATTGAGCAGCGCCGACAGTCCGAATGCCAGCCCCACCCCGGCCGCGAGCCCCACGGCGCTGCCGATCAGCCCGATCACGGCCGCCTCGGCGACCACCGACGTCCCGACCTGTCTTCGGCTGGCGCCGACCGCGCGCAACAGCGCCAGTTCCCGCAGCCGCTGCGCCACGATCATCGAGAAGGTGTTGTAGATGATGAACGTCCCCACCAGCAGCGCGACGGAACCGAACGCCAGCAGGAAGTAGTTGACGAACTTCAGCGCATCGCCGAGCTGTGCCTTCAGATCCTCGCGAACCTGGTTGCCGTCCATCACCTTGTACTGCGGCTGCTGCAGCTGCTGCGCGATCCGGTCGCGCAGCGTCTGGTCCGACACCCCCGGCGCGGCAGCGACATCCACATACGCCACGTGCTGTCCGTCGGTGAACAGCTGGCGCGCCTGCGCATCCTCGAACAGGACGGCGATGAAACCGCCGGTGTCGGAGGCGACGTCGTAGACGCCGCTGACGGTGACGTCGACGGTGCCGTGCGAGGGGATCAGGATCTTGGCCTGATCACCGACGGACAGGCCCGCGCGCTCCGCACCGCCGGTGTTGATCGCGATCTCCCCCGCCCGGCTCGGCGCGGCACCGTCGACGAACTTCTCCGGCTCCGCGATCGCCCGGTCCGGCGGCAGATACGATTTGCCCAGGCTGGGCGCGCCGCCGGTCTGGACCGCGTGCCCGTCCTTCAGCAGCACCACGGGGCCCTGCACGGCGGGCGCCACCGCGCGCACCCCGTCCGTCGCGGCGATCTTGTCGATGTCCGTGTTCGGAATGCCCAGGGACTGGCGCTCTTTCGGCTCCACACGGACGTCGACACCCTTGGCCTGCCCGGCGAAGATTCCGTCGAAGGTGCGCTGCAGGGTGTCGGTAAATACGAAAGACCCTGCGATGAAGGCGGTTCCGAGGATCACCGACAGCAGCGTCAATGCCAGTCGCAGCTTGTGCGCGGCCAGATTGCGCAAGACGACCTTGCGCATGGGCTTACCCGACATCAGAGGTTCTCCACGCGGTCGTTCGTCACAGCGCCTCCAGCGATTTCATTCTGTCCAGCACGGATTCGGCTGTGGGATCCCGCATTTCGTCGACGATGCGCCCGTCCTCCAGGAACACCACCCGATCGGCGTAGGCGGCCGCGTGCGGTTCGTGGGTGACGATCACCACGGTCTGGCCGAACTCGTCCACCGAGGCCCGCAGGATCGACAACACCTCCCCCGACGACCGCGAGTCCAGATTGCCGGTGGGTTCGTCGCCGAAGATGATGTCCGGCTTACCCGCCAGCGCCCGCGCGCACGCCACGCGCTGCTGCTGGCCGCCCGACAGCTCGCTGGGCCGGTGGTCGAGCCGGTCGCCGAGGCCGAGCCGCTTGATCACCGTCTCCAGCCACTCGTGATCGGGCTGGCGCGCGGCGATATCCAGAGGCAGCGTGATGTTCTCCAGCGCCGTCAGCGTGGGCACCAGGTTGAAGGCCTGGAATACGAAGCCGATGCGATCGCGCCGCAGCCGCGTCATCTGTTTGTCCGACAGCCGGGTCAGATCGGTGTCCCCGATGTGCACGGTGCCGGAGGTTGCACTGTCCAGGCCCGCCAGGCAGTGCATGAGCGTGGACTTCCCGGATCCGGAAGGGCCCATGATGGCGGTGAACTCGCGCTGCGCGAAGTCGGCCGACACCCCGTCCAGCGCCCGGACCTGGGTATCCCCCGAACCGTAGAGCTTCACCAGGTCGGTCGCGCGGGCCGCGGTGGTCGTCGGTTCCGCGGCCGGTTCGGTGCTCGGAGCATCGGCAGTCATGCCTCCAGTCTTCCGGGACGTCGGCACTCTCGCCATCGGGGATGTCCCCCAATACCTTGGGCGGAGCATTCCCGCCGCTGGGCGGAGCGTTGTCGCGGTGCCCGCGACCTCCGCATATCCTCGTGAGCATGGCACTGCTCGTGGTGACACTCACGATCGCGATCGTCGCGGTCGTGTTCGCCCGGCGCGGGCTGCTGTCGCGGGCGGGTGGCGGCATCCTGGTCGCGGTCGTCGCGCTCCCCAGCATCGTCGCCGAACTCGCCGAGGGCGTGCTGAACAACGACGGCGCGACCCGCATCGACGGGCCCACGATGGACTGGGCTGTCGCACAGCGCACCGGCACGCTGACCCCGGTCGTGCACGCGATCACCGACCTGGGCGACACGCTGTCGATGACGACCCTCGCGGTGACCGCCTGCGCCTGGCTCGCATGGCAACGCCGCTGGTCACAGCTGGTGCTGATAGCGACGGTGGCCGTGGGCGCCGGGGTGACGGTGGTGGCCGTCAAGAACGTGGTCGGCCGCCGACGCCCGCCCGTCGATCATCTGGTGACCGAATCGAGCCTGTCGTTCCCGTCCGGGCATGCCCTCAGCACCACGGCGGTCGTCGGGGTGGTCGCCGCCCTGACGGTGCTGTCGCTGCGGCGGCGCGCGGCCAAGATCGCGGTGGGCGCGATCGCCGCCCTCTTCGTGCTCGCGGTGGGGGCCTCGCGGGTGTACATGGGCGTGCACTGGCCCACCGATGTGCTCGCGGGCTGGACCCTCGGCATCCTGTGGGTGGTCGTCGGTGTCACGGTGCTCCGCGCCGTCCGGCCCGCGGACGCCCCCGCACGAACGCGCGAGGACGAACGCGAGGACGTCAGCGCGTCAGCACACCGATGACTATGAGCGCCACCAGCAGCAACACCATGCCGCCGACGATGAGTGCGACGGTCCCGGAGTTCGACTTCTGCTGCGGCTGCGGCTGATAGCCGTACCCGCCGGGCTGCGGATACTGCGGGGCCTGCTGGTACACCGGCTGCGGCGGCGGAGTCGCCGACCGCACCGAGGCGGCGGTCGGCTGGGGAGCCGGACCGACCGTGGGCGCCCCCGGGCCGGTGACCGGATGCGGCGCATGCGGCATGCCCGGACCCGTCGACGGCCGGGGGCCCATCGGCATGCCGGATCCCGTGGCAGGTCGCGCCACCGGAGCGCCCGGACCGGTCGTGGGCCGAGGCCCCACCGGCGCTCCCGAATGCCCGGCGTGCGGCATCGCCTGGCCGGTGAATCCCCGGCCCGCCACCGGCATCGACGGCGCACTCGGCGGGGCGAAGGCACGGCGGGCGGCGGCCGCGAAATCCGCGCAGGTGGCGAAGCGATCGTCGGGCCGCTTGGCCATCGCCTGCAGCAGGACCGCGTCCAGCGCCGCGGGCAGGCCCTGCCGCACGCTGCTCAACGTCGGCGGCGGTCCCTGCAGATGCCCGCGGATCACCGCCGCCGGACTGGTCGCGGTGAACGGGCCGGTGCCGGTGAACAGCCAGAACAGGCTGCACGCCAGCGAGTACTGATCCGAGCGGCCGTCCAGCGAGGCGCCGGTGAGCTGTTCGGGCGAGGCATAGGTCAGCGTCGCCGTGAACGTTCCCGTCTGTGTCAGATGGCCGCCGTCGTCGCGCAGCCGGGCGATGCCGAAGTCGGTGAGATAGACCCGCTCGCCCTTACCGCCGGTCGACTTGGCCAGGAGCATGTTCGCCGGTTTCACGTCGCGGTGCAGCACGCCGTTGCCGTGCGCGTAGTCCAGCGCCTCGGCGACCTCCGCGACGATCTGCACGGCCCGCTCGGGCGGCAACCGCTGCGGGTCCACGCTGGCCGCATCGATACCATCGATGTACTGCATCGAGATCCACAGCTGGCCGTCCTCGAGACCGCGGTCGTAGACGGTGACGATCTTCGGATGATCGAGCTGGGCGACCAGGTCGGCCTCGCGCTCGAAGCGGGCGCGAATCTCCTCGTCGGACACCATCTCCCGGTTGAGCAGCTTCAGCGCCGTCATGCGCGGCAGCCGAGGATGCCTGGCCAGATAGACCGATCCCATGCCACCGCGGCCCAGCTGCCGCTCGATGACATAGCCGGCGAAGACGTCACCGTTGGCCAGCATGCCCGCTCCCACTTCCCGTGCCGCGCACCGGGACCCGCCAGCGCAACGGCAGTACCGCAGATTTACCCCGCGGCCGCGCCCGAATGCCTCGGCGGACCACGGAAAACACCGAAACCATAGCAGTCCGGGCCGACGCGCACGTGGCCGCCGAACCACGCTCCGCTGTGTCGGTGGCTACCTATACGCCCGCCTCGTCCCCACCGCCACCCTCAACGGAGACGCTCCGCGTCACGGATAGGATTCCACCATGCGCATTGGAGCACACGTCCGCCAAGACAGTGATCCGATCGGCTTCGGTGAACGCCTCGGTGCCGATGTCATCCAGATGTTCGTGGTGGACCCGCAGAGCTGGGACAAACCGCAGCCGCATCCGCGGGCCGAGGAGATCAAGGCCAGCCCGATCGATGTGGTGGTGCACTCCTCGTACCAGATCAACGTCGCCAGCACGAATAACCGCCTGCGCATGCCCTCGCGCAACGCCGTCGCGCAGCAGGCGCAGGCCGCGGCCGACCTGGGCGCGTTCGGGCTGGTCGTGCACGGCGGCCACGTGCGTTCCGACGCCGAGATCGAGGCCGGAATCGTCAACTGGCGCAAGCTGTTCGACCGCCAGCAGGAGAAGGGCGGCTTCGCGGTCCCGATCCTGATCGAGAACACGGCCGGCGGGAATCACGCCATGGCCAGGCACTTCGATTCCATCGCCAAGCTGTGGGACCAGGTCGGCGATTTCGGCGCGGGTTTCTGCCTGGACACCTGCCACGCCTGGGCGGGCGGCGAGGAGTTGATCGGCGTGGTCGACCGGATCAAGGCCATCACCGGCCGCATCGACCTGGTGCACCTGAATTCCTCCCGCGACGACTTCAACTCCGGCGCCGACCGCCACGCCAACTTCGCCGACGGCACGATCGACCCGCAACTGCTGGCCGAGGTCTGCCGCACGGCGGGGGCGCCGGTCGTCCTGGAGACTCCCGCCGAAGGGGTCGCGGAAGACCTGGCGTACCTGCGCGAGCACGTGGGGTAGATCCCGGCCAAAAGCATGCCGGGAATGGGTGGCTCATGCCCGCACCGCGGTCCCACCATGCCCGCACCGCGGTCCCACCATGCCCGCACCGCGGTCCCACCATGCCCGCACCGCCATCCCCGGCATGCCTGCGCCCTCCTATTTCCGGCATGCTTTGGCTGGAATCCCCCGCATTTCGATCGCGCTGACCGCAACCCTGGCTCGGGGCGGCCGCCGGTGGTGTCCTCGACACGTCGTACGTTTCGAGAAAGGGCCCCCGATATGTCAGTCGCTCAGGCAGGCACCGTGACCGTCGTCAAGCTCGGCACCCACATCGGCGCGCGGATCGAGGGGGTCCGGCTCGGCGGTGACCTGACTCCGGAGGCGGTCGCCGCGATCCGCGCCGCGCTCAACGAGCACAAGGTGATCTTCTTCCGCGATCAGCACCACCTGACCGAGGACGGCCAGTACGAGTTCGCGCAGCTGCTCGGCTCCCCGACCACCCCGCACCCCACCGTCACCTCCGCGGGCGTGAAGAGCCTGGCCATCGACTCCCATCGCGGCCGCGCCAACAGCTGGCACACCGATGTCACCTTCGTCGACCGCATCCCGAAGGCATCTATCCTGCGCGCGGTCTCGCTGCCCAGCTACGGCGGCTCGACCACCTGGGCCTCCACGGTCGCCGCCTACAACTCGCTGCCGGAACCGCTCCAGCGGCTGGCCGACGGCCTGCGCGCCCGGCACACCAATCAGTACGACTACGCCGCGGCCCAGGACGATTCGCCGAACGAGAAGGCCAAGGCTTACCGCACCGAGTTCGAGTCGACCTACTACGAGACCGAGCACCCGGTCGTGCGCGTCCACCCGGAGACCGGCGAACGCGCCCTGCTGCTCGGGCATTTCGTGAAGAAGCTGGTCGGCCTGACGGGCAACGAGTCGCATGCCCTGTTCCGCCTGTTCCAGGAGCGGGTGACCCGCCTCGAGAACACCACGCGCTGGAATTGGTCGCTCGGCGACGTCGCCATCTGGGACAACCGCGCCACCCAGCACTACGCGATCGACGACTACGACGGCAGCGAGCATCGCAAGCTCACCCGCATCACCCTGGCCGGGGATATCCCGGTCGGCGTCGACGGCACCCCGTCCACGGTGATCACCGGAAACGCGGACCACTACTCGGTTGTCGACGAGGTCGCCGACGCCGCGTGACCCGGCTGCGGGGTGGTTGAATCGTCGGCATGGAGATTCGGCCGCTGGACGGGGTCCGGGTACTGGAGCTCGGCAACTACATCGCCGCGCCGACCGCCGGGCGCATCCTCGGCGACTTCGGCGCCGAGGTGATCAAGGTGGAACGGCCGAAAACCGGTGACGAACTGCGCAATTGGCGGCTCTACGGCGGCGATACCTCGATGCTGTACCGGACCGTCAACCGCAACAAGAAGTCGATCACGCTCGATCTGCGCACCGACGCGGGCCGCGGCGTCGTGCTCGATCTGATCCGGCACTGCGACGTACTGCTGGAGAACTTCCGGCCCGGCATGCTCGAGAAGTGGGGCCTCGGGCCGGAGGTGCTCGGCGCGGCAAATCCCGATCTGGTGATCACCCGGATCTCCGCCTACGGTCAGACCGGCCCGCTCGCCCAGCGCCCCGGATTCGCCGCGGTCGCGGAGGCGGTCGGCGGGCTGCGCGAACTGGTCGGCGACCCGGACCGGCCGCCGGTGCGCACCGGGGTCTCCATCGGCGATTCGATCGCCGGGATCTACGCCGCGTTCGGCACCGTCATGGCCCTGCTGCAGCGCACCCGGTCCGACGAGCCGATCCCGCTGGCACAGCGGGTGATCGATGTGGCCCTCAGCGAATCGATCCTGTCGGTCATGGAATCGCTGGTCCCCGACTACCTCGCCTACGGCATCCGGCGCGAACGGGTCGGCGGCCGGATGGAGGGCATCGCCCCCAGCAACGCCTACCCGTGCGGCGACGGCACCAGCATCATCATCGGCGGCAACGGCGACGCAATCTTCCAGCGCTACATGGGGGTGATCGGCCGACCGGACCTGGCCGACGATCCGGAGCTGTCCGACAACGCCGGGCGCTGGCGCCATCGCGACCGGCTCGACGCCGCGATCGCCGAGTGGACCCGCCGGCACACCCGCGACGAGGCGCTGCGCATCCTGGAGGAGTCCGCCATCCCGTGCGGTCCGATCTACACCGCCGCCGATATCGTCGACGACCCGCAGTACCGGGCGCGCAACATGATTCAGCCGTTCCGCGTCGACGTGGGCGAGCCGGAGCCCAGGGAGGTCGGGTTCCCCGGCATCGTGCCGGTGATCGGCGGGCAATCGCTGCCGATCCGCTCGGTCGGACCGGATCTCGGCGAGCACACCGTCGAGGTGCTCGCCACGCTGCTGGGTATGTCGGAGGCGGAAATCCGGGCGCTGGAAGGCAACTGAGCGTATGCCACAGGGCCGCGGCCATCGAGCGGGTAATTCCACCGCCGGACCGTCGGGCGCTCGTTTTCGAGGCCCGGTTACCGACCGAGTGCAGGTGAACGCTCGGTACCACATACCATATTCTTTGGAAATTCCCCCAGCGCAACATATTTCGGCCGTACGATGACAACTCCCGCAATGTAGATCATGTCCGTTTCACAACGAACGGCGACACCCTCGACGTAGAATTGCACCGTTGTCTTCCCGAGTCCCGAAGCGTGGCTCCCGTCCTCGGCGGTTGGCGACTCTGGAGGAGAGATGGATCCTGAGCATCCCTGCGAGCAGCCAGAATCCCTTATGGCACAACGCTTTTCGCCCGCCCACGGCGACACACCAGGGCAGCGCGGCCGCCGAGTTCGGCAACTCGGAAGCTCGGCCGAAGCGCCGCCACCCCCGCACCGAATTGTAATTGCAAACGGCGCGTACATTTTTCGGGCCCCCACCACCCGACCTACCGCAGACGTAACACACCCGGCGCAGGTGAATTCGTTACTACGATCCCTCGGGAGGCTTCATGCTGTTCCTCGATCGTCGCGACGCCGGCCGCCGACTGGCCGGACATCTGATGGCCTTCCGCGGCCCCGATATCGTGGTGATCGGACTCGCCGGCGGCGGTGCCGCGGTGGCATCGGCCGTTGCGACCGAATTGCGCGTGGCGCTCGATGTCATGGTGGTCCACCAGTTGCGCACTCCGGAGCGCCCTGAACCGGCCTTCGGAGCGATCGCCGAACGGGGGGTGCGGGTGGTCGACGGCGAGCAGGCGCGGACGCTGCCCACCGGCGCCGCCGAGCTCACCCGCATAGAGCGGCAGGAGCGAGATGCGCTGCGGCGCAGGACCGAGCAGTTGCGCGCGGGCGGGCAGCGGCCCGAACTGGCCGGTCGCACGATCGTGATCGTGGACGAGGCCCTGCCGGTCGCGACTTCCGCACGCGCGGCCTGCCGAGCGGCCTACGCACACGGCGCGATTCGCGTGGTGGTCGCGGCGCCGGTCGGTGCCGAGCCCGCCATCTCCGAGCTGATCGGCGATGCCGACAAGGTGGTCTGCCTGCACACCCTCGACCGGCTGACCGATGCCGGCAGCTTCTACGAGGACTTCGAACCCATGGACGACGACGATGTCCGCGAACTACTGCGCGAGGGCCCCGGACCGGCACTGCTCACACCGGCACCGCTGCAGCGGACCGGATGACCCTAGGGTGACCCGGGCAATCCGAACCGCCCGGTGAGCCCGTCCAGCAGGCAGCCCAGCGTCCAGGAAACCGGATCCTCCGGCCCGGCGCCGGTGCGTCCTCGGAACCAGCGGGCGAACGCCGGATAGCGCCCGTCCGCCAGCATCGGCTCCAGCAGCGGGCGCGCGGCTGCCGCGAGCTCCTCCTCGCTGCGCAGCCCGGCCCGGGCCCGCATCCGCTGTTCCTCGGCGTATTGCAGGGCCGTGCCGAACAGGTGGCCGTCGACGGCGCCGGTGAGCAGCGACAGGTCGTCGGCCGAAAGCCCCAGCGGTTCCAGCAGGGCGAACCGGAAATCGAAGTAGCGCAGGGCATTAGGCCCGATCGGCGGGCGCGAGTACACCAGCTCGCCGAACCACAGGTGGCGTTCGATGACGGCCCAGGAGTCCATCGTCAGCCGCTCCAGCGCGGCCCGCCATTTCCCCGAATGCGGTGTGTCGAGCGGAATCTCGCCGTAGACGGCATCGATCATCAGATCGACGAGCCCGTCCTTGGAGCCGACGTAGCGGTACAGCGACATCGGCGTAGACGCGCCGACCGCGGTCGCCACCCGGCGCATGGTCAACGCGCGCGCCCCCTCGGCGTCGGCGAGCGCCAGCGCGGCGCGCAGGATGTCCGCCCGGCTCAGCGTCGTGGTCGGCCGGCCGGGCGGCTCGGGTAGCGACCAGATCAGCGGTCCGGGCGGCGACTCCTCTGTCACGTGCACCTCCTTGCCCGCATTCAATCATTCGTGTACAACGTACACATGATGTACAAAGTACACGAACCTCGGGTGTTGATCGTCGGCGGCGGGCTGGTCGGGCTGTCCGCGGCCCTGTTCCTGCGCCACCACGGCGTGGATACGGTGCTGGTGGAGCGCCGTACCACCACCTCGCCGCAGCCCAAGGCCCGGCGCGTCGACCTCCGCACGATGGAGCTGTTCGGCCAGCTCGGCATCGCGGACGAGGTCCTCGACGCGGCGCGCGGCCTGGCCGAGTACCAGGCGATGGCGGCCGGTCCGACGCTCGCGCAGGCGACCGCGCTGCCGTTCACGCTGCCCGGCGGCATGCCCGACTGGGCCGCCATCACCCCCGCGACCAGCTGCCTGTGCGCTCAGGATCTGCTCGAACCCGTCCTGCGCCGCCTGGCCGCCGCCCGCGGGGCCGATATCCGATTCGGCGTCCGGCTGACCGACTTCGCCACCGACGAGACCGGCGTGCACGCGACCGTCCGGTCCGGCGACGGCACCGTCGAGCAGTTGCGCGCGGACTACCTGATCGCGGCCGACGGCGCCGCGAGCCCGATCCGGGAGCGCCTCGGCATCCCGCGCGCCGGGCGCGGCACGCTCGGCCGCGCCGTGAACGTCTATTTCCGCGCCGATCTCCGAGAACTGGTGCGCGGCCGCGAATTCAACCTCTGTCAGATCGAGAACGAGGCCGCGCCCGGCGCTTTCGTTTCCGTCGACGGGGCGCAGCGCTGGATATTCACCACCACCGCGGGCGTCGACCGCCCGGCCGAGCAGTGGCCGGAGGTGCTGCGCACCGCGATCGGCGTGCCCGACCTCGAGATCGAGCTGCTGAGCGTACTGCCGTGGGAGCCGGGCATGTTCGTGGCCGACCGGTACCGATCCGGCCGCGTGTTCCTGGCCGGGGACGCCGCCCACGTGATGCCGCCCTATGCGGCCGCCGGGGCGAATACCGGAATCCAGGATGCGCACAATCTCGCCTGGAAACTCGCCTACGTGCTGCGGGGCGCGGCCGATCCGGCACTGCTGGACAGCTATCACGCCGAGCGGTATCCCGTCGGGTGGTTCATCGCCGACCAATCCAGCGTCCGCACCGCGAATCTGCGCGCGCTGAACACCGAATCCACCGACGGCACTCCCCTCGCCGACCCGATCGCGCTGATCCTCGGCGCCCGGTACTCGGGCGGCGCGATCGTGGCGGACGGCAGCGCGCACACGATGGCGCACCTCGACCTCGCCGGTCAGCCGGGAACCCGTGTGCCGCACCGCGTTCTGCCCGACGGCCGCAGCACCCTCGACCTCGCCGGTCCCGGCTTCGCGCTGCTCACCGGCCCCGACGGACAGCGATGGCACTCGGCGGACATCGGCGTCCACGAGTTGGACGAGAAATGGTGCACCGCAGCCGGTCTCACCACCTCCGGCGCCCTACTGGTACGACCGGACCAGATCGTCGCCTGGCGGTCGGCAACGGTCCCGGACGACCCGGGCGCCGCACTGCGAACCGCCCTGGATCGAATATTGGGCAACGAGATCCGAGCGCCCCACCACGCGTAACGATGATCGCCGGGAGTCTCTCCCGCACGCCGTGGATGTCGCGACCCCCGGAGCAGGCCCATGCGAAGATCGGATCCCCGTCGGCATGTTCGCCCGCCGACGCGGTGCCGCCCTCAGACGAACTCGTAGTGCACGAAGTTGCGGACCGGCTCGAAGCCGATCGCCCGGTAGATCTTGTTCGAGGTGGGGTTGGCGATATCGGTGAACAGGCAGACCTCGGAGCCGCTGTCGCGCAACAGCTTCGCGACGTGCGCGGTGAGGCCGCTGGCGTAGCCGTGGCCGCGCGCCTCGGGCGGGGTGTAGACGGGCCCGATACGCGTCCAGCCGTAGGCCCGGGCCTGGTGCGCCACCATGCACACGGGCCGTCCCCCGTCCTCCCACAGCCACCAGCGTCCCAGCGCGATGCGGGCGCGAATGGCGTCGGCGCTCAGGCCGATTCCCGCCTCGCGCCGCATCTGCTCCGACCATTGCGCGCACAGCTCGATATCGGATTCGCCGGCGCGGCGGGCGCTTCCGGGCACCCCGGGCATCGACAGCGACCCCAGCTGATACAGCCTGCTCGCGACGTCCATCCGGAACTTGCTGCCGCACAGCGCACTCCAGCGTTCGGCGAATACCAGCGCCGCACCCGGCGGGCCCTCCACGCCCGGCGCCGCGGGGACTCGCTCCTCGAAGGCCGCGACCAGATCGGGCACCGCCGGATCCGGTACGCCGCCCAGATAGACGCTGTGCCCCGCGGTACACATGCTCGCGCCGATCACCGCGCCGTCGACGTGCACCGCGGCGAAGACGGCCGGACCGTCCGACAGCCCGGTCACGTAGCTCTCCACGACGGTGGCGATGACGGTGTGCAGCAGGGGATCCCGCCCCAGAAACGCCGCCGTGCGGCGCTGGAACTCGGCCGCATCGTCGGTCAGTTCGATCCTCATACCCGCCCACGGTAGGCGCGTTGCCCACCGCCGCCCACCGGTTTCCGGTACCGCGAGATCAGAGCGGGTCGTGCGCGTCCGCGCGCAGCTTCAGCAACACCAACCCGGCCGTAAATGCCAGGATCAGGCCCGCGACCGTGATCAGCACGCGTAGGTCGGCGATGCCCAGCACCGCACCGGCCACGCCGCCGAGAAAGATCAGCCAGGCCGCCACGCGGGCGGCGACCGCCCAGGCTTTGCGGCCGGATTCGGCTGCGTCCGAATCGTTCTGCGACACCGCGCGCAGCGGGGATGTCGAGTACGCTCCCATCACCACTCCTCGATGACGCCCGCCGATCTGCGAATTCAGCAGTGCCATCAGCAATCTTGAGGCGTCGCACGTGTAACTTCTCTCACACGTTAGTTCCCCGTTGCCGAATCGCCACACGACACGGGTGAACGACACGCCGAAGTGACCGTTTCGATATGTGACTCATCACTGTTTGAGTTGCATATCCGGTATCTTGCGCAAGCGTTCGGCCGTCTGGCCCGACGGCCCCGCCTTGGCTAAGGTGAGGCCCACCCGAAACGTACGAGGAGCGGCGGACCTATGGACAACAGGTCGGGTTCGGGGGGACGCGCGGACGATACCCCACGCCGCCTGAACGCCAGAGTGGCCGGACCGGCGGCCGCCGCCGGTGCGGTGTCGCTCGGGCTGGTGCTCATCGGCTCCTGCGGGCTGGGCCAGCGCGATGTCTACATATCCCCGCCTCCGCTGCAGGCGGACCTGCAATCGGCGCCGACGGGGAGCGCGACCGAGTCGGGCACCACCACACCCGGGGTCCTCATCCCGCCCTCCCCCAGCTGGCGGATCGCGGTCAATCCGCCGCCGCGGCGCACCCCCTTCGGCACACCGACGAGCGCGGGCGCGACCATATCCGCCGTCGACACCACCCTTCCCGCGCCGCACCAGCACCCCGGCGAACCCACGTCGGCCGACGAGGATCCGACCACGACGACCACCCGGCCCCGGATCACCACCACGCGTCCGACGACGACCCGTCCGGCGCCCACGACGCAGGACGAGCCGTCGTCGGACGGCTTCGACAACTGAACTACAGCTCGACCAGCCCGTAGTCGCCCACCTGACGGCCGAGCACCTGCAGATGGTCCAGGCCACCGCCGAAGGTGCGCTCGACGGCCGTCAGCCGCGCGGCGTAATGGCTCACCGGATACTCGGTGGTGATGCCGATGCCGCCGTGCATCTGGACCGCCTCCTGGCCGATATGCCGTGCGGCACCGCTCACTTGGAGCCGGGCGCGTGACGACAGCACCGCGTCGGCCTCGCCGTCGGCGAGCGCGGCGGTGAGATACAGGCTCATGCTGCGTGCCAGCTCCAGCGAGACGTACATGTTCGCCGCGCGCTGGGTCAGCGTCTGGAACTTCGACAGCGGGACGCCGAACTGCTTGCGGGTCTTCAGATAATCGGTGGTCAGCCGCAGCGCCTCCGACATCGCACCGACCGATTCCGCGCACAGGCTCGCCTGTGCCGACCCGATCTCCGCCGCGAGCGCCGCGCCGGTGGTGGCCGCGTCACCGAGCAATTCGGCTGCCGCGCCGGTGAATTCCACCTGTGCGCCGCGCCGTTCGTCGAAGGTCCGGTACGGCTTGCGCAGCACGCCGTCGGCCTCGGCGGCGACCAGGAACAGCCCCAACACGCCGTCCGGCAGCACCGCGCTCACCACCAGCTCGTCGGCGCAATCACCGTGTGCCACCGGGTTCTTCACGCCGGTCAGGCGGTAACCGTCACCGTCGGCCGCGGCCTCGGTCGTCACCTGGGTTACGGGCCAGCGGGATCCGGGCTCGTCGTGGGCCAGGGCGAGCAGTTTCGTGCCCGCCGCCACCTCCGGCAGCACCCGCTGCCGCTGCGCGGCCGAGCCCAGCCGGGCGATCAGGCCGCCCGGCAGCAGCACCGCGTCCAGCAGCGGCTCCGGCGCCAGGCGGCGGCCGATCTCCTCCATGACCACCATGGTCTCCACCGGACCGGCCCCCGCGCCGCCGTCCTCCTCGGCGAAACTCAGTCCCAGCACACCCAATTCGGCCAGTTGCGACCACACCTCGCGGCTCCAGCCGAGATCGGTCTCGAGCACCTTCAGCCGGGTCTCCGGGTCGTAGGCGCGGGCCAGCAGATCGCGGACCGTATCGCGCAGCAGGCCCTGTTCGTCGGTGAGTTCGAAATCCATGGCGGCGCCTCTCTGGGGGATGGTAGGCCGGCGGAGCTTGCGGAGCCGACCGGGGCGGGTAAATCACAGCCCGAGGATCGTGGAGGCGATGATGGTGCGCTGCACCTCACTCGAGCCTCCGTAGATGGTGGTCTTTCGGTAGTTCAAGTACCCCGGGCCGGTGCGCTGCGCCCAGTCCGGCGAGGCGATGTCGTCGGCGCCGACCGGCAGCGCGTCCGGACCCGCGACGTCGAGCAGCAGTTCGGTGGCCGCCTGCTGCAGCTCGGTGCCGCGCAGCTTCAGCACCGAGGAGGCCGGATTCGGCTTGCCCTCACTGGAATTGGCCACCACCCGCAGCAGGGTCAGCTCCAGCGCCAGCAGCTCGTTCTCCAGCTCGGCCACCCGCGCCGCGAACAGCGGATCGGCCAGCAGGGTGCCGCCGCCCACGTTCGTCTGTGCCGCGTACTTTTTCGCGACCGCCAGCCGGACCTTGGTGCGGCCGACACCGGTGATGCCGGTGCGCTCGTTGCCCAGCAGGAACTTCGCGTAGGTCCAGCCCATGTTCTCCTCGCCGACGAGCTGGTCGGCGGGCACCCGCACGTTCTCGAAGAAGACCTCGTTCACCTCGTGGTGTCCGTCGATCAGCTTGATCGGCCGGATCGTCACGCCGGGAGTGTTCACGTCGAACAGCAGCAGCGAGATGCCCGCCTGCTTCTTCGGCGCGTTCGGATCGGTGCGCACCAGGCAGAAGATCCAGTCCGCGTACTGGGCCAGCGTGGTCCAGATCTTCTGGCCGTTGACGATGTAGGAATCGCCGTCGCGCACCGCGGTGGTGCGCAGCGAGGCCAGATCGGACCCGGCGTCCGGCTCGGAGAAGCCCTGGCACCACCAGATATCGAGCGCGGCGGTGGGCGGCAGGAAGCGCTCTTTCAGTTCCTGCGAACCGAATTGGGCGATCACCGGACCGATCATGTTGGCGTTGAACGTCAGTGGCTCGGGCACGGATGCCAGCTGCATCTCGTCTTCCCAGATGTGCCGCTGCACCGGGGTCCAGTCCTTGCCACCCCACTGTGCGGGCCAGTTCGGCACGGCCAGGCCGTGCTCGTGCAGGATCTTGTGCGAGGTGACGATCTCGTCGCGGGTGAGCTCGCGGCCGTACTCGACCTTGTCGCGGATCTCCGCGGGGATCTCGGTCCGGTAGAACCGGCGCAGTTCGTCCCGGAAGGCCACCTCATCGGGTGACAGGGCAAGTTTCATGGGCGTCTCCCACCGTGTTCGGATATCCGGCTTCAAACTTACCCTTCGGTAATCTGACGCTGTCAGGTGGATCACATGCGCGATTCGGGCGAATTCGCGGCCCAACTCCGCGGTGGGCCCGACCTGACCGGCGGGGAACTGGTACGTTGCTGCGGATAGGCCGCGCTCGTCCCGTCGGCACTTCGCGACGTCGGGACCGATCTCGTCGCCGGCCGGAGAGTTCACGACAAGGAGCACCACGAGTGAACGGCAAGACCTTCGCGCGCCTGGCCGCGGTCGCGGCCGCCTGCGGACTGGGTGTCGCGGCAACCTTCGGCAATGCCGCCGCCGACCCCGCCGCCTCGCCGATCGACGCCGGTATCGAGCAACTCACCGCCGCTGCGGGTACCGATCCCGCCGCGCAGGCCGGTGTCGGCTCGCTGGCGAAGACGGCGCACCTGATCAGCGCCGCCAAGCTGGACAATATCGCGGGCGGTTTCACGCCGTTCTGGTACCAGGCGCCGACGTTCGGCTGCGGCACCAACTTCCCCATCTCGCTGACCGCCGTGGCCGGCGCCGCCGGTGTGCCCGGGCCGGATCGCGGGATCGCGGGCGAGTACGGCACGGTGCGCTTCCAGGCCACCCCGAACATGTGGGGCTTCCCCACCAACTCCGGCCTGACGGTGGCCTGGCTCAACACCGGCAACGGCCGGAGCGGCACCGCGCCCCTCGACGAGCGCACCGACTTCGGCACGCCCAGTCTGACCAAGACGGTCGACAGCGGCCCCGGCACCATCATCGCGAGCATGTGGGGCACCATCGGCTACCCCGGCGCCACCTGCGTCATGGCCCCCACGGTCGGCGTCGTCACGGTCTACCCCAACCCCCTGACCGACCCCTACGCCCCCAAGCCCAAGCCGGAACCGGCCCCCGCGCCGCCCCCACCACCCGGCGCCCCCTAACTCCACGCACCCCGTACCGATTCACGCACCCCCTGCAAGCGATGCAGAGGGTGCGCGAATCAATGCGGGGTGCGTGTAAGAGCGAGGCTCAGGAGCGGGCGGCTACCACGTGCCCCACCAACCGGACCTGAGCTCAGGAGCGGGCGGCCACGACGTGCCCCGCCGACCGGACCCGGCCTCAGGAGCGGGCGGCCACGACGTGCCCCGCCGACCGGACCCGGCCTCAGGAGCGGGCGGCCACGACGTGCCCCGCCGACCGGACCCGGCCTCAGGAGCGGGCGGCCACGACGTGCCCCGCCGACCGGACCCGGCCTCAGGAGCGGGGCTTGCGACGGTCGGGGCGGCGGTACTCGCGGCGCGGGCCGCGGCTCATGGAGCGGTGGCCGGGCGGGCCCTGGTCGGGCTGCAGCTGGATCAGGATGCCGCTGATTCGGGTGCGGCGCAGGGCATCCAGGGTTTCCGGCGGGAGGTTGGCCGGTAACTCGACCAGGCTGTGGTCGGGGCGGATGCTGATATGCCCGAAGTCGCTGCGGCGCAGGCCGCCCTCGTTGGCGATGGCGCCCACGATCGCGCCCGGCACCACGCGGTGGCGCTTGCCGACGGCGATGCGGTAGGTCGCCATATCGGCGCCGGTGGTGCGGTGCGGCCCGCCCCCGCCCGGCTCGCGCCGCCGCTCCCGATCGTCGAACTTGCGCGGACCCCGCTCACGCCGCTCCGGCTCCGGCTCGGGCTCCATGAAGAAGTTGTCGCCGTCGTGCCCGCCGACAGCGAGCGCGGCGGCGATATCGGCGAGCGGGATATTGTGCTCGGCCTCGTAGTCCTCGATCAGCTTGCGGAACAGCGCCAGATTCGCCGAGGCCAGATTCTCGGTGATGGCGTCGTGGAACTTCACCACGCGCTGCGCGTTCACGTCCTCCACGCTCGGCAGCCGCATCTCGGTCAGCGGCTGGCGGGTGGCGCGCTCGATCGCGTCCAGCAGCCGGCGCTCGCGCGGCGCCACGAACAGCAGCGCCTCGCCGCTGCGCCCGGCCCGCCCGGTGCGGCCGATGCGGTGCACGTAGGACTCGGTGTCGTGCGGGATGTCGTAGTTGACCACGTGCGAGATGCGGTCGACGTCCAGCCCGCGGGCGGCGACGTCGGTGGCGACCAGAATGTCCAGCGTCCCCGACTTCAGCTGCCCGATGGTGCGCTCGCGCTGGTTCTGCGCGATATCACCGTTGATCGCCGCGGCCGAATACCCGCGCGACCGCAGCTTCTCGGCGAGTTCCTCGGTCGCCTGCTTGGTGCGCACGAAGATGATCATCGCCTCGAACGGCTCGACCTCGAGGATGCGCGTCAGGGCGTCGAGCTTGCGATGGTGCGAAACATGCACCCAGCGCTGGGTGATGTTGGTGGCCGTCGCGGTCTTGGACTTGACGGTGATCTCGACCGGATCCTTCAGATACTGCTTGGAGATCTTGCGGATCGCGCCCGGCATCGTCGCGGAGAACAGCGCCACCTGCTTATCGGTGGGGGTGTCGGCCAAGATGCGCTCGACGTCGTCCTGGAAGCCCATCTTGAGCATCTCGTCGGCCTCGTCCAGCACCAGGTACCGCAGCTGGGACAGGTCGAGGGTGCCGCGCTCGAGGTGGTCGATGACGCGGCCCGGCGTGCCGACGACGACCTGCGCGCCGCGGCGCAGCCCCGACAGCTGCACGGCGTAGTTCTGGCCGCCGTAGATCGGCAGCACGTGCACACCCGGCATATGCGCGGAGTATTTGCCGAAGGCCTCGGCCACCTGGATCGCCAGCTCGCGGGTCGGGGCCAGGATCAGCGCCTGCGGCGCCTTGCCCTTGCCCTCCAGACCCATCAGGATCGGGATCGCGAACGCCGCCGTCTTACCCGTCCCGGTCTGTGCCAGGCCGACCACGTCGGCCCCGGTGAGCAGCGGTGGAATCGTCGCGGCCTGGATCGGCGACGGCGACTCGTAACCGACGTCGGCGATGGCCGCCAGGATGCGATCATCGATACCGAGATCGGCGAAGGACGGGTCGGCTGCGTCCCTCTCGTCGGCTGGGGGACCACTGTCGACCGGTGAGGTGCTCATTGACCAGTACTTTACTTCCTGGCGGTGGCCGCCCCGACCGTCGGCCCAATACGGTGAGACCTATGCAACCGCTGGAGCCGACCGTGCCCGGCGTCACCGCGACCCCGCCTCCGGTGGCCGTGAGCTATTCGACCACGCTGGAGCCGAGTACACCGCCGCCGGCCACGGCGGTCGAGCTGGAACCGGGCTCGGCGGCGCACCCGCAGACCGCGTCCGAACCCGACCGCGCGGTAGACGTCGCGGTGGTCCAGTTCGCCCCGTACACCGATAAGGACGCCAATCTGGCGCAGCTGCGCGCGGAGGTCCGCGCGGCGGCCGGGCACGGCGCTCGGGTGGTGGTCGCGCCGGAGTATTCGATGTTCGCGGTGACCCGGCTGGATCGGCGGGTGCTCGAGGCGGCGGAACCGATCACCGGGCCGTGGGTGGACGGACTGCGCGGGCTCGCCGCCGAATTCGGCGTCCATCTGGTCGCGGGTGTGGTCGAGGCGCCCGGTGGCGGGGAGCGCGACCACGTTTACAACACGCTCGTCGCCGCGGCGCCCGACGCCGAATTCGTCGCCGTGTATCGCAAGGTCCACCTGTACGACGCGTTCGGGTTCCGCGAGTCCGACATCGTGCTGCCCGGCGAGGTCACCGACCCCGCCACCTTCACCGTCGACGGCGTGACATTCGGCCTGCAGACCTGCTTCGACTTGCGATTCCCGGAGGGCTGCCGGCGCGTCGCCGCGGCCGGGGCACAGGTGCTCGTCCTTCCGGCGCAATGGATTCCGGGCCCGGCGAAGGTGGACCAGTGGACGACGCTGCTGCGCGCCCGCGCCATAGAGAACACCGTCTACGTGGCGGCCGCCGACCAGGCCGCGCCGCGCGGGGCGGGCGCCTCGATGATCGTCGACCCGATGGGCACGGTGCTGGCAGAACTGGGCGAGAACACCGGAATCGCCACCGCCCGAGTCGATCTCGGCCACCTCGAGCAGGTGCGTGCGACCAACCCGAGCCTGGCGCTGCGCCGGTTCACCGTCGAACCCCGATAGCGCCGCGGACGAGCGGCGCCGGGCCCGCGGGCACGGTTTGCTTTCGGTTCGTCCACAGGAGTCGCCACCGGAACTAGACTCGACAGACCATGATCTATCCCGATCGGGCCGCCGCCGGTCGCGCGCTGGGTGAGTCGCTACTCCACCTGCGAGCGTCGGACCCGCTGGTGCTCGGGCTGCCCCGGGGCGGTGTGCCGGTCGCGGCGGCGCTCCGCGAGACGATCGGCGGGGACCTCGACATTCTGCTGGTGCGCAAGCTGGGTGTGCCGTGGCAGCCGGAGCTGGCGATGGGCGCGATCGGCGAGGGCGGGCTGCGGGTGCTCAACGAGGACGTCATGCGGCACACCGCGGTGACGCCCGAACAGCTGGCCGAGACCGAGGAGCTGGAACGCGCGGAACTGGAACGGCGCCAACGGATCCTGCGCGCCCACGCGCCCCCGATCTCGCCGAAGGACCGCACCGTGGTCATCGCCGACGACGGAATGGCAACCGGCGCAACGGTCGCGGTGGCCTGCCGGATCCTGCGGATCCACGAGCCGCGGCGGATCACGGTGGCGGTACCCGTATCGTCGGCCGAGGCACTGCACCGCATCGAGGAGTTGGCCGACGAGATCGTCTGCCCACTGGTGCCGCGAGTGCTCGGCGGGGTCGGCGGCGCCTACGACGACTTCCACCAGCTCAGCGACGACGAGGTGATCGAGCTGATCAGCGCCGCCACCCGGGACGGCTAGTCGCCCGCCGCTCGAAGTTCACCAATCTGCGGTCTCGGTGACCAGCCGCTCGGCCGCCGCGACCATCGGGCGCAGCTGGGCGGCGAAGGACTCGGCGGTCACCGGGACGATGTCGACCTCGGTCCGGGTGCGCACCGTGTAGCGCCCGTCCCCGGCCACATCGATCCAGCAGAGCACCGCGAGCGGGCGCATGGTCCCGTCGGCGCGGCGCGCCGAGACCACGATCTGGCCCAGGCCGTCGCGCGGCTGCTTCAGCAGCCGCCGCATCCGGGCGGATTCCGTCGGCCCGGCGACCGGCACCGTCACCAGGTCGCGGCTGTCCTCGCGCACCCGGTCCACCGGCGCCGTGCGTCGCGGCCCGGCCCCCGGCACGTTCTCCGGCAGCACCGAAACCACCCGTGCCGCCAGGGTTTTCGGAGTGCCGACGAACAGCCGGACCTCGGCGCCCCGGTCCGGCGTGGCACCGGCCCGCTGCGCCGCGACCACCGTGACGTTCCCGGCCGCGGCCCCGAGCACCCGCACCGGCTGCGGCTTCCCACCCGGGCCGTGCTCGCCGAACACCTCCACCTGGATCGCGGGCCGCGCCAGTACTCGCAGGGCCGACTCCAGGTCGGGGTCCAGGGTGCGGTCGCACCAGTCGTGCAGTCCGGGCAACTGCGCGGCCCGTTCGGCGCTGTCGCGGGCCGACAGCCGGACGGCGAGCGGATACGGGATCCGGTCGCCGTCGGTGCGCTCCCAGGCCAGCGCGAACTGGTCCGGGGTGAGCGTCCATCTCACCGGCGGCGGCCCGCCTCGATCGTCGCAATGTCGTTCATCCCGGCGTCAGTCGTCCTCGGCCCACTCACCCAGCACCGGCGGCGTGGTGGGGTCGAGCTGGCCGACCAGTTCGGTGCCGGGTTCGGCGGGCTCCAGGTAGGTCGGCTCGTCGAAGTCGGCGTAGAACTCGTCGTCCTCGTCGTATTCGTCGTCGTCCCGGGAACGCTTGGGCGGCAGGGGAATACCGGCCCCGGAACGGACGGCGTCGCCGGCGGCGAACGCACCACCCGCGAGACCCCCGACGACACCGGCGCCCATACCGCTCACGGTATCCGTCGCCGGGTCGCGCCGTTGCTCGTGCTCCTCACGCTTGCGCTGGTCGTCGGAGCTCTGGGCCGTGGTGGCCGTCGCGGCCGGGCGGGTCGGCACCGGACCGGACGCGGTGCCGACCGGCGCCGCGACGACCGAATCCGATTGCGACGCAACCGCACTCACCGGCGCAGCGGCACCCGCAGCCGCCGGGCGATCGATTTCCGGCGCGGCGGTGCCGGTTCCGGCGGGGACGGTGGCCGCCGCCGGGGCGGTCGCCGCCGCAGCACCGGGCACGGCGCCGGACGCCACCGGATCACCCACGACGGGCTCGGGCCGCGATGCCTGCGGCTCCGCGGCCGCCTGCGGCCGCACCGGCTCCACGACCGGGCCGGGCGCCGTCGCCGCGCGCAGCCCCGCGGCGGAGTCGGTCGAATTCGGGCCGCCGCCATCGTCTCCCGGCACGGGGGCCGGGGGCTGGGCCGTCGGATACATTCCGCCGTCGTAGAAGGCGGGGACGCCGTTGCCGGTCGGGACGAACGCCCCCGCGTACACCGTGTCCATCACCCGCACCACGTCCTGGCGCAGACCCTCGGCCTGTTTCTGGACCGCGACGTTGAGCGTGGCGCGCTTGGGATCCAGCAGCGCCGCTTGCAGATCCGGCCCCGCGGACACCGGCTTCGCAACGGTCGCGCGCAGCGTCTCGGCCGCGTCGTTGGCCTGCCCGAGCCGCCGCGCGACGTCCGACATCACGTCGGCCACGTGCTGGCCCAGCTCCTCGAACGCCTGCATCGCGGCGACGGCCTGCTGCGCCGCACCGCCGCGCCAACCGTCCGCGACGGCGCCGCGGATCTCGGCATGGGCCTGCTGGACCGCATCCCCGAGGCCGGTGGCCGCGCCCTGCCAGGCCTGCCGTCCGGCGGTCAGCACCTCCGGATTCAGCTGCAGCACACCGCGATAGATCTCGTCGTAGCGCATCTGGTCGAAGACCTCGACCGTCGGCGCGTAATCGGGGTCGGGCGTGCCGGTCCCGGGCGCGTTCCCGGTCATCCTATGCATGGCCGACCCCCACCGTCTCCGTCCCGACGCGGCCGATCGCCGCGGAGACATCCGAACTGTGCTGATCGTAGGCCGCGGCGGCCGCGCGCAGGGTGTGCGCCAGCTGCCGTGCGGCGTCGGCGTACTCCTGCAGGCGCCGCAGACCCTGCGCCGCCTTGTCCTCGAAGCCGCGCTGCAGCGCGCCGCCGGATTCGAAACCACCGAAGCCGGGTAGCGCCACGGCCGCGCGTAGCGTCCGGATCTGCTGTTCCACTTGATCGGCGAGCTGTTCGTAGCGCCGCGCGCAGCGCTCGTGGACGCCGTCGGCGACGAGCACGCCGTCGATCCACAGCCGGCCGTCGTCGACCGCTTGGGTCAGCACAGCGACATCACCGCGCAGGTCCCCGGATTCTTGCGACTGCACCGGTCCCCCTTTCTCGTGGTCACAGCACGGGCGCGCGGCCCGCGACGACGCCCTGGATCCACTCCACGATGTCGGCGGTGACCTGTGTCCGCACCGGTTCGTGCAGCAAATCGTGCCCCGCGTCGGCGTACTCACGCAAGCGCAACCCTACCGACTGCGGCCGTGCCGTCCAGTCCCGAACGGCATCGATAGGGGCTCGGCGGTCGTCTTCGCCGTGCAGCACCAGCACCGGCAGTCCGGCGGGCAGGTCCGGCGCCGGGGTGACCGCCCGGCGCGGGGTACCGGTGAGGACCAGTCCCGAACAGTCGGGCAGCGCCACCAGCGCGGTGGCCGCGCCGAGGGAGTGCCCGGCCACGATCAGCGCTGCGCCGGGACTCTCGGCACGCACCAGCTCGATGAAGGTCCGGGCGTCGGCGGCGAGGTCGGGGAGGGTGCCGGGGGCATCCGGATCACCCTCGCTGAGGCCCTGTCCCGGGACGTCCAGCGCCCAGGTCTCGATGCGCGCGGCGCCGAGTCCTCCGGCGAACAGGTGGTAGTGCCCGCTGTGCTGCCCGGAGCCCGGCAGGAGTGCGACCGCCGCCGACGGTCGGTCCACTCGCCACCGCCGAAAATGCAACCGTCCCCGCACCCCGTCGAAAAACGGCATCCCGCAATCCTTTCCGTGGCTCGTCGTGGAGATCATCATGATCTCGCGCGCCGCGGCGCGAAAATCCGGACCACCACCTGCGACGACACGCCCCCCTCGCGCCACGCCGAACTACCTCGACTGATTACGCTGGGGCGCGACCCGGTACGCAAGGATGCGGCGGCCGGTGCGGGTGTCCGAGGCGCAGGAGGGCCGCGATTGATTCTGGTCGGTGATCGTGTCGTGTGCAGCACCGGCGACCTGGTGGCGGCAGCACGCTGTGAGTTCGCGGTGCTGCGCGCACTCGACGCCGAACTGGGACTGGTGGCGCCGGTGGGTACCGGCGCGGGCGCCGTGCTGACCGAGCACGGCGAGATCGACTTGTCCGGACCCGATTTCGTCCGCATCGCTCCTCCCGAATCCGGCACGGCCGCGGGCTTGGCTCGCGCCCACGAACAGACGCTGGACGCACTGCGCCGCGGCGCGGACGTGATCGCCGGCGCCACCTTCTTCGACGGCGCCTTCGCCGCGTCCTGCGCGGCGCTGGTCCGCGCGGCCGTGGCCGAACGATCTCCGGTCCGGGAATCCGCGGCGGGCGGCGACGCCTTGGAGTTACCGAGCGAGTGGTCCGACAGCGCCGCGATCGATGACCGCGGCCAGGGTCAGGTCGTCGACGGCGATGCGCTGAGTTGCTCGTTCGCGGATGGGGCCGCGTCCGGTCGCGTCGGCGGTGCGTCCGATGGCGATGTGCGGACGCATACGGCGACCCTGGACGCCACCGCCGATAACGCGGCGACCGATAACGCCGCCGGTGACATGCCCGCGGCCCCGGCGGCCGATCATACGGGCGCCGATACCGCAGGCATCGGCGCCACGGTGAGAGGTTCGCACGCCTCGCCCGCCTACATCGTGTACGGATCCGCGCGCGCCGAGGCGCCCACGGCGCTGTTCATCGAACTCGCCGCGTGCGCGGAAGCGGTGCGGCGCAGCGGCTTCCGGGTCGACCCCATGCTGCGGGTGCGGCATTCGGACGGCTCGGAGTCGACCCATCCGCTGGCGGAGGCCATTCGGGTGTACGCCGCGCGGCGGCGCCGGCTGGCGGCGATCATCGAGGCCAAACAGGACGAGCTGCTGCCGGTGCAGTGGGGCGATCGGCGATATCTGGCGTGCGGGCGCTGCGCCACCTGCACCGCCGAGCTGGTGGCGGGGCGCGATCTGCTGCTCGTCGCCGGTATGCGGCCCGCCGTGCGGGCGCAGCTGCGCGATGCGGGCATCACGACGGTGGAGCGGCTGGTGCGGGCCGACGCCGCGGTGACCCGGGTTGCGACCCAGACATTTTCGGCACTGCGCCGCCAGGCCGAGGCACAGGTGCGGCGCGAGCGCACCGGCGAGCCGGTGCACGCACTGGTCGATCCCGCGGCGCTGGCCGCCCTGCCGACCCCGTCGCCGGGCGATGTCTTCCTCACCGTCGCGGGGACCCCGGCCGCCGTCGTCGGCGTCGGGGTGCTGCCCACCCGTGCGCCCGAGGAGGCCGCGGACCCCGCCGACCCCGCCATCCTGTTCCACGCCTTCGGCCTGCACGACGATCCGGCCGCCCTGCTCGAGTTCCTGGCCGAGCGCCAGGAGAACCATCCCGACCTGCGCGTCTACCACTACCGTTCGCCCGCCCGGCCGCTGCTGGCCGAGCTGTGCGCGCGCTGCGGCGCCGACGAGGTGGTCGCCGACGACCTGCTCGGCGCGCTGGTGGACCTGTATCCGATCGTGCGGGCCGCACTGGTCGTCGGCGAACGGTCGTACGAGCTGGGCGACCTGGCGGGCCTGCTCGGCACCGAGACCGCGGTCTCCGATCTGGAATCGGAATGCGCGCAGATTCCGCGGCTGCGGGACCGGCTGCGCGATCTGGCCGCCGACAACGACATCCGCGCCTGCCCGGCGCCGCGGGACACCCCGGCCGAATCGCCCGCCGCGGTCGAGGACGCCCTGCGCGAATTCGCGTTCGACGACCGGGGCGCGGGCGCGCAGACCGAACCGACGGCCGTCGATGCCGCGGCGGGAGAGCCGACATCCGGCGACGCCGCACCGGGCTGGGACGGAACCCGCACTCCCGCACAGCAATCCGCGGCGCTGATGGCCGCCGCCCTGGGCTACCGCCGCCGCGAGCGTCAGCCGCTGCACTGGGCGCACACCGACCGCCTGCACCGGCCGGTCGCCGAATGGGCCGATACACCAGGGGTTCTCGTCGCCGACTGGGGCACCGTGGACACCAAGTGGCACAGCACCGGTCACGGACCGATGCGGCGCTACCTGAAGCTCACCGGGCGGCTGGGCACCGGCAGCGCGCCGCCGCCGGGGACGCCGGTGCTCACCCTCTACGACCGCCCGGTCCCCGGTATGCGCGCCGTGCCCGGCCGCCGCGCCGTCGCCCGCGCCACGGTCCTGGGCTGCGCGCTGGACGACAATTTCGACGATCTCGTCCGCGTCGAAGAGGTGCTGCCGGACGGGTGCGCACCGTACGACGACCTGCCCGTCGCGATCGTGCCCGGAACGCCCGGACGCGACGAGAACATCGAGGCCGCACTGGAAGCCGCCGCGCACGACCTGCTGGTGAGCCTGCCGGAGGTGCCCGCGACCGCCGCGTTCGACCTGCTGTGCCGCCGCGCGCCGCGGCTGCGTTCGGCGGACGCGCTGCCGGAGGTGTTCGGCGATCACGCCGCCGCGGTCACCGCCGCCGTCCTCGATCTCGACGATTCGTATGTGGCCGTGCAGGGCCCGTCCGGCACCGGCAAGACCGATACCGCGGCGCGCGTGATCGAGCGGCTCGTCACCCGCTACCGGTGGCGGGTCGGCGTTGTCGCGCAATCGCACTGGGCGGTCGAGGAGGTGCTCGACGCGCTGGTGCGGGTCGGGGTGCTCCCGGAGCTGGTGGCGAAATCCGATGCCCGCGCGGTCGCGCCGGAATGGCTCTCCATCGATCCGGCGCGCTTTCCCCGCTTCCTCGACAATGCCGTCAACGGCTGCGTGATCGGCGGGCTGCCCGACGATCTCGCCGATGCCGAGCGGGTGCCGCCCGAGGGCCTGGACCTGCTGATGGTCGCCGACGCCGGTCACTTCCCGCTGGCCGATGCGGTCGCGGTGGCGGGCAGCGCGCGCAACCTGCTGCTGCTCGGCGATCCCGCCCCGCTACCGGGGCACGGCACCCATCCGGAACCGGTGCACGAATCGGTACTCGGCAGGCTGGTCGGCGACAACCCCACGCTGCCAACGGAATTCGGGTACTTCCTGGACCGCACCTGGCGGATGCATCCGCGGCTGTGCGAACCGGTGTCGCGGCTGCGCTACGGCAATCGGCTGCGATCTACCGAAACCGTCACGCTGGCACGCGATCTGGAGGGCGTGCCGCCGGGCGTGCGGTCGATACCTGTCGATCACCACGGCAACGGCACGGAATCCGCGGAGGAGGCCCGCGAGATCGTGCGCCGGGTGCGCGCGCTGCTGGGCCTGCCGTGGCGGCAGGGCGCGGTGACCCGCCGACTGCATCCGCACGACATCCTGGTGGTCACGCCCTACCACGCGCAGGCCGCACGCATCCGAACCCTGCTGTCCCGCGCTCGGATCGAGGATGTGCTGGTCGGGACGGCCGAACGCTTCGCGAGCCGGGAGGCCGCCGTGGTCCTGGTATCGCTGACCACCTCGTCCCCGGCCGAAGCGCCGCACGGCATCGACACGCTGCTGTCGCGGCACTGGCTCACCACGGTCGTCTCCCGGGCGATGTGGACCGCGCTGGTCGTGCACTCCCCGCTGCTCACCGAGTATCTGCCCGAGACACCGGAGCAGCTGTCCGATCTGGCGGCGTTCCTGGAACTGGTGGCGCCGTAGCCGAATGCGCAGTGCCGCAACGGCTATCCGAAGTTCCGGCCCTCGCCGCGGTAGGTCGGGACGGTGCTGCGGGTGCCGTCGGTATCGACGATATGGACGCTGTCGAAACGCTCGCACAGCTCGCCCGCCTTGGCATGCCGGAACCACACCCGGTCCCCGATCTCCAGCCCGTCGGCGCCGGTGAGCGGGGTCTGCACCTCACCCGCCCCCTCGGTGCCGATGAGCCGTAAACCTTTGGGCCACACCGGCTTCGGAACCCTCGACCGACCCGCGGGCCCGGAGGCGATGTAGCCGCCGCCGAATACGGTGGCCATGCTGGGCGCGGGGTGCCGCAGCACCGGCAGCGCGAAGAACAGCGCCGGGCGCGGCGCGAAGCTGCGGTAGCCGTCGAACAGCGTCGGCACGTACAGCCCCGAGCCCGCGGTCACCTCGGTGACGCCCGGACTCGCGACGCTCACCTCGATGGATCCGCTGCCGCCGCTGTTGACGATCTCGAGTTCCCCCGCCACCGACCGCACCGCGTCCAGCACCTGCCCGCGCCGCTTGCCGATCTCCGCGGCGGACGCCCATTTCACCAGCCGCACAGCGGGATTGGTGTCGGGCAGACCGGCGATCTGGGCCTCGTAGGTCATCAGGCCGACCACCCGGAAACCGCGTTCGATCGCGAGTCCGGCCAGCCGCGCCGCCTGCTCGGGGGTGCGGATCGGAGACCGGCGCACCCCCAGGTGCAGCGGACCGATCCGCAGCGAGGCGTCCACGTCCAGACATACCCGCGGCGATACCCGTTCGGTGCCGACCGCGGTCTTGATGAGATCGAGCTGCGCCGGATCGTCCACCATGAGCGTGATGGCTTTCCGCAGCGTCTCGTCCGCGCCGAGCTCCGCCAGCGCCGCGCGGTCCACACTCGGATAGCCCAGCAGGATGTCGCGGGCGCCGTGGCGCGCCAGCCAGACGGCCTCGCGCAGCGAATAGGACATGATCCCGGCGAATCCCCCGGAGGCCGTCAGCTCGGACCCGAGCACCTCCTCGAGCACGGCGCGGCAGCGCACCGATTTGGCGGCCACCCGAATCGGGAGGCCGCGTGCGCGCCGCACCAGATCGGCGGCGTTCGCGCGCAAAGCGGCCAGATCCAGGGCGGCCAGCGGCGGGTCGACGTCCGCGGTGCCCGCCTGCAGGCCGGCGATCGGCGACAGATCTGTCACACGGACCACTCAACCACGGAACTGGTCATGCGTCCAGCTTTTGGCGTAGGCGGGAACTATCGATCCACCGCCTTGGTGGACAGGCTCGAGACCAGATCGTCGAGCACCACCAGGGTGGTCTCGTCGTCGCAGTCGGCCAGCCAGCGCAGCACCGTCCCCTGCATCACCGCCACCGCGTAGGCCGCGATCGCCTCGACCGGCTCCAGCCATTCGCTGTTGGACCGCTCGGCGCACAACCGCAGAAACGCCCCGACCTCGGCATCCAGGTCCCGGAACAGCGCGGCCACCGCGGGGTCGGCCACCGGGTCGGTGCGATCGGCCCACTGCCGGCGCAGCGCCTCGATCGTCGACTCGTAGGTGCGGATCTGCTTGTGGGGCGCCGCCTTGATGGCCGGCCACAGCGCGCTGACTCCGGCGTGCAGCAGAACCCGCAGCGCACGTGTGCCGGTGCAGTCGATGGCGGCGGCCGCCTTCTCGACGGCCTCCTCGACAGTCGGCCGCGGCCGAACCTCGATTATTTCTCCACTAGCGCTCAACGACGACTCCCTCGGGCGAAAGGCCGCGCACCTCGCCTGCGCGGCTCGCTCAACGGGTTGCAGATCCTCACTGATCGCACCGGGCATCGACCCGGTCGACCCGTTCAACAACCATCAATGGTAGAGGGTTTTCGGGGATCGCGACCAGGTTCGATGGGTGTTTCCGGACTGAAAGAATGTTTTGTTACCCCTCCGGGACTGGTCCGACATCGAACGGAGACCGGCGACCCCGCGGGTATGACCCGTAACCGACAAGACTCTACGCGTTCACGTCGACGGGCGCCGCCCGGCTGTGGCCGATCACACAGACCCCCTACCGGGCCGCTCCACCGATGCTGCAGGTTCGCCGGTTCGATCGAAGAACGACACCGTGGCGATACCACCGCGCCGATAGCCTGGATTTGTGACCATCGCGCGCCCCGACCAGTTCCTGATCTCCGGCACCTTCAACTATCGCGACGTAGGGGGTGTGCGCACCGAACTCGGCCCGCGCGTACGCACCGGCGCACTGCTGCGGTCGGCGCAGCTGTGCCGACTCGACGTCGAGGGCCACGCGACGATGCGCGACCTCGGGATCGCCGCCGTCCACGATCTGCGCGGCCCGGAGGAGATCCGGCACCTGGGCGCCGACGTCCTGCCGCACGACGTGCGGTTGGAGCTCACCCCGTTCGACTCGAAGATCGGCGAGCAGCCACCGCACGAGGTGGTGCACGACGAGCCGTGGCAGGAAATGCTGCACGTGTACCGGTCCTTCCCGGCCATGCCGGAGGCCGGGGTCGCCATCACCGCGATCGCGCGGTCGCTGGTCGGCGGCGACGGTGCCGTCCTCGTCCACTGCGCCGCAGGCAAGGACCGCACCGGCTGGGCGATCGCGACCCTGCTGCGCGCGGTGGGGGTCGCCGAGACCGACCTGCTCGACGACTATCTGCTCAGCAACGAGGCCATCGACGCGCTGCGCGCCGACGTGGCACACAATTCCGAGGGCCGGGTGAGCCTCCCGCTCGACGTCCTGGGCGTCGCCCCGGATTACCTCGCCGCGGGCACCGACGCCATGCATCAGCTCTACGGCGGCCTCGACGGCTACCTCACCGCCATCGGCTTCACCGACGACCTGCGCGCCGCCCTGCGCGACCGCCTCCTCGAGTAACCACCCGGGCACACGCACCCCCTACGTGTCCCCGCACCCGCTACAGCGCCCGCAGGGAGTGCGGGAATACGCAAGGGGTGCGCGAAGGCTCAGTCGGCGCGGTGGACGAGTCCGTCCTCGTCGATGTCGACCTGGTTGCCGGTGTGGAACCAGGAGCCGGTGAAGCGGGACTCGGTGGTCTCCGGATCGTTCCAGTAGCGGGGCGTGACATTGGGCCCGCGGCAGAGCAGTTCACCGTGACCCGCGGCGGCCTGCGGGCCCCACAGCGCCAATTCGGTACCGCCGAACGGGAATCCGAGCAGGTCGCACCGGGGAGCCTCGCCGCCGTCGGGCAGCGCCAGGCCGATTCCGCTGGTCTCGGTGGCACCCCAGACCGACCACTGCCGGGCCAGCGGGAACACCTCGCGCAATGCGGCGGCCACGACCTCCGAGGTGCCGGGATCCGTCGCCGCCAATTCTGCGCGGTGCCCGGCGCTGCAGACCTGTCGCACGCCCTCGGCCCGCAGTCCGGCCAGTTCGGGCAGCAGACCGGCGAAGATGCGGGGCGTCGCCGCGACCGTGTCGATGCGCTCGGACACGATGGCCTCCGCGATCAGCGTCGGATCCGGGGCCAGCACCACCGTTCCACCGACGGCGAAGGTCGGCAGCAACTGGTCCACGCAGCCGCTCGCGTGCGCCAGCGGCAGCAGCACCAGATTGCGCAGACCGTCGGTGGGCAGGTCCAGCGCGCCCACCATCGATCGAACCGCGGACAGCAGGTTCTCGTTGGTCAGCTCCACCCCCTTGGGCGGGCCCGAATCCTCCTGGGCCACCGCGCCGCTGGTGTAGCACAGCAGCGCCAGCTCGCTCAGCGAGGCGCCGTCGTCGATGAATGCCGCGCCGTCGGGGAAATCCGCGCAGCCGGGCCCGCCGAGCACGAAATCCGTGCTGCTGTCCGAGAGGAGCTGGGCCGCAATATCGTCGGGCAGTCCGTCCTGCACCAGCACCGGCACCGCGCCGGACAGCAGCGCGCCCAGGAACGCCTGGATCCAGCGCGCCCCCACCGGCATCCGCACCGCAACCCGGTCGCCGTAGCCGATGCCGTGCTCCTGCAGCCCACCCGCGATCCGCGAGGCCGAATGCCACAGCTGCCGGTAGGTCAGCCGCGGGCCACCGATCTCCACCACCGCCTCCCGGCCCGAGAAGGCGTGCACCTGCACGTCGAGTAGCTCGGTGAGTGCGGGATTGAGGTTGCCGTAGCGCAGCACTCCGTCCGCGCCACGCGCAAGAGGGTTGTCACACCACGGATTTCGCGATTGCGGATATTCGACCAGGAGCTGCGCCATAGATCCCTCCGAGCGCCTCGATTCGGCAGGCACCTGTGACTATATGACGCAGATCACAAACTCGGGCGGATAGCGGGCAAACGTGTCCGCACCGTCATACCGGTCACTTCCCGGTATAGGTGGCCTTACCCGGTCCGACCTCCAGGAAGCTGCGCACGGCGCCGCGCAGATCTTCGGTGCCGAACAGCGCGCCGGACACCTCCGGGGTCACCGAATCCGCATGCGCCACACCGCCGGAGCGCCACGCCCCCACGATCTGCTTGGTGGCCGCGTGCGCGCGGGTGGGGCCTTCGGCCAGCTTGGCCGCCAGCGCGCGGGCGGCGGTGTCGACGTCCTCGTGCACGGCGTTGACCACACCCCACTCGGCCAGCTCGCCCGCGCCGTACAGGTCGCCGGTCATCACCAGTTCGCGGGCGCGGCCGGACCCGGCGCGTTCGGCCAGCCGCTGCGGGCCGCCCATCGAGGGCGTCAGCCCGACCACCGTCTCGACCAGGCCGAACTTCGCCTTCGACCCGGCCAGCACGATGTCACAGGCCAGCGCGACCTCGAAGGCGGCGGTCAGGGTCAGGCCGTGCGCGGCGAACACCACGGGACACGGCAGGGCCTCCAGCGGATGGATGATCCGCGCGAACAGGCTGCGCCACAGCTCGGCGCCCTCCTCCGGCGACAGCCCGTCGAAGACGTGCACGTCCACGCCGCCGGACACCATCTTGCCCTCGGCGCGCAGCAGCACCGCGCGGGGCGGATCCGCGCTCAGCTCGGCGATATCGGCGGCCAGCGACTCCATCAGCGCCTGGTCGAAGAGGTTCAGCGGCGGGTTGTCGATGGTGAGGACGGCCAGCTGCGCCCCGTTGTCGGTGTCGACGCGTTCCAGGCGGGTGGGTTTCGAATCGCTCATCGGCCGAATCTATCCAGGTGCCGCCGCCGCAGGGAACACCCGGGCCCGAACGAGTCGGGGACGACGGCGGGACATACGGCGCGATCTGCGAAACTAGGATGGTGAGCACCTCGTCGTCCGACAGCGCCACCTACATCGAGCCCGGGGAATTCAAGCGGGACACGAACTACATCACGACCCGCATCACCGCCGACGGGCGCGACGGGTATCCGGTCGAACCGGATAGATATCGCCTGGTCGCCGCGCGCGCCTGCCCGTGGGCGAATCGCACCCTCATCGTGCGGCGGCTGCTGGGCCTGGAAGAGGTGCTGTCGCTGGGGCTCTGCGGGCCCACGCACGACAAGCGCAGCTGGACATTCGATCTCGATCCGGGCGGCGTGGATCCGGTCCTGGGCATCCATTTCCTGCGCGACGCCTACTTCGCGCGGTTCCCGGACTACCCGCGCGGGATCACGGTCCCCGCGGTCGTGGACGTGTCGACCGGGCAGGTCGTCACCAACGACTACCCGCGGATCACCCTCGATTTCTCCACCGAGTGGACGCGATTCCACCGGCCCGGGGCGCCCGAGCTGTATCCGGAGCCGCTGCGCGCGGAGATCGACGAGATCGACCGCCGGGTGTACACCGAGGTGAACAACGGCGTCTACCGCTGCGGTTTCGCCGGCGCCCAGGACGCCTACGACGCCGCCTACGACCGGCTGTTCACCGCGCTGGACTGGCTGTCCGAGCGCCTGGCGCGGCAGCGCTACCTGGTGGGCGACACCATCACCGAGGCGGATATCCACCTGTTCACGACCCTGGTCCGCTTCGACGCGGTCTATCACGGCCACTTCAAGTGCAACCGCAACAAATTGACAGAGCTACCGGTGCTGTGGGCCTACGCCCGGGATCTGTTCCAGACGCCGGGCTTCGGCGACACCGTCGATTTCACCCAGATCAAGCAGCACTACTACATCGTGCACGCCGACATCAATCCCTCCGGCATCGTGCCCAAGGGCCCGGACCTGGCGAACTGGCTCACCCCGCACGGCCGGGAGGAGCTGGGCGGCAGACCCTTCGGCGACGGCACCCCTCCCCCGCCGCCCAGGGAATCCGAGCGAGTCCCGGCCGATCACACGGTGGGCTGATCCCGACGGCTCGGTTCCCGCACCCCGCGCGTGTTCCCGCACACCGTGCAGCCGGACGAGGGATGTCAGCCGTCCTACGCCCCGGCGTAGGTGCCGAAGCTCCAGTAGACGCCCTCGGGATCGCGGCAGCTGAATCCGCGCGAGCCGTAATCCTCCTCGCGCAGTTCCGTGGTGATGGCGGCGCCCGCGGCCTTCGCGCGCTCGTACACCTCGTCCGGGTTGTCGATGACGATGTACACCGAACCGGCGCCGGGCGAGGGAGAACACGACGCCATGCCCTCGCGCTCCGAGCCGAGCATGATGCCGCCACCGCCCGGCCAGCGCAGTTCGGCGTGCTCGACGACGTCGCCGTCGCCGTAGCGGGCGGTCTCGACGAAGCCGAACGCCTTGCGCAGGAATTCGATCGCCGCGGGGGCGTCACGGTAGGTGAAGGTCGGCCACATCGGCGCGGTGGTGATGCTGGTTTCGCTGACTGTCTCGGTCATGTGGCCGAGCCTTCCAGCGGCAGCCGCTCCCGGTCTTGGACGAATGGGAACTGCTCGTTGGCCAGCCACGTCGACGGTGGCATGCCCGCCAGTTCGCGCCATTCCCTGGCCATGTGCGCCTGGTCGTAATATCCGGCCGCCGCGGCGACCTCGGCGATCGACAGATCGAGCCGGCGCGGGGTGTACACCGAGAGTCCGGCGGCGGTGGCGACCGATCGCAGCAGCCGATGCGAGAACTCGAAGCGGGCCAGCCGGGCGGCGTCCTTCGGGGTGATCCCGAACTCGGCGACGAAGCGGCTGCCGAGATACCTTCGGCTCCAGCCGATCTCGGTGGCCACGTCGGCCACGCGGGCCTGCCCCGATCCGGCGGTGAGCAGCCGCCACGCGTGCCGCAGGTTCGGATCCATCGCGGTATCGGCGACCCGGCGCAGCAGGATCTCGTCCAGGATCGCGAACCGCTTCGGCCAGTCCGAGGTGGCCGACACCCGCTCGCGCAGCTCGGGCACGTCCGCGCCGAGCAGATCGGCGAGATCGATCACCCACGATCCGAGCTCGGCCACCGGTACCCCCAGCAGGGCCCGCGCACCCTGCGGCGTCACCTCCAGCTGGATGCCGTGCTGGAAGCCGCGGTGCGCGATCGAACAGGGCCGCACGGTGAGACCGCTGGCCATCGTCTCCCAGGTGCCCGGCGCCTGCCCGGGATGGGGCGACACCGGGATGTCGAGCGGCTCGTCGATGGTGACGATCACGGTGAGATCGGTGCCCGGCATGCCGATATGCGTGCCCGGGTCGAAGCCGCGCATCAGATACCCCTGGTAGCTGCGGACGAATGCCCGCAGCCGCGGATCCGGCAGCCCCCGGGCGCCCTCCGAGACACCACTCACGCAGTCCAGATTAGGCCGAGCGCCGGAACCCGCGCGCTGTCCGGCTCGTTCTCGGGTGGAAGAAGACGCCGCCGTGGCGACACGGGCATGCCTGCACTATCTATGGATATACAGACCATATGTAAACCACGTAGGTTTGCGGCGCGGCTCGGTTTTCAGCGGCCTCCGCGTACGCGACGAAGGAGCTAGCGGAGGCCGCTGAAAACCGAGCCCTCGGGGCGCCGCAAACCCGCGGCGCCCGAGGCGACGCAATAGACACAGAGAGGTTGCCGATGTTCAAGGGCGGTGCGGAGAAGGCGGTGAAGGCACTGCTCGACAACGGGGCGCAGCTGCAGGCTCCGGCCGTCGCGAAGTACGTCGACCGCTTCCGGCGGACGCACCCGGACGAGAGCCCGGCCCAGATTATCGAGCGGATCGAGCGCATCTTCCTGACCACGGTGACCGGCAGCGGCACCGCGGTCGGGGCGACCGCCGCGGTGCCCGGGGTCGGCACCGTCGCCTCCCTGGCGGCGATGAGCGCCGAGACCACGTTCTTCCTGGAGGCCTCGGCGGTGTTCACCCTGGCCGTGGCCGCGGTACACGGCATCGCGCCCGACGACAAGGAGCGCCGCCGCGCCCTGGTGCTGGCGGTGGTGCTGGGCGAGAGCGGGATGCAGATCGTCGAGAAGAACGTCGGCCATTCCGCGAAGAACTGGGGATCGCTGCTGGCCAACCAGATTCCGGGCATCCGCAATATGAACGAGTCGCTGATGAAGCGGTTCATCGTGCAGTTCATCGCCAAGCGCAGCGCGCTGATGTTCGGCAAGGTGCTGCCGGCCGGAATCGGCGCCGCCGTAGGCGGTTTCGGCAACCGGGCGATCGGAAAGCACACCATCGCCAATGCCCGCCAGGCCTTCGGCCCGGCCCCGCTGACCTGGCCGAGCCCGATGGTGATCGACGCGGATCCGCTGCCGGCGCTGGACGACAAGTCCCCCGGGCAGCAATGAGCACGGCGCAGCCACCCGCCTTCGCCGCCGCCGGACTGACCAAGCGATTCGACGCCGTGAGCGCGGTGCGCGAGGTGAGTTTCACCGTGCCCGCGGGCACCACCGCCGCGCTGGTCGGCCCCGGCGGTTCGGGCAAGACCACCATCGTGCGAATGCTGCTGGGACTGCTGCCGCCGACCTCGGGCGGCGCGGCGTTCGGCGGCAACGGATCGGAGGCCCATCGGCCGCCCGGGTCGGTCGGGGCGATGCTGCAGCCGCGCGGACTGCATCCGCTCCGCACCGTGCGAGGTCAACTGCGCGTCTACGCCGCCGCCGTGGGCGTCTCCGATGACCGGGTCGACGCTCTGCTGGAGCTCACGAGCCTGGAAGCCGTTGCCGGAGAACGGATCCGCACCCTTCCGGCGGGCGTGCAGACGCGGCTGGCCCTGGCGATCGCCCTGCTCGGCGATCCGCCGCTGCTGGTCCTCGACGACCCGTTCACCGGGCTCGAACCGCCCGAACGCGGCTGGCTCGGCGACTACCTGCGCAGACATGCCCGCCGCGGCGGGACCACGCTGCTGACCTCGCAGAGCCTGGCGGCGGTGCTGCCGGTGGCCGACCAGTTGATCGTGCTGGGCGGTGGTTCGGTGGTGTATCAGGGCAGTCCGCGCCGGCTGCGGCGCAGCCATCCCGATCGCCTGGTGGTCGGCGTATCCAGTGCGATCGCGCTGGCGACCACCCTGGCCGCGCAGGGCTTCACCGATACGGTGATGCGCGCGGACGGCCGCCTGGCCGTGGCGGACGCCTCGCGGACGGAGATCGAGGCCGCCGCGTCCACCGCCCGGGTGCAGCTGACGGAGATGATCCCCGAACCGGTACACCCCGACCGGGTGCTGGCCGCGCTCACCCGAACCGCCCCGCCCGTCCAACCTCCGATGCCTTACGGGACGCCACCATGATTCTGACCGTGCCCACGGACGTGAGCCGGGCCGCCACCGTCGAGATCCGCAAGATCACCACGCTGCGCGCGGGCTGGATGCTGATCCCGGTATGCGCCGCGATCGGGTTCGTGGCCACGGCCGTCACGGCGATCACCGGCACCGGGCCGCAGAAGGATCAGGCGCTGGCGACCGGCACCGCCAGCATCGGCATCTACCTGGGTATAGCGACGGCGCTGGTCACGGGCGCGGTGTTCGCGGCGCTCGGGTCGGGCGGCGAGTATCGCTTCGGGAGTATGCCGCTGACCGCCCTGTTCACCCCCGATCGCGACGTGCTGTGCGGCACGAAACTCGCTGTGGCCGCTGGCTATTCGCTGCTGCTCGCGCTGGCTGCGGAGGTGGGCGCCGCGCTCGCACTGGCGATATTCGGACGAGACGAGATCGAGTTCGGGCTGCGGCTGGCGACCGTTTTCGGCGGTGGCCTGCTGGCGCCGGCGTGCTGGGGCGTGATCGGCGCGAGCCTCGGGTTGCTGCTGCGCTCCGCGGTCCCGGCGATCGGCGCGATGGCCGCGTGGCTGGTGGTCGTCGAGCCGCTGCTGTGGGTGGTCATGAACGGAATCGGCGTTCCCGGTTTCGCGGCAATGCTCCCCGGCTCGGCGACCGTCGGCACGGTCGCGGTCGACTCGTTCCCGAAGAGCCCGTTCCTGCCGCCGAGCGCGGCCTCGGTCGTCGTCCTGCTGCTCTGGGCCGCGGCCGCCGGTGGCGCGGCGTGGTGGTACCTGCGCGAGCGCGAGATCTGAGCGGTCCCGGCGTACGCCGGGACGACGGGGAGATTTCGGTGGCGTGAGTGCGAGACGGGCCGCACAGCCGCGGGAACAAAGTGGTGTCGGTGGGCGTCGGTAGTTTCGAACTCATATGACTGACGCCGACGCCACCGCACAGCGCGGCCCCGGGTGGATACGCCGACTGTGGGCCGCGTGTCGAGCGCACCCGAAGCTGCTGACCGGCGTTATCGCCGCCGTGATCGGTGGCGCGCTGGCGGAGGTCGCCGCGCCGCTGGCGGCCAAGCAGGCGCTCGACAGCGCGCGCGTCGGCGATACGCGGGCCATCGGCGCGATAGCGATCGTGCTGGTGCTGCTGGCGGCGGCGCGCTTCGCGGCCGCGTACGGGCGGCGATGGATGGCCGGCCGCCTGGCCCTGGATGTCCAGCACGGGCTGCGGGTCTCGCTGCTGACGGCGCTGCACCGCTACGACGGGCCGGGCCAGGACTCGCTGCGCACCGGGCAGGTGGTGTCGCGATCGATCACCGATCTGCAACTGGTGCAGGGACTGCTGGCCATGGCGCCGCTGTCGGCGGCCTCGCTGCTGATCTTCGTCCTGGCCGCCGCGGTGATGCTGGTGCTGTCGCCGCTGCTGGCGGTGGTGGCGCTGCTGACGGTGCCCGCGCTGGGCGTGGTGGTGTACCGCACCCGGCCGCTGCTGCACGCGGCCACCTGGTCGGCCCAGCAGCGCGCCGCCGACCTCGCCCAGCACGTCGAGGAGACGGTCACCGGCGTCCGGGTGGTGAAGGGCTTCGGGCAGGAGGGCCGGATGGTCCACCTGCTCGAGGGGCACGGGCGGCGGCTGTACTCGGAGCGAATGCGGGCCGCGCGCATCGACTCCCGGTTCGCGCCGACGGTGGCGGCGATCCCGCAGATCGGCATGGTCGTGGTGATCGCGCTCGGCGGCACGCTGGCCCTGCGCGGCGTGATCGGGGTGGGCACGTTCCTCGCGTTCGCCGCGTACGTCACCATGCTGGCCTCGAGCACCCGCATCGTGTCGAACGTGATCGTCATGGCGCAGCTGACCCGCGCCGCCGCCGAACGCGTCTTCCAGGTCATCGATTCGGCGCCCGCCGAGACCGACCCGCCCGACCCGCAACCGCTGCCCGACGGCCCGCTCGGCATCGAAATGCGCTCGGTCACCTTCGGTTTCGACCCGGACCGCCCGGTGCTGCGCGACTTCGATCTGTCCGTGCGGCCCGGCGAGACCGTCGCGATCATCGGCCCCGCCGGTTCCGGAAAGTCCACCCTCGCACTGCTTCTGCCCCGCCTGTTCGCGCCGGATTCCGGACGCATCGCCCTGCGGAGCAACGAATCCGAGGTGGACATCGCCGATGCGCGGGCGGCCGATCTGCGGGCCGCGGTGAGCGTGGTGTTCGACGAACCGTTCCTGTTCTCCGACACCGTCGCCGCCAATATCGCGCTGGGCCATCCCGATGCCACGCCCGACGAGATCCGCCGGGCCGCCGAACTGGCCGCCGCCGACGGATTCATCGGCGAACTGCCGGACGGTTACGACACGATGGTCGGCGAGCGCGGCCTCACCCTGTCCGGTGGTCAGCGCCAGCGACTGGCGCTGGCCCGCGCGCTGCTGGCCGACCCCCGCATCCTGATTCTCGATGACGCCACCTCCGCGGTAGACGCCGTCACCGAGGCCGCCATCTTCGACACCCTGCCGAACGACAACGGCCGCACCACACTGATTCTCGCCCACCGCGAGTCCACCCTCGCCCACGCCGACCGCATAATCCGCCTCACGCCCACGAATTCGACCGACGACCCCGGCCCCCTCTGGCCCGAACCCAACGAAACCACCTCGACCACAATAGATTCCGGCCAAGAGCATGCCGGAAATGCGGGCGGTGACGCCGCGCGAGAGCCAGCCCGAAACGCGGGCAGTGACACCGCGCAGGAGCGTGCCCGCGTGCGGAAGAGGGTGCCGGGTGCCGACGGGAACGGCGTTGGGGCCGAGTCAGGCAATTTCGGGGATGGCGATGTGCCGCCCGAGATTCGGGGCGACCTCGCGCGGCTGCCCGCGGCTACGGAGATCCCCGGGCTCGATGATCGCGGGCTGGAGCGACCGGAGCCGAATTTCAAGCTGGTGCGGCTGCTGAAACCGGTGCGGTGGCTGCTGCTGGCCGTGGTGACGATGCTGGCCGCGGATGCCGTTATCGCCGTGGCATTTCCGGCACTGACCCGGTACGCCCTCGATGACGGGGTGGCCGCGGGGAGCGCGCGGGTGCTGGCGGTGGCGGCCATCGGCGGGGCCGTGCTGGTGTTGCTGAGCTGGGTGGTCGAGGCGGGCGGCACGCTGCTGTCGGCGCGCGGTGGGGAGCGGGTGCTGTACGGGCTGCGGGTGCGCAGCTACGCGCACCTGCAGCGGCTCGGCCTGGACTACTACGAGCGCGAGCTGTCCGGCCGGATCATGACCCGGATGACCACCGATATCGACGCGCTCTCGACGTTCCTGCAGACCGGCCTGGGCAACGCGCTGATCAGCATCGGCACGGCCGGTGGCATCGCGGTGGCGCTGCTGATCATCGATCCGCGGCTGGCCGCCGTGGTCTTCGCCACCCTGCCGCCGCTGATCGGGGCGACCCTGATCTTCCGCAGGGTATCGGCGGCCGCGTACTCGGCCTCGCGGGAGCGCGTGGCCACGGTGAACGCGGACTTCCAGGAGAATGTCGCCGGACTCCGCGCCACCCAGGCCTACCGGCACGAACCGCATGCGGCGCAGCGCTTCACCGGCTACTCCGACGCCTACCGCCGCGCCCGGATGCGGGCACAGCGCGCCATCGCACTGTATTTCGCCTTCGTCGTCGCCTGGGCCGATCTGGCGCTGGCGGCCGTGGTCTACGTGGGCGCGCGCGAGGTGGCGCACGGCACCACGACCGCGGGCACGCTGGTGGCCTTCGTGCTGTACCTCGGCCTGCTGTTCAGCCCGATCATGCAGCTCTCGCAGGTGTTCGACGGCTATCAGCAGGCGCGGGTGGGCCTGCGCCGGATCGAGGCGCTGCTGCGCACCCCGTCATCGATCGCGCCCGATCCGGCCGACGCGGCCGACGTCCCGGAACGGATGCGCGCCGACGTCGCCTTCGACGACGTGAGCTTCCGGTATCAGGACGCGAAATCTCCTGCCCTGGAAAAAGTTTCGCTGCGCATCCCGGCCGGAACCACCCTGGCCCTGGTCGGCGAGACCGGCGCGGGCAAGTCGACGATCGTGAAACTCCTGGCACGCCTTTATGATCTGCCGCACAGCGACGCCGGTCGAGACATCGCCGGAGCGATCCGCGTCGACGGCGTGGACGTGCGCGACTACCGCCTCGCCGACTACCGCGCCCGCCTCGGCGTCGTCCCGCAGGAAGCTCACCTCTTCACCGGCGACGTTGCCAGCAACATTGCATTCGGGAAACCTTTCGCCACACGAGCACAGATCGAACGGGCCGCCGCGACGGTCGGAGCGCTGGACATGATCGCCACCCTGCCCCGCGGCATGGGGCAGCCGGTCGGCGAGGGCGGGCGCGGCCTGTCGGCCGGGCAGCGCCAGCTCGTCGCCCTGGCCCGCGCCGAGCTGGTCGACCCGGACCTGCTGCTCCTGGACGAGGCCACCGCGGTACTGGACCCCGACAGCGAGGAGAAAGTACTGGCAGCGAGCAGTTCGCTGGTGCGCGCGGGAACGGGCCAGGGCCGCACCGCGGTGATCGTCGCGCACCGATTGGCGACGGCCGCCCGGGCCGATCGCATAGCCGTCGTGGACCGCGGGCGCATCGCCGAGATCGGCACCCACGACCAGCTCGTCGAGGCCGGGGGAATCTATTCCCGACTGTGGTCGGTGGCACGCTCGGAGGTAGGAATATTCTCGACTCCGGACGGGTCGTCACATATGAGGCTGGGTCTGTCCGGCAGTCGATAGGCGCCTCGCGGCACGCACCACGGGGATGGAGGCGAAAGCTTTGCGCAATCCGAAGAAACCCGCGGAGACCGCCATGGGGCGCTGTGCCGAGCCTGGGCCTATCCTCAGAAAGGGCGCATCGGCATGCAACACGCCGATTACCCGTGCCGAGCACGTCACAAACGTCGCAGCGCAAAGAACGAAATGAGGCGAACACCTGCTGTGAGCAGCTCAACATCCCAGTTCGGACAGAACCAGTGGCTTGTCGACGAGATGTACCAGAAGTACAAGCAAGACCCGTCGTCTGTCGATGAGAGCTGGCACGAGTTCCTGGCCGACTACACGCCGGAAACGACGGGCGAGACCAACAGCTCGGGCCGGGCGGCGGGTGTTGACGCTACGCCGGTCGCAGGCACCGCAGCAGCACCGACGAACGCCGCGCCCGCACCGCAGGCGCCCGCCGCCGCGCCCGCACCCGCGCAGGCGCCGGCGGCCCAGAACGCCACTCCGCCCGCCCCGAAGGTGAACACCGCCGCCTCCGCGGCCGCCGCCCCGCCGCAGGCGCGGGCACCCCAGACCACCCCGGCCCCGGCCTCCAACGCCGCGCCGACCACCGGCGCCCCGAAGGCCGCCGAGTCGGCGGACGAGGCGAAGGTGCTGCGCGGCCCGGCCGCCGCCATCGTCAAGAACATGTCGGCCTCGCTGACGATCCCGACCGCGACCAGCGTGCGCGCCATCCCGGCGAAGCTGATGATCGACAACCGCCTGGTCATCAACAACCACCTGGCCCGCACCCGAGGCGGCAAGATCTCGTTCACCCACCTGCTGGGCTACGCGATCGTGCAGGCGGTCAAGTCGTTCCCGAACATGAACCGCCACTTCGCGGAGGTCGACGGCAAGCCGAACGCGGTCACCCCGGCCCACACCAACCTGGGCCTGGCCATCGACCTACCCGGGAAGAACGGCAACCGCACACTGGTCGTCGCGGCCATCAAGAACTGCGAGACCATGACCTTCGCGCAGTTCCACACCGCCTACGAGGACATCGTCCGCCGCGCCCGCGACGGCAAGCTGGGCGCGGAGGACTTCTCCGGCGTCACCATCTCGCTGACCAACCCGGGCACCATCGGCACCAACCACTCGGTGCCGCGCCTGATGGCGGGCCAGGGCGCGATCATCGGCGCGGGCGCCATGGAGTACCCGGCCGAGTTCCAGGGCATGAGCGACCAGCAGCTGGCCGAGATCGGCATCGGCAAGCTGATGACGCTGACCTCCACCTACGACCACCGCATCATCCAGGGTGCGGAGTCCGGTGACTTCCTGCGCACCATCCACCAGCTGCTGATCTCCGACGAGTTCTACGACGACATCTTCCACGGCATGGGCGTGCCCTACGAGCCGGTGCGGTGGCGCAAGGACATCAAGGAGCGCGGCGTCGACAAGAGCGTCCGCGTGCAGGAGCTCATCGCCGCCTACCGCAACCGCGGCCACCTGATGGCCGACACCGATCCGCTGCGGCTGGTGAAGGACAAGTTCCGCAGCCACCCGGACCTCGATGTCACCCAGCACGGCCTGACGCTGTGGGACCTGGATCGCGAATTCAACGTCGCGGGCTTCCACGGCCAGGAGCGGATGAAGCTGCGCGACGTGCTCTCGCTGCTGCGCGACGCGTACTGCCGCCACGTCGGCGTGGAGTACACCCACATCCTCGACCCCGAGCAGCTGGCGTGGATCCAGGAGCGGGTGGAGCAGAAGCACGCCAGGCCCACTGTCGCGCAACAGAAGTACATCCTGAGCCGGCTCAACGCGTCGGAGGCCTTCGAGACGTTCCTGCAGACGAAGTACGTCGGCCAGAAGCGCTTCTCGCTGGAGGGCGCGGAGTCGGTCATCCCGATGATGGACGCCGTCATCGACCAGTGCGCCGAGCACGCGCTCGACGAGGTCGTCATCGGCATGCCGCACCGTGGCCGCCTGAACGTGCTGGCCAATATCGTCGGCAAGCCCTACTCGCAGATCTTCACCGAGTTCGAGGGCAATATGAACCCGGCCGCCACGCACGGCTCGGGCGACGTGAAGTACCACCTCGGCGCGCACGGCACCTACATCCAGATGTTCGGCGACAACGACATCGAGGTGTCGCTGACCGCCAACCCGTCGCACCTCGAGGCGGTCGACCCGGTGCTGGAGGGCCTGGTCCGCGCCAAGCAGGACCTGCTCACCAAGGAGGACCTGGTCACCAAGGGCGAGGAGGCGCGCACCTTCTCCGTCGTGCCGCTGATGCTGCACGGTGACGCGGCCTTCGCCGGTCAGGGTGTGGTCGCCGAGACGCTGAACATGTCGGGCCTGCGCGGCTACCGCGTCGGCGGCACCGTGCACATCGTGGTGAACAACCAGATCGGCTTCACCACCGCGCCGGAGAACAGCC
>NZ_BDBV01000003.1 GCF_001613165.1 Nocardia mexicana NBRC 108244
CGGCCACAACGAGGGCGACGACCCGTCGATGACCCAGCCGTACATGTACGACGTCATCGACACCAAGCGCAGCGTCCGCAAGTCCTACACCGAGGCCCTGATCGGCCGCGGTGACATCTCCATGAAGGAGGCCGAGGACGCGCTGCGCGACTACCAGGGCCAGCTGGAGCGCGTCTTCAACGAGGTCCGGGAGCTGGAGAAGTACACCCCGGAGCCGAGCGAGTCGGTCGAGAAGGAACAGACCATCCCGCAGACGGTCGTCACCGCCGTGGACAAGACGGTGCTGCACCGCATCGGCGACGCCTTCGTCGACGTGCCCGAGGGCTTCAGCGTGCACCCGCGCGTCAAGCCGGTGCTGGATCGCCGCCGCGAGATGGCCTACGAGGGCAAGGTCGACTGGGCGTTCGCGGAGCTGCTGGCGTTCGGCACCCTGATCGACCAGGGTCGCGCGGTCCGCCTGACCGGTCAGGACTCCCGCCGCGGCACGTTCACCCAGCGGCACTCGGTGGTCATCGATCGCAAGACCGGCGCCGAGTACACCCCGCTGCACAACATCGGCAGCGCCAACCCGGGCTGGTTCGCGGTGCACGACTCCGCGCTGAGCGAGTTCGCCGCCGTCGGCTTCGAATACGGCTACTCGCTGGGCAACCCGGACGCGCTGGTGCTCTGGGAGGCGCAGTTCGGCGACTTCGTCAACGGCGCGCAGTCGATCATCGACGAGTTCATCTCCTCCGGTGAGGCCAAGTGGGGCCAGCTGTCCGACGTCGTGCTGCTGCTGCCGCACGGCCACGAGGGCCAGGGTCCCGACCACACCTCCGGCCGCATCGAGCGGTTCCTGCAGCTGTGCGCGGAGGGGTCGATGACGGTGGCGGTGCCGTCCACCCCGGCGAACTACTTCCACCTGCTGCGCCGGCACGTGCTCGACGGCATCCGCCGTCCGCTGATCGTCTTCACCCCGAAGTCGATGCTGCGCAACAAGGCCGTGGTCTCCAACGTCGAGGACTTCACCGACAGCAAGTTCCGCTCGGTGTTCGAGGAGCCGACCTACGAGAGCGGCGACGGCGACCGCAGCAAGGTGAAGCGGATCCTGCTGACCAGCGGCAAGCTCTACTACGAGCTGGCGGCGGAGAAGACCAAGAAGAACCGCGACGACGTGGCGATCATCCGCGTCGAGCAGCTGTACCCGATCCCGTCGTACCGGCTCAACGAGAAGCTGGCGACCTACCCGAACGCCACCGACCTGGCGTGGGTGCAGGAGGAACCGGCGAACCAGGGCGCCTGGCCGTTCTTCGGCCTGAACCTGCCGGAGATCCTGCCGGAGCGTTTCAACAAGCTGCGCCGGATCTCGCGGCGCGCCATGTCGGCCCCGTCCTCGGGTTCCAGCAAGGTGCACGCGGTGGAGCAGGCCGAGATCATCGCCGAGGCGTTCTCGCCGACCGTGTAAGGGCCTGACCGTTGCGCCGGGCCGAATTCGCTTCTGTCAGAAGCGTTTCGGCCCGGCGCAGCAATGTCTCCGGTCTATCGTCCGGCACGACTCGCGTCGACCCCGCAGGATATGCGGCGAGCTGGCGCACGGTCCGGGACGCAATATTACGATTCCCGCGTATTATTGATATGGGCAATCCATAATACGGAGGTGGACATGGCGACGACCGTCGAGATTCCAGACGAGGTGCTGGCCGAAGCGATGCGCCTGACCGGCCTGACCACCAAGAAGGCAGTGATCAACCTCGCCATGTCGGAACTGGTGCAAGGGTACCGGCAACGCGAGGCGCTCCGGCAGCTCAAGCGAATGGACCACAACCCTTTCCTTACCGAAGAGGAGCTCGCTGACGCCATCGCGGCGGACGACCAGTGACCACGGTCGATGATGATCGCTCTCGCTACCTGGTCGACCAGTCGGTGATGTCTCACTACCGGACGAAGCCGACCGTCGAACGCGTGGTTGACCAGTTCGCGGTCAGCGGCGTCCTGTGCTCCTGTGCGGTGACGATGGACGAAGCACAGTTCAGCGCGCGCAACAGTAGAGACCTGAAGTTCCTCACGAACCTCTACGGATCGGTCTTCCACTGGCTCCCCTGTGACGAGGAGGTCGAGTCGCAGGTTGCGAGAATTCGCGCCGCGCTGTGGGCAATCGGTGCCGGACGAGGAGCGCAAACCACCGACGTGCAGATCGCCGCGACCGCTTTGCGGCACGATGCCATCGTGGTGCACAACGACACCGATTTCATCACCATTCAACGAGCTGTACCCGAACTCAGACAGCTACGACTCAGGCCTGACGAGGCCGAATAGCCGCCAACCGATAGCGGGCCGGACGCCGTCGTGACGGTCATCATCCACCCTTGTCCAGCAAAGCCTCCGCACCGTATATTCGGCGTGGAGTATTTGAAGCGGGCTATGTCGCCGATGGGGATTAGAGTTCGCGACACAGTCAATCCGGAGGGAGATCGACGATGACGAAGCAGCCGGGTGCCACGCTGACGCCGCTGGCGATCGCCGTGCTCGCGCTGCTGGAGGAACGGCCGATGCATCCGTACGAGATGTATCAGATGCTGCTGCAGCGCCGGGAGGACTATCTGCTCAAGATTCGCCCGGGCTCGCTGTATCACACGGTGACGAAGCTGGCCGAGCAGGAATTGGTACACGCCGAAGGCACCGACCGTGCGGGCAATCGCCCCGAACGCACGACTTACCGGATCACCGAATCCGGCACCACCGCCTTGCGCACGCGAATATCCGACCTCATCCGCCGTCCCCTCCGCGAATACCCGATCTTCCCGCTGGCCATGTCCGAGGCACACAATCTGCCCCGCGACGAGGTGATCGCGCTGCTGCGCGAGCGCATCGGCTGGCTCGACAACGACATCACCGAACTGGACGCATTGCACGACTGGCTGACCACGCACAAGGTCGCGCGGCGGTACTGGATGGTGCTCGAGTACCTGCGGGCACAGGTCGACGCCGAGGTCACCTGGATGCGCCGCATCACCACGGAACTGGAATCCGGTGTCCTGGAATGGGAACCATTCACCCCCGACGGCACCCGCATCACACCGGAGACCGGCGTCATCGGCCACGGCTGGGGCGCGGCGGTCACCGACGACGTGCTCGCAGAACTTCGGAAGGGAATTTCATGACGACTCAACGCAATCCGTGGCTGGCGCTATACGCGCTGGTCGTCGGGTTCTTCATGATCCTGCTCGATATGACCATCGTCGCGGTGGCCAATCCGGCGATCATGACCGACCTGCACACCGACATGACGAAGGTCATCTGGGTGACCAGCGCGTACCTGCTCACCTACGCGGTGCCGCTGCTGGTGACGGGGCGGCTCGGAGATCGGTTCGGGCCCAAGAACATCTATCTGATCGGCCTGGCGGTATTCACCCTCGCCTCGCTGTGGTGCGCCATGTCCACCACCGTCGAGATGCTGATCGCGGCGCGCGCGGTGCAGGGCCTAGGCGCGGCGCTGATGACCCCGCAGACCATGGCGGTCATCACCCGCACCTTCCCGCCGGACCGGCGCGGCGCGGCCATGGGGCTGTGGGGCGGCGTGGCCGGTCTGGCCACGCTGGTCGGCCCGATCCTCGGCGGTGTGCTCGTGGACTGGCAGGGCTGGAACTGGATCTTCTACATCAACGTGCCGATCGGCATCATCGCCTTCGTGCTCGCGGTCTGGCTGGTGCCCGCGCTGGAGACCCACGAGCACAAGTTCGACCTGGTCGGCGTGGTCCTCAGCGGCGTCGGCATGTTCCTGCTGGTGTTCGGGATCCAGGAGGGCAACACGCACGACTGGAACGCCTGGATCTGGACCATGATCGTCGCCGGTCTGGTGGTGTTCGCGCTGTTCGTGGTCAATCAGGCCCGCAATACCGGCGAGCCGCTGGTGCCGCTGAGCCTGTTCCGCGACCGCAACTTCGCGCTGTCGAGCGTGGCCATCGCCGCGATGGGCGCCGCGGTGACCGCGCTGATGGTGCCCGCGTACTTCTATCTGGAGGCGGTGCGTGAGTTCTCGCCGACCAAGGCGGCCCTGGTATTCGCGCCGATGGCGATCGTCACCGGCTTCACCGCGCCGTTCATCGGCAAGATCTCCGACCGGATGCCGCCGCGCATCATCCCGACCATCGGCTTCGCGCTGTTCGCCGCCTCGGTGTTCGGCTTCTCGGTGCTGATGAAGCCGGACGGTTCCATCCCGCTGTTCCTGGTGATCGCGGCGATCGCCGGTCTGTCCAACTCCTGCATCTGGGCGCCGCTGGCCTCCACCGCCACCCGCAACCTGCCGGTGTCCCAGGCCGGTGCGGGCGCGGGCGTGTACAACACCACCCGTCAGGTCGGCTCGGTGCTCGGCAGCGCCGCCATCAGCGCGCTGATCTCGGCCCGCATGTCGGCCCAGGGCCTGGGTGGCGCCAATGTCTCCGAGGGCGGCGGCGCCTCCATGGGCAAACTCCCGGAGGCCATCCTCGACAAGTTCAGCGGCGCGCTGGGCCAGTCGATGCTCCTCCCCGCCGCCATCCTCCTGATCGGCGTCGTCGCCTCGGCCCTGTTCATCGGCGGCAAATCCAAGACGACCGACGCCGAAGCCGACACCAAGGTCCCGGTCGATATCGGCCACTGAGCCCGGCCGCTCCGGATTTCGACTCAGCCGACGCGGACCGAGACCGTCGGATACCCCGTCGCGCCGTCCGGGATGACGTCGCGGACCTCGGAGGTTTGGACCTGGCCGGTGCCGTCGGTGGAGCGGGCGCGCAGGGTGTGCGGGCCCGGGGTGGCGTCCCAGTCGTAGGTCCACTGGCGCCAGGTGTCGATGGAGGGTTCGGCGGCCAGGCGAGCGGGTTCCCATGGGCCGTCGTCGATCTGGACCTCGACGGCTCGGATGCCGCGGTGCTGCGCCCAGGCGACGCCCGCGACGACGACGCGGCCGCCGCTCGGCCGGGCGCCCGCACGCGGGGTATCGATGCGGGTGCCGGTCTTGATCGGGCCGCGTGCCGACCAGCCGCGTTTGGTCCAATACGCTTGGGCGCGATCGAATCTCGTGATCTCCAGCTCGGTGACCCACTTGGTGGCCGACACGTAGCCGTACAGGCCGGGCACGACCAGCCGGGCCGGGTAGCCGTGCGCGACGGGCAGCGGCTCGCCGTTCATGCCGACGGCCAGCAGGGCGTCGCGGCCGTCGGTGAACGCGCTCAGCGGGCTGCCCGCGGTGAAACCGTCGATGCTGCGCGAGAGCACCATATCGGCGTCCGGATGCGGGCGCGCCTCGGCGAGCAGTTCGTCCAGCCGGTAGCCCAGCCAGCGCGCGTTGCCGATCAGGTCTCCCCCGACCGGATTGGATACGCAGGCCAGCGTCACCAGCCGTTCCACCGCCGGGCGCCGCACGAGATCGGCATAGCTGAGCCGGATTTCGCGCTCCACCATGCCGTGGATGCGCAGCGACCAGGTGTCGGTGCTGACCTGCGGCACCACCAGCGCCGTATCGATCCGATAGAAGTCGGCATTGGAGGTCAGATACGGTGTGAGACCGGGTATTCGGAGGTCCGCGCCCGGATCTACCGGCGGCGCAGGAGCTTTCGGCGGCGGCAGCTGCACCGCGGCCCGTTCCGAAGACACGCTGTGCGCCCGAGCGCCGAGTAACCGCCCCGTCAAACCTGTTGCGGCGGCCAGAATTCCGACACCCACGATGCCGCGAACGGCCTGCCGCCGGTCCAGACCCCCGGCCGTCGGACCGGAAGCTCCTGCGCTCCTTGCACTTCCGACTGCCGAACTCGGTGGGCGATCCGCTTCTCCCGCGGAGACTCCAGCGGCCGCATCGCAGCGCCGAATCAACCAGCGCAGCACCAGGATTCCCACCACCGCACCGACGAGCGACGGCAGCGCCCAGGTCCAGGATGCGGTCGGGCGGCTGGCCGCGACGATCGCGGCGGCCAGCCCGAAGACGGCGAGCAGCGCGGAACCGAACGGGCGGCCGGTCCGCTCGACCCGCCCCGCCACCACGGCCACCCCCACCGCGACGATCCCCATGCACACGAACAGCACCAGCTTGTCGTTGGTGCCGAAGGTGTCGATCGCCCATTCCCGCACCTTGTCGGGCGTCCCGTCCACCACCGTGGAACCGATCGCCGCCAAGGGCGCACTGCCCTGACCGACGGGCACCGCCACCAACTCCGCGACACCCAGCGTCAGCCCGGCGGCCACGATGCCGCAGGCCGCGCGCAGTCCCGATCCGGTCATATCGTGAGCCTACGTCCGCTTCGCCCGTGCGCGACCGCCTGAACAGGCAGGAAGGCCCGGCCGTCACACATTCGTCAGACTCTCGCCCCGACGATCGGCCGCATCGCCCACGCGAGCCGCCTGCGGTCGCACCAGCTCTCGCACCGACAGATCCGCGTGGTCGCGCTCGGCGAACGGTCGCAGCCCGGTGTCCAGTGGTGCTTGGATACATCGTGTATGGAGGTTGTCATGGAGCGCTCGGTGGATGTCGTGGTCGTCGGTGCCGGAGTCGCCGGGCTGGTCACGGCCCGGGACCTGAACCGCGACGGGATCGACGTCCTGGTACTGGAGGCGCGGGACCGGGTCGGCGGCCGGGTGCTCAACGCGGAACTGCCGGACGGTGCGCCGATCGAGGTCGGTGGCCAGTGGGTCGGCCCCGGCCAGGATCGGGTGCTCGGGCTGATCCGCGAGCTGGGCCTGCGGACCTATCCCACCTATACCGCGGGCCGCCACATCGCCGAATTCGCCGGCGCCACATCGCGATACACCGGCCGCATCCCCAGGCTGAACCCGCTGGCACTGGCCGATATCGCCCAGGCCCAGTGGCGGCTCGACCGGATGGCGAGGAAGGTGGCCGCACGGGAGCCCTGGCTGGCCGAGCCTGCGGGACAACTGGATTCGCAGACCTTCGCCACCTGGCTGCGCCGCAACGCCTACACCCCGGCCGGGCGGTCCTTCCTGCGACTGATCACGCAGGCGGTGTTCTCCGCCGAACCCGAGGACATGTCCGCGCTGTGGGCGGGCTTCTACATCGGCGCGGCCGGTGGCGTGGATGCGCTGATCAACGTCGCCGGTGGGGCACAGCAGGACCGCGTCGTGGGCGGATCGCAGCGGATCGCCGCGGCACTGGCCGCCGAACTCGGCGATCGGGTCGTGCTCGACGCCCCGGTGACCGACGTGACCTGGGGCGACACGGGTGTCCGGGTGCGCGCGGGAGACTTGATCGTACGAGCGCGGCATGCCGTCGTCGCCGTGCCGCCGACCTTGGCCGCGCGGCTGCGGTACCACCCGGGCCTGCCCGCCGATCGCGACCAACTCGTCCAGCGCATGCCCATGGGCCGGGTGATCAAGGTCAATGTCGTCTACGACGAACCGTTCTGGCGCGGCCACGGACTCAGCGGACAGGCCAACAGCGATCGGCGTCCGCTGGGCACCGTCTTCGACAACACCCCGCAGGGCGGCTCGCCCGGCGTGCTCGTCGGCTTCTTCGAGGGCAGGCACGCCGATACCGCCGCCCGGCTGAGCCCCGCGGATCGGCGGGACCTGGTCCTCGCCGATCTCGCGGGATACTTCGGCCCCGAGGCCCGGCAGCCGATCGCCTATCTGGAACGCGACTGGGCCGAGGAGGAATACAGCCGCGGCTGCTACGGCGCCTTCGCCACGCCGTCCACCCTCACCCGCTTCGGCCCCGCCCTGCGCGCGCCGATCGGCCCGCTGCACTGGGCGGGCACCGAGACCGCGACCCGCTGGGCCGGTTATATCGATGGCGCGGTCGAATCCGGCCGTCGCGCGGCGCGCGAAGTCGTCCACGCACGGACCTGATCCCGGGGCGCGGGATCGGTCGTCGCGACGTGTGAGGTCGGGCACGTGGCAGTTCCACGGGCGCTACCCAGCCAGTTCTCAGGAACTGCGCGCCTAATGGATGCAGACATTCTGACCATTCGAGGACGTGATGACCTTGCATCCGAATCAGGGCAGCTGGCCGGGGCCGCAGGGACCGTACGGGCCACCCCCGCAGCCGACCCCTCGGCCGCACCGCCCGGCGCTGAGCTTCAGCGTCGTGGCGGCCCTGGTGCTCGCCATGGCCGTCGTCATCGGCCTGGTGGCCGCGCGGATGAGCGCGACCCAGCACGCTCCGACGACGCCACCGGCACAGTCCGGCAACGTCATGCAGGCATTCGACTCGCAGACGCAGTCGGCCGATCTCACCGATGCCGCGCAGCGAGTGGCCCCGGGCATCGTCACCGTGAACACCGAACTCGGCCCGCAGGGCGGTGGGAGCGCGGGCACCGGGATCGTCCTCACCTCCGACGGGGATGTCCTCACCAACAACCACGTCGTCGAGGGCGCCACCCGCATCGAGGTGACCAGCGTCGGCAACGGCAAGACCTACCCCGCCACCGTGCTCGGCTACGACCGGACCAACGATCTGGCCGTGCTGCGCCTGTCCGGCGCCTCGGGGCTGCCGACCGCACCGCTCGGCGATTCGGGCAAGGTCGCCGTCGGCGACGAGATCGTCGGGGTGGGCAATGCGGGCGGCACCGGCAGCCCCAGCGCCGCGAGCGGACGGGTGACCGCGCTGGACCGCTCGATCACCGCCAGTGACGAATCCTCCGGCAGCTCGGAGCAATTGACCGGGCTCATCCAGGTCGCCGCGAATATCCAGCCCGGCGACTCCGGCGGGCCCCTGGTGAACAAGGACGGTCAGGTGATCGGCGTCAATACCGCTGCGTCCCAGGGCTTCCGGCTCGGCGCCGGCGGCGGCGAGGGCTTCGCCATCCCGATCAACAAGGCACGGTCGATCGCCGAGCAGATCCGGGCCGGAACCGGCTCCGGCACCGTGCATGTCGGCCCGAGCGCCTTCCTCGGCATCACGGTCAGCGATGCGAACGGCCAGGGCGCCCTGGTGCGCAATATCGTGCGCGGCGGCCCGGCCGAGCAACTCGGACTGGCGCCCGGCAGCGTGATCACCGATATCGACGGCGACCGCATCGACTCGGCCAACGCCCTGATCGCCACGATGGACAAGCACCACCCCGGCGACAACGTGAATCTCACCTGGACCGACCGCACCGGCCGAACCCAAACCGCCAAGGTCGAATTGGCGAAGGGCCCGGTCGGCTGAGGCGTCCCGATGCTACCTATGCTGTGGAACAACGTTCCATTTTCCGTCCACAGTCGAGGTCACCGGATGCCCAGAGGTTCCCGGCGCGCGTACCACACCGGCCTGTCGCGCGATGTGATCGTCGGCGCCGCGCTGGCCCTGACGGCGGAGCGCGGCCTCGACGGCTGGAGCATGCGCGACCTCACCGGCCGCCTCGATACCTCGCTGTCGGTGATCTACCACCACGTCGGCGACCGGGATCGGCTGCGCGGCGCCGTGGTCGACCGGATCTACGCCGACATGGATCTGACGATCGACGAAACCGATTGGCGGACAGCGCTGCACAGCGTGCTGTCGGCAATGATCGACCACCTGGCCCGCTACCGCGGCGTCGCCACCTGGCTGCTGCACAACGGTCCGCAGACCGAGCAGCTCGTCCCCGTGCTCGAAACGGGGATGCGACTGATGCTCGAGGCGGGGTGGGGCGAGGAATCCGCCCCCGCCCACTCCATGGCGTTCAACACCTGCCTCGGCCTCATCGCCCTGGGCGACCGGCAGCCCGGTGACGCCGCCGACCCGGGCATCCCCGGGCTGCGGTCCATGCTCGAATCGCACCCGTCGGCCGGACCCGGCGCCGAGCAGATGGCACGCATGGCCGCCCGCTTCGAGGGCGACCCCACCGAAACCGCCGCCACCCGGCGCGAATACTGCCGGTACGCGCTCGACCGCGTCCTCGACGGACTCGAGGTGCGGTTGCGGGAACTCCGCGCGCACGCGCCCACACGGACCCGATAGCCGGACCGCCACACCCTTGCAATCGCCGAACTTGCCTATACACTCGCAATTAGAACAGTGATCTAATTTGCGAGGTTCGATGAGTACCGTGCGACAAGATCCGCCCGTCGACGAGAAGCGCCGCGGCCTCGGAGTGGTGCTCGCGCCGGTCCGCGGTCGGCTGGCGATGGCGGCCACGCTCCAGGCCCTGGGCGCGCTCGCCGCACTAGCGCCCTATATCGCGATCGTCGAGATCGCCCGCGAGTTCGTCGGCGGCGGCGCGGTGGACCGCGGCAGGATCTGGGCGTGCGTGGCGATCGCGGCGGCCGGGTTCGTCATCCGGACGGTATGCGCCGGGATCGCTTACACCCTGAGCCACGTCGCGGATGCCGATGTGGCCCTGCGGATCCGGCGCACCGCGGTCGACCGGTTGAGCCGGGTGTCGCTGGGCTGGTTCACCGAGCGCAGCTCCGGCCGGGTCAAGCGCGCCCTGACCGACGACGTCACCGCGGTGCACCACGTGGTGGCCCACGCGATCAACGATCTGATCGCCGCCGCGGTCACTCCCGTCGCGGCGCTCGGCTACCTGTTCTTCCTGGACTGGCGGCTGGCGTCGATCTGCCTTGCGCCCCTGGCACTCTGGCTCGGACTGGTGGCGTTGATGTCACGCGGCGACGCCGCACGGGCGGCGCAGTGGACCTCCGAACTGGACAAGGTCAACTCCGCGGTGGTCGAGTTCGTCGACGGCATCGCGGTCGTCAAGTCGTTCGGCCGGGCGGGCCGGGCGGAGGCTCGATACCGGCGGGCCGGGGAGGACCTCGCGCGCTTTCTCGATGACTGGATGGGTCCGACGCAGCGGCTGGATTCCCTTGCCTCCGTGGTTATCTCCCCTCCGGTCCTGCTGCTCGCCGCACTCGGCGGCGGGGTGTGGCTCGGGGCGGATCCGGTCGAGGTCATCGCATTCGTGATGCTTGCGGTCGGACTGGGGGCGCCGGTACTGTCGCTCGGCTTCGGCGCGCTGGCGATGCAGGAGGCGACCGCGGCCGCGGGCAGGGTCGCCGACCTGCTCGCCACTCCCGAGCTGCCCCGCGCCACCGATCCGGCCGTGCCGGGCGGCGCTCGCGTCGAATTCGATTCCGTGCGTTTCTCCTACGACGGCCGGTCGACCGTACTCGACGGCGTCGACCTGGTACTGGAGCCCGGCACCGTGACGGCCCTGGTCGGCGCCTCCGGTTCGGGGAAATCGACACTCGCCCGGCTGCTGCCGCGTTTCTGGGATGTCGACGAGGGTTCCGTGCGAATCGGCGGCGTCGACATCCGGCAGGTATCGGAGGACGATCTATACCGCCACGTCGGCTTCGTATTCCAGGAAACATCGTTGCTGCGCACCAGCATTCGAGACAATATCGCCCTCGGCCGATCCGGCGCCGGGCTCGCGGAGATCGAGGCCGCGGCTCGAGCCGCCCAGATCCACGAGCGCATCATGATGCTGCCGCGCGGCTACGACAGCGCGATCGGGGTGGACGCGCACCTGTCCGGCGGTGAGGCGCAACGGATTTCGATCGCTCGCGCGCTGCTGGCCGATGCTCCCGTCCTGGTGCTGGACGAGGCCACGGCCTTCGCCGATCCGGAATCCGAAGCGGCGGTGCAGGATGCGCTCTCGCGCCTGGTCGCGGGGCGGACCCTGCTGGTGATCGCGCACCGCCTGCACACCGTCCGGGGCGCGGACCGCATCGTGGTGCTCTCGCGCGGCCGGGTCGTCGAGTCCGGCCGTCACGACGAACTGCTCACGGCCGGTGGCGAATACGCGCGGATGTGGGACAGGCACTCGCCGTTCAGGAAGGAATCGGTATGATTCGCAAGCTGTTCCGGATCGTCCATCCGGACGATCGCGCACGATTCGTCCGATGGGTCGGGCTGATCCTCGCCTTCTCCGTGCTGCAGGGGATCTGCGTCCTGCTCATCGTTCCCATCCTGCGTCGGTTGCTCGACGGCGATCGCGACGGCGCGATGCCGTGGCTGGCCGCACTCGCGGCGACCACGGCCGCGACCTGCGTGGTGTTCTACGCCCAGGCGATAGACGGCCACCGGATCGCCGACCGGCTGCTGCTCGGCATCCACCACCGGGTCGGCGACCATCTGGCGAAGCTGCCGCTGGGCTGGTTCGGGACCGACCGGACGGGCCGCCTGACCCACACCATGTCGCAGGGGACGACGAGCATCCTCGGTGTGCCGGCGCACCTGATGCAGCCGGTGGTCGGGGCGGCGGTGACCCCGGCGGTCGTGGTGGCGGGCATGCTGCTGTTCGACTGGCGCCTGGCGGTCGCCTCGGCGCTGTCGGGATCGGTGCTGCTCGTCGCCTATCGCCGAGCCCAGAACGCCATCATGCGGAGCTTCGGCGCGGTCGACCGGGCCGCGGCGGCAGCGGCCGGGCGGGTGGTGGAATTCGCGCAGTGCCAGCCGGTCCTGCGCGCCTTCGGCCGCGCCGGTGCCGGAAATTCCCTGCTGGGCAACGCGATCACCCGGGAACGTCACGCCCTCGGGCAGCTGAGCCGGCGCGCGGTGTCCGCGCTGCTGGTGTTCTCCGTCGCCGTGCAGGCCGTATTCGTCGCACTGCTCGCCGTCGGCGTCGCGCTGACCCTGGGGGCCTCGCTCGACGCCGCGGAGTTGATCGCGCTGCTGGTGCTCGTCACCCGCTTCGTCGGCCCGCTGGTCGAGATCATGGACCACGGCGCCGCGCTGCGGGCGGCCGCGGACAACATCGACCGGATCGACGAGGTGCTGGCCGTCCGTCCGCTGCCGGAAGGTGCTGTGTCGCAGGCGATCACGCCGGGCGAGGTGTCGTTCGAGAACGTCGCCTTCGGGTACGACGACCGTCCGGTGCTGCGCGGCATCTCCTTCGATGCCCGGCCCGGCACTCTGACGGCGATCGTCGGGCCGTCGGGGTCCGGTAAGACGACGCTGCTGCGGCTGGTGGCGCGCTTCTGGGAGGCCGACGCCGGAACGGTGCGCGTCGGCGGCGCCGATGTCCGCGAGCTGACCACCGAGGCCCTGATGAACCAGCTGGCCATGGTGTTCCAGGACGTCTATCTGTTCGACGACACCATCGAGGCCAATATCCGGATCGGCCGCCCCGATGCCACCGCAGAGGAAATCGGCGAGGCCGCCCGGCTCGCCCGGGTCGACGAGATCGTGGACAGGTTGCCCGACGGCTGGAACACGCGCGTCGGCGAGGGCGGTGTCGGCCTGTCCGGCGGTGAGCGCCAGCGGGTTTCGATAGCGCGAGCCCTGGTCAAGCGGGCGCCGATCGTGCTGCTCGACGAGGCCACGGCCGCACTGGACCCCGACAACGAGGCGGCGGTCGCCGATGCGCTGCGTGCGCTCGCCCGGCAGCGCACCCTCATCGTCGTCGCGCACCGACTGCACACGATCGCGGCCGCCGACCAGATCCTGCTGCTCGACGACGGACGCATCGCGCAGCGCGGCACGCACGACGAATTGATCGGTCAATCAGGGAAATACGCGGATTTCTGGCGGGAACGCGAGCGCGCACTGGGATGGCGGCTCACGGCATGAGCCGGTCGCGGCGCGACGGGCCCCATCGTTCCCCACGCGGTGGCCGATGCGGGGACCACCAGCGTGTGCAGGACGGCCGCCAGGGCGAGCAGGGCCACCGCGACGAGGGCGTCGAGCCAGTAGTGGTTGCCGGAGCCGACCACGATGAGCGTGGTGAGCACCGGATGCGCCAGCAGTAGCCAGCGCCAGGCGCCGCGCGTCGCGGCCACCCCGGCGAAGGCGAGCAGCAGCGCCCATCCGACGTGCAGCGACGGCATCGCCGCGAGCTGATTCGACAGTCCGTCCGATTCGACCGGCCCGTATACGGATTGGCCGTGCAGCGCCGCGAGATCGACGAAGCCGTACTGCGGCATCATGCGCGGCGGGGCCAGCGGGTACAGGGTGTGGACCGCCAGTGCGGCACCGGTCAGCGCCACCATCAGGTTTCGCGTCCACCGATAGTGCTCCGGGCGAAAGACCCACAGCCACAGCAGCATCCCCACCGCGACGGTGAAATGCGCCGTGGCGTAATAGAAGTTGGCCGGTACAGCCAGGGAATCGTGATCCAGGAAGATCGCCTGCACCGTCGTCTCCCCCGGCAGGCCGAGGCGATCCTCCAGGCCCAGCACATCGTGGGCGTTTCCGTATGCGCGCACGGTGTCGTCGGCGGTGAGCAGCCGCCCCATCCGATAGCCCAGGTAGAGCACGGTGATCAGGACGAGTTGGCCGACCGCCTCGCCGCCGCGACCGCGCACCGCCTTCCGTACCCGCTGCGCGATGCCGTCGGTCGCGAAGCCGAAATCTATGCCCGGGCCGCCGAGTCCCAGAGTCACCATGCCGCGGCCTCCTTCTCCGTTGAACAGACAGCCGAATCTGTTTAACCGGAGTGGCCGCCTCCGTTTACTGTAGCGCCGGGTTCAGGAGGAATTCACCGCGATGTGACCGGACAGACACCGGTCAAGCACCCTGGAGCCAACCCTGCTCACTTCCCCCATTTCCGGCGTGTTTTCGGCCGGAATCCATGGCTCGAGGTCAGGCCAGGCGACGGACCTCGGCGGCGGAGGTGCAGCGGAGCGCTCGGGCAGCAAGGGATTTGCAGGTGGTCAGGTCCAGCGCCCGGACAGTCGCCTTGATCTCGGGCACGGCCGGCGGGGCGATACTGAGTTCGGTGACCCCGAGCCCGAGCAGGATCGGGACGGCGACCGGGTCGGCGGCCAGCTCGCCGCAGACGTGGACGGGAGTCTCACCCGCGCCTCGGCAGGTCATCTCGATCAGGCGCAGCACACCGGGGTCGAGCGGATCCGCGAGGGCGGCGAGGGCGCCGTTGCCGCGCTCGGCCGCCAGGGCGTACTGGGTGAGGTCGTTGGTGCCGATGCTGAAGAAGTCGACGTGGTCGGCGAACGCCGCCGCCTTGGCCGCGGTCGCCGGGACCTCCACCATGATTCCGAGTTCGATCGAAAGATCCGCTGGCGCGACCTCTTCCAGGATCGCACGGCTGGCGCTGATCTCGTCCACGGCGGTGACCATCGGGAGCATCACGCGCACCGGATGATCGGCGGCGACGCGAGCCATCGCGCACAGCTGGTCACGCAGCAGGTCCGGACGCGCCAGGGCGAAACGAATGCCACGCACGCCGAGGAACGGGTTGGCCTCCACCGGCGTCGGCAGGTAGGGCAGCGGCTTGTCACCGCCGACGTCGAGCGCGCGCAAGGTGACGGGGTGGCCGCCGAACTCCGTCGCGATCTCGCGATACACCTGCTCCTGCTCGTCGACCGTGGGCGCGCGATCGCGGTCCAGGAACAGGAATTCGGTTCGGACCAGACCCGCCATATCGGCCCCGGCCCGGACCGCCGCGGCGGCGTCGGCCACGCTGCCCACATTGGCAGCGACGTGGACGAGGCTGTGGTCCAGTGTGATCGCGGGCTCGGTCGCCGCGTCCGCGGCCGACCTTTCCCATGCCTCCCGTTCCGCCGCGCGCGCAACGAACTCGTCGAGAACTCGCGGGCGGGGGTCGATCTCGAGCACGCCCTCGCCGCCGTCCACGACCAGCGTGGTCCCCTCCGGGATTTCCAGCACCTCCGGCCCCGCCCCCACGACGGCGGGAATCCCTCTGGAGCGCGCGATGATCGCGCTGTGCGCGGTCGGGCTGCCCTGCGCCAGCGCGATACCTGTGACCAGCTCCGGGTCGAGCCCGGCGACCTGGGCCGGGGTCAGATCGGCCGCGACGAGAATGCCCGGGCGAGTGCGGATCTCGGCCCCTCGCGCCAGCAATCCCGCCAGCACCTGGTCACGCACCGCACGCAGGTCCTGCGCCCGCGCGCGCTGATACTCGTCGGGCAGCCGGTCGAGATCGGCTGCGGCCGAGTCCAATACCGTCGCCCAGGCTGTCGCCGCCGCCTGTCCGTCGGCGATCCGCCGCCCCACCGCCTCGGACAGTTCGTCGTCGTCGAGCAGCAGGAGATGTGCCTCGAAGATCCCCTGGGTGGCCTCGTCCCGCGCCCGGAATGCGCGGTCGGCATCCGCGCGAATAGTGGCTCGTGCCTTGGTGATCGCCGCATCGAGCCGCCGTCGCTCCTCGGCGGGCGGACCGTCCGGGCGATCGGGCAGCTCGTATTCGGGTGTCGACAGCTGCCAGGCCGGGCCGATCCCGATACCCGCCGAGGCCGGATACGGCCCGGACCTGTCCGCAGCGGGCGGGGCCTCTACCGGCGGTCGGTCCGCCGCCGCATATTCCCCGAATCGCTTCTCCGCCAACGCAAGCAGCCCGTCTACCGCCCGCTGCGCATCGGGACCGGTCGCGGTGACCTCCACGTCGTGCCCGGCCCGCACTCCCAGTCCCGCTATCCGGCTCAAACTGCGCCCCGACACCGGACCGGCTCCGGTGCTCAGATTCCGCAGCCGGACATCGGCGTCGTAGCCGCGCAATTCGGTAACCAACCGGGCGGCCGGGCGCGCATGTAGACCGTGCGCATTGGTCACCACGAACGTCGCCCGCGCTGCTCCGAGGTCCGCATCGCCCGGCTCGGCGTCCGGCGAGGCGTCGGCTCCCTCTCGGGGCTGCTTCCCCGGCAATGCCTCCGATGAGACCCCGGCGGGTTCACCCAGTTGGGACTGCTTGCCGGACAACGCGTCCGCCGCCTCGGCTGCGGCCTCGTCCAGGCCCACTCCTCCCGCGGCCGACACCACCGCGGCAACCAAGCCCTCGACGATCGGCGCCGCGCACAGCCGCACCTCGTGCGGCGACTCCAGCAGGTCCACCGCCAGTTCCGCGGACAGCACCGCGCTACCGAGGTCCATCAGCACGAGCACACCGGCACCGCTGTCCGCCGCGGCGATCGCCTCCGCGACGGCGACCGCGTCGGTACCGAAGGTGTGCTCGTCGAGCCCCGCCGCCACCTCGATCCGCACCGGCCGATCGCGCACCATCTCCCCCGCCAAGGCGACGGCCGCCTGAGCGAGGGAAAAACTGTGGGATACAACCACAATCCCGATCACGCCTATACCTCCTTGCCGCTATCCAGTCCGACCACGGCACCGCCCCGCATTTCCGGCGTGAGCACGCCGGGAATAGTGGTGCGAGCACACCGCGGAGGACGGTGGTTGTGGGCGGGTGGGTCATGTGAGGGCTCGGTGGGCCGCCGTCAGGAGCAGGGCGGTGCTGGTGGCGCCCGGGTCCTGGTGGCCTATGCTGCGCTCGCCGAGGTAGGAGGCGCGTCCCTTTCGCGCCTGCAGTGGAGTCGTCGCGTCTCGGCCGGATTCGGCCGCGGCCGCGGCGGCGGATAGTGCGGCGTCGAAATCAGCTCCCCCGGAGAGGGTTTCGTCGAGTGCGTCGACCGCGGGCCGCAGCGCGTCGATCATCGTCTTGTCCCCCGGTTCGGCCTTGCCGCGGGCGATCACTCCGTCCAGCCCGGCGCGCAGGGCCTTCGCGAAAGCCGGTGCGTCCAGGCCGTTCTCGCCGACGGCGGTTGCCATGCGGAGGAACAGCGTCCCGTAGAGCGGCCCACTGGCGCCGCCGACCGACCGGATCAGAGCCATACCGGCCTGTTTCAAAGCCTCGCCCGCGGTTGCGGGTGCGGATTCGTCGAAGGCCGCGACGACCGCCGCCGTCCCGCGCCGCATATTCGCGCCGTGGTCCGCGTCACCGATGGCCGCATCCAATTCGGTGAGCGCATCGGTGTTTTCGTCGATCAGGGCCGCGAATTCGCGCAGCCACCGCACGGCATCGAGTGTCGTCATCGTTCACGCTCCCCAGCGCAGCGCCGGGGTGCGCACCGGCGCATCCCACAGACCCAGCAGTTCGTCGTCGACCTTGGTCAGCGTCACCGAGCAACCGGCCATCTCGAGGGAGGTGATGTAGGGCCCCACGAGCGAGCGGGCGATGTCGATCCCGTGCCCCCGCAGCATGCGAGCCACCTCGTGGTACACGATGTAGAGCTCGAGCAGCGGCGTGCCGCCCATGCCGTTGACGAAGCAGATCACGGTGTCGCCCTTGACGAACGGCAGATCGGACACGATCGGCTGCACCAGCATCTCGGCGACCTCCCGGGCCGGTGCCAGCGGCTCCCGCCGGCGGCCGGGCTCGCCGTGGATGCCGATCCCGATCTCCATCTCGGTGTCGGGCAGATCGAAGGTCGGTTTGCCCGCGGCGGGCACGGTACACGAGGTCAGCGCCATCCCCATGCTGCGGGAGTTCGCATTCACCCGGCTCGCCACCGCCGCCACCTCGGCCAGCGGGCGCCCCTGTGCGGCGGCCGCCCCGGCCAGCTTCTCCACCACAACCGTCCCGCCGACCCCGCGCCGCCCGGCGGTGTAGAGGCTGTCCTGCACGGCCACATCGTCGTTGACCACCACCGACACCACCTCGGTCCCGGTCTCCGCGGCGGCCAGCTCGGCGGCCATCTCGAAGTTCATGACGTCGCCGGTGTAATTCTTCACGATGTGCAGCACGCCCGCCCCGGCGTCGACGGCGGCCGTCGCGGCCTGAATCTGATCCGGTACCGGGGACGTGAAAACCTCACCGGCACAGGCGGCGTCGAGCATTCCCGGGCCCACGAATCCGCCGTGCAGCGGTTCGTGCCCCGAGCCGCCACCCGACACCAGCCCCACCTTGCCCGGCACCGGCGCATCGCCGCGCAGCACGAGACGGTGCTTGTCGTCGACCCGCAGTTCCGGATGGGCCGCGGCCATTCCGGCCAGCGCCTCCGCGACCACATCGGCCGGATCATTGATCAGCTTCTTCATCGAGTCCTCCTGTCGGGCGGCCGCTCCCTTCGAAGGCTGCCATCGGTCGGCGATCTCGACGTGGATTTCCGCGAGGAAACTACGACTGGGGCGCGTCTTTGTGGCGGTCGTAGTAGCGCGCGACGCGGACCCGGTTGCCGCAGCGCTGCGGTGAGCACCAGCGGCGGCGCGGGTGGGCGGGCAGGAACAGCAGCACGCAATCGTCGGCCTCGCAGCGTTTCAGGCGGGCTATGGCCGGATCGATGAGCAGGTCGACGGCGGATTCGGCGAGCGCCGCGGCCAGGCGGGCGCCCTCCGGCCCCGCGCGGAAGGTCGGTGCCGTGAACGCGCCGTCGTGCCACTCCAGATAGCGCACCGCGGGCGCGGCCGACTGCGCCCTGTCGAGCCCGCGCAATGCCTCGGCCGGAGGGCGATGCCCGTCCAGCACCGCCTCCAGGATCGCCGCGGTGTGGTCGCGAACCGCCCGGACGGCCTCCAGGTCCTCGTTCGTCGGGTGCGGAATCGGCGGCTCCGGCAGGCGGTCGGCCTCCGAGCGCAGCCAGCGGACCAGTTCCTCCGGGGTGCTCAGCAGGTCCGCGTCGGCGGGCCGGGTGTTCACCAGGTCCAGCGCCAGCGGTTCGCCGATCAGCGGTGTCGGGTCGCTCATGTTCCTAATGCTACATCGTCGACTTGACACATTAGCGGCGATCCAGTTAGAACTAATGCATCTTCACCGAAAGAAAGCATGTGAAAGCGATGAGCCTGTCCCTGGTCAACCACCGTCACATCGACGTCGACGGCGTCGACGTCTTCTACCGCGAGTCGGTCCCGGCACGCTCCAATGCCCCGGCCCTGCTCCTGCTGCACGGTTTTCCGTCGGCCTCGCACCAGTTCCGCAGGCTCATCGACGCCCTCGGCGACCGCTACCGCGTCATCGCGCCCGACTACCCCGGCTTCGGAAACACCACGGCCCCGGGCGATTTCGTCTACACCTTCGACCGCCTCACCGACATCACCGAGGGCTTCGTGCGGCGCCTGGGGCTGACCAGTTTCACCATGTACGTCTTCGACTTCGGCGCTCCGATCGGATTCCGGCTGGCCGAACGGCATCCCGAATGGGTCGCGGGCCTGATCGTGCAGAACGGGAACGCCTACGAGGCCGGATTGTCCGACGGCGCACGCGAATTCACCGCGCTGCGACCGGATCAGGACGGTGCCGAGGACACGATTCGCGGACTGCTGACCGTGGAGGGCACCCGCAGTCAGTACGAGACCGGTGTCGCCGATCCCACCCTGCTGTCCCCCGAATCCTGGCTGCTGGACCAGCATTTCCTCGACCTGCCCGGCCGCAAGGAGGCACAGGTGGCGCTGGCCTTCGACTACAAGTCGAATATCGCCCGCTACCCCGCCTGGCAGGCCTGGCTGCGCAAGCACACCCCGCCGACCCTGATCGCGTGGGGCGCGAACGATCCCTTCTTCCCCGAGCCCGGCGCCCACGCCTATCTGGCCGACCTCCCCGACGCGGAGCTGCACGTCTTCGACACCGGCCACTTCGCCCTGGAAACCCACGTGTCCGAAATCGCCCCGCTGATCGCCGATTTCCTGGATCGCCTATCCGCGCGGCATAACGCCCCTGAGGCGCTGCCGAAACGGTAAACTTCGGCCTCCGACGGGCCCTCCACCGGAATCCATGCTGCCGGTGCAACATTCGTCTCGGGTGGGAGTCGAGGGGAACGCCGGTCCTTGGGGAAAGGGGGCCTATGCGAGCACGCCGCGCGGCGCTCGACCGTGAATCGGATCACTACCCGTCACGTCGCCGAGGGCTCGCTCGTCCTCAGGTCGAAGAACCCAACCGATCCGGAGTGCATCATGAAGGTCCCACACTGGTTCCACCGACTCGCCGCCGTACTGGTCGCGGCGGTCACCGCCGTGCTCGTGGTCGCCGTACCGTCCGCGTCCGCCTCCCCGCCGGGCGCCGACCACCGTCCTCCGTACCTGGACAGCATCGAATCACGGTATGCGGAAACGGATCTCGCCACATTCCACTACACCGTCACCGGCAGCGGATCCCCGGTCGTCCTGATCGCGGGCGGCGGGCTCTGGCAGTACTCCTGGCGTGACGTCATCCCGGAGCTGGCCCGGCGGCACACCGTCTACGCCGTCGAAATGCCCAGCCAGGGCTACACGGAACTGCGCAGGAAGGACTTCGCGTTCGACCTGCCCGCCATGTCCGCGGCCATCGGCAGCTTCCTCGATGCGGTCGGGTTGGAGCGCACCGCGCTGGTCGGCCACTCGTGGGGTGGCGCCTGGAGCCTGTACTTCGCCGAACAGCATCCGGAACGCGTCACCAAGCTGGCGCTGCTCGACTCCCCCGGCCTGAACGCCGAAAAAGCGCCTACCACAGCGATTTTCACCGCTCCGGCGCTCGGCGAACTCGCCATGGCGCTCAGCACCCGCGAGGTGTACACCCAGGGCATCCGCAGCACCTTCCACCACAAGGAGCTGGTCACCGATGTCATGATGAACGAACTCTGGCCGCCGTTCACCCGTCCCGACAACCGCGACGGATTCCTGGCACTGTGGCGCAATCTCGACTTCCGGCTCACCGACGCGGCCCTCGGCCAGGTCACCGCGCCGACCCTGGTGCTGTGGGGCGAGCAGGACGAGGTGCTGCCCTCGTCCCAGGCCCACGGATTGGCCGCCCGGATACCGAACGCGACGGCAACGATCCTCCCCGGCTGCGGCCACACAGTCCACGAAGACTGCCCGGCGACCGCCATCCCACCACTGACAAACTTCCTCACCCCAGTCGCCTGACTACCCCAGCACTTCACGCACCCCCTGCGTGTTCACGCACCCCGCGCAAACCCGTGCAGAGGGTGCGAGAACACGGCAGGGGTGCGTGAAGTGGGGGCACCCCGCCTACTCGGCGGGCGTGTAGCCGATCATCCACGGCACCGCGTACTTGTCGGTGACCATGCCGAACAGCTCGGCCCATTCGGTCTTGCCGATCGGCATCGACACGTCGCCGCCCGCCGACAGCGCGCCGAAGATCCGCTCGGCCTCCTCGCGGCTGTCCAGGTCCAGCGACACCGCGTAGGCCGGGTTGCTGGTGTTGACGGTCTGCCCGGGTGGACAGTCCGACGCCATCAGCAGGTGGTCGGTGCCGCGCAGCGGCAGGGCGGCATGGGCGATCAGATTCTTCGCCTCGCCGGGCAGATCCCCGCCGTCGCCCATCTCGCTGAAGCGAATGAGCTGCAGCTCACCGCCGAACACGGACTGGTAGAAGGTGAACGCCTCTTCGGCGTTGCCGTTGAACATCAGATAGGGATTCAAGACCGTCACGGATTGCCTCCTCGGATGAGTACACGACCGGACGGACGACAGTGGCCGCCGCCCCAACTAGGGACGACGGCCACTCTACGAATTCATCACTCTCGCCACCGGCAATCCGGCCGGACCGAGGTCCGCTTGCGGAGACTCAGCCGTTGTAGATGGCCTCCACGTCGGCGGCGTAGTTCTTCATGACCACGGCCCGCTTCAGCGACATCTTGGGCGTCAGCTCGCCGGTCTCTTGAGTCCAGTCGACGGGCAGGATGCGGATCTTCTTGATCTGCTCCGCGTGCGAGACGAGCTTGTTGGTATCGGCCACCGCGGCATCGATCGCGGTCTTCAGCTCGGGCAGCTCGATCAGCTTCTCCATCGGCAGGTCGGCGGGCAGGCCGTTGCGTTCCTTCCAGCCCGGCAGCGCCTCGGGGTCGAGCGTGATCAGCGCGCCGATGAACGGCTTGCCGTCGCCCACCACCATCACCTGGCTGATCAGCGGATGCGCCCGCAGCGAATCCTCCAGCATGGCCGGGGCCACGTTCTTGCCGCCCGCGGTGACGATGATTTCCTTCTTGCGGCCGGTGATGGTGATGAAGCCCCGGTCGTCGATGGCGCCCAGGTCACCGGTCTTGAACCAGCCGTCGGCGAAGGCGTCCTCGGTGGCGGTCGGATTCTTCCAGTACCCGCCGAAGACGACCGGGCCGCGCACCAGCAGCTCGCCGTCCTCGGCCACCTTCGCCCCGTGCCCGGGCAGCGGGCGGCCGACCGAGCCGACGCGGATGAACTCCGGCGTGTTGACCGATACGGCGGCGGTGGTCTCGGTGAGGCCGTAGCCCTCGTAGATGGTCACGCCGATGCCCCGGAAGAAGTGGCCCAGCCGCGCGCCCAGCGGACCGCCGCCGGACACCGCCGACTTGCACCGCCCGCCCATGGCCTCGCGCAGCTTGCCGTAGACCAGCTTGTCGAACAGCGCGTGCTTGGCCTTGAGCACGAGCCCGGCGCCGCCGTTGTCCAGCGCCTGGCTGTAGGCGACGGCGGTCTCGGCCGCGGCGTCGAAGATCTTGCCCTTGCCGCCGTCGTGCGCCTTCTGCTTGGCGCCGTTGAACACCTTCTCGAATACGCGCGGCACCGACAGGATGAAGTCCGGCTTGTACTGCCCGAACTGCTCGACCAGCGTCGACCAGTCGGAGGTGTGCGCGACGGTGACCCCGGCGTCGAAGGCGGCGAGCGCCACCGCGCGGGCGAAGACGTGCGCCAGCGGCAGGAACAGCAGCGACTTGTTGCCCGGCTTGAGGAACTGCGGCATGGCCGCCCGGTCCGCGGCCGACTCCGCGTAGAGGTTGGCATGCGAGAGCATGACGCCCTTGGGACGGCCGGTGGTGCCGGAGGTGTAGATCAGCGTCGCCGGGGAGGCGGCCTTGACCTGGGCGCGCCGGTCGTGCACGGCCTGGTCGTCCAGCTCCGCGCCCTTGGTGATGAGCTGGTCGACGGCGCCGTCGGCGAGCTGCAGCACCTCGCGCAGCTCCGGCAAGCCCGACTCGATCTCGGCGATGGTCGCCCGCTGCGCGGCGGTCTCGACCACCAGCAGCTTGGTCGAGGAATCCTCCAGGATCCAGCGCGCCTGCTCGGCGGAGGAGCTGTCGAAGATGGCGACGGTGCAGCCGCCGGCGGCCCAGATGGCGAAGTCCAGGACCACCCACTCGTAGCGGGTCGAGGCCAGGATGGCGACCCGGTCACCTAGTTCGATGCCCGACGCGATCAGTCCCTTGGCCACCTTCGTGACATCCCCGGCGAATTCGGCGGCCGTGACATCGGTCCACCCGCCCTTGCCGTCGGGGCGATTGAACACCACCAGCCCCGGCGTGCGCTCGGCATGCCGGAAGGCCCCGTCGGACATATTGGCGTCCTCGGGGATGGTGTAGGTCGCCGGGACTTCGAACTCTCGCATCGGTGCCCTTCCACGTGGTTTACTCACCGGTAATTTACGCCACTCGAGGCGGCCGTGTACGTCCGAGGTGGCGAGGCCGCCAAATTTCTATCCTATGGACCGCGTTTGCGCTGCCTGCAGCGATGCGCTCAGGAACGCGGCCAACTCGCGCGTCGCCGCCGCGGCGGGCTCGACGATCGAGGCCTGCAGCTGCGCGACGTGCCACAGCCCGCGGGTGACGCTGAACTGCGTCGTCACCCCGGCGGCCCGCAGCGCCGCCACCAGCCGCCCGCACTGGTCGTGCAGCAGCTCGCTCGCGTCGACCTGGACATAGGTCGGCGGCAGGCCGTGCAGATCGCCCAGCAGCGGCGCGTAGCCGGAATCCAGACCGTCGCCGTCGCCGAGGTAGGCCGCGGCACAGGCCCGCGACCACGGCTTGTTGATCACCAGATCGCGGTAACCGTCCGGCACTTCGTTGGGGTCGGCCCAGGGCGCGATCAAACCCAGTGCGGCAACCCGGAATCCGTGCTTGTCGCGCAGCCGCAGCGCGAGCGCGAGCGACAGCCCGCCACCTGCCGAATCACCGGATACCGCAATGTCTTCCGGCCGCAGCCCGGTCGACACCAGATCCAGGAAGGCCGCCTCCGCGTCGTCCAGCGCGGCCGGGTACGGGTGCTCGGGTGCCAGCCGGTAGTCGGGAAGATAGACCGGGCAACCTATCTCGCGCGCCAGGTGCGCGGCCAGCGACCGGTGCGTGGCGCTCGAGCCGACGGCGTAGCCGCCACCGTGCAGGTAGAGCACCGCACCGGACCGATCGGCCCGCTCGGAGGTGATGCGCTCGGCCGGGCGGCCGCCCAGCCGCAGCTTGTGCACCCGGGTGCCGCCGGGCAGCACCTGCAGCACCGAACCGGCGTCGAGCAGGGCCCGCTGGACCCGCCACGGCAGCCGGTGGTGCATGGAGTACCGGAACATCGGGTGCAGCACCGCGCGGGCCAGCGGCAGTGGCAGCGAAACAGCAGGCATAGCAGGAACTTTCAGTTATCAGGGCAGGAAGCGGCGGCTCACCACGCTGGCGATGCGCTGATAGTAGGACGCGGTGGTGCGGACGAACAGGTCCAGCACCTTGGCCTCCCAGCCGATCAGCACCCGGCCGTGGCCCTTGCGCACACCCGTCAGGATCGTCTCGGCGGCCATTTCCGGGGTGTGCATCGCCAGCTGCTTGTCGAACTGGGCGGCGACCTTCTTCTGGTCCAGCCCTTGCGTTTCGGCGACGGTCGCGTTGCGCGCCACCGCGGTCTTGATGCCGCCCGGATGCACGCAGGTCACCTGCACCGGCTCGCCCTTGATCAGCATCTCCTGCCGCAGCGCCTCGGTGAAGCCGCGCACCGCGAACTTGGCCGCGTTGTAGGCACTCTGGCCCGGCACCGCGATCAGGCCGAACAGGCTGGACACATTGATCACGTGGCCGTCGCCGGATTCGATCAGGAACGGCAGGAATGCCTTGGTGCCGTTGACGACTCCGTAGAAGTCGACGTCCATGATCCGGTCGATGTCCTTGAACTGCGTGTGGATCACGTCGCCGTGATGGGCGATCCCGGCGTTGTTGTAGATCTGGTTGACCTTGCCGTAGTGCTTCTTGACTTCGTCGGCGTACAGCAGCACCGCCTCACGCTCGGCGACATTGAGCCGGTCGGATTTCACCTGTGCGCCCAAAGCCTCACAGCGCCTGACGGTTTCGGCCAGGCCATCGGTATCGATATCGGACAGCGCGAGTTTCGCGCCCCGGCGGGCCAGATTCTCCGCCAGGGCCCGGCCGATGCCGGATCCCGCGCCGGTGATCACACAAACCTTGCCCCTGAAGTAAGCCTCATTGCTCACAGTGCCTCCTCGCTAGCGCTCGGTGGCACTGTGCGCAAAGCGCGCTGGCTTATTGGTTCGCTCGCACGCTCCCTCACTGTTTTGCCACCACTTTCAGATCGGGCCGATCCTCGGCCCCTTTGACGGTCGTGTCGTAAGCGGACACATCGAACTTTTCCAGCAGTCTACGGAAACGGAAAGTGAAATCCGGCCACAGTGTGGTGTTGTTTCCGTGCTTGTCCAGGTACCAGCTGGCGCAGCCGCCGGTACTCCAGACGCTGCCCACCAATTTGCCCTGCAGCTCCCGATTGAACTTGTCCTGCACGTCCTTTCGCACCTCGACGGTGCGCAGGCCACGCATGTCGAACGTGTCGATGGCGTCGGCGATGTAATTGATCTGCGACTCGATCATGTACACCATCGAGGTGTGCCCCAGGCCCACATTCGGGCCGAGCATGAAGAACATATTGGGGTAGTTGGCGATTGCCGAACCCTTGTAACCCTGCTGACCGCCCTGATCGAAAACCTCGGCGAGCGTGCGCCCGTCGCGACCGGCGACGACCTCGTACGCCGGTGAGTCGGTGACATGGAATCCGGTGGCGACGATCAGCGCGTCGATCTCGCGCTCGGTGCCGTCGGTGGTCACGATCGAGTCGGCGCGGATCTCCTTGATGCCGTCGGTGACCAGGTCGACGTTGTCGCGACCCAGCGCCGGGTAGTACTCGTTGGACAGCAGCATGCGCTTGCAGCCGATCCGGAAGTTCGGCGTGACCTTGCGGCGCAGCTCGGGGTCTCGAACCTCGTAGGCGAGCTTGGCGCGCGCGACCAGTTCCAGGCCGAGATTGGCCCGCGGATACTTGGCCAGGCCGACGACCTCCAGCTCACGGGTCGCATAGATGGCCGCGCGCGCGAGCTTCTGCACGCCCGGAATGTGCTTGAACGCCAACCGCTCCGGCAGCGTGTAGGGCCGGTCGACGCGCGGCAGCAGCCACGGCGCGGTGCGCTGGTAGACGTCCAGGTGCGAGACCTTCGGCGCGATCGACGGCACGATCTGGATCGCCGAGGCGCCGGTGCCGATCACCGCGACCCGCTTGCCGGTCAGGTCCGCGTCGTGATCCCAGCGCGCGGAGTGGAAGATCTGCCCGCGGAAGTCGTTGATGCCCTTGATATCCGGCAGGTTGGGCTCGCACAGCGCACCCACCGCGGAGACCAGGATGTCGGCGGTGAACGCCCCCTTGGAGGTCTGCACCTCCCACCGCGCGTCGGCGTCGTTCCACCGCGCTCCGGTCATCTCGCAGTCGAAGATGTGCTTGTCGCGCACGTTGTGGCGGGCGGCCACATCCTGGATGTAGCGCTGGATCTCCGGCTGCTTGGAGAACGAGCGCGACCAGTTCGGATTGAGCGCGAACGAGTACGAGTACAGCTGGGACGGCACGTCGCAGGCCGCGCCCGGATAGGTGTTGTCGCGCCAGGTGCCGCCGACATCGCTGCCGCGCTCGATCACCACGTAGTCCTCACGACCCTGCTGGCTGAGCCGGATGGCCAGGCCCAGGCCGGAGAATCCACTCCCGACGATCAGCACGTGCACGTGCCGCGCGACACCAGTGTCTGTAACCTTGCGACTCATGTACCCGAGAGTAGGGGCTTATTGATCAGGAGTCAACAGTATTGACTCACGTTCAGTAGGATGGGGTCGTGGGCAAGGGACCTGGTGAGAACGGCAAGCGGGTGCGGCTGAGCCCGGACGAGCGCCGCGAGCAGCTGCTCACGCTCGGCGTCCGGATGCTGAGCGACCGCGCCCTGGAGGACATCTCCGTCGGCGATATCGCCGCGCAGGCCGGTATCTCCCGGGGCCTGCTGTTCCACTACTTCCCGACCAAGCAGGACTTCCAGCTGGCGGTCGCGCAGCGTGCCAATGCCGAACTGCTGGCCCGCACCGCACCGGATCCGAGCCTCGGCCTGTTCGACATGCTGCGCGACGCGGTGCAACGCTATGTCGACTACGTTTCCGAGAACCGCACCTCGTACCTGGCGCTATTGCGCGGCCCGGCCAGCACCAGCCCCGAGTTGACGACGCTGGTGGATGCGACCCGCGGCGCCATCGTCGACCGCATCCTCGCCGAGGTGCCGGTCCCGATCGAGGACACGGATCGACCGCGGCTGCGGCTGGCCGTGCGCGGCTGGATCGCCTTCGTGGAGGAGACGACGCTGAGCTGGCTGCGACACGAGACCATCACCCGCGAACAGCTGATCGACATGCTGGTCGAATCGCTTCCGGCGCTGGCATTGAGCCCGGAGCTGTCGCAGGCGCTGCGCGACTGAGGCCTCACCGGCTGTCGGTCACATACCAGCGGAACTGCTCGGCACCCTGGGGTCCGCGGGTCCGGATCAGCTCGGTGAGGTGGGCGGCCGGTTCCACGAGCGAGAAGTCCGCGCCCATCCCGACCACCATGCCGACGAAAGCGGCCGAGCCGGAACGGATTTCGGTGTAGACGACGCCGCCGGAGTCACCGTGGTCCACCGGGACCGTGGTCCGCAGATGGGTGGGGGCAACGCTGCCGATCACCCCGCAGGTCGTCCCGGTGCGCGCGCCCACCTTGCAGATCGGCTGGCCCACAGCGGGGTTCGGGTCGATAGTGGCGATGGCCAACCGGCCCGTCGATGCTCCCGCGACCGCGTTGTCGTGCAGGTGGATCAGGGCGAAGCCGAGATTCGCGGCGTCGCCGTCGGGCACCGCGTGCTCGAACCAGCCGAAGGGAGTGCCGCTTTCGGTGTAGACCTGGGCGCCGGGCTCGAAACAGTGTCCGGCGGTGACGGCGTACCAGGTGGCACCGAGGCGGCCCGTCATCGCGACCGAGCACTGCTCGTTCTCGGTCTGCAGGGTCATGCCCGGATAGACGGCCACCTGGGGCGCGGCGACGGCGGCCGGTGCCGACGCGGTGCAGGCGGCCGCGAGGATCGTGGCGAACAGCATCGCGAACCGGGCGGGTCCGCGGCGGGTTCGGCCGCGGCGGATCGGCGGACGGTCCGGGAATTCGGGATTGCGCATGACGGGCTCCGAGCGCCGAAAGTGACAGCGAGACTTCCACGTTAAGCCCGCTGCCGCATCATCGGCAGACCGATCAGGTCTCGTATTCGTAACCGGAGCGGTCGCCGGCGCGGTAGCCCGAGAGCGCGGTCAGCCCGGCGGCGACCAGGATCATGATGCCCGAGACCAGCAGGGCCACATCGAGTCCGCGGTGGAAGGCGGCGTAGGTGGCGTGGATGACCTGGTCCACGATCGGCCCGTAGGCCGCCGAGGCGGACGGATCACCGCCCGCCGGAACGCTTCCGGTCTTGATGGCGTCGATGACGATGGCCTGGAAGTTGGCCGGGATGTCGAGCTCGTTCAGCCGCCGCACCAGATCGGCGTCGAGGAACGAATTGACCAGCGAGCCCAGCGCGGCGACCCCGACCACCGCGCCCACCTGCCGCATCGTATTGGTGGCCGCGGCGGCCATCCCCGAATGCTCGGCGGGCACGCCGGACAGCACCGCCGAGGTGAGCGGTACGACGGCGATGCCGAATCCGAGGCCCGCGACGGTCAGCGCCAGCGCCAGGGGCGTGAAATCCACGGTGACGCCCAGGCATTCGCGGGCGAGCAGAATTCCGGTGGCACCCAGCAGACAGCCGATGATCATCGGGGTGCGCGAACCGCGCAGCGCCACCCAGAATCCGGCGACCAGCGAGCCCAGGACGATCGCGACGGCCATCGGCGCGAACACCGCCGCCGTGCGCCAGCCCGAATAGCCGATCACCTCCTGCAGATACAGCGCGGTGAAGAAGAAGATCGAGAAGATGCCGAAGTAGACCGCGAACGCCACGATCAGCGCGCTGCGCACCATCGGCCGCTTCAGATACCGGAAGTCGAACATCGGGTTGCGCGCGCGCATCTCGACCACCAGGAAGCCCAGGAAGGCGAGGCCGCCGATGACGAACAGCACGACGACCGAGGTCGCGTCGTAGCCCACCTCCTCCCCTGAGATCCCGGCGTAGATCACGCAGCCGAGAAACGTTGCGCCCAGGACGAATCCGGCCCGGTCCACCGGTCCGGGCTGCGGGTCGGCGCTCTCCGGGACATAGCGCAGCGCGGCGCCCAGTACCACCACGCCGACGACCAGGTTGAACCAGAAGATCGATTGCCAGCCGAAGGCGCCGACCAGCAGGCCGCCGACCACCGGCCCCGCCGCCAGCGCGAGCCCGGAGACGGCCGCCCACGCGCCCAATGCCTTCGCGCGGTCGCCGCGGTCGGGGTAGATGTGCCGGATCACCGACAGCGTGCCGGGTTCGGAAGCCGCCGCGCCCAGGCCCATCACGCCGCGCCCGGCGATCAGCACTGCCACGCTGGTCGCGGTCGCCGACAGCACCGATCCGGCGCAGAAGATCACCAGACCGGCCACCAGCACCCGCTTGCGGCCCCACCGGTCGCCCAGTGAGCCCAGGGTCAGCATCAGGCTCGCGAACACCAGCGTGTAGGCGTTCACCACCCACTGCAGCGGCACCACCCCGGCGTGCAGATCGGACTGGATGTCACCGAGCGCGACGCTGACGATCGTCGTATCCAGGAAGGTCACGAACAGCACCGCGGTGACGGTGGCCAGCGCGATATTCGGCCGTGCCGCGCGGGCGGTCGGGACGGTCATGGCTACCCCGGATCGGTCGAGATCAGTTGGTGGGCGGGGCCGCCGGCGTGGTGGCCGCCGCGGCGCAGACCGGCGGCGGATTGCCCTGCAGCGTCAGCAGGGCGCAGAAGGTGGCCGCGGTGACCTTCCAGCCCCCGTCCTGGTAGATCGCCGCCCCCTGCTGATTCGCCAGCGCCGGTTTGCCGCCCATCAGGATCGTGTAGTTGACCTCGGCGTGGTCGGTGCCGGTGCTGGCCACCCCGGAGACCGTCGCCGTCGTGGCCTTGGCCATCGGAGAATCCGCCTGGGCCTTCATGATGTCGGCGAAGGCCCGGCCGTTCTCCAACAGCGCCATCTTCTCCTCGGCGCCGGTGGCACCGTCGAAGAAGCGTTCGTAGGATTGCGTCACCGCCTCGGTGACGGTGGGGGCGCCGGTGGGGTCCGTGGGGCCGGACTTTTCGTCGGATCCGCCGCAGGCAGTGGCGGACAGCAGAGTCGTCAGTGCGCACGCGGCAAGCACTTTCGCCGCGGCATTTCGGGTGAACATGCCCTGTGTGAACATGTCCCGCCTCCCTCGGATGGGTTCGACGGCGTCGCTACCAGGTCGTGGCCGCACAGCCGCGGCAGCCGTGGCAGCTACGCTGTGACACCACCCGCCCGTCGCGGCGCCGCGACGGCTGCGTGATCAATCCGCTCAGATTACTCGCCGGAACGGACCGCCGGGCCCGGATCGGCAACTGCGGCCGCCGCATCCAACTCGGCCAGCACCCTGGGCAACTCGGCCGCGAACGCGGCCGCGTCCAGCACCGCCGGATCGGCCGACAACCCGATTCCCAGCACGCCGCGCCAGCTGAGCACACCCGCGACCAGGGGCACGCCGGGCGCGGACGGCAAGATCGGAAACACCTGGGCTATAGGCACATTCGCGAAGGTCAGGTCCCGGTCCGGCCCCGCCATATTCGAGACGATGGCATGGAAGAAACGCCCGCCGTACACGCTGCGGGCGAACCAGCCGACCGTGGGTTCGGGCAGCACGCGTAGCCCGGTGGACATCACGAAATGCGATGCCAGCGCGCGGGTTCCGCTGTGCAGGCGGGCGCCGCGGGTGCGGATATCGGCCAGCAGCGCGCCGGGGCTCGCCGCGGTGAACGGGACGTCGGTCAACACGGCCGCGGTGAGGTTGCCCTCGGCCGCCGAGGACGGCTCGCGCACCATGAGCGGCACCGCCACCCGCAGCCTGCCGTGCAGCGGCTCGGCCCATTCCGGCCGCAGGCGGTGCAGCGTGGTGACCATGACGGCGAGCAGCACGTCGGTCACCCGCGCCTGATGCGAATGCGCCACCGCGCGAACGGTTTCCAGGTCGAGCGACACGGCGGCGAAGGTGCGTCGAGTGGAGCCGCCGGGCAGTCGTCCCGCCGGGCGCGCATCGGTGGCGAGCTGAGCGAACCCGGTCGCCGTTGCCGCCATCCTCGCGGCTCGGCCGGGTCCGCGTCGCCTCCGTCCACCCCGTTTCTCCCGACTCGCCGCGGCCTGGCCCCCGCTCTCGCCGCCGAAGAGATCGACCGAGGGCCGCAGCAGACGCAGCGCCTGAATCACGGTCCCGGTCCCGTCCGCCACGGTGTGATGCAGCAGCAGGAGCACGCCCACCACCCCCGCGGCCGGGTCCCGCACCAGCACCAACCGCCACAGCGGCCGATCGCGCGGCAAGGGTTCGGCGGCCAACTCCCCCACCAGCCCGGCGATACCCGCCCCGGTGGTGGACGAGTCGCCGCGTCCGCCTGAGTACGCTGGGGCCGAAGGGGTTTCGAGGGTCCGCTCGGTGACGTGCCAGGCCCAGTCGATGTCCGCGCCGACCCAGCGCGCGCGGCGCCAGCGGCCCGCGCGGTGCAGGCGCTGGCGGAAGCGGGGCAGGTGGGCGAGTTCGGCACGGACCAGGGCGCGGACCTCGTCGGCGGTGGGGCCGCCGTCCGGCCGGGGGTGCAGGACCACCATGCCGCCCACCTGCTGCGGCACCCCGGCGTTCTCGACATGCAGGAAGAAGGCATCGGCCGGGCCCACCACCGGCGGACGCGCGTACCAGCGATCCACCAGCAGGACGCTGATCACGACGAAGCCGACCGCGACGACGGCATCGAGGATGAAGTGATTCGCGGTCGCCATGATCACGTACACCGTGACGAGCACGTGCAGCGCGCTGAGCACCTGCACGGTGACGCCGCCCGCGATACGGGCCAGCACCACGCTCACCCACAGCGCCCAGCCCACGTGCAGCGACGGCACCGCCGCCAGTTGATTGCTGCCGTCCACCAGCGGCGTCCCCCAGGAGCCCCAGGTCCCGCCCGCGACGACGGTGTCGACGAAGCCGAGATCCGGCAGCAGCCGCGGCGGCGTCACCGGGTACACCGCGAAACACGCGATGGCCAGCACATTCAGCAGCAGGAACGAGTCGCGAGCCCGCGGGTAGTCGGCGGGACGGCGGAAATACATCCAGAACAGCAGCACGAACGCGGTCAGGATGTAGGTGAACGCGTACTCGTAGTTGGCGAGGGTGGCCAGCCACTCGCGCCCGGCCAGCCACCGGTTCAGCGACAGCTCGACGTCGGCGTGCAGCCACCGCTCGAGCTCGAACAATCCGCGCGCGTTGCGATCGGCCGCGACCCGGCGTTCCGGGCTGTGCAGCGTATCGACCAGCAGATACAGCCCGAATACGGCCAGCCCGACCGCGATGTCCCGCCCCAGGGCGGGCCGCGAGGGAGTGCCCACACAACCGTCATAACACACAGTCGCGCAACAGTTTACGATCTTCCGCCCGGCGAATCACCGGCAATTTCCGGCGTGACACGATAGAGCCCGCCGGGGGTCGCTGTGGGACCGCCCGGCGGGCACCCCGCCGTACTTTCATCGGTGTCTGGTCGCTGACCGGCGTCCGCAGGCGGACGACATCAACTGCGCGGCGGGTCGTGCTCCGCTCGACTGCTGGAAGGCATGGTCGGGACCGTCGAGCGGAGCATCGCTGGGAACTGTCAGAGCTTGCCGCCACCTCCCAGCAGCCACGGGTTGAAGGTGCACTGCAGCGGTTGCGACGGATCGAGCGCGTGCAGCGCGATCGACAGCGACCGCGGCGAGTACATCATCGTCAGGTGGTCCGACAGATCCTGCTCACAGCCGTCCTGCAGCAGCACGTTGTCCACCGTCGCCCCCGGCCCGGCCTTCAGGAAGGTCAGGTCGTAGGGGTTGGTCACCTCGTCGTACCGGGTGGCGACGCTCGTGTACTTGATTCCGGACACCGTGTCGCCATTGGCGTTGAGCTGGTTGATGAAATCCGAGCCGATGGTCTGCTGGATCCCCGAGTGGCCCACGAAGATCTCGATCAGACCCAGGACGTCGATTCCGAAGTTGTTGATCGCCCGGCCCAGCGCGCCGATCCCGTCCAGCGACGTCCCGTGATGGGTGGCGCCGTAGGTGATCATCTTGTCCACCTTGGATCCGCCGCCCTCGAACTTGGTATACCAGTTCGACATCGACCCGCCCTGCGAGTGGGCGACGATATCGACCTTGTCCGAACCGGTCGCGGCCAGCACCCGATCCACGAAGGTCGCCAGCTGCTTGGCCGAATCCTGGATGTAGCCGGTGCCGTTGGCGCCCGGCAGCACCGAGCCCAGACCGCCGCCCTCGACCAGGTTCGACCGGCCGTAGTTGAAGGTGAAGGTGCAGTATCCGGCGTCCTTGATCGGCTGGCTCATGAACGCGAAGGCGTCATAGGCGTTGGACCAGGTGCCGTGCACCAGCACGACCGGCTTCCGCCCGTCGCCCGGCTTGCAGCCCCAGTCGTTGGTACCCGGCGGCGCCGCGTCCGGATTCAGCAGGCTGTAGCCGAACGCCGCCAGGAACGACGACGATGCCGGTCCGTAACCCTTTGTGTCGGAGGCGTATCCGCCCGACGAGCCCGAGCTGGAACCCGAACCGCCGTAGCAGTCGCCGGACCCGTTACCGGATCCGGCACCGCTGCCGGATGTGCACGCCGACCCGGAACTGCCGGCGCTGCCGCTGTCTTCGGCGATCGGATGCGCGGCCGGGTCCTTCAACCCCGCACCGATCAGATCGGCCAATTGCTGCTCCGGCGAGGCCGGAGCGGGATCGGCGTTCACGCCGGCCCCCGGAAGCCCGATCGCGAGGATCGCCGCGCCCATCATCACGGCGGCGCGCAGCGGCCTGCGGATGGTCGTTCGTCTCATTCGATACCTTTCTGCACAAGGGTGCGATCCAGTTCCGGTGGCGGCTAATTCGGCCACCGCACAGGAACTTCGCAGACGCTAAAACCGACCACCCGGGAATTGCGTTGCCGCAGCGATAATCCGGAGAAATCACGAAGGCGCAGAGTTCGACTGGGGAACTCCCACAGCCGTTTCGATATAGCAAGATCCGGAGATCTCACAGGTTTGGCCACCGTCGGCCGTGCGGGATCACAGCCTTTTCCGCAAGTAGCGTCACGACCTGCGCGAATCGGTTTCGAACCCCTTGTAGGAGCCATTCTCGGCCGCACGCCGATATCTCGACACTGCCCGGGGAACAATCACCTATTCGAGAACAGAAAGAGGCGCCAGGTCGAGCCTGGCGCCTCCGGTGTGAATTCTGTTGTGCAGCAGTAATGTCAGTCTTCGGCCGACTCGGACAGGGCCGTGAGCACGGCGCGCGTGCGGCGATCGCGGCGCTCCGCGAGCCGTTCGTAGGCATCGGCGCCGGTGCCGTACGCCGCCTCGATATTCTCGATCATCCGCTCCCGCACGGCCGGATCCGCGGACGGGACACCGAGTTCGATCTTCCCGGTCTGGGCGCCGACACCGGCGTACAGATGACGCGCACCACCGGGGCCGCCGCCGAGGACGTTGCCCTCGAACAGACCGATTGTGGCCCAGCGCAATCCGAGGGAATTCTGCAGGATGGTGTCGAGTTCACGGACACCGACCACCCCCTGCTGCACGAGGTACTGCGCCTCCCGCGAGACCGCGGTCTGCAGCCGGTTGGCCACGAATCCCGGTAGCTCCCGGTGGATTACGACGGGAACGCGGCCCAGTTCGGTATACAGCCGCACGGCACGGGACACGACGTCGGGCGCCGTCCGCTCGCCGGGCAGCACCTCCACCAGCGGCATGAGCTCCGGCGGATTGAACGGGTGGCCCACGACGATCCGCTCGCCGCCGTCGAGGCCCTCGGCGATCAGCGAGGCGGTGATCGATGAGCTGGAGGTGGCCGGAATCGCCTCGGCGGGAGCGGCTTTCAGAATCTCGGTGAAGATCTCCCGCTTGAGCGGCAGGCGTTCGGGGCCGTTCTCCTGCACCAGATCCGCCTCCGCGACCGCATCCGCCAGCACCGATGTATAGGACACCGAGGGGTCCGTGCCGACCTCGGCCGCCACGACCTCGGCCAGATCCGGGCGCGGGTCGGTGATCACCACCCGCCAGCCGTGGTCGCGGGCCAACCGCGCCCAGGACAGGCCGATGACACCGGCGCCGACGACGGCGATGGTGCGGGGTTCGCTGCGCATATCAGATACCTTCGATTCCGGTCAGCGCCCCGCCGTCCACCTTGGCCACGACCCGATCCGCGGTGCCGTCCAGCGCGACGGCCCGCACCTGCCCGCCGAGGTCGGTGACGTAGGCGAGCCCGGCGTCGAGGTCGACGGTGAGGCCGATGGCTTCGCGGAAGCCGCGGGCGAGGATCTGCGGTGGCCCACCCGGCTCGCCCGGTGCCGGTACGGGGGCGCGATTGAGAGAGTTGCCGTCCGGGGCCGCGCCGCGGTCGGTCCAGTAGAGGTGGCCGCCGCGGGCGTCGAGCCACAGGTCGATCGGTTCGGGCAGGCCCGACCACAGCGTTTCGATATCGGTGCGGGTCTCCGGGCGCTCCCCCGGCGGCACCTCCAGGCCAGCTTGGAAGATCCGTCCCCGGCCGCCCTTCGCCGGGCCCTTCTGGGTCCAGTACAGCGCACCGGCGCCCGCGTCGACGGCGACGCCGACGCATTCGGCGTCCTTGCCCGATGCGGGGGAGTTGACGATCAGATCGGTGCGATTCGCGCCGTCGAGATCGGCTCGGCTCACCCTGCAGCCTTCGCGGTCGCTCCAGAACAGATGTCCCGCAACGAAATCCGCGGCAAGCTGCTTACCTGTGGTGAGGGCGCCCGGCGGCAGCACGGTCCTGCGATCGCTGCCGTCGAGCGCGGCGGATTCGACCGACCCGTCGCGCGCGGTGAAGTCCGGCTCCCCGGACTCCCGGCGCGCGGGCTGGCCCATGGTGGTCCAGTAGACGCGGTCGGCGAACGGGTCGTAGGCGAGCCCGTCGGGAAACGACCCGGCGTCGTCCACCACGGTCGTCACGGTGCCGTCGGCCGGATCGACGCGATGAATCGCACCCTGAAGAATATCGAGCACCAACAGTGCCTTGAACATGCTCGCCTCCTCGAATAGTCGGATCGATCTCCTCCGGCGGGCAACGCGCGGGGCGACGCGCCGGGAGTCGGCAGCCGGACCTTCGGGCCTAGTTGAGCAGGGCGCCGGGGACCGTGGTCAGGTCCGGGGCGCGCAGCGCGCGGCGCCTGGCCGCGGCCACTCCACCATAGCTCTGGGTGATGGCGGTCAGCCGGGCCGCGTAGTGGGCCACGGGCGACTCGAAGGTCATGCCGATGCCGCCGTGCAGCTGAACGGCTTCCTCGGCCGTCGTGCGCGCCATATCGGCGATGAACAGGAACGCATCGTCGGCGACCACCGGATCCGCACCTCGGTCCTCGGTGACCGCCGTGGCCCACAGCGCGAACGACCGGCCCAGCTCCACCTCGGCGTACAGATCGGCCGCGCGGAACACCAGGGCCTGGAAGCGCGACAGCGGCACCCGGAACTGCTTGCGCTGGCCGAGGTAGTCGACCGTATCCCGCAGCGCGGCCTCGGCGAGTCCCACAGCCTCCCCCGCGACGGCGATGCGCGCCCGCGAGAAGGTTTGCGCCAGTGCGTTTTCCGCGGCCGCACCGACCGCTCCCAGGAGCGTGGCGGGCACGGATTCGAAGGTGACGTCGGAGGCGTGTGTCCAGTCGGTGGCGCGACCGTCGACGCGGGTGACCCCCGCAGCATCGCGCTCGACCAGGTACACACCCGGTACACCGTCTCGATCCACCGCGCTGACCAGCAGCATCGTGGCCTGGTCCGCATGTGGCACAGGGGATTTCACCCCATCGAGCAGGAGGGATCCGTCGGCGGCCGGTGTCGCCGTGACGGTCGATGCCGCATCCCACACCCGTCCGGGTTCGGCGTGGGCGACCGCGAAAATCTCCTCGCCGCCGGCCAATCGAGGCAGCAGCGCCGCCTGCTGTTCGGCCGTGCCGAGCGCGGCGATCAGCCAGGACGGCACGTACACGCCATCGAGCAGCGGCTCCACCGCGCCGTGCTTCCCCAGCGCCTCGAGCGTCACGTACACCTCGGCGGGGCCCGCGCCCACGCCGCCGTACTCCTCGTCGATGGTCAGCCCGGTGAGCCCGAGTTCGGCGAGGGCGGACCATACTTCGGCGCTCCAGCCGAGTTCGCCGGTGACGGTGTCGGCGCGAAAGTTGGGTGTGTAGTAGCGGTTCGACAACGAATCGACGGTGTCGAACAGCAGTTTCTGGTCTTCGTTCGGTTCGAGGTTCACGACGATTCCTTACAATCCGAGAATGGTCTTGGCGATGACGCCGCGCTGAATTTCGTTGGTGCCACCGAAGATCGACAGCTTGCGCAGATTCAGATAGTGCGCACCGGCGACGGCGTCGGACAGCTCCGCGTGCAGTTCGGTCCCGGCCCCGTCGTGTCCGCCGACGAGCAGCGCGTCGGATCCGGCGGCCTCCACCCGCAGCGCGGACAGCTCCTGCTGCACCCGGCTGCCCTCCAGCTTCAGCAGCGAGGACACCGGATTGGCCCGGCCGCCCTCCGACGAGCCGGTCACCCGCAGCTGCGTCGCCTCCAGGGCCAGCAGGCGGAGCTTGGCCGCATGCAGTCGTGTCCGGAACCCCGGATCCGACGACAGCGGACCGCCTCCGACGTCGAGCTTGTCTGCCCGCGCTACCAGCTTCTCGAAGCTGCGCTGCGAATTTCCCACCCCCGCAATGGCATTGCGCTCGTTGCCGAGCAGGAACTTGGCGTAGGACCAGCCGCGATTCTCCTCGCCGACCAGGTTCTCCGCCGGGACCCGCACATTGTCGAAGAAGAACTCGTTGACCTCGGCGCCACCGTCGATCAACCGGATCGGGCGGCGCTCGATACCCGGAGTCGTCATATCCACCAGCAGGAACGAGATCCCGTGCTGCGGCCGCTCGGCCCGGGTGTCGGTGCGGGCCAGCAGGAACATCCAGTCGCCGTACTGACCGAGCGTGGTCCAGGTCTTCTGGCCGTTGACCAGGTAGGAGTCGCCGTCGCGAATTGCGGTGGTCTTCAACGATGCCAGGTCCGATCCGGCTTCCGGCTCGGAGAAGCCCTGCGACCACCAGATGTCGAGATTGGCCGTGGCGGGCAGGAATCGGTCCTTCTGCTGCTCGCTGCCGAACTCGGCGATGATCGGGCCGACCATGCTCACATTGAACGGCAGCGGCGTGGGCACCGCGGCGCGCTGCATCTCCGAGACGTAGAGGTGCCGCTGCAGCGGGGTCCAGTCCCTGCCGCCCCGGGCCACCGGCCAGTTCGGTACCGCGAGCCCGTGCTTGTTCAGAATCTGTTGCGAGGCAACGATATCGTCGCGGGTGAGCTGCCCGTCGGCGGAGCGTGCGCGGATGTCGGCGGGGATCTCGTCGTAGAACACCGCGCGCAGTTCGTCGCGGAAGGCCAGTTCCGCACTGGAGAGTTCGAGTTTCATGATCGTCCTTCGGGCCGTGGGAGTACGAGAGCTACGCGGCGGAATCCGCGGATCGCCGGGCCAGCACCTCGTCGTTGCTGTCGCCCGCGCGCTCGGCGAGGCGGCGAATGTTGGTGGGAGTCTTGGAGAAATGCGCCGGATTGGTCACCACCTTCATCCGGCCCTCGGTGGGATGCTCGACCTCCTCGATGAGACCGACCTCGCGGACGTACGGGTCGTCGGGCAGGTCGGCGATATCGACGACCACCCCGAACGGCATGTCGTTGGCGGTGAGGTAGTCGGTCCACTCGGCGGTCGTCCTGGTGGTGGAGTTGGCGATGACCGCGCGCACGCCCACCCGGCGCTGTTCGCGGTCGGTGACCTCGGCGTCCCAGCACGGATCGGCGGCCAACTCGGTGCAGCCCGCACCGATCAGCAGCGTGCGCACATCGGCGTTGGTGTACGGGATGGCGGAGATCGCGCCGCCGTCGGCCGTGCGCAGTGCGACATGCTCGGCCTCGAGGCTCATCGGATTGCCGACCGGGCCCGTCGGCGGGGAGAACACCTCCCCGGCCAGATGCTCGACGAGGTTGATCGCGATCATCGCATCCGCCATGGCCAGCGAAACCAACTGTCCCTCACCGGTTCTCGCCTGGTGGTACAGGGCCGCGAGCAGACCCGCCAGCAGGTACAGCCCCGCGGTCTTGTCGGCGATGAAGGTCGGCAGGAACTGCACGCTCCCGGCGGCGCGGTCGTGCAGGTTCACCAGACCGGTCACGGCCTGGATCACCTCGTCGTAGGCCGGGCGACCGGCCTGCGAGGACTGCGCGTTGAAGCCCTGGGCATGCGCGTAGACCAGGTGCGGGAACCGCTCGCGGATCTGCTCGTAGCCCAGGCCCAGCCGCTCCAGCGCACCCGCACGCATATTGGTCAGCAACACATCGGCATCGTCCAGAAGATCGAACAGCGCCGCCCGATCCTCCGGATCCTTCAGGTTGAGCGCGACATTGCGCTTGTTGCGGTTGTTCTGCAGGTACAGCGGCGCCATGCCGGGCGTGCGGCTCATCCCGCCCGGGGAGATCCGCGCGGTGTCGAACGGCGGCTCCACCCGGATCACGTCGGCCCCGAAATCGCCGAGGATCTGCCCCGCCATCGGGCCCATCACCACCGTCGACAGGTCGATTACCGTCACACCCCGCAGTGGCCCGGTCGCGGGGCCGCCGAGATCGATCGAGGAACTCATCCGGTGTCCTTCCACAGGTCGTTCGCTTCTATGAGCCACGCTAAGTCGTTACTCGACCTAACGGAATGACCGTCTTTCGAGGACCGGTATGACCAATCCGATAACAACAGCCATCGCCGGGCTACCATCCTCGCCATGGAGATGCACCACCTCCGCTACTTCCTGGCCGTGGCCCGGGAGCTGAACTTCACCCGGGCCGCCCACGCGCTGCAGATCTCGGTGCCGCCGCTGAGCCAGCGCATCCGGGCGCTGGAGAAGGAGCTGGGGGTGCCGCTGTTCGACCGCTCCACCCACCACGTGCGACTCACGGCAGCGGGCGAGCAGTTGGTGCCGCTGGCCGAATCCGTGGTCGCCGACTTCGACGCCATCCCCGGGCGCCTCACTATGGACGGCCGGAAAGTTGCTGTGCGGCTTGGTATTCCGGAGGTACTGGGCGCGGAGCTGTCGCGCCGACTGTCGGCGGCGATGCGCACGCTGTCGGACCGATACTCGTTCTCCGTGCAGCAGATGGGCTCGGTCGACCTCGGCGCCGCGCTGCGCAACCACCGCATCGACCTGGCGCTGTCGCACATCTCGTCGGCGCAGGCCGGGGTGCGGCGGGTGATCGTGGCCACGCAGCCGATGGGCGTGCTCGTCGATACCGAGCGTTTCGCGGGGCGCATGTCGCTGCGTCTGGCGGAGCTGCGCGGGCTGGCCTACATTCGCGGCCCCCGGCACTGGGGACTCGACGCGATCGCCCGCACCCGTCGTAAGCTCGCCGAGGCGGGCGCCGTCGACGACCGCACCAATCGCTACAAGGATATCGGCGGAATGCTCATCGCCCTGCGGCATACGCGGGGCTTCACGTTGTATCCGCTGCACGCGGACCTGCCGGTCGGCGCCGCTCCCGGCGAATTCACCGTGCTACCGGTCGAGGACCTGCCCCTCACCCTCAACACGGCCCTCGCCTGGCGCACGGAAGACGATCAATTCACCCGTCTTGCCGGTGAATTCACCGAATACCTGGAGGGCGCCGAATAGTTCTGGGCTCTCGAGGGGGTACCAGCTGGTTGTGCGGTGTCCCGAGGGCGCCACCGGACGATGGTGAGGTTTGCGGAAAATCCGCTCGGCCCGCCCCGGGGTACGACCGACACCCCTACCGTGAACTCGCTGCAGCACATCGCTATTCGCATGTGGCATGGGAAGTTCCAGTATGAATCACAGGGGCCGAGCGGCCGTTCTTGCGGGATTCGCCGGATCGGCAGCACTTTTCGGTACCGGCGTCGGCACCGCCGATACGCCGCCGAACGACATCGCAAGCACCAACAGCGCCGAGGACTCGCAGTTCGCCACCGGCTCGAGCCATTACAAGACCGCTGCCGCACTGCCGAATTGGCTGCGGCACATCATCGAACAGCTGCAACGGTCACCGTGACGCGGTGCGCGCCGCGCCCCAATGCCCTGCGCCCCCGCACATGTTCGCGCACCGGCTCCAGGGGCGGGGTGCGCGAACAGGCACGGGGCGCGTCGAGGCGGACGGGCTACAGGCGTCCGCCGCCGCCGAACATCCACGGGTTGAAGGTGCATTCGATCGTGGGATGCGCGGCCGGGTCGAGCGCGCGCAACGCGATGGACGCGGCGCGCGGTGAGTACATCATCGTGAGGTGGTCGGACAGGTCCTGTTCACAGCCCGCCTGCAGGGCGATGTTGTCGACCGGGGCGTCCGGACCGGGGGTGAGGAAGGTCCAGTCGAAGGGGTTGGAGATCTGGTCGTGCGTGCTGGCGACCGCGGTGTAGCGGACGCCGGGAACGGTGTCGCCGTGCTCGTTCAGCTTGGCGTAGAACGGCGATCCGACGACCTGCTCGATATTGGCGGGCCCGATGAGCGGCCGATAGAACCCGAGAATATTGATGCCGAGGTTGGTCATGATGCGGCCGATCGTGGCCATGCCCATCAGCGAGGTGCCGTGGTTGGTACCGCCGAACGAGACCAGCTGGTCCACCTTGTCGCCACCGCCCTCGAACTTCAGGTACTGGTGGGAGACCGGCCCGCCCTGTGAGTGCGCGACGAGGTCGACCTTGCCCGCGCCCGTCTTGTCCCGCACCCGGTCGACGAATGCGCTCAGTTGCCGCGCCGACTCCTCCATCGGCCCGACGCCGTAGCGGCCGGGCAGGATCGGCCCGAGACCGCCGCCGTCCAGCACGTTCGAGCGCCCGAAATTGAAGGCGTACACGCAGTACCCGGCCCGCGCCAGCCGCGGCGCGAGATAGGCGAAGGTGTCGTAGGCGTTGAGCCAGGTGCCGTGCACCAGCACGACCGGTTCCGGGTGTGCCGCAGTGGGTTTGCAGTCCCAGCGATTCGCACCGGGCGGCGCGGCGTCAGGATGGGTGAGCCCGTAGCCGAAGGCCGCCAGGTACGCCGACACCTCCGGGCCCTCACCGATCGCCTCGGAGGCGTGACTGCGCCCCGCCGAGCCCGACCCGGATCCCGAACTGCTGCCGGTGTCGACGATCGCCTTCGGCTGCCGGCCGTCGGGCGCGGGCCGCAGCCCGGCGTCGATGGCGGCGACCAGGGCCTGCTCGGTCGACGGGACCGGATCATCCGCGGTCGCGGGACCACCGCCGATAGTGACTGCGACCGCGGTGATCCCCGCGATCGCAGCGCAAAGTAAAGCTCCCCGACGAGATCTGTACCTCATAGTGCCTTCCTCGACGAGTCGCCGGACCGCCGTGCGCCGGGGCCCGGCGACCCTAAAACTAGCGCTGCAAGTTTCAGGGCTACCCTAAGACGGGTAAACTATCGCTGCAAGTTTTTGTGACGGCTCACCCAGGAAGGACGAATTCTCTGTGGCCCGTCCCCGCCGACCACTGCTCAGCCGCGACCGCATCGTGGCCGCGGCCCTGACGCTCATCGACGCCGAGGGGCTCGATGCCCTGTCGACCCGGCGCCTGGCCACCGAACTGGGCGTGCAGGGACCCTCGCTGTACAACCACGTGGGCACGATGGACGAGCTCATCGATGCGGTCGTCGACACCGTCCTCGGGGCGGTCGACACGTCGATGTTCTTCCGGCTGGGCGACGGCAACCGGGACTGGCGCACCGCGCTCGACTCCTGGGCCCGGTCCTACCGCGCGGCGATCACCGCCCATCCGCACATCGTTCCCGCGCTGGCCAGCGGGCCCGGCCGACGTCCCAACGCGCTGCGGATCGCCGATGCCGTCTTCGGTGGGCTGGTCGCCGCGGGGTGGCCGCGGCGGGAGGCGACCACCGTCGGCACGCTGATGCGGTACTTCGTCGCCGGTTCGGCCCTGGGCTCCTTCGCCGCCGGGTTCCCGGCCGACGCCGCCGTCTACACCGGCGAATATCCCCACCTCACCGAGGCCCACCTGCTCGCCGACCGGCAGCAGCGCATCGATCGCGACGCCTTCGACGCCGGATTGCGCGCGCTGCTCGACGGTTTGGAAGTGCGGTACGCCGAGAGCGTCGGCGAACAGTCCGATAGTGCAGGCGGATAGCCTGTTCGGAATCCTGTCCGCGCCGCCACGAAACAGCATGTCGGCCAACAGAATCTGCGACATCGAGACGGCCGTGACCGCACTGTGTGTGACACCCCGGCGGGACGGCAGAGCGGTTTCGCGGCAGCTTCGCACCAGATCGACGCGGCATTGACGGCGGCTATGTCGCTCGCCCCGGGTTGCCGTCCTCCTGGCGGCCGATCGCGACATCGCCTCGCGCGCGATGGCCCGAGGCCGGGTCGGTCGCGTAGAAGGCTTGGGCCAGTGGGGAATGCGCGAGACCGGAGATGCCCCACACGACCAGGGCACCGGCGGCGGCGATCCCGGCGAGCGCGGTGGGGGCGACGGGGATCGTGACCTGGAAGGCCAGGATGCCGACGATGTAGCTGGCGACGGGGTTGGTGACGCTCATGGCCGCGATGGCCCACGGGAGCGGGCCCGCGGCGAAGGCGGCCTGCTCCAGCAGCAGGCCGCTCAGGGTCGACAGGGCCAGCAGGTAGCCCGGCCAGTCCACCGCCGTCGCGGGCACGCCGCGGTGCAGCAGGTCCTCGGTGGTGAGCTTCATGAACACGGCGCTCATCGCGAAGCAGATCCCGGCGGCGACGGCGACCAGGTTGGCGGCGATGCGCATCGTGCAGCGAGAACTCACCGCCGCCAAGAGCACCACGAGCCCGGCGGCCGATACCGTCGCCAGCAGCACCCGTCCCCGCTCCGGCTGACCCGCCAGCGGCGCCGCGCCCTCGACGCTGAAGAGCACCGCCAGCCCCGCGCACACCAGCAGCGCGTAGGCCAGATCCTGGGGCGGCGGCCGCCGCCGCTGCCCCGCCGCCTCTAGCGGCACCGCGAACAGCAACTGTGTCGACATCAGCGGCTGCACCGCCGCGACGGACCCCACCTGCAGCGCCGCGGCCTGTGTGAAGAACCCGGCAAGATTCGTCAGCCACCCCCGCAGCCACGTCCGGCTCCGCAGCAACCGCCGCATCAACATCGACAACCCGGGCACCCGCGCCGCCTCCGGCCGCTCGGCCACCACTCCCCGAGCCGCCCGCTGCTGCAAAAACCCGGCCGCCGCAAACAAGAACGCGGCCAGCACCCCCAGCGCGACTACCAAAACCATGCGAGACCCCCGCCTAGGCGATCTCTCCCGACTCTACGCCCGGTCAGAGGTCGTGGGAGTCGAGCCAGGTGCGGGCCAGGTCGGGGGCGGAGGCGTGGTCGTCGCGGAGAGCGCGGACCATATCGGTGAGGTCGGCCGTGGTGAGTTCGCCCGCAACGTAATTCAGCTTCTTCAACTGGCGGGCGGTCAGGGTTCCCTTGCGGTACAGGGGGATTACGCTCTGGGCGCGGAAGGCGTAGTCGGGGTCGGCGATCGGGACCAGATCGCCTGCGCCACCGGGTAGCAGGGCGGCCGGGGCCGTCAGAACACCGGCTTGAATCTGCCCTTCCTGCAGTGCCTTTCGCAGTGCGGAGTCGTTCGGATAAACGGTGTGGTGGGTGATGTCGCAGCCGTAGACCGTGTGCAGCGGTTCGAGCACGTCCCGTTGCGGATCGGGGGAACGGCGCAGCGGATCGAGTTCGCTACCCGTGGCGACACCGACGGTCAGCTCGCCGCAGCGCGGCGCCAGTTCCTTCAGGGAATCGGGGTACCGCCCGGATGCCGCACCGCTGAACACGAACGCGGGACGCAGGTCGGTCCCGTCGGCGATATCGGATACCGCCAGCCCCTCGGGGAGGGCACGGCTGACCGCATCGGCAACGTCCGGCACCCGCTCCACGCCCCGTGCATCCGGCGCCTTGACCCCCGCAGAATCGCCACCGGGCGCGTCGTTCCCCCCAGAGCTCCCGGGCGGCTTGCCCCCGGTGCCCTGCGCGTCGTTCCCGTTGGCCTTGGGCGCTGCCGTCCCCGTGACCTTCGCCGCCGCGAGCTTGTCCGGGAGCCGCGCCTGCGACCCCGAGTCCAGGGCCGTCAGGAGATCCCCGCTGTCGTCGCCGACCAGCTGCACCGTGCCCGCATCCAGCGCTGTCAGGTAGTCGCCGCGCTGGCCGAGCCCGGTTCTGGTGGTGGTGTGCGCACCGGCTCGGGCCAGCGCACCGGCATAGATCTCGGCAATCAACTCCGACTGAGCGGAATTCCCCGCGCCGACGGTGATCGTCGTCCCCGAATCGCCGTCCGAACAGGAAACGACCAGCGTAGCGGCCATGATCGCGACCACGGCGCGAACCGAGTTCCGCACCGATGCGGCCAACTCCATCCGGCGACACCCACTCCCGATAGATAGTAAGAACGACACCCGGCTGACAGTATGGACAGCCAGAAGGCGGCCGTCCCGCAGACGAATCGTAGTCGGAGCACGCGCCGGCCCACCTCGGAGCACCGGGCCATCGGAAGGACCTGCAGTGAAATCCTCGAACACCACCAGCGCACGCCGCCGCGGCCTGCGCCCCGCCTGGGCCGCCGCGCGCTTCCTCGCCACCGCCGTCGCCCTGGCGGCCGCCATGGCGCTGTCGGCCTGCGGCGGCAACAGCGACCCGCTCTCGAGCGGCTCCGGTGACTGCGACGGCAACGACAGCGACCTCACCATCGGCTCGGCGAACTTCCCGGAATCCGAGACGGTCGCCAATATTTATGCGGAAGCCTTGCGCGCCAACGGTTTCAACATCGACACCAAGCTCAATATCGGCAGCCGCGAGGCCTACATCCCGGCGCTGCGCCAGTGCTCGATCGGCCTGATCCCGGACTACACCGGCAATCTGCTGCAGTACCTGGACAAGTCGGCGACCGCCACGGCCGCCGACCAGGTGAACCAGGCCCTGACCGCGGCGCTCGGGGACCAACTCGCCATCGGCGCCCCCGCGCCCGGCGAGGATTCCGACGCCGTGGTCGTCACCCGGGCCACCGCCGACAAATGGAATCTGCGCTCCATCGGCGACCTGGCCCCGCACTCGGCCGAGGTGAGTTTCGGTGCGCCCGCGGAGTTCTCCGAGCGCACCTACGGGCTGCCCGGCCTGAAGACCAATTACGGCCTCGATATCGCCAAGGACAAGTTCGTCCCGATCGGCGACGGCGGCGGCCCGGCGACCGTGCGCGCGCTGACCTCCGGTCAGGTGACCGCGGCCGACATCTTCACCACGTCTCCGGCCGTCAAGGAGAACAACCTGGTGGTGCTGGACGATCCGAAGAACAACTTCGCCGCCCAGAACGTGGTGCCGCTGCTGAACGCGAAGGAGAAGTCGGACCGGGCCGTCCGGGTGCTCGACGCGGTATCGGCGAAATTGACCACGGCGGAACTGGTCTCGCTCAACGAGGCCGTATCCGGCGCCGCCAAGACCGAGCCCGCCGCGGCCGCCAAGGCGTGGGTGTCCGCGCAGGGCCTGGACAAGCCGATCGGTTAGGAGACTCACCCCCGTGAGTGAGGGAACAACGGACACAACCGAACTCGCGATCGAGTTCAGCGGCGTCACCAAGACCTATCCGGACGGCACCACCGCCGTCACCGATCTGGATCTGCGCATCGACTCCGGGTCGTTCACCGTGTTCGTGGGCCCGTCCGGCTGCGGTAAGACCACATCGATGCGGATGATCAACCGGATGATCGTGCCCACCTCGGGCACGATCACCGTCTCCGGCGAGGACATTTCGACCGTCGATCCGGTGCGATTGCGGCTCGGCATCGGCTATGTCATCCAGAGCGGCGGGCTGCTGCCGCACCGCACCGTGCTCGACAATGTCGCGACGGTCCCGGTGCTGCGCGGCCAGACCCGCCGCGCCGCGCGCCGGGCCGCGCTCGATGTGCTGGATCGGGTGGGTCTGGATCGCGGTCTGGCGCAACGGTATCCGGCGCAGTTGTCGGGCGGGCAGCAGCAGCGCGTGGGCGTCGCGCGGGCGCTGGCCGCCGACCCGCCGATCCTGCTGATGGACGAGCCGTTCAGCGCGGTCGACCCGGTGGTGCGCGAGGAGTTGCAGGCCGAGATGCAGCGCCTGCAGGCGGAACTGCACAAGACGATCGTGTTCGTCACCCACGACATCGACGAGGCGATCAAGCTCGGGGACCGGATCGCGGTCTTCGCCCGCGGCGGGGTGCTGCAGCAGTACGATCCGCCGCAGCATCTGCTGGCCCAGCCCGCGACCGACTTCGTCGCCGACTTCGCCGGGCGCGACCGAGGCTATCGCGGATTGTCGTTCCGAAGCGCGGAAGACGTTGTGCTGCACGATATCCGGACCGCCACCGCCGAGGAGGTCACCGGGCTGCGCCTGGAGCCGGGCGAATGGGTGCTGGTCGTCGACGAGCAGCGGCATCCGCTCGGCTGGGTGGATGTCACGGGTGTCGAGGGCGTGCGCGCCGGGCACGCGTGGGCCGAGAGCATGTCCGCCGGTGGTTCGCTGTTCGTTCCCGGCGGCGACCTGCGCCAGGCGCTGGACGCGGCCATCTCCTCGCCGTCGGGAATCGGTGTGGCCGTGGATAATTCGGGCGCGGCGTGCGGCGGGGTACTCGCGACGGAGATCATCGAACTACTCGCGCAGCAACGATCGGGCGAGGATGCCGCGCGCAACCGGCACTTCTTCGAAGAGGAGGAGGGAGTGCGATGAGATACCTCGTCGACAACTTCTCCGAGATAGCCGGTTTCACGCGTACCCACCTATACCTGGCATTGGTGCCCCTGTTGATCGGCCTCGTGATCGCGATCCCGGTCGGCACCCTGGTGCGCCGCGTCCCGTGGGTGCGGCGGACCACCGTCACCTTGGCCAGCCTCGCCTACACCATCCCCTCGCTCGCCCTGTTCGTGATCATTCCGCCGCTGGCCGGCATCCCCGCCATCGATCCGCTGAATGTCGTTATCGCACTGAGCATCTACTCGGTCGCACTGCTGGTGATCGCGGTGCCGGTGGCGCTGGATTCGGTGTCGGCCGCCGTGCTCGATGCCTCCGACGCCATCGGCTACTCCCGCCTGCGGCGCGCCCTGACCGTCGAATTTCCGTTGGCGATACCGGTTTTCGTGGCCAATCTGCGGGTGGTGGCGGTCACCAATATCTCGATGGTGACCGTCGGCGCGCTGATCGGCGTGGGCGGGCTGGGCAAGCTGTTCACCCAGGGCTATCAGCGCAACTATCCGGACGAGATCGTCGCCGGGATCATCGTCGTGCTGGTGCTGGCGCTGATCGTGGACCGGGCGCTGTATCTGGTCGGCCGCTGGTGCACGCCGTGGCTACGGACCGATCGGCCGACGCTGGCCCGGCGCCTGCGCACGGCCATCGATCCGGCGAAAGGCGTCGGTGCATCGAAAGAGGTTGGCGCATGAACCTTTTCCTCGACGCCTGGCATTATCTCACCGATTCGGCGAACTGGGGTGGCAGCGCGGGCATCGACCACCGGCTGCTGGAGCATCTGTGGTACAGCCTGCTGGCCGTCGCGCTGTCGGCGGTGATCGCGATCCCGATCGGACTGCTGGTCGGCCACTCCCGCCGCGGCGCCGCCGTGATCGTCGGATTCGCCAACGCCATGCGCGCCCTGCCCACCCTGGGCCTGCTGACGTTCGTGGTGCTGCTGCTGGGTCTCGGGCTGATTCCCCCGCTGCTGGCGCTGATCACCGTCGGCATTCCGCCGCTGCTGGCCGGCGCCTACGCCGGGATCGCCAACGTGAATCCCGATGTGGTCGATGCCTCCCGGGCGATGGGCATGACCGAACGCCAGGTGCTGTTCCGCGTGGAGGTCCCCAACGCGCTGCCGGTGCTGCTGACCGGCCTGCGCTCGGCCACGCTGCAGGTCGTCGCCACCGCCACCATCGCCGCCTACGTGAACCTCGGTGGCCTGGGCCGCTACATCTTCGACGGCATCAGCCTGTACAAATACGACCGCGTGCTGGTCGGCGCCCTGCTCGTCGCCGCCCTGGCGCTGGTCCTGGACGCCATCCTGGCCTTCGCCGTATGGGCCAGCGCCCCGGGCACCGGCCGCCTGCGCCGCGCGCCCGCCGGTCCCTAGCGGGCCGACAACGCTACTCGCCGCCACCGCCCCCTCCGGTACAACCGCCGTCGCCCCACCCGGGCGCGGGCTGGCCGGGGCGGCGCGGCCGGTTGCGCTTGTTGATCCGCCGCAACTTGTCCAGATCCCGCACGACGCCCCCGGCGCGTCCGCTCGCGCGGACCGGTGCCTGCCACTGCTCGGATCGATCTCGGCGCAGCAGCTTCTCGAGAATCCGCCGAAAACCCATGTGCACCGCCCTCTCCCGACGGCACAGTCTAATTCGACAACCCGCGAACCGCGAACGGGCACGGCGTCGTCGTGGGCCACAGAATCCACCGTAACGCCCGCTGCCCCAGCGTCATTCGGCGAAGCCACGTTCCCGAGCCATGCCCATTCCGGCCCCGGACAGACGAAGAGCGCCCCGTTCGCCGCTGAACGGGGCGCTCTTCGTTCGACAGAACAGCCTGTTACGCAACGCCTTCCGCGCGCGCGGTGGAGGCCACGGCCTCCGCCACCGCCGGGGCGACCCGCGGGTCCAGTGGGCTCGGGATGATCTTGTCCCGGGACAGCTCGTCACCCAGCACGCCGAAGATGGCGTTGGCCGCGGCCACCTTCATGCCCTCGGTGATGCGCCGCGCGCCCGCGTCCAGCGCGCCCTTGAACACGCCGGGGAACGCGAGCACGTTGTTGATCTGGTTCGGGAAGTCGCTGCGACCCGTGGCCACGACCGCGGCGTACTTGTGCGCCACCTCGGGGTGGATCTCCGGATCCGGATTCGACATCGCGAACACGATCGACTCCGGCGCCATCGACGCGATCAGGTCCTCCGCGATGGTGCCCGCCGACAGGCCCAGGAACACGTCGGCCCCGGCCATCGCCTCGGCGGCGCCGCCGCTGATCCCGCGCGGGTTGGTGCGCTCGGCCAGCTCGGCCTTGATCTCGTTGAGATCGGTGCGATCCCGGCCGACGATGCCGCGAGAGTCCAGCACGACGATGTCGGACACGCCCGCGGCCAGGAGGATATTGGTGCAGGCGACGCCGGCGGCGCCGGCCCCCGACACCACGACCTTCATGCCGGAGATATCGCGCCCGAGTACCTTGGCGGCACCGTTCAGCGCCGCCAGCACCACGATGGCGGTGCCGTGCTGGTCGTCGTGCATCACCGGGCAGTCCAGCGCCTCGACGACCCGCTTCTCGATCTCGAAGCAGCGGGGCGCGGAGATGTCCTCCAGGTTCACCGCGCCGAAGCTCGGGCGCAGCCGGACCAGCGTCTCCACGATCTCGTCGACATCCTTGGTGTCGAGCACGATCGGAATCGAGTCCAGCCCCGCGAACTTCTTGAACAGCGCGGCCTTGCCCTCCATCACCGGCAGCGAGGCGCGCGGGCCGATATCGCCCAGGCCGAGCACCGCGGTGCCGTCGCTGACCACGACGACCAGCCGGTCGGTCCAGGTGTAGCGCTTGGCCAGCGCCTCGTCCTTCGCGATGGCGCGGCTGACCTGCGCTACACCCGGGGTGTAGGCGATGGACAGATCACGCTGCGTGTCGAGGGGCGCCGCAAGTTCCACCGAGAGCTTGCCTCCGAGGTGTCCCGCGAAAATCTCTTCGTGCGTAATAGCGGACAGGCTGGCCGCATCATTCTCACGGCTCGCCGTGGCGGCGTTCGGTGCGTCAGTCACGGGTGACACGATCTCACTCCTGCTCGGTGGTGGCTAGCCCGGCCTGCGGTTACCGCCGGGTATCAGGATTAGGGGTTTTTCGGGTTACTGACAGGTGCGCTGACCACGCTCGGGTCCGACGCGAAATGCCCGCACTGGTTACATCGCGGCAAGGAACAGGGGGCATTACGGCACACGGTTTGCGTATCGCTGCACAGAGCTGTCGAGCGAGAACCGGACGGGTGGGTCCGGGCAATGCTGTGGGGTGATCCGCGATCCGGAGCCGTGCGTCACGGACCGTAGGTCACCAACCGTCCCGGACCGGGCGGTGGCGTCGGCCGGGAATCCGCAATATTCTGCCAGCCGAAACGGCGGCTTGCCAAATCGCCTCGCGGTGCGTGCTGCCATCTCCCGAGGGTAGCGACCCCGAATTACCCCTGGGTAAGGGGAAACTCGCAGCTCCGGATGCGGGGAAAGTGAACTGTCGCACCGGGCGTGGCGAACCCGATGTGAGGTCGTGACCTACGCCGGAGTCAAATCCGCCTGCTGCGGCGCCTCTCCCGGATCGCACTGCTCCGGCCGCACCCACACCGACTCCACTCCCCCCGCCCGCAACCGGACCCGCCAATCGCTGGCCGCGCCCGGATGATCGGTGCGCCGGTGCATGCCGCGAGTCTCCGCGCGGGCCAGTGCGCTGTATTTGGTCCACCGCGCCACCGCCAGCAGCGCCGCCGCCTGCCGGGCCCGCAGCCGGTCCGGCCCCTTGCCGCCGAGGTCGGCCTCTGTCACCGGCCACATGCCGTCGAGTTCGGCGATGCTGTCGCGCAGGCTGCCCGCGCTGCGCCAGTAGCTGCGCCGCAGCGGCAGCGTGTGCTCCTGCACCAGCCCGACCACCGCGCGCGGGTCGATACCGGCCGTGGCGTTCAGCCCCGCACCGTGCGCCGGCCGAGCCTTGCCCAGCCCCGGACGCCTGCCCGCGAATCCGGCCGCACCCGCACCCGCCCAGACGCCCGAGGAGATCGCCCACGCCCCGCCCTGGCCGCCGAATCCGCCGACCGCGCCGGTGATGGGCTCGCGCGTGGTCACGTCGCCCGCGCCGAACAGCCCGGGAACCGTGGTGGCGCAGTCGAATCCGACCAGTCGCACACCGCCGGTGCCGCGCACGGTGCCCTCCAGGACCGCCCGCAGCGGTATCCGCACGGGATCGCACCCCTGCGCGGCGAACAGCGGGGTCCGAGCCAGCTGCTTGCGCAGCGGTCCGGGAATCTCGTCCAGCGCGGCGTAGACCCGCCGCCCGTCGGCGATGGCGGCGAACGCCGCGGCCCGCGACCCGAAGCCGGAACCGCCGAGCGCGGTGCCGGATTCGTCGTAGAGGGTGGCGAAATGCAAGGCCAGGTCGGGGGCCGGGGCGATGCCCGGGCCCGGCACCTCGTCGGCGACGGCGGCGCAGCCGAGATCGCCGACCGGCGTCAGGGCGTAGGCGTTGGAGAACTCCATGCCCGACAGCTCCCCGCCGACCTCGGCGGCCATCAGCAGACCGTCACCGGTGTCGACGTCGCTGCCCGCGCCGCCGGACAGAAATGCGCAGCCGCCGGTCGCCAGCACCACCGCGCTCGCCCGCACGCTCCAGGCGCCGAACCCGTTGCGCACCTGCAGCCCCGCGGCGCCCGACACCACGCCCTCGGAATCGACGAGCAATTGCAGCGCCGGATGGTAATCGAGAATGCGCACCCCGGCCACGATCAGACTGCGGCGCATCCGGCCGAGATATTTCGAGCCGTCCAGGCGCACCCGAGTCGGCCGCCCGGCCCGCTCCCCCGGAAATTGATAACCCCAGCGGACCAACTGATCCACCCGGCGGTGCGTCTCCTGCAGCACCCGGTGCATCCACTCCTGGTCGCCCAGCTCGCCGCCGTGCCGGAAGCTGCGGTCCACCGCCTCCTCGCGTGCCGGTCCGGGCGGGATGTTCCACAGGGCGACAGACCCTTTCGCGGTCGGACCGCTGCTGCCGCACCGCCCCTTGTCGACCAGCACCACCCGCGCCCCGGCGTGTGCGGCGGCGAGGGCGGCCCAGGCCCCGGCGGGGCCGCCACCCAGCACCAGGACATCCGCCGCTGTGTCGCTCACAAAGAAAAATATTCGGCCACAATTCACCCGATCGCAACCGTTACGCGGACCTCAATTCCACCATTGCGTAACCAACAGATAACCCGCCGCCACAAAAACGACCACCGACCCGGAAAAGGCCGCAAAACCTCGACGGCGGTCGGCGAAAATCTGCGCCGCGACAGCCATCGCCGACAACCCGATATGCCATGCGAGCGTCGCCGTTCCCGGGCCCGGGAACCCCCGCCGCTGGCCCACGAGTTCGGCGCCGAGTAGCACCGCGGTCAGCACCACCAGGCCACCGGCAACGATTCCGCTCAGCGCGCGGAGCAGTCTCATCCCCGGCCTCTCGGTGTCCGCGCGCTCACGACGTGATCACCGGGACCCCGGACGCCTTGCCCGCCAGCTCCTCGAACTGGTCGGGGGCCGTGGTGAATTCGCCGAGCCGGATGGTCTTGTTGGTGCCGTGGTAGTCCGACGAGCCGGTGGTGATCAGGCCGAGCTCGCCGGCCAGCCCGCGTAGCACCCTACGATCCGCGTCGCTGTGATCGGGGTGGTCGACCTCCAGCCCACCCAGGCCGAGGGTCGCCAGCTCCCGGATGTCTTCGACGGCCAGCATCCGGCCGCGCTTGCGCGCCCGCGCGTGGGCCACCACGGTGACCCCGCCCGCGGCGGCGACCATTTCGACCGCGCGGCGCAGCGGGGTGTCGGCCTTCTCCACGTAGTACCGGCCGCGCGGAGCCAGCAGGTCGACGAACGCCGCGTCCACGGTCGGCACCACCCCGGCGGCCACCAGGGCCCGGGCCAGATGCGGCCGCCCCGCCGACGGTCCCGCCGAGGCCAGCACCTGGTCCGGATCGACCGGGAGGCCGTCCGCCGCCATCTTCTCTGCCATGGAACGCACCCGGGCGACCCGCTCGGCCCGTAGCCGCTCCCGCTCCTGCGCGAACGCGGCGTCGGCGGGATCGAACAGGTACGCCAGCAGATGCACCGGCACCGGCCAGCCGTCCTCCCCCAGGCCCACGCACGACATCTCCATGCCCCGCACCAGGGTCATCCCGGGCGGCAGCGCCTCGGTGGCCTGGGTCCAGCCGGACGTGGTGTCGTGGTCGGTGATCGCGACGACGTCGAGCCCCGCCGCGGCGGCGTGGCGAACCAGCTCCGCGGGAGTATCGGTGCCGTCGGAGGCGGTGGAGTGGGTATGCAGGTCGATGCGCACCCTGTCCATCTTGCCGAAGTGCGTTTCGGCACCGTCGATCACGGTGCACGCCGCTGCGATCGGGACCACCCGCCGTCGACGAGTACGGTTCGGCCGACCTCGGCCGGAGGTCGATGCGATCGGGGCCGACTAGCATCCCTCCAATGCCGCAGATTCCACCCATACCGTCGTTCCGCGGGCGTGGGAAGGCGGACGGTCCGCTCCCTCGGATACCCGTCCCGACCGCGCGGGCGATCATCGATTGCGCCGTCTACGTGGAGGGTGAGCGGCTGCCGGGCCGGAACACCCCCGCCGAGGGGCTCGCCACGGTCCGCGAGCGCGGCGCCGGTTTCGTCTGGGTGGGACTGCATACGCCGGACCAGCACCAGATGGCCGAGATCGCAGGGGTATTCGGGCTGCACGAACTTCCGGTCGAGGATGCGGTGCACGCCCGTCAGCGCCCCAAACTGGAGCGCTACGACGACGACCTGTTCCTGGTGCTGCGCACGGTGAAATACGTGGAGCACGATCTGCATGCCGTCAGCGAGATCGTGGAGACCGGCGAGATCATGGTCTTCGTCGGCCGGGAATTCGTCGTCACCGTGCGCCACGGCGAACACACCGGGCTGACCGGAGTCCGCCGCGAGCTCGAGGCCAACCCGCAGCAGCTCGCTCTCGGCCCGGGTGCCGTGCTGCACGCGATCGCCGACCACGTCGTGGATTCGTACATCTCGGTGACCCAGGAGATCGAATCCGACGTCGAGGAGATGGAGGAGGAGGTCTTCACCCCACGCAGCCGCCTCGCGGTGGAATCCATCTACCAGCTCAAGCGCGAGGTCGTCGAGCTGCGGCGAGCGGTCAATCCGCTGGCGCTGCCGCTGCAGGTGCTGTCGCGCGGTACGGATCTGCCTGTGCCGAAGGAGGTTCGGCGCTATCTGCGCGACGTGGCCGACCATCACACCGCGGTCGCCGAGCGCATCAGCGACTTCGACGACGCGCTGAGTTCGCTGATCAACGCCGCGCTGGCGAAGGTGACCGTGCAGCAGAACACCGATATGCGCAAGATCTCCTCGTGGGTGGCGATCGCGGCGGTGCCGACGATGACCGCGGGCATCTACGGCATGAACTTCGATTTCATGCCCGAGCTGCACTGGAAGTACGGGTACCTGATGGTGTGGATCATCATCCTCACCATCTGCGGCGGGCTGCTGTACACCTTGCGCCGCAACAACTGGCTGTAGGCCATCGAAGCTGCGAACTACAGGTTCGCGGCGCCCCGCTCCGGGTCACGCACATCGATTCCGGCCTCGCTCCACGCGTCACGCAGCGCTCCCGCACCGCGCACACGCACCCACGCGGCCTCAGTCGCCGTGATCGGCGAAACGGCCAGAAACCGTACGGGCTCAGCGGGTTCCGGCAGATCGACGTCCGGGAGGTCCGCCGGGCTCAGCAGCGCCGCGGTGAAAGGGGCGTTGTGCCACAACGGTTCTCCCAGATCCAGCAGCGCATCATCCTGCAGCACAACGCCTTCCACCGCGGGCGAGGCGATCAGCACGCCGAGTCCGCGGGTGAGGCCGGCATGGCCGCCCACCCCGCCGCGCAGCGTCAGCACCAGTTCCGCGCGCGGTCCCCGAGTCGGGTCGGCCAGCTCGGAGGTGGGGTCGGTCATCGGGTGCCTGGCCCCGCCCACCGTCACGTAGTGCACGAATTCGCCGTCGGGAATCCGCAGGATCTCGATCGGCTCCAGCCCCAGGAAGGTCACCGATGCCGAATCGGCCGTGGACACACCGAAATGCCCGAGCGCCGCGGCCCGGACCTTGCCGACAACATCCATCGACTACAGCGCCAGCCGCGCCAGCATGTCGCGGGCCTGCTCGGCCGCCTTCGGCTCGCACAGCACGTCGTAGCGACCGGCCACCAGCTGCATGGTGGAGGCGAAGTCGCGCTGGCCGCGGGTGGCGGCGTACGGGATCGAGGTCGAGATGACACCGAAGATGACACCGCCCACCAGGCCGACCGCCAGCGGGCCGAATGCGCTGCCGCTGACGAACAGGCTCAAAAGCAGACCCAGGAACAGACCCAGCCAGGCACCCGACACCATGCCCCCGCCGATGACCTTGCCCCACGTCAGCCGATACAGCACCCGCTCTACCTGCATCAGATCGACGCCGACGATGGTCACGTTCTCCACCGCGAAGTGATTGTCGGCCAGGTAGTCGACCGCCTTCTGCGCCTCGGCATAGGTCGGATACGACCCGACCGGCCAGCCGGACGGGGGTGTCGGCAGACCCGGCCGATTGCGATTCGAGCTCCCCAACGGATTGGTCATATCCCCCATCATGCTAGGTCCCACGCCAACCGTGTACCCACACGCCCGGAACGCGCCGCGTGTCAGTCCGGGCTCACATCCACGGCCGTGTCCGAATCAGACCGGCTCGCATCCGGCACAGCGAGCGTCACCGGCGATCGAGAATGGGCTCGACCACGGACCGGCGCACATCGGCCGATTCCGCCGCGGGCTCAGTCCGCCCGTGGCGGCGGAACGAACCGGGTGGTCCGCCGCAGCCCCGCGGCGCGGCCCTTGTCCGCGATCACCTGCGCCATCTTCGCGCTCGCCTCGTCGATCATCTCGTCGCCGAGCATGGCCGCCCCGCGCGCCCCGCCCTCGACCGAGGTGTGGAAGGCATAGGCGTCCAGGATCTCCTCGGCCCGGTCGTATTCGGCCTGCCGCGGCGAGAAGATCTCGTTGGCGGCCTCGATCTGCGACGGGTGCAGCACCCACTTGCCGTCGAAACCCAGTGCGGCCGTGCGGTTCGCGGCCCGGCGGAAGCCGTCGAGGTCGCGCACCTGCAGGTACGGCCCGTCGATGGCCTGCAGCCCGTGGGCCCGCGCCGCGAGCAGGATCGTCATCAGGATGTGGTGGTAGGCGTCGCCGGTGTCGTAGCCCTCCGGCTGCTCCCCGACCACCAGTGTGCGCATGTTGATGCTGGCCATGAAGTCGGCGGGCCCGAAAACCAGCGTCTGCACGCGCGGGCTGGCGGTGGCGATCTCGTCGATGTTGCGCAGCCCCTGGGCGTTCTCGATCTGCGGCTCGATCGCGATGCGGCCGACCTCGAGCCCGCCCGACTTCTCCAGCTGGGTCAGCAGCAGGTCCAGCGCCCGCACCTGCCCGGCGTCGACCACCTTGGGCAGCAACAGCGCGTCCAACTCGGCGCCCGCGCCGTCGACCACCGAGATCACATCGGCGTAGGTCCACTGCGTCGTCCAGTCGTTGACCCGCACCACCCGGATCTGGTCGCCCCAGCCAGGTTCGTTGAGTGCCGCCACGATGTTCGCCCGAGCTGTCGCCTTGGCGGCCGGGGCCACCGCGTCCTCGAGATCGAGGAATATCTCGTCGGCGGGCAGGCCCTTGGCCTTCTCGATCATCTTGGGGTTGCTGCCGGGTACGGCGAGCACCGAGCGTCGGGAGGGGGTGAGCCCGGTACGGCGAGTTGACATGCACGGCTCCTGAAGTTCGTGATTCGGGCGCTGCACCACATAGCCTTGCAACATGGCAGCGACGAAGGTCTTTGCCGCCCGGCTGGCGGGCCTGGTGGTGCTGGGTCCGGACGGGGAGTCTATCGGCCGCGTCCGGGACGTGGTGATCTCCATCCGCTACGACCGCCAGCAGCCCCGGGTGCTCGGACTACTCGTGGAACTGCCCACGCGCAGGCGGATTTTCGTGCCGATGCTACGGGTGACCGCGATCGAGCCCGGTTCGGTCAACCTCAACACCGGCACGGTGAGCCTGCGCCGCTTCCAGCAGCGGCACGGCGAAATGCTGGCCCTGGCGCAGCTTCTCGACTCCACGGTGCGCGTCGATAAACCGGAGCTGCCCGATCTGCAGAGTGTCGATGTGCTCGTGATCGACCTGGGCATCGAGCAGACCCGCACCCGCGACTGGGTGGTGGCGAAGGTGGCGGTGCGCGAACGCCGGGGGCTGGGCCGCGCGCTCCGCCGACGCGGTGCCACGCACGTGGTGAACTGGTCCGATCTGCGCGGGCTGACCCAGCAGGAACTGAATATGCCCGGCCAGAGCGTCGCCGCGCTGCTCGAGCAGTACGAGGGCCTGCGCGCGGCCGACGTCGCGCACCTGCTGCGCGAACTCCCCGCCAAGCGCCGCATCGAACTGGCCCGCGCCCTCGACGACGAGCGGCTCGCCGATGTGGTGCAGGAGCTGCCGGAGGCCGATCAGATCGAGGTGGTGCAGCAGCTGGGCACCGAGCGCGCCGCCGACGTCATCGAGGCGATGGATCCCGACGACGCCGCCGACCTGCTCGGCGAGCTGCCCACCGGCGAGGCGGAGGCGTTGCTGTCGCTGATGGATCCGGAGGAGTCCGAGCCGGTGCGCCGCCTGCTCGAATACTCCCCCTACACCGCGGGCGGCATGATGACGTCCGCCCCGGTGGTGCTCACCCCGGCGGCCACGGTCGCCGAGGCGCTGGCCCGGGTCCGCGACCCCGACCTGACGCCGGCGCTGGCGTCGATGGCGTTCGTGGTCCGCCCGCCCACCGCCACCCCGACCGGCCGGTACCTGGGCTGCGTCCACATTCAGCAACTGCTGCGCGAACCACCGGCCACCCTGGTCGGCGGCCTGGTCGACAAGGACTTGGCCCGCCTGCAGCCCGAGGCGCCGCTGGGCGTGGTCACCCGGTACTTCGCCACCTACAACCTGGTCTGCGGTCCGGTGGTGGATGCCGAGAACCACCTGCTGGGCGCGGTCACCGTGGACGACGTCCTCGACCACCTGCTGCCCGAGGACTGGCGCGAGCAGGACGAGTCGCACGCGGTTCCCTCCGGCGCCCACGGGGTCGCCGCCGGAGGGCAGGGCCTCACGCTGGCCGGAGAGGACACACCATGACCGAACGCAACGACAAGCCGCGCGGGCGGCTGGAAACGCCGGTCGAGAACCGGTTCCGATTCGATTTCGATGCCGAGGCGCTGGCGCGCAGCAGCGAACGGGTCGCCCGGTTTCTGGGCACGGGGCGCTATCTGGCGCTGCAGACGGTCATCGTGATCGTCTGGATCGTCCTCAACGTCTTCGCGGTCCGGCTGCGCTGGGATCCGTACCCGTTCATCCTGCTCAATCTGGCCTTCTCCACCCAGGCCGCCTACGCCGCGCCGCTGATCCTGCTGGCCCAGAACCGCCAGGACAACCGGGACCGGGTCTCCCTGGAGGAGGATCGGGCTCGCGCCGCGCAGACCAAGGCCGACACCGAATTCCTGGCCCGGGAGCTCGCGGCGTTGCGGATCGCGGTCGGCGAGGTCACCACGCGAGACTATTTGCGTCGAGAGCTCGAGGACATCAAAGAGGCGCTGACACGCCTCGAGCTGAGTGCATCATTGGATGATGAAGATTCTGTTCCATCTCCCAAATCGAGGAAGGTTACCGATCGAAAGAGGGGTCGGGTACCTATTTCGCCACAAATCGATGGCAACTGACCGCAAATATCGATAACAACAAGCTGACTGCCGGGTAACCTGGATCACGTTGCGGGAAGTGACTGACTCAGACAGTGCGTATGATCTCAGTCACCGAATGGCTACGAGGGGATTGGTGTGCCGATGCGAATGTCTGGTCCGATAACCGTGTCGGCGCTGGTGGTTGCGGGATTGATGGCTTCGGGATCGGCGCAGCACACGCCCGCCCGCACCAGCGCGCCGAAGACGGCGGATGCACAGTTGGCGGCCGCGACGGCGCCGACGGACTCCGGAACCACCACGGCCGACCAATCGGCGGGACTGGTTCCGGCGGCCCCGGAACCGCCGCGCAAACTTCGCGCGATGACCAGCCCCGCCGACGGCGTGCCGCCGTTCGCCGGGACTGTCCCGCTGCGCGACATCGCCCTACCGGGCGGCGGCGCCCTGGGCATCCCGGAGATCGTGCTGGCCGCCTACCGCAACGCCGAGCTGGCGATGCAGTCCTCGATGCCGAACTGCGGATTGAGCTGGCATCTGCTGGCGGGCATCGGCCGCATCGAGTCCGGCCACGCCCGGCACGGCCAGACCGATGCCGCCGGCACCACGACCGGGACCATCTTCGGCCCGGCGCTGGACGGCACGCTGCCGGGCAACGAGATCATCAAGGCGTCCGACGGCGGCTATGTGCGCGCGGTCGGGCCCATGCAGTTCCTCCCCGGCACCTGGGCGCACTACGCCTCCGACGGCAACGGCGACGGCGTGTCGGATCCGAACAATGTCTTCGACGCCTCGGTCGGCGCCGCCAAGTACCTGTGCTCGGGCGGGCTGGACCTGCGCGACCCGCAGCAGGAGCTGCGCTCGGTACTGCGCTACAACAATTCGCTGTCCTACGCGGCGAACGTGCTGAGCTGGTCCAACGCCTACAAGACCGGCGGCGCGCCGACCCAGGTCGATATCTCCCCCGGCCTGATTCCGCCCGGCACCATGCAGACCCCGCCCTCCGGCGCGGACATGATGGCGGTCAACTCCACGGTCCCGACCCCGAGCGGCGAGGCGCCGCCGCCCGAGACCGCGGCGACCACGATGCAGCCGCCGGTGCAGACCCAGGTGATGATCAACATCCCCGGCCTGCCGCCGATCCCGTGCGGCATCTTCTGCCCGCCGCCCCCGCCGCAGCCGTGCGATCAGGTCGTGGTTCCGGCCCCGATGCCGAAACCGGGCGATCCGGCCGCGCCGGAGCAGCTGCGGTGGGCCCCGGGCGATCCGGTCCGGCCCGCGGACGCCCAGCAGGCCGATCCCAACGCGCCGCACGATCCGAACGCCCAGCCCCGCCCGGCCGCCTGCGCGCAGCCGCAGGCACAACCGGTACCCGGACAGCCGAACGGGCAACAGCCCCCGGCGCCCGCACCGGAGGCCGCGGCACCGGAACAGCAACAGGCCGAAACCCCGGCGAAGACACCGGAACCCGGCCCGGTGGAGCCCGCCGAACCGGCCGAGTCGGTCGCCCCACTGCCGCCGCCCGCACCGGCCATGACCTTGCCCTTCGGCATCGTGATTCCGCTGCCCCCGGCGGCATAGGAATCCCGGCTCGGAGCCAAACCGGAAAGATGGTCACGAAGCAGTAACGAAAAGGTCTCGGATGCGGTAACCTGATCTCGTTGTGTCACGAAAAGCTCACAGCGAGCAATGGAGGGTCACCGCACCGTGGGACGTCACCGCAAACAACCTGCTAGGAATGTTGGACGCGGATCTGTTATCGCATTGACTGGGCTCGTACCCGCGGGAGTCGTCGCCGTGAGCGCGGCTTCGGCGGCTGAAGTGAACACCGCCGAGCACGCGACATTGTCTGCACTGCAACAGGATCAGGACGAGCAGGCCGCGAGACCCGGGCCGTCCGCGGAGTCGGGCGGAATGCTCAAGGCGGCTAAGCACACCGGGCCGCCCGTCGTGAAAACCGTTGCGCAGCCGGACGGCCGGGTCCCGGCCGATCTCCCCGCCGGGCCGCTGGGGCTGCCCGGCGTCGCGCAGGCGGCCTACCAGAATGCCGAACGTGTTCTGGCACAGGAGAATCCGAACTGTCACATGCCGTGGTCGGTGCTGGCGGGCATCGGGCAGGTGGAGTCGCACCACGCCTACGGTAAGGCCGACGCCAAGGGTTACCCGATCGATCCGATCTACGGGCCGGTGCTGGACGGCAGCCTGGGCGGCAATCAGGTCGTGCACGCGACCGACGGCGAACTCGACGGCGGCATGTCGTCCTACACCCGCGCCGTCGGGCCGATGCAGTTCCTCCCCGAAACCTGGCGCAAGTACGCGGCCGACGGCGACGGCGACGGCATCTCCGATCCGCAGGACCTGTTCGACGCCGCCCTCACCGCGGGCAAGTACCTGTGCTCGGGCGACCTGGACATGAACGACCTGTCCCAGCAGTCCCGCGCCATCATGCGCTACAACAACTCGATGGCCTACGTGGCCAACGTGATGGCCTGGGAGGTCGCCTATCGCACCGGCGTCGCCCCGTCGTCCGGCCAGCTGCCGCGCATCTGATCCCGGTAACTAGACTCGGCGACATGCCTGTGGTTACGGAATCGGATGTGCGGGGCGCCCTCGCGAAGGTGAACGACCCGGAGATCCGCAAACCGATCACCGAGCTGGGCATGGTGAAGACCGTCGCGATCGGCGCCGACAGCAGCGTCCACGTCGAGATCTACCTGACGACGGCGGCGTGCCCGCTGCGCACCACGCTGACCGATATGGTCTCCCGGGCCGTCGCCGACGTGCCGGGCGCCGGAGCGGTCAGCGTCGAACTCGACGTGATGAGCGACGAGCAGCGCACCGAGCTGCGCAAGAAGCTGCGCGGCGATTCGGCCGAGCCGGTGATCCCGTTCGCCCAGCCCGGTTCGATGACCCGGGTGTACGCGGTCGCCTCCGGTAAGGGCGGCGTCGGAAAGTCCAGCGTGACAGTGAATCTCGCGGCATCGATGGCCGCGCGCGGGCTGTCGGTGGGCGTCCTCGACGCCGACATCTACGGCCACTCGGTCCCGCGCATGCTGGGCACCGATCAGCGCCCCACCCAGGTGGAGCGGATGATCATGCCGCCCGTCGCGCACGACGTGAAGGTCATCTCGATCGCCATGTTCACCCAGGGCAACACCCCGGTGGTGTGGCGCGGGCCGATGCTGCACCGGGCGCTGCAGCAGTTCCTCGCCGACGTGTTCTGGGGCGACCTGGACGTGCTGCTGCTGGACCTGCCACCCGGCACCGGCGATGTCGCGATCTCGATCGCCCAGCTGATCCCCAACGCCGAGATCCTGGTGGTGACCACGCCGCAGCCGGCCGCCGCCGAGGTGGCCGAGCGGGCCGGCGCCATCGCACTGCAGACCCGGCAGCGCATCGCGGGCGTGGTGGAGAACATGTCCTGGCTGGACCTGCCCGACGGCAGCCGCATGGAGCTCTACGGTTCCGGCGGCGGCCAGTCCGTCGCCGACCGCCTCACCAAGGCCGTCGGCGCCGAGGTCCCCCTGCTCGGCCAGATCCCGATCACCCAGGAACTGCGCGAATCCGGCGACGAGGGCACCCCGATCGTGCTGCGCGCCCCCGAAGACCCTGCGGCACAAGCCCTCCAGAGCATCGCCGACAAACTCGCCGTCCGTCGCCGCGGCCTGGCGGGCATGTCCCTGGGCATCGACACCACCCGCCACACGTAACCCCCACTCCGATCATCGCCGCACCCCTTACACGCTCACGCACCCCTTGCAGAGCGCTGGAACCTGTGCGGGAATACGCAAAGGGTGCGGGAGGGGGAGGCGTGCCGCGGGGTACGTTGCGTTAGAGGATGTTCCAGGTCAAGGGGGTGCCGGTGCGCAGGCCCTCGATGCGGCGCAACACCTCCCGGGCGCTGTCCGAGCCCGGTGCGGACTTCCAGGCATTGGTGGTGATCATGCGGAGTTCGCGCAGGTCGCGGAGCCAGGCGAAGCCGGGCCAGGTGCGGATGTCGACACCGTAGTCGCGGCAGAACGTGTCGTATTCGGCGGGATGATGGGCGAAGCGGCGGCAGTGCACCTCGAGGGTGACCAGATCCCACTCGGGCTGCCCGATCGTCACGCTCTCCCAGTCGCACAGCACGCTGCGCTCGGTCACGTTGTCCCACAGGGTATTCCGGTGGTGCGCGTCGCCGTGGATCAGCCCCGGGGGGAGCACATAGGTGATCTTGTCCCAGCCCGCCGCGAGCCGATTCCGCTCGGCGCGCAGCAGCCGCCGATCGCTGGGCGGCAGGATCGTGTTGGCGTCGATGGCACGGGCGATGCGGGCGAAGGTGTCGCGGAGATGACGCGTCGGCAGCCACTGCGCCGGGCGGCTGCTCAGATTGTGCAACCGGGCCAGCGGTGCCGCCAGGTCCGCGGCGACGATCTCGCGCTGCTGGGGCAGATAGCGCCAGAAGGTGACCGCGCACCCGTCGATCTCGACCGGCTGCGTCGCACCGGCCAGCGGTACCGCGGGCACACGCCGAGTCCGCAGCCAGCGCACCAGGGCGACAACGTCGATCGGCGCCGCTCCCCCGCACGGCCGGTCGATCTTCACCACGATCGGCTCGCTCGCCAGGAGGTACACCGCATTGGTGTGATGGCGCAGCAGTTCGGCCTCGGCCGGGTCGAATCCGCCACGGCGGCACGCTGTTTCCAGAATCCAGCGCGTCCGCTGCGGCGTGAAGTCGGCGGAGGTCGCACGGTCGACCGCCGCCTCGAACACGGTGGTCACCGCGGCTCCCCGGCCCCGGCCGCCACCGCCCGGCGCAACTCGTCGACCACCCGGCGGCCCCGGCTGTGTTCGGGGATCGCCTCGACGACCGCGGCCGCACGGGTCATCACGATGGTGGTGCGATGCTCGGCAGGCAGCCTGGTCAGCACCTGCGAGGCCAGTCCGCAGGCCTCGTCGACCGCGCCGTCGAGGGCGTGGCAGATGGCCGCGTCGAGTTCGATGAGCGCGGGATCGACCACCACGGCCGGGCTACCCCGATACAGCTGCAGCCCGCGCTCCTGCGCGCGCCGCGCCGCGGCGGTGCGGCCCAGATTGGTCAGCGTGCCGGATTGGTAGAGCAGCAAACGCTTTTCGCTGAACCGGAACGCCTCGTCAGTGACCGCGTCGCCGATCTCCTCGATGTGCCGCCGGGCCCGCGTCAGCGCCAGATCGGCGCCGTCGGCGTCGCCGAGCCGGGCCAGCGCCCGCGCCTCCGCGGCGGCCGCCAGCGCGGTCGCGTCGTCGGCGGTCTCCGGCAGCTGCGCCTGGGCGGCACGGGCCAGCACGACGGCCTGTTCGGGACTGCCGTAGTAGTAGGGCAGCATCGCGTGCTGGGCCCGCACCCGTGCCCGCAGTCGGCGGTCGGCGGTGTCGTCCGCGGCCAGGCGCGCGGTGCCGTACCAGTAGTTGGCCCGCTCGATCTGGCCGAGCTTCATCAGCGCATCGGCGAGCAGCAGCCCCAACACGGCGGTGACCTCGGAGAGTCGCGATTGGATGGCGGCGGGCTGGCGCTGCGTCGAAATCGACTGCACCTCCAGCAGATCCGGCAGCACGGTGGACAGCACGTCGGTCGGCGGCGTGCGGGTGTAGGCGAGAACCCGGCCCGCGGCGCGCTCCTCCATCAGCTCCACCATCGCGGGACCGATCGTGCCGGCGGCCAGGGTGCGGTCGATGACGATCCGGGCATCGTCGAGCCGGGACATCAGGGCGACGTCGTGCCCGGTGGCGAGCGGGACCGAAACGGCCACCGTCGCGGCGCGGCGGGCCGGTAGCCGGCGCAGGCCCAGCGCCTGCTCACCCTCGGCGAGAATCGTCTCGAATCGCTCTCGCACTTCCGAATCGACCTGCACCAACAGCGTGTCCAGCAGCTCCTGGGTGAGCGGTCGGGGCGTCACCGCGCTCAGACCGGACCGCCAGTTGGCCACGGTCGTCATCTCGACCCCGAGGTGAGCCGCGAACTCCCGCACGGATTTTCGCGTCGCCTCCTGCAGTGCGACGGCCTCGAATCCGGTCCAGGGCCGACCCAACACCATTGTTAACACCCCGTTTCGTACCCGTGTGCCAACAGTAAGCCAACACCAACGCCAACGCTGCGCGATTCCGCAACGGACCGAATACCGCGAAAGTTGAAGGTGCACCCGGTGCCGCGGCGAAAATCCTTCGCAAATAGATGACGCAAACCGAGGGCGGCGATCCTGAGACCCCCGGTTTCGCGGCACCGGGTGCACCGCACCAGTTGGAGGTACCACCGATGTACGCACCACCCTCGGATGCCCGCGACCGGTGGCTGATGGACAGCCGCGACTGCGCACACGAACCGGCCGACCTCACCTACGACCGCGCCCGGTTCATCCTCGCCGTGCACGCCGGTCACGGCGGAAGGTGCCGCCAATACCTGGCGGCCGCCGCCTATTGTTTCCGTCGCACCGGAGAAAGGTGAACGGGCGGTTGATCATTCGCGGGAACCGGGCCGGATTCGGGGAAGCGGACCGGTACCCGCGGGGCGGCCGCACCCTCGGGGGCTTCGAAGCTGTCGGGGCGGCCGCATATCCTCGTCGGTATGCTCACGCTGCTGTTGTACGTGCTGATCGTCGGCCTGGTGGCCGCGCTGCTGTTCCTGGTCGCGAGCGCGGTGTTCGGACGGGGCGAGGAACTGGGCCCGCTGCCCGAGGGCACCACGGCCACCGTGCTGCCGGCCACCGGCATCCACGGCGGCGATGTGCGGTCGCTGCGTTTCCAGCAGGTGTTCCGCGGTTACAAGACCGGTGAGGTGGACTGGGCCCTGGCCCGGCTCGCCGCCCGCATCGATGAACTCGAGACACAGCTGGTCCAATTCCGGGGCGAACAGCCCGCCAACGGCAGCACAGGCGCATTCCCCACGCAGACCGCCCAGACCGGTCCGTGGACCCGGACCCGCGAATGGCCGACCAGCCACTCCGCGACCACGCAGCAGCAGACGCCCGAGCAGGCCTGGCGCGGCTTCCCCGAGGATGGCGGCGCTCCCACCGCCGGTCACCCGCCCACCCCGGTAACCGATCAGTGGCCGGGCCCCGAGACCACCCAGCCGACCCACCGCCCGACGACCATCCCGGCCGTCGCACCCGGCACACCACCCCACGGCCGAGAGCCCGCCGACCGAGAAGCACAGCCGCCCCACACCCTCAACATGTCGACTACCGGGCACGACGGGCCGCAGCCGACGAGCAATCCGGGCAGCGAGCAGTCGTCCCATCCCACCGGTCCCGGCTCCAACCCGGCTGTTCCCGGCCCCAACCCCGCTGTTCCCGGCTCCAGCCCAGCCATTCCCGGCTCCAACCCTTCTGTTCCCGGCTCCAGCCCAGCTATTCCCGGCCCCAACCCCGCTGTTCCCGGCTCCAACGCCTCTATTCCCGGCCCCAACCCCGCTATTCCCGAGGTGCAACCTCCGGGAGCGGCCGGTCAGGACACGAAGTGAGCGCCCCGCAGGCCGAGGCGGTGGTCTCGGACGGCAAGATCCGGTGCGGGTGGTCGGAGTCCTCCCAGCTGTACCGCGACTATCACGACCAGGAGTGGGGCCGCCCCCTGCACGGTGACGACGCGATGTTCGAGCGGATGTGCCTCGAGGCGTTCCAATCGGGCCTGTCGTGGATCACCATCCTGCGCAAGCGCCCGGCCTTCCGGGCGGCCTTCGACGGGTTCGTCATCGACCGGGTGGCCGACTACACCGCGTCCGATGCGGAGCGGCTGCTGGCCGATCCGGGCATTGTGCGCAATCGCGCCAAAATCGAGTCCTGCATCGCCAACGCCAAGGTTGCTCGCGAGCTCGGAACCGGCCTCGACGAGCTGCTCTGGTCGTTCGCTCCGCCGCCGCGCCCGCGTCCCGCCACGCTCGGCGACGTCCCCGCCACCACGCCCGAATCGGTTGCTCTCGCAAAGGAACTCAAGCGGCGTGGGTTCCGTTTCGTGGGCCCCACGACCGCGTATGCGCTGATGCAAGCGACCGGTATGGTGGATGATCATCTGGCCGATTGCTGGGTCGATGTGCGCGGCTGAGGCCGCGCCACGCCGGTCGGTTTTCGAACTCAGGTACCCGCCCAGTTCCGTGATGAGGAAGAATAGGCGTGGTGTAGCCCCGCGGGCACGGCCCGGCCGTGCGCGTGGGCTACCTGTTGGTGACAACACGAGTTCCAAGAAAGTGCGCAGCAGACCGCGCGGATCTGGAGGGAGCAGAGGATGGCGGCCATGAAGCCCCGCACCGGGGACGGTCCCCTCGAGGCAACCAAGGAAGGGCGTGGAATCGTCATGCGGGTTCCACTCGAGGGTGGCGGGCGTCTGGTCGTCGAGCTCACGCCGGACGAGGCCGCGGCCCTCGGCAAGGAGCTCACCGAAGTCACCAGCAGCTAGTCACTCGTCCCGTCTCATGCCGGTGAACCCGGCGCGAGCGGACACCGCGTCACCGCTCGCCGCGGTCGCGCGGTTTCTGGCTTGCCCCGAATGCGGCGACGCCATGACCGTGCGCGACCGCTCGCTCATCTGTGCCCGCGGGCACAGCTTCGATATGGCCCGGCAGGGCTACGTCAGCCTCCTGACCGGTGCGTCGACCAAAATGACCGGCGACACCGCGGACATGTTGGACGCCCGTGCCGCCTTTCAGGGGGCCCGCCATTTCGCACCGATCGCCGACGCCGTGGCGGCGGCGGTCACCTCCGGCCCGCCCTCGCGCGCCATGCTGGAGATCGGCTCCGGCACGGCCTACTACCTGGCCGCGGCCCTCGATGCGGTGCCATCGGCGTACGGGATCGCCCTGGACGTCTCCAAACCCGCAGCCCGGCGCGGTGCCCGCGCCCATGTTCGCGCCGCCTCGGTGCTGGCCGACGCCTGGCGCGGACTGCCGATCCGGGACGGCGCGCTGACCCATGTGCTGTCGGTGTTCGCTCCCCGCAATCCCGACGAGGTGGCGCGCGTCCTCGCGCCCGGCGGCCGGTTCGTCGTTGTCACCCCGACTCCCCGGCACCTGTCCGAACTGATCGCCCCGCTGGATATGGTGCGCGTGGACACGGCCAAGGACGCCCGCCTCGCCGATGCCCTGTCCGGCCGCTTCGACCGCCTCGACAGTCTTCTCGTCGAATACCCGATGGCACTCGACCACACCGACGTCGCCCACATCGCCGCCATGGGCCCCTCCGCCTTCCACGCCACCGACGGACGCGCGGGCCTTATCGCGGCCCTCCCCGAGGCCGTAGAGGTCACCGCCTCGGTCACGGTCGCCACCTACACGGTCCGCTGAGCAATCCGCAGCGTGCTTTCGGCCGGGCCTCAGCCCTTGCGGATGCGGTCGTAGAGTCGGACGGTTTGCTCGGCTACGCGGGCCCAGTCGAATTCGGCTATGGCTCGGGCGCGGCCGGCGGCGCCCAGGGAGCCTGCGAGGAGAGGATCTCCGGCTATGGCGTTGACCGCGCGGGCCAGTCCCGACTCGAACTCCTCCGGCGAGGCGTCGTCGTAGGGGACCAGGCGGCCGGTGGCGCCGTCCTCGACCACCTCCGGGATTCCGCCCACATCCGAGGCCACCACCGCCGTGCCGCAGGCCATCGCCTCCAGGTTCACGATGCCCAGCGGCTCGTACACCGAGGGGCAGACGAATACCGTTGCGGCCGCCAGAATCTGGCGCACCTGCTCGGTGGGCAGCATCTCCCGCACCCAGAACACGCCGCCGCGGCGCCGCGACAGCTCCGCCACGGCCGCCGATACCTCGGCCTCCAGCTGCGGGGTGTCGGGCGCGCCCGCGCACAGCACGATCTGAATATCCGGATCGAATTCCCGGGCGGCGGCCAGCAGATGCGCGACCCCCTTCTGCCGGGTGATGCGCCCGACGAAGGCGACGATCGGCGCGTCGGTGCGCACGCCCAGTTCGGCCAGCACGTCCCGGGCACCGTCGACGGGGCCGCCGGGACACCAGGCGTCGGCGTCGATCCCGTTGTGCACCACGTGCACCCGCGCGGGGTCGACGGTCGGGTAGGCGTCGAGCACATCGCGGCGCATGCCCTGGCTGACCGCGATCACGGCGTCGGCGTACTCCATCGCATTGCGCTCCGACCACGACGACAGCCGGTAGCCGCCGCCCAGCTGCTCGGCCTTCCAGGGCCGGCGCGGTTCGAGCGAATGCGCGGTCAGCACGTGCGGGATCCCGTATAGGGTGGCGGCCAGATGCCCGGCCAGCCCGGTGTACCAGGTGTGCGAGTGCACCACGTCCACGCCGCCGACGGCGTCGGCCATGCGCAGCTGCGCCGACATCATCTGCAGGGCCGAATTGGCGGCGTACAGCATCGGATCCGGTTGGTGCACCACGGCATCCGTGCGCGGCATTCCCATGCAGTGCACCGTCACCTCGCTCAGCCGCCGCAGTTGCGACACCAGCTGCGTGACGTGCACCCCGGCCCCGCCGTACACCTCCGGCGGATATTCACGGGTCAGTACCGCGACCTGAAGCCGGGCCCGCTCCCGCGATTCGGTCGGCTCGCGTCCACCCTCCGCGCCGAAACTCACCGGTCCAACCTAATCGTTCACCCCCGGCGTGACCACTCCCACACGGATGCGGCGCCGGTAAGTTTGCGGCCGAACGGGCGCCCTCGGCCGAACGCCTGGCGGTTGTCGCGGCCATGCGTACGCAGCCGACCAGGCGTCCCGCAGTCGAACGCGTGGCGACTCCGGCGCAGCCGCGCAGCGGCCGATGGGGTCGGCTCGAGACGGCAGCCTGCGATAACTCTGTCGGCTGGTCGGCGACCGCACCGCGGCCGCCTCAGGACACAGCGTGGTGCGCAGCGGTAAGTTGGCGTTGTGAGGAGCCAGCCGCACGTACTCGGGATCGTGCTCGCCGGTGGTGAGGGCAAGCGACTCTTCCCGCTCACCAAGGACCGCGCCAAACCGGCGGTCCCGTTCGGGGGTGCGTACCGCCTGATCGACTTCGTCCTCTCCAATCTGGTCAACGCCGGATATCTGCGGCTGTGCGTGCTCACCCAGTACAAGTCGCACTCGCTGGACCGGCACATCTCCCAGACCTGGCGGCTGTCGGGCTTCGGCGGCGAGTACATCACCCCGGTGCCCGCGCAGCAGCGGCTCGGGCCGCGCTGGTACACCGGCAGCGCCGACGCCATCATGCAGTCGCTGAATCTGATCTACGACGAGGATCCGGACTACATCGTGGTGTTCGGCGCCGACCACGTGTACCGGATGGATCCGGAGCAGATGGTGGCGCATCACATCGACTCCGGCGCGGGCGTGACCGTGGCCGGAATCCGGGTGCCGCGCAGCGAGGCCGGTGCGTTCGGCTGTATCGACTCCGACGAGGCCGGGCGGATCACCCAGTTCCTGGAGAAGCCCGTGCACCCGCCGGGCACCCCGGATGATCCGAACGTCACGTTCGCGTCGATGGGCAACTACGTGTTCAGCACCAAGGTGCTGGTGGATGCGATCCGCGCCGACGCCGACAATGCCGACTCCGACCACGACATGGGCGGCGACATCATCCCGTCACTGGTCATGCAGGGCGAGGCGGGCGTGTACGACTTCGCGCGCAACGACGTGCCCGGGTCCACCGACCGCGATCGCGGCTACTGGCGCGATGTGGGGACCATCGACGCCTTCTACGACGCACATATGGATCTGGTGTCGGTGCATCCGATCTTCAACCTGTACAACAAGCACTGGCCGATCCGCGGCGCCGCGGAGAATCTGCCGCCGGCCAAGTTCGCGCAGGGCGGGCTGGCGCAGGAGTCGATCGTCGGGTCGGGCAGCATCCTGTCGGCGGCGACGGTGCGCAATTCGGTGCTGTCGTCGAACGTGTTCGTCGAGGACGGCGCGACCGTGGAGGGCAGCGTGCTGATGCCCGGGGTGCGGATCGGGCGCGGCGCGGTGGTGCGCCGGGCGATCCTGGACAAGAACGTGATGGTCGGCGAGGGCGAGATCATCGGCGTCGACACGGAAAGGGACCGGGAACGGTTCGCCGTCAGCAACGGTGGCGTGGTGACGGTCGGCAAGGGCATCTGGGTCTAGCCGGAGCGAATCAGGCTACACCGCAAAGCAACTGAAGTATTCAGCGCGGCGGGGGCGGCGCCGGGGTGGCCGTGCAGAACGGGTAGCAGGAACCTTTGGTGATCGGCGGATTGCTGGCCGGATCGTCGAAACTGCTTCCGTTGACGAGCAACAGCACCAGCAGGGCCACGAACACCATGAACCCCAGCAATACGACAGCCAGCACCAGCCAGCTGCGCGGCGCGATTTCGAGCAGCACCCCGCGATCGAATAACACCGCGCCTCCACCGGTTGCGAATCACCTGTCCCCACAATCATATCGGCCACAGCAACCCCCGGGGTCGTGCTCGGTCAGTGGGCGGGTGCGTGGGGTGTGGCGGTGCAGAAGGGGGCGCAGGTTCCGGGGGTGGTTGTCGTTGCCGGGGTCTGGGAGTCGTCGAAATCGGCGCCACTGACCAGGAGCAGCACAAGCAATGCGACGACGACCACGATCCCGAAGATCACCGCCACCGGAAACAACCAGCCGGGCGGCAGGTGCGCCCCCAGCATCAGTCCGTGCTCAGCGATAGCGCATCACCTCCTCACTCCCCGCGTAACCCCCTGCACCCCACCGAAACCGGGACCACCCCACGACTTCCCGCACCCCCTGCATGCGCGCGCACCCCTTGCAGGGCTTTGCAAGGGGTGCGAGAACACGCAGGGGGTGCGTGAAGGTCGGTCAGCGGAGGTCGCGGCGGCGGAAGGCGGTGAGGCCCACCGTGGTGAGGGCCGCGGCGATCGCGATCAGGATCACCACCGGGGTGGCGGTGAACGAGGCCGCGGGGAGCTTGGGCAGATGGCTGTAGGGGTCCAGGTCCATCACCCACTGGGGCATGCCGGAGATCGACCCGAGCAGGAACAGCGCGATCCCGCCCGTGAACACGCCCCAGGCCACCGGGGCATACCGCGGGATCAGGCCGAACAGCAGTACGGCGGCACCGGTGAACAACCACACCGCCGGCAGCTGCACCAGCGCCGCGCCCAGCACCCGCGGCAGCTTGCCGCCGACGTCGTCGGTGGCGAGACCGTAGACCAGCCCGCCGATGGCGCCCGAGATCACCAGCAGCACCACCGGTCCGCCCAGCGCGAAGGCGAGATGGGAAGCGGCCCAGCGGATCCGGCCGACCGCGCCGGTCAGTACCGTCTCGGCCCGGTCCGAGGTCTCCTCCGAATGCAGCCGCAGCGCGGCCGAAATCGAGTACGCGGCGGCCGCCAGCCCCAGCATCGTGTAGGCCATGGTGATCATCGAGTCCTCGATCTGCTGCGAGCCGCCGAGCCGGGAGATCATGTCGCGCACGGTCTGGTTGGATCCCAGCTGATCACCGATCCCGTCGACGACGCTGCCGATCAGCAGGCCGTACAGGCTCAGCCCCACACACCACGCCGCCAGCGTTCCGCGCTGCAACCGCCAGGCCAGCCCGAACGGGCCGCTCAGACCCGGTCCGGCGGCGGGCACACCGGGACGCTCGGCGATCAGCCCGGCCCCGAGGTCGCGCCGCGCCAGCAGCCCGTAGGCCACCGCGATCAGCACGACCGCCGTGACGACGTGCAGCAGCAGGATCGCCCAGTGGTCGCCGGCGAACGGCCGCACCTGCAGCGACCAGCCCTGCGGCGACAGCCAGGTGAGCACGTTGGTGGGCCCGTCACCGGCGCGGGCATCACCGACCGCGCGCAGCGTGTAGGTCACCGCCAGCACCGCGAAGGCGATGCCGCGCGCCGTGCGGGCACCCGCGCTCAGCTGCGCCGCCACCGCGGCCACCGCGGCGAAGACGATGCCGGATCCGGCCATGCCGAGCCCGAATGCCAGTGAGCCGCTACCGGGTACGCCCGCGCCCTTCAGGCTCGCGGCGGCGACCAGACCGGTCGCCAGCGCGCCGGTGCAGGTCAGGATCAACGCCGCGGTGAGGTTGGCGAACCGCCCGACCTGCGTGGATGCCAGCAGCTCCTCGCGGCCCGTCTCCTCCTCCGCCCGGGTGTGCCGGATCAGGGTGAGGATGGTGGCTATGGCGATGAGCGTGTAGAACATGCCCGCCTTCCACACACCGGCCGCGCCGAGCGTGGTGTTGTAGATCGGGCCGTACATCGCCAATTGGGCGGGGCTGGAAAGGATTCCGTTCGCGTAGTTCTGCAGGTCGGCCGGGGTCTGGTAGATCTCCTCGATGCTCTTGATGTAGGCGGTGCCCAGCGGCAGGGACAGCAGCAGCACCCACAGCGTCAGCACGATCCGGTCGCGCCGCAGGTACAGCCGCAGCAGTGCCAGGGTTCCCGTGAAATCCGATCCGCCGCGCGCGGATTCGGCGAATCCGAAGCGCGGGCGCGCAACCGCGGTGGTCATTTCGCCGCCTCCGCGTAGTGCCGGGCCGAGCCGCTGCCGTCCGCGGCGTCGTCGCCGTTGAGCGAATAGTGGCGCATGAACAGCTCTTCCAGCGTCGGCGGCTGGCTCACCAGGCTGCGCACACCGGCGTCGCCGAGCACCCGGATCAGCTCACCCAGGTGTTCGCTGTCGACCTGGCAGCGCAGCGTGTGGTCCTCGAAACTGACATCCTCGACGCCCGGGATGCGGCCGAGATCGCCCGGATCCCCGAGCATTTCGGCCGTGATCGAGGTGCGGCTCAGGTGCCGCAGCTCGGCGAGCGTGCCGCTCTCCACCGTCCGCCCGGAGCGGATGATGGTGACGCGCTCGCACAGCATCTCGACCTCGGACAGGATGTGGCTGGACAGCAGCACGGTCACCCCGCGCTCGGTGGCCTCGCGGACACACTCCCGGAAGATCTGCTCCATCAACGGATCCAGGCCCGACGTGGGCTCGTCGAGCATCAGCAGATTCGCGTTCGAGGAGAACGCCGAGACCAGCGCGACCTTCTGCCGGTTGCCCTTGGAGTAGGTGCGGGCCTTCTTGCGGGTGTCCAGCTCGAAGCGCTCGATCAGTTCCGCGCGGCGGTCCGGGTCGATTCCACCGCGCATGCGGGCCAGCAGATCGATCGTCTCCCCGCCCGACAGCGACGGCCACAGCGTGACATCGCCTGGGACGTAGGCGATTTCGTGATGCAGGCCGACCGCGTCGGCCCACGGGTCACGGCCGAGCACCTGCGCCTCGCCCGAGGTGCGGGCGAGGATGCCCAGCAGAATGCGAATGGTGGTCGACTTGCCCGCCCCGTTGGGACCGAGGAAGCCGTGCACCTCGCCCTCGGCGACCTCGAGGTCGAGTCCGTCGAGGGCATGTACCTGTCCGAAATGCTTGTGCAGATCTCGGACAACGATTGCCGATGACATCGAATCTCCTTGTGAGATTGGAGGTTTACCGATCGGCGAGCAGCTTTTCCAGCACCGTCGAATCGGTGAATAGTCCGTGCGTGTTGATTTCGATCGCTGGCAGCATCATCTGGTCGGCGTACTCGCGCAGCGCCTTTCGGAAATCGAGCTTTCCTTCGTTCCGGGCCTCGTACAGCTGCAGGAAGAAGAAGAACCCGCCGCCGTTCTGGGTGGCCAGAAACCTCGCCGTCGCCTTCGGATCCGTTGGTGCGCGCAGGGTTCCGGCCTTGACACCGGCGGCGAGGTAGCCCTCGACGTCGTCGGTCATCTGATCGAACCACGTCACCAGCAGCGGACCACCGGCTTGGAAGGTCCGCATCAGATAGGCGGTGTACGGGGCGAACTCCTCGATATCGGCCAGCGCCTGCAGGGTCGCGGTCGAGGAGGGCTCCTCCACGTACTGCAGCTTCGCCGACACGATGACCGAGCGGACATGCTCGTCACAGGCCTTGCGCAGACCGTCCTTGGACCCGAAGTGGTGATTGACGAGCCCGGGTGACACTCCCGCGGCCTTGGCGATAGCCCGAACTCCGACCCCGAACCCCTCGTCGCCGAACGCGACGATCGCGGCGTCCCGGATGCGGGCGCGAGTGCTCAGATCCTGGGCGGATCCTTCCGGTACGGCTGCTCCCTTAAACACATGTTCAATATACTAAACACTCGTTCAATCGTCACGCAAGACCTGACACGGCCCGAGTTGAAATCGTCATCAGCGCAGGTCAGGGGGTTGATGAAACATCGGATGATAGGGCGATTCCGGCGAAAAGCGTGCCGGAAATGAAGGGATGCAGCTCGCGCCGGATTGAGCGGTTGCAGCTCGCGCCGCATTGAGTGGTCGCAGCTCGCGCCGGATTGAGTGGTCGCAGCTCGCGCGATTGAGTGGATGCAGCTCGCGCGGCTGTACTAACCCCGCGAGGCGCAGAGCAGCCCGTCCCCCACGGGGATCAAAACGCTGGTCAGCTCCGGGTCCTCGGCGATCGCGCGGGTGGCCGCGCGGACCGCCTGGGTGGCCGGGTCGCGCTGGGCCGTATCCGGGACGCGCCCGCCGAGCAGGGCGTTGTGCAGCAGGATCGCGCCGCCCTCGCGGAGCAGGCGCACCCCCTGCTCCACATACTGTGGATGCTCCAGCGGCGCGGCATCGATGAACACCAGGTCGTAGGCGCCATCGGCCAGCCGCGGCAGCACATCCAGGGCGCGGCCGTTGATCAGCCGGGTCCGGGCGGGCGCGACCTCCGCGGTGCGGAAGGCGTCGCGGGCCGCGCGCTGATGCTCGGGTTCGGAGTCGATGGTGGTCAGCGTGCCGTCCTCGCGCATGCCGTCGAGCAGCCACAGCCCGCTGATACCGGCGCCGGTGCCCACCTCCACCACCGCTCGAGCCCCTCCCACCTGGGCATACATGCTCAGCAGCGCACCTACCGAGGGCGGTACGGGCGCGGCGCCGAGCTCGGTGGCCCGCTCGCGCGCGGCCACCAGGATCTCGTCCTCGACAACGGATTCCTCGACATAGGCGAGGTTGCGCTGCACGGCCGACGCCGCCGGTATGGAACTCACGGATAAGAGGCTAATCGCGAAACCGCCCGCACGTCGCGACCGACGGGCCCGCCAGTGCGAGCCGCGAGCCCGGAGACGATGGCGGCGCGTAACCACCCGGACCTCGCGAACGATGCCCTCGGAGACAGAGGCGGCAGCTAGGCCGCCATTTTTCTCAGGTGTCCCTCAGCATCCCCATACCACCGACACATGGGGACCGGACAAAGTAAGGGACAACGCAAAGGCCGACCGATCGCCGGGCGGCGCCCGGGAACACCGGACACAGGTCTTCGGTTGTACCCGGTACGCGACGGGTGGGGTGATCCCCACTGTCGCAGCGCCGGCCCACGGTCCCGAGTAGGAGGTAACCCCATCCACATGGTCGATGCGGCGCGTGAGCACGCCACCCTGCCCGAGCCGAGCCTGCCGAACGGCACGGCCGAATACCAGCTGCCCGCCCCGGCGGCATCCGCCGATGTCGCGATGCCCGAGGCCGAGGCAATGCCCGAGAACGCCGTCCTCCCCGAGGGCCAGGAGGGCGCCGAGGAGGATCCGCTGACCGGTACCGCGGCCTTCGACGCCACCGGCGACCGCACCATGATGCCCTCGTGGGACGAGCTGGTCCGCGAGCACGCCGACCGGGTGTACCGGCTGGCCTACCGCCTGACCGGCGATCCGCAGGACGCCGAGGACCTCACCCAGGAGACCTTCATCCGGGTCTTCCGCTCGCTGTCGAACTACCAGCCGGGCACCTTCGAGGGCTGGCTGCACCGCATCACGACCAACCTGTTCCTGGACATGGTGCGCCGCCGCAACCGGATCCGGATGGAGGCGCTGCCCGACGACTACGACCGGGTGCCCTCGGAGGGCCCCGATCCCGAGCAGGTCTATCACGACGCCAACCTGGACCCCGACCTGCAGTCGGCGCTCGACGCGCTGGCGCCGGAGTTCCGCGCCGCCGTGGTGCTGTGCGATATCGAGGGCCTGTCCTACGAGGAGATCGGCGCTACGCTCGGCGTGAAACTGGGCACCGTGCGCAGTCGCATCCACCGCGGACGCCAGGCGCTGCGGGAGCACCTTGCGCATAATGGATCTCAGGAGCGGTTCGCCGCTGCCGAGAAGGTCGGGTAATTTCCAGCCGCTACGGGCGGCGCCCGGCGCCAGTCGATTGTCCGTCGGAAGGGTGTGCACGTATGGGTGGCGAAGACGCCGCGACAGGCCGCGACTCCGGCGCGGCGGCGGGTCGAGCACAGCGCGCCCGCACCGGACGTCCGCCTCGCTTCGCTCCGACCGAACACTTGGCCAGTGAGGCCATCGCCGCGTACGTGGACGGCGAGTTGCGCATGAACGCCTACCTGCGCGCCGCCGAACATCTCGCCAAATGCCCGGAGTGCGCCGCCGAGGTCGATTCGCAGCAACAGGCGCGCATCGCCCTGCGCCAGGCCGCGCAACGGCAGATCGCGGCGCCCGGAGACCTGCACGACACCCTGAGCCGAATTCCGCTGGCAAATCTTCCCGGCAAGATGGACGAGATGACGCGCGGCGCGAGTTTCCTGGGCCTGCGGGCGGATTCGTTCCGATTCGTTTCCACCGATCGCGACTTCACTTCCGAGAGCAGGCGGTGGACCGGTTGGTGGCGCAAGTAGAGTTCGACACGTGACCACCGAATCAACGAACACCGGATCACAACCCGAACGGCCCGGCGGGACAGACGCTGTTTCGGATTCGGCGGCCGAACGGGGGAACCTGAGGCCGCCGGACGCGCCCGTACTGGGACCGCGGCCGGTCTATCGGCCCGATGTCGACTCGCAGACCGCTCATGTTTTCCGGCGCCCCGAAGACCAGGTCGGATCGTTCGCGCCGCAGCCGCCGCGTAATCCCGGCGCGTCGAACCATTACGGCCCCGAATTGGTGAATCGACCGCCGGACGCCGTGCTGGCCGAGGCATTCGGCCGTCCCGAGGGCTCCGACGAACTGCTGCAACGCGATCCCGACGCCGAATCCGATACCGCTCCGCCCGCCGGACCGGCCGATCCGTGGCGCGATCCCGACGCGGCGGCCCGGCTGGGCGCGCCCGCGATCGTCACACCGCAGACGCAGTCGCTCCCCCCGGGCACCCTGCTGGGCGCCCGCGACGTGCTCTTCGGCCGCAAGGTGGCCCCGGCCGCACTGGCCATTCTGGCCGTGATCGCCCTCGCGATCGGCTTGGTCGGCGGGCTGGTCGGACGGCTGACCGGCGATTCCACCTCGGCCCTCACCTCGCGCAAGGTGGCCCTGCAGCAGGAGGGCGATCCGGACAAGACGCAGGGCCCGATCACACGGGTCGCCGACGCGGTGGTGCCCGCCGTGGTGCAGATCCGCGAGACCGTGGGCGACAACGGCGCCCTCGGCTCGGGCGTGGTCATCGACGGCAGCGGTTACATCGTCACCAACAACCACGTGATCTCCATGGTGGGGATGGACAAGTCGGGCCGGGGCAAGATCCAGGTCACCTTCTCCGACGGCACCAAGGCGCCCGCCCAGATCGTCGGGCGCGACCCCAAGACCGACCTCGCGGTGCTGAAGGTCGACGTCAAGAACCTGACGGTGGCCCGGATGGGCAAGTCCGGTGACGTTCGCGTCGGCGACGACGTGCTCGCGATCGGTTCGCCGCTGGGCCTGACCAAGACCGTCACCTCCGGCATCGTCAGCGCCCTGAACCGGCCCATGGCCGAACCCACGACCCCGGGCGACGACACCGCCGGCGCCTTCGACGCGGTCCAGACCGACGCCGCGATCAACCACGGCAACTCCGGTGGCGCGCTGGTCGACGGCGAGGGCCGCTTGATCGGCATCAACACCGCCATCCGCAGCGAGAGCGGCGGGTCGGTCGGCCTGGGCTTCGCGATCCCGGTGGATCTGGTGCAGCGGATCGCGCAGGCGCTCATCCGCGACGGCAAGGTGCATCATCCGTGGCTGGGCGTGAGCGCCAAGACCAAGTCGGTGGAGAACGACGCGATGAGCGGCGCCGCGGTCGCCGATGTGGTGGCGGGCAGCCCCGCCGCCAAGGCCGGGCTCGCGGAGGGCGACGTGATCGTGAAGGTCGCCGGTCGCGAGGTGACCGAACCGGCCGAGCTCACCGTCGCCGTGCAGTCCCGCCAGATCGGCGAGACCGTCCCGTTCCAGGTGATCCGCGACGGCCGCCAGGTCGATGTGCCGGTGACGCTGGAATCCGACGAGAGCGCTCCCAAGCAGCCGCAGTAAGCTGGCCTCATGTTCAATATGGGCTGGCCCGAGATGGTGATCCTGGTGGTCGCTGCCTTGGTGATCCTCGGCCCGGAACGGCTCCCGGGGGCGATCCGCTGGACCGCGCAGAGCCTGCGGCAGGTCCGCGATTACGCCACCGGGGCCACCAGCCAGCTGCGCAACGACCTGGGCCCGGAGTTCGACGAGATCCGCAAGCCGATCGAGGAAATCCGGGAGCTGCGCAAGCCGCTCGACCAGTTTCGCGGGATGACGCCGCGCGCGGCGGTGACCAAACATCTGCTGGACGGCGACGATTCGCTGTTCACCGGAAAATTCGACAAACCGTCCAGTACGTCGAATGGTTCGGACTATTCACCGCCCCCGGCGTATTCGCCGCCGGAGCCGCCGAAGCCGTTGGCCCGGAATGAAAAACCACCGATCGATTTCGACGCGACGTAGTAGTCCGACACTATTTCGGCCATGACCACCGTCGATTCCGGGCGTCAGGTATTCCCGTTCGGAAATGTCGGTTCGCAATTCCCGCGCAGGCCGGAGCGTTTCGTCAACCCGGCTAGACACATCCTGCTGTCGAGCTATCTAGACTGCGCACATGTCGGCCGATGAGGTGGCGCGGGTTTTTGCAATCGACGACAAGGTCGAGCGCCTCAAGGCGGCCACCGAAGGCGTCGCCCAGGCCCAGCAGACCATCAACGAACTCACCCGGATCCGGCGCGCGGTCATCCGGGAATTGCACGCCGAAGGCTGGACCTTCGCCAGAATCGGTGCGGCGGCGGGACTTTCGCGCGCGCGGATTCATCAGGTCAGCACGCAGGGCCCGGTGCCGGAGGGCTTGTTCTTCGGGCACGGGCCGCTGACCGTTCTCACCCCGGACGTGCGCAGTACGACGCGCACCGCCCCGCTGGTCGGCGCGCCCGATGCCGCGGCGCCGCACCGGCTGGTGGAACTGTTGCGGGAGCTGGGATTTGCCGTCGCCGTGGAACGCTTCCTGCCCGGGCGGCCGCTCGACCTGGATCGCGACGGCCTGATCGTGCTGGGCGGTCCGGAGTTGTCGCCGAGCCTGCGCTACCTGGCGGCCGCCGATCCGCGGCTGCGCCGCACGGTCGCCCGCGCGGGCCGGGTGCGACGCGGTATCGAGGACCGCGCCGCCCGCCGCGTATACCGGCCGGGCGGTACCGAACCGTACGACATCGCCTATCTGGCCCGCCTGCCCCGCCCCGACGGCCGCGGCACCGTCCTGGTACTCGACGGCCTGCACCCGCCCGGCTCGCTGGGCGCCATCCGCCTGCTCGCCACCCGCCTGGCCACCCTCCACGAACGCGCGGGCCTGCATCCTTTCTCGGCCGTCGTCGGCGTCCGCTACGACCGCAACACGGGGGAGCCTTTGGAAGCCGACCTCCTCACCCCCATCTACCGCCACGAAAGGTAGTGCTGCTCAATGGGTGTGAGATCCCGTGCTCGCGGCCTGGGGGCCGCGAGCACGGGAATGAGAAACGGCCGACCACGAACACAGCAACGCGAGACCGCCGACCACGAACACGGGAACGCGAGACCGCCGACCACGAACACGGGAACGCGAGACAACCGACCACGAACACGGGAAGGAGACGGCCGACTGCGGGCACAGACACCCCGCGCGTTGGAGCTGCGCGGTGTTAACCGTGGTCTGTGCGGCTGGTGTCGTGTGCGAGGCTGGGTGTCAGGCCGCTACTTCTACGGGGCGCAATGTGTTCATCGGGGGGCGGTCCGCCAAGGTGACCTCCGTGGTGAGTTCGGCGAATTCTTCGCCTACCAGGGGGAATTGGGTCAGGGCGGCGCCTGAGTCGCGGATTCCGCTGCGGCCCAGGACCGTTCCTAGGATTTGACGGCTCATGACGCCCAGGTCGGAGAGTGGGCGGTTGCGGTGGGTGCGGACGCCCAGGTTCACCTGGCCGATGGCGGGCAGGCCCAGCAGGTCGTAAGTGTCGAGCAGCAGGCCGATTTCGACGCCGTAGCCGGGGGCGAACGGGACCGCGGCGAGCAGCTCACGGGTGCCCGCGTACTCGCCGCCCAAGGGCTGCAGCACCTTCGACAGGTCCGGGCGCAGCGCCGCCAGCAGGGGGCGGGCCACCAGCTCGGTGACCCGGCCGCCGCCGTTGTGGTCGACCGTGTCGCCGTGCCGCAGCGGGCGGCGGTAGTAGGCCTTCACCAGGTGCATGCCGTCGACCATCAGCAGCGGGCCCAGCAGCCGGGGCACGAATTCCGGGTCCGGGTCGATCAGGTCGGAGTCGACGAAGGCGATCAGGTCGCCGGTGGTGGCGGCCAGCGAGCGCCACAGCACCTCGCCCTTGCCCGGCACCGGATCCAGTTCGGGTACCGCCTGCTCGCGCGTCACCACCCGGGCCCCGGCGGCGCGGGCTCGTTCGGCGGTCGCGTCCGTGGACCCGGAGTCGAGCACCACCAGCTCGTCGACCAGCGTGCCGAGCAGCGGCCGGATGCTGGCCACCACGTCGGCGACGGTACGTTCCTCGTTCAGCGCGGGCAGCACCACGGATACGGTGCGCCCCGCCTTGGCGGCGGCCAGCTCGTCGACCGTCCACTGCGGGCTGTCCCAGGTGTTGGTGAGCGCCCAGTCGTTCTGGTTGGAAATGGTCGGAGAGGGGTTGGTTGTCATACCAGACCTCGCAGAGTTCGTGCGGGGGGCCGGATGCCCTGGATTGCCGCGATCATGTCCACCACGCGCCGGGTTGCGGCGACCTCGTGGACTCGGAAGACCCGGGCGCCGGCCGCGGCCGACCATGCGGTTGCTGCCAATGTGCCCTCCAATCGCTCGGATAGACCGACACCAAGAGTCTCCCCGATGAAATCCTTGTTGCTGAGCGCCATCAAGACAGGCCATCCGGTATTTACAAGAACGTCCATTGCCCGCAACAGTTCGAGCCCGTGGTACGTGTTTTTGCCGAAATCATGGGTCGGATCGATCAAAATCGAATCCTTGCCCACGCCCGCCGCCGCAGCATTTTCGGCGGACCGGACCAGCGTCTCGGTAACCTCGCCGACCACGTCGGCATAGCGGACCCGGTGTGGCCGGGTGCGTGGGCGCGCCCCGCCGGTGTGACTGCAGACGACCCCGGCGCCCGTCTCGGCGGCCACCCCGACCAGGTCGGGATCGGCGCCCGCCCAGGTGTCGTTGATCAGATCCGCGCCCTCGGCCACCGCGGCCCGCGCCACCGCGGCACGCCAGGTGTCGATGCTGATCAGCAGGTCCGGGTAGCGCTCACGGATGGCCGCCACGAACGGCACCGTCCGCCGCGCCTCCTCGGCCGCGTCCACCTCGTCGCCCGGCCCCGCCTTCACACCGCCGATATCGACCAGATCGGCGCCCTCGGCGACGGCCCGCGCCACGGCCGCCAATGCCGCCTCGTCGGAGAAGGTGGAGCCCTTGTCGTAGAACGAGTCCGGCGTGCGATTCACGATAGCCATCACCAGCGCCCGATCCGTTGCCACCGGTTTCCCACACAGCGTGGACAACGGCGACGTCGAACTCATGCCCCGACTGTACCGACCCCTGTCCCACCCGGACTTTCACGCACCCCGTGCGACGGCGGGGGTGCGGCTAGGGCTTAGGTACGCGGCCGCTCGCGACCTCGTCGGGATAGTCGGCGTAGTAGGAAACGTAACCCTCGGCGCGACCCGCCAGAGCGTAGAGCGCGCTGGCGGAGTCGGGGGTGTAGCCCTGCTTACGGAGCTCGACCTTGCGGCTCTTGAACGTGGAGGTGGTCTCCAGCTCGTCGACGACGCGGACGAACAGCGGGACCGCGTAGGCGGGCAGGCGGTCGTAGAGCTGCCGCGCCACGGCGAGCCCGTCCAGCTCCGCGCCGGACCGCAGTGTCACCGCGGCCATCCCGGCCTTGCCGTCCGCGCCCGGGACGTCCACCCCGTAGACCACGGCCTGGGTGATCTCCTCGATGCCGTCGAAGGCACCCTCGACCTCGGTGGTCGCGACGTTCTCGCCCTTCCAGCGGAAGGTGTCGCCGAGCCGGTCGGCGAAGGCGATGTGCCGCCAATGCTGGTCGCGCACAAGGTCTCCGGTGTCGAACCAGGCGTCGCCGTCGCGAAAAGCGTTGCGCACCAGCTTGGATTCGGTGGCGGACTCGTCGGTGTAGCCGTCGAACGGCGAGCGGCTGGTCACCTTCGACAGCAACAGCCCGACCCCGCCCGACCGCACCCGGCGTAGCTTGCCGTCGGGAAAACGCTTGGCCTTGCCGGTCTCCTCGTCGAATTCGACGACCGCGTACGGCAGCGGACCGAACCCGGCGGTGCGGTCCACGCCGAAGGCGTTGATGAACGCGGTATTTCCCTCGCTGGAGGCATAGAACTCGACGATCCGCCGGATCCGGAACCGCTCGCGGAACTCGTCCCACAGCTCCGGCCGCAGCCCGTTGCCGACCGCCAGCCGCAGCGAATGCTCCCGCTCGGCGGGCTTTTCGGGCTGGTTGAGCAGATAGCGGCAGAGCTCGCCGATGTAGATGAACGCGGTGGCGCGGCTGGCGACCACCTCGTTCCAGAATCCGGACGCGGAGAATTTGCGGCCGATCGCGAACGTGGACTTCGATCCGAGCACCGCGCCGAGCGCCACGGTCAGGGCGTTGTTGTGATACAGCGGCAGGCAGCAGTACAGCGTGTCGTCGCCGCGCAGGCGGATGCCCAGCCCGCCCAGCCCGGCCATGCTCTTGGTCCACCGCAGATGCGACATCACGCTCGCCTTGGGCAGGCCGGTGGTGCCGGAGGTGAAGATCAGGAACGCCTTCTCGCGGGCCCGGATATCCGCGCACACCGGCGGGTCGGTGGCGTCGGCCCCGCGCGCCAACTGCTGCAGCTCCTCGGTGAACAGCAGGTTGTCCGGCGGTTCGGACAGCGATTCCAGCGCCTCGCGGCACTCCTCGCCGATCACGTTGACCACGCTGTTCAGCAACCCGAAGCTGTGTGCCAGCACCTGTTCGCGCTGATGGTGATTCAGCAAACCGACCGTCGCGCCCAGCTTCACGGTGGCCAGTACCAGCAGCAGCGCCTCGGGCCGGTTGGTCATCAGCACCCCGACCACGTCGCCGCGACGCACCCCGCGCTCGGTCAGCACGCTCGCGTAGCGGTTCACCTCGGCGTTGGCATCGTGGTAGGTGTACTCGCGCCCCTCGAACCGAATGAACACACGGCTCGGACGCTGCCGCGCCGCCCGCTGGAAGTACAGGCCCACGGACGACTTGCTGTCCGGCTTCACCAGCATGCCCAGCGCGCCGCGGAGCATGCCGGGCGTATCCAGCGCCATCCCCGGCAGCCGCCGGGCGATATCGAGCAGGGTGACGCTGGTCTGTGCATCCGTCACATGTACCTCCAAACGAGATCCCGGCCACAGCATGCCGGGACGACCGGCGGGGTGGCAATGCCTCTAGACACAACCCGTGGCAGATCACGAAGGGGCACCACCACGGCGGCCGCTTCTCAGTCCCGCTCGGCGACCAACGCGTCGAAGGCGGTCGCCATATCCGATGTCACGGTGACTCGATCGAGCGCGGCCTTGCCGACGAAGTCCCCCTCCTGCAGTCCGTCGAGCCAGTCGAACAGCCCGCGGAAGTGCCCGTGCGGGTCGAGTACGACCAGCGGCTTGTCGTGCATGCCGAGATATCCGCCGGTCCACGCCTCGAAGAACTCCTCCAGCGTGCCGATGCCGCCGGGCAGGGTGAGGAACGCGTCGGCGCGGGCCTCCATGACCTGTTTACGCTCGCGCATGGTGTCGGTGACGACCAGTTCGTCGGCGTCGACGTCGGCGACCTCCAGATGCACCAGCTGCTTGGGGATCACGCCGACGGTCTGCGCGCCGCCCGCCCGGGCCGCCGTGGCGACCGCGCCCATCATCGACACGTGCCCGCCGCCGGACACCAATTGCCAACCGCGCCGGGCGATCTCGGTGCCGACCTGAGCCGCCAACCGCAGCTGCGCCGGGTCCGTGGCACTGGCCGAGCAGTACACGCACACCGCGTACGGCCGCGCGCTCACCACTGGTCCTCCGTCCCGTGCGCGTTGCCCGCGCGGCTCTCGGCCGCGGCCAGCACGATCTCCACGACCTCCTCCACGCTGTCGGTGACATGCAGCAGGCTCAGGTCGCCGGGCGAGATCTTGCCCGAGCCCGCCAGCGAATCACGCAGCCAGTCGACCAGGCCGGACCAGTAGCGCGTGCCGAACAGCACGATCGGGAACCGGGTGATCTTGCGGGTCTGCACCAGGGTCAGCGCCTCGAACAGCTCGTCCAGGGTGCCGAAACCGCCCGGCAGGCAGATGAACGCCTGCGAGTACTTCACGAACATGGTCTTGCGAGCGAAGAAGTACCGGAAGTTGATGCCCAGGTCCACCCACTCGTTGAGGCCCTGCTCGAAGGGCAGCTCGATGCCGAGTCCGATGGAGAACCCGCCTGCCTCCGAGGCGCCGCGGTTGGCCGCCTCCATCACACCCGGGCCGCCGCCGGTGATCACGGCGAATCCGGCGCGGGCCAGCGCGCCGCCGATGGCGCCGGCCGCCTGGTACTCCGGCGTATCGACCTGGGTGCGGGCCGAACCGAAAACCGCTACCGCCCTGGGGATCTCGGCCAGCGCGCCGAACCCCTCCACGAATTCGCTCTGGATGCGCAGCACCCGCCAGGGATCGGTGTGCACCCAGTCGCTGGGACCGCGGCCGTCGAGCAGATGCTGGTCGGTGTTCCCGGTCTCCCCCTTCCGGTCCCGGCGCAGCATTATCGGTCCGCGGAAGGTAGGCGTCGACTTCGGCGATCGGACATGTACGGGCTCGGAGTCGGTGGACATGCGCACCAGGTTACTGGGGCGCAACCCGGCGCACCGGTAGCGCCGGGCGCGCAACCGCCGTACCGGACGTACCCGGCACGATCAGTGCGTCTGCCCCGTGAGGTAGCTGCGGAGGATCTCGGTCACCGTGGTGATCTGGGCGGTGGGGACTCGCTCGTCGACCTTGTGGGCGAGGTTCGGGTCGCCGGGGCCGAAGTTGACCGCGGGGATGCCGCGGGCGGCGAAGCGGGAGACGTCGGTCCAGCCGTACTTGGCGCGCACCCCGCCGCCGCCGTGCGCGTGCACCTTCTGCACGAGGTCCTTCGCCGCGGGCGCGGACAGCCCGGGCAGGGCGCCGGGGGCGCCGTCGGTGCGCTCGAAGGTCAGGTCGAGGCCCGAGAACACCTCGCGCACATGCTCGGTCGCCTCGTCGAGGGAACGGTCCGGTGCGAAGCGGAAATTCACGACCACCGACGCCTCGTCGGGCACCACATTGCCCGCCACGCCGCCGGAGACCTGCACCGCCGACAAGCCTTCTCGATAGACGCAGCCGTCGATGTCGACCTGCCGGGGCCGATAGTCCCGCAGCCGCTCCAGGATCGGCGCCAGCTGGTGAATCGCGTTGTCTCCCAGCCACGCCCGCGCGGTGTGCGCGCGGGTGCCGGAGACCGTGAGCCGGGCCCGCAGGGTGCCCTGGCAGCCCGCCTCGATCCAGCCGCCGGACGGCTCGCCCAGGATCGCGAGGTCGCCGTCGAGCCATTCGGGCAGCTCGCGTTCGATGCGGCCGAGGCCGTTGAACTCGGCCGCGATCTCCTCGCAGTCGTAGCAGATCAGCGTCAGATCGCAGACCGGATCGGCGACGGTGGCGGCCAGGTGCAGGAAGACCGCGTCGCCGGATTTCATATCGACGCTGCCGCAGCCGTGCAGCACCTGCTCGCCGCCCTCGAAGTCGAAGTGCCCCGGCACGTTGTCGGCGATCGGCACGGTGTCGAGATGACCGGCCAGGATCACCCGGGTCGGAAGGCCGCGATCGGTGCGGGCGAGCACGGTGTTGCCGTGCCGCAGCACCTCGAATCCGGTCGTCTGCTCGCGCAGCGCCCAGGTGACGGTGTCGGCGATCGCGGCCTCGTCCCGGGAGACACTCGGGATATCGACGAGAGCGGCGGTGAGGGTGATGGGGTCGGCGCGCAGATCGATGGTCACCCCACGCAGCCTAATGTTCGGGCCACCGCCCGCGGACCCACGGGACCGCCGGGAACTCGATTGCCCATACACTGACCTGCGTGAGTACTCAGGGAGCATCCGCAGTCGGCCTCGCCACGGTGACCGTGAACGGCACGGTCCTCGATACCTGGTTTCCGTATCCGGAGCTCGGCGAGTTCGCCGAATCCGCGACCACGAAGCTGACCCCGGCCGACCCCGAGTACGCCCGATTCGCCGAACTGGTGGGCTTCGACGAGGCCCGCCGCGTGGATGTGATCGCGGTCCGCACCACCATCGCCGACCTGTCGGCCCCGCCCGCCGACACCCACGACGAGTACCTGCGCCTGCACCTGCTCTCGCACCGGCTCGTGAGGCCGCACGGCCTGAGCCTGGAGGGCCAGTTCGGGCTGCTCGCCAACGTGGTGTGGACCAACCACGGGCCGTGCTCGGTGGAGGAGTTCGAACTGGTGCGCGCCAAGCTGCGCGCCCGCGGACCGGTCACCGTCTACGGCGTGGACAAGTTCCCCCGCATGGTCGACTACGTGCTGCCCGCGGGCGTCCGCATCGCCGACGCCGACCGTGTCCGCCTGGGAGCGCACCTGGCCGAGGGCACCACGGTCATGCACGAGGGTTTCGTCAACTTCAACGCCGGAACGCTCGGCGCCTCCATGGTGGAGGGCCGCGTCTCCGCGGGGGTCGTGGTCGGCGACGGCTCCGATATCGGCGGCGGCGCCTCGATCATGGGCACGCTGTCCGGCGGCGGCAAACAGGTCATCTCGATCGGCGAGCGCTGCCTGCTGGGCGCCAACGCGGGCCTGGGCATCTCCCTCGGCGACGACTCGGTGGTCGAGGCGGGCCTCTACCTCACCGCGGGCACCAAGGTCGCCCTCCCCGACGGCCGCACGGTCAAGGCCCTCGAACTCTCCGGCCGGTCCAACCTGCTCTTCCGCCGCAACTCCCTGACCGGCGCGGTGGAGGTCGTCGCCCGCCAGGGCACCGGCATCGAACTCAACGCCGCCCTGCACGCCAACTGATCCGACGCGCCGAACGGCGTCATACCCGGACCGTATTTCGGTGGCGGCGAGGTTGATTCGCCGACCTTCCGTCCGCCGGGCCGGTAGTCTCTGCTCCCATCAGAAGCCCAGACTGGGATGGGGGCGGGTGCAGTGACCGACGCACCGCGAGCATGGCGCACCGTCGAAGCGTGGCGGCAACTGGCCGATCGCACCGATGTCGTTCTGGGCGACCACGTTCGCGCATCCATCCCGTTCGACAAGGGGCTCGTCGACTACGAGCTGAAGGAATTGCGCGCGGACTCCGACGCTGTGGAGTACGACGGTCGGCGGATGCGCTGGTCCGATGTGGACTGGGTGATGTACAAGCGAACCCAGACGCAGCAGAAGGGGCCGGCTCTCAACGTCACGGTCAGTCGCAGCAATCAGGTCACCTTCGCGGTCGGCAACTGGGCAAGGGACGGCGAATCCGAGGAAGCCGCACTGAAATCGGCGCTGATGGTCTCGTACGTCTGGAATGGGAATTCCGACCTTCCCGCCGAGCCGTGGCTCGGCTTGGTCAGCCTGTCGCGGGCGTTCCTGGAGCCGCGCCTGATCGATGAGATCCTCCAGCAGGTGCGCGCCGGACAGCGGGCCCATGTCATCGACGCCGATGTAGACGTCGACGCCGACGGGTTCTACTTCCTCGACCAGAAGCAACCGCTGCGTCGATTCAGCGATGTCTACGTCAAGGACGAACCCGGCGAGATCAGCATCTATCCCATCAAAGGCTTCCGGGGCGGTGTCAGCCTCGACAAGAACTGCCCGAACGCGATGCTGCTGCCGGTGCTCTACAACGCACTCACCACACCCGAACAACGGGCGAGCGCGGACGAAGAAATGAAAGATCCGCCGTGGCTGAAATGGGTGATCCTCGGCGTCCTCGTCGTCGTGGCCATCGTGGTGGCGGTCCTTGTCCTCTAGGGAGCGAGACCGCTGGGAGCGGTTGGTGAGGTTCAGTCCTTCGGTGCGGGGTTGATCTTGTCGCCGCCCCAGCTCAGGTCCGACTTCTCGGCGATCTCGAACGTCTCGAAACGATCGTCCGCCAGAATCGCGTCGATCAGGGTTCGGGACCCGGCGACGATCGTGGAGTCGATGTCGATCTCGCTGGCCACGACCCATGTGTGGTCGGCGGGCCAGAGCAGCTGGGGCATCTGTCCGGTGAAATCGGTCATCCAGCCCAGGCCCGCCGAATACACCCAGCCGGGGTCGGCGAGTTCGGAGAGACCGGTGTCGAACAGCACGAAGTCGCGGCCGGGCCACCGCAGGAAAGGCCCGACCTCCATCGCCCGTTCGACCTCCGGCACGACAGCGGCGGCCGTCTCCGCCTCGATTCGGGCTCGCTCACGTTCGAGCTCCTCCGGGTCGTCGTCGGTGGACGCGACGAATACCACACTCGAGGACGCGTCGGAGCCGCCGCCGTATCCGTTCCAGGCTCCGGCCGTCACCTCCTCCGGTGTTTCGGTGGCCGCGCGGAGGTGGACGGTGAGAGCGGCCAGCAGGTTCGGGTCGAACCACCCCAGGGCGGTGTTGCCTACCGACCACCCGTCGTCGAACGACATCGCCGCCTGGTCCTCACCATCGGTGAGGTTGCGCCACTGCACCAGCGGATGCATCACCCTGCCGTTACGCGCGGCGACCTCGGCCCACGGCCACATCGTCTCCTCCACGATCGTGGGACAGCCCCACTCGTCGATGACCGCCGCGTCGTAGCGGGTCGCCTCGACCGGGTGCAGGATCCGCACGTAAGCGTCGAAGCCGGTACCGGCGATGACGCCGATCCCGTCTCCCTTCGCGCGCTCCAGCAGCCACCTACCGCGTTCGACATCCTTCGTGAACTTCATCCGGCCAGCCTCCCGGCGCGGAGGAAGTCGGCGGAACTGGCCAGTCCGGCGCTCCTGATGGTGCGGGCGGCCGGAACGAGTGCGCCGAGCGCCGCCTCGGCCCCGGGTATGTCTCGATAGGCCGTCGCGGCCAGGGCATCGGTGCGGGATTCGATATGCGCGCGGAGCGCGCGGCCCGCTTCGGTGATGCCGCCCGATTCCGTCAGCAGTCCGCGGGCCGTCAGCCGGGATTGCGCTGCGGCCCAGTCGCTTTCGCTCCAGCTACGGAGTTCGCGCCACATGTCCGGCGTGGTCCCGGTATCGGCGGCGAAGAGTACGACGGCCTCGCAACCGTCGAGCCCCTCGGCCAGCAGCGTGGCGAAGTGCCCGTCGCCGCGATGCTCGCGCAGGGTGGTGACGGCCTGCCAGAGCGCTTCGACCGGCTCGTCGGACGCGGGCAGGTCGCGATTGGCCGCGAACAACGCGCGACCGCACGCGGGCGCGCCGTCGATCGCCGCCGTCACTGTGGGCAGCACCTGCGACGCGATATCGGCGCTGTCGGGGACCAGTTCACGCAGCACCCGCGCGGCGGAGGTGCGGCGCGCGTCCAGAATCGCCTCGGGGGCAGCGAACTTCCACGCGTCGGGAATCGCGCGCCGGACCATGTCGGGATGGAAGTTGTAGAAGACGGCCTCCACGACAGTGGGCCCCACCGGCCCGAGCGGCGCCGAGCGCGCACCGAAGTACCCCATCCAGAAACCACGCAGGCCAACGGCTTTCAGGGCGGAGACGCATTCGGGCGCGAAGTAGGTGATCGCGTGCAGCGGCTCCAGGACCCGCCACATGTCCCGCGCAAAGGTATCGCTCATGAGATCGACAATACGGTCGCGGCGGATACCTCGGGATTACTCGATGCCGAAGGCGAGGACTCGAGCCGGAGTGATGCGAATCAGTTCACGAGAAGCACTCTGGATATAGGTGTCGATATCGCGCAGAGCCTGGGCGGTGCCCCGGATTTCGAGGCAGCGGACCTCCCAGGGGTCCACCGACTTGATGTCGTCGACGACGAAGGCCACCCGCTCCTCCTTGTCGAGGTTGCGGAACTTCTGCGAGGCGCCCATGTTGTACCCGGCGATATCGATGGTGCCGAGGGCCTCGTTGTAGCGGAACCCGACCGGGTTGTTCTGCGGCGAGCCGTCGGGGCGAATCGTCGCGAGCCGACCGAGCCGCTGACTGCGCAGGTATTCGATCTGGGCGGGCGACAGCGTGGCGATCATGTGCCGACGGTACAACCTCGAGTGCACTGAAGGTCAATCGCAGGGCTCACCGATCGGCGGCGGGATCACGGTCCTGGGGGATGGAAGGCGCTGTCTCCCCCAGATGTGCTGCCAGGGCCGGTTTCCCGCGCACCGAGGCGAGAAAGGCCGCGGCGGACTGCGGCATCAGCGCGGCGGCCACGATCGCCACCAGCGGCCCGAACGCCAGCGCGGCGAAGGCCGCGCCGTAGGAGACGCGGTCGACGATCGCCCCGAACAGCAGCGGGGACAGAATTCCACCCAGCTGCGCGCCGAAGACGATCATCCCGGCCGCCGTCCCGATCAGCGTGCTGGGCAACGCCCGCAGCGGCAGCGCCAGGGCGGCCATGTAGGTCAGCGCCCCGATCCCGGTGGCGACGGTCAACACGACCATGAACACCGGAACCGAGGACGTGGCGGGCAGTACGAACAATCCCGCGGCCGCAATTACCATGCTGGGCACCACGATCCGGCGCGGACGCCCGCGCAGCCGGTCCGACAGCCAGCCACCGCTCACGATGCCGACGGCCGCCGCCACGGTCGGGAACACCGCGAGCAGGGCGGCCCGGTCCAGTTCCACGCCGCGCGCCTCGTGCAGATAGGTCGGCACCCACGAGACCAGTCCCCAGTTGAAGGCCCCGTACCCGAAGTAGATTGCCGCACAGCCGATCAGCGCGGGCACCCGGAACAGCGACCACGACCCGCCGCCGACGGGGGCCGCCTCCGTCAGCGGCGGCGGCATCCAGCGCGACCAGGCGAGCACGACGAGCACCCCGAGCGCGGAGATCGCCACGAACATCCCCCGCCACCCGATACTCGGCAGCATGGCGGCCGCGATGACCGCCGCCAGCAGCACGCCGCAGGCATTGGAGGCGTTGGTCCAGCCCGCCGCGGTGGTCCGCTCGGCGGGCGTACTGCGCTCGGCCAGCGCCTTCGTCGCGGCGGCCGGAAAGACGCCCTGCACCAGACCGAACACGAACCGGGCGACCAGCAGCGCCCCGAACGACCAAGCCAGCGCGGTCAATCCGGTGAATACCGACCACGCCAGCATGCCGATCACACACATGCGCAGCGCGCCGAACCGGTCGGCCAGCAGCCCGCCCGGCAACTGCATGGCCGCGTAGGCGAGAAAGAACGCCGAGACGATCATCCCGGTGCCGGTGTGGTCGAGATCGAGGTCGTCGGCGATGGCGGGCAGCGCGAAGTTGATCACGAGCCGGTCGATGAAGTCGATCGTCCATGCCACGAACAGCAGCACAACGGTGATGCGGGCCGTGCGCGACATAGTTCGAGCCTCCGAACGCCGGATCTCAATCCAGCAGCTTCTTCTGCACCTTCCCCATGGCGTTGCGCGGCAACGACTCCACCCAGCGCACCTCCCGGGGCCGCTTGTGCGCGGAAAGCTGTTGCGCCACATGATCGATCAGCGCGGCTTCGTCTGTCACCGCGGCACCGGAAGGCACCACGTACGCGACGATCCGCTGGCCGAGATCGTCATCGGGCACACCCACGACCGCGACCTCGCCGACGGCCGGATGACCCAGCAGGCAGGTCTCGATCTCACCCGCGCCGATGCGGTAGCCGCCGGATTTGATCAGATCCACCGACTCGCGCCCGACGATGCGGTGGAAGCCGTCCGGATCGATCGCGGCCACATCGCCGGTGGCGAACCAGCCGTCGGCGGTGCGGCATTCGGCGGTGGCCTCGGGACGGTTCAGGTAGCCGTCGAACAGCATCGGGCCGCGCACCTGCAGCCCGCCGATGCTCTCGCCGTCGTGGGGCACCGGCTCGCCCGCCTCGTCCCGCAGCCTGGTCTGCACACCGGCGACCGGCGTGCCCACCCAGCCGGGGCGGCGCTCACCGTCCGCGCGCGTCGACAGGGTGATCATGGTCTCGCTCATGCCGTAGCGCTCGACCGGCGCATGACCCGTCAGCTCCCGCAGCCGCTCGAAGACGGGCACCGGCAGCGGGGCACTGCCCGACACCAGCAGCCGGGCATTCGCCAATTCCCGTGCGGCGCCGGGGTCCTCGGCGACCCGCGACCACACCGTGGGCACGCCGAAGTACAGCGTCCCCTTGGCCGCGGCATACGCCGCCGGGGTGGGCTTGCCGGTGTGCACCAGCGGGCTGCCCACCCGGAGCGGGCCGAGCACGCCGAGGATGAGCCCGTGCACGTGGAACAGCGGAAGTCCATGCACCAGAATGTCGTTCGCCGTCCACGCCCAGGCCTCGGCGAGCGCGTCCAGCCCGGCGGCGATGGCCCGCCTGCTCAGCATCACGCCCTTCGGAGCCCCGGTGGTTCCGGAGGTATAGAGCACGAAAGCCGTTGCCTCCGGGGGAGGTTCGGGATAGACGTGCCAGGATCGCGCGTGCAGGCGCACCGGAATCACCGGCAGCGTGGCGCCTTCGGGCGCCTCGCCGAGCCAGGCCTGCGCGCCCGAATCGTCGAGTATGTGCGTCATTTCGGCCGCACCCGCATCCGGCGGCACCGGCACCGCGGTGACTCCGGCGATCAGGCATCCGATCACCGCCAGCACGGTCGCCGGGGTCGGGCGCGCCAGGATCGCCACCCGCTCCGCCCGCGCGACCCGCTCTGCCACCGAGGTGGCCGCGCCCAGCAGATCGCTGCGCGACAGCGTGGTCCCGTCGATGGTGACGGCGTCCGGAATGTCCGCCCCGGCGGCGACGGCGGCCGCATTCAGCGACCGCAACAGCGGCAACGACCCATATGACACGCGCCCAACCTACCAACGCGACGCGCCCGGCAACTCCCACGGCGCGACCCGCAGTTCCATGGGCTGTGACGGTTGACACAATGTTGAGTGGGTGAGAGTGTTGATATATAGCCTTCTCACAGAGGATGGGGTCAACGATGACCAGCCCGCGGCGCGCAACGACGGACGAAACCGGCCTTCCCGGTAGCGATTTCGACATCTCCCGCTACCTCGACGGGTCCGCGGCCTTCTTCGGTGCCGCGGCCAATGTCATCATGCAGCTCAGCACGCCGCCGGTCGGCTACGGCGTGATGGAAAGCACCGTGGACAGCGGCAAGATCTTCCTCCATCCGATCAAGCGCACCCGCACCACGCTCACCTATCTGGCGGTGGCGATGCTGGGCAGCGACGACGAGCGCGCCGCCTACCGGGACGCCGTCAACGCCTCGCACCGCCCGGTCCGCTCGACCGCGTCGAGCCCGGTGAAGTACAACGCCTTCGACCCGCGCCTGCAGCTGTGGGTCGCGGCCTGCCTGTACTGGGGCGCCCGCGATCTGAACGAACGCATGCACGGCCCGATGAACGACGCCGACGCCGACGCCTTCTACCGGCACGCCGAGCGGCTGGGCTCCACGCTGCAGATGCCGCCCGAGCTGTGGCCGCCCGACCGCACCGCCTTCGACAGGTACTGGGCGGCGAATCTGGCGAAGACCACCATCGACCCGCCCGTCCGCGCCTACTTCCAGGATCTCGTCGATCTGAAGATGTTCCCGCTGCCGGTTCGGTTGGCGTTCGGCAGGTTTCACCGATTCGTCGTCGCGGGCCTGCTGCCGCCGCACCTGCGCGAGCAGATGGGGATGACCTGGAACGAGCGCGACGACCGCAGGCTCGCCCGGCTGCTGCGCACGGTCGGCGCGGTGGAGGCGCGCATGCCCACATCCGTGAAGATGTTCCCCGTCAACGCTTTCCTGCTCGATCTACGCCTCCGGCGCCGACTCGGACTGCGCCTGGTCTAGCGGAAGCGGTTGCCGCGCTACGAGATCCGGAAGCCCGGCACCACATGCTCGCGCGCGAAGCGCCGCAGGGCGGCATCGTCGTCGAGCGGGATGACCGTCTGCGGCGTGAGTGCCATCGACAGCGAGGTGCGCGCGATCATCTCCGCCAGCGGCTGCGGATCGTACTGCGGCAGTTTGCCTTCGGACTGCAGCCGGGTGATGAATTCGGCGAGGTAGTCACGCCCCAGCTCGATCACGGGGGCGCCGTGCACAGTCAGGTACGGCAGCACGATCTCCGGCTCGGTCTTCAGCAGCCGATCCAGCAGCCGGTTGCCGCGCAGGCCGTCGATGAAGGCCACGAACAGCTCCGCGATCTGCTCCTCGGCGCCGGCGTCGCGGTCGATCTGCTGCTGCACGACCGCATCCACCTGATCGATGAACTGGCGCGCCTGCCGCAGCCCGACCGCCTGGATCAGATCCGACTTGCCCGCGAAGCGCCGGTAGAGCGTCGCCAGCGACAGCCCGCCGCGGCGAGCGACCTCGACCATGCTCGTCCGCTTGATACCGAAGTCGAGGAATGCCATCAGTGCCGCATCGAGAACCTTCGACTGGCTGCGGTCCTCGGTGCCCGCCCCACGCACCAGCGGCAGCAGTTTGGCCAGCTTGGCCATGACCCGATCCCCTCTCGCTGTGACACGATGACATTAAAATCATCGCACATGATCAATGGGGGGTTGCCAGCGATTGACAGCATTGATCTTCGATGAGAAGGTGAGAGGGGAAGTTTCTCACACTTCTTTTTGGCCCTTACGGGTGAAGCGAGATCGAGGAGACGAGTCAACGATGACCGCCGCCATGCGTGCGACCGACCATGAACCGTCCATCCCGGAGTCGACCCTGACCCCGGACACCGTCCGCGATCACATCGACGGTGTCGCCGCCTTCCTCGGCGGCGCCGCGAACGTCATCATGCAGCTCAGCCACCCACCGGTGGGCTACGGCGTACTGGAGAGCACCGTCGACAGCGGCAAGGTGACGCTGCACCCGATCAAGCGGCTGCGCACCACCCTCACATATCTGGCCGTGGCGTGGATGGGAAACGAGGAAGATCGCAAGGCCTACCGGGAGGCGGTCAACGTCTCCCATCGGCCGGTGCGCTCGAACCCGGACAGCCCGGTCAAATACAACGCGTTCGACCCGAAGCTGCAGCTGTGGGTGGCGGCCTGCCTGTACTGGGGCGTGGACGACCTCTACACCCGGATGCGCGGCCCGATGGAACCCGAACGGGCCGAAGACTTCTACCGCTACAGCGTCCGGCTCGGCACCACGCTGCAGATGCGGCCGGAGATGTGGCCCGCCACGCGGGCGGAGTTCTTCCGGTACTGGGACGAGAACCTGGCGCAGCGCAGCATCGACCAGCCGGTGCGGGACTACTTCAACGGCCTGATCGACCTGAAGATGCTGCCGCGCCCGGTACAGCTGCTGTTCGGCCGATTCCACCGGTTCACCGTCACCGCGCTGCTGCCGCAGCACCTGCGCGACGAGATGGGCATGACCTGGACAGCACGCGACGAGCGCCGCTTCCGGCTGGTGCTGAAGGCCATCTCGGCGGTCTGGACGCGGCTGCCGGGCGTGGTCCGCGCGGCCCCGCTCAACACCTACCTGTTCGACATGCGCATGCGCCGCCGCTTCGGCCGCCCACTGGTCTAGCGATCACTGCCGTTCGGCGAGGGCTCGCAGGAAGAAGCCGAGGTTGGCTGGACGCTCCGCCAGTCTGCGGATGAGGTAGGCGTACCACTGGCTGCCGTAGGGGACGTAGACGCGCATCGCGTGCCCGTCGGCGGCCAGTCGGCGCTGCTCGGCGTCACGGATGCCGTAGAGCATCTGGTATTCGTAATCGCCTGGGCCTTGGGCATTTTCGAGCGCGAGCCGGGTGGCCGCCTCGATCATGGCGGGGTCGTGAGTCGCCACCATCGGCCGCCCGCCGCCGCGCATCAGCACGTCCAGGCAGCGCAGGTACGACGAGTCCACATCGGCGCGCCGCTGGTAGGCGACGGCCTCGGGTTCGCGATAGGCGCCCTTGCACAACCGGATTCGCGTGCCGACCCCGGCGAGTTCACGGCATTCGGTCTCGGCGCGCCGCAGGTAGGACTGCACCGCGACCCCCAGCCCCGGGAACTCGCCGTGCAACTGCCGCACCGTGTCCAGGGTCGCGTCGGTGGTGGTGTGGTCCTCGGCATCGACGGTGACCCACACCCCGGCCTCGGCCGCGCGCAGGCACAGGGAGCGGAGGTTCGCGGCGGCGATGGCGGGGCCGTCGGGCTCCAGCGCCTGGCCGAGGGCCGACAGTTTGACCGAAACCTCCACGCAGCGAACCGAATTCGCGTGGAGTTCGGTGGCCGCACTCCGCGACGCATCCGCGCGCCACGCCACAGTGCCGGCCTCGACAAACCGGCTCAGCACCGACAGCTCGTCGATGAGCGCCAGATATTCGGTGACGGCGTCGTCCGCCATGGCGCGCTCGGTGGTGTGCTCGCCGAGAAGGTCGACGCTGACCATCCGCCCGTCGCGCAACAGGTCCCGCAGTACCGGAACCAGATCCGCGCGGGTCTCCCCCGCCACGAACCGGCGCACCACGGCGGCGGTGATCGGGACCCGCAGGACGGCGTTCTTCATGCGGGGCGATTCGGCCGCGGCCAGGATTGCGGGGCGCAGCGGGTTCACCGGCCACCCGACCCCATGTGCGGGTAGCGGTAATCCGTTGGCGGAACGAAGGTTTCCTTGATGGTCCGGGGCGCCACCCAGCGCAGCAGGTTGAGGTACGAGCCCGCCTTGTCGTCGGTGCCGGAGGCGCGGGCGCCGCCGAACGGCTGCTGTCCGACGACGGCCCCCGTCGGCTTGTCGTTGATGTAGAAGTTGCCCGCGGTGTACCGCAGGGCGGCCTCGGCCTCGTCGACCGCCGCACGGTCGCGGGCGAACACCGCGCCGGTGAGCGCGTACGGTGCGGCCGTGTCGACCTCCCGCAGCAGCGTGGCGAAGGCGGCCGGGTCGGCGTCGTCGTAGATGTGCACCGACAGGATCGGCCCGAAGTACTCGGTGGTGAAAGCCTCGTCCCGCGGATCGTCGGCCAGCAGCACGGTCGGGCGGACGAAGTAGCCCTCGCTGTCGTCGTAGCGACCGCCGACCGGGATCTCGAGACCCGCGGCGCGGGCCCGCTCCAGGGCCGCCACGTTCTTGTCGTAGGCGCGCCGATCGATCAGCGCCCCACCGAAATTCGACAGATCCGCCACGTCGCCGTAGCCGATGCCGTCGGTTTCGTGCAGGAAATCGTCGCCCATGCGGCGCCATACCGACCGCGGCACATAGGCGCGGGAGGCGGCGGAGCATTTCTGGCCCTGGTACTCGTAGGCGCCGCGAATCAGCGCGGCCCGCAAAGCATCCGGATCGGCCGAGGAGTGCGCGACGATGAAGTCCTTACCCCCGGTCTCCCCCACCAGCCGCGGATACCCGTGGTACCGAGGCAGATTCGCGCCGACCTGCTGCCAGAGGTACTGGAAGGTGCGGGTGGAACCGGTGAAGTGGATCCCGGCCAGCCGCGGATCCGGCAGCACCGCCTCCGACAGCTCGGCGCCGTCCCCGGTGACCAGGTTGATCACGCCGGGCGGCAGGCCGGCCTGCTCCAGCAGCCGCATGGTGTAGTAGGCGGCCAGGGTCTGGGTGGGCGAGGGCTTCCACACCACCGTGGCGCCCATCAGCGCCGGTGCGGTGGGAAGATTGCCCGCGATCGCGCTGAAGTTGAACGGCGTGATCGCGTAGACGAAACCCTCCAGCGGCCGGTAGTCCATCCGATTCCACACGCCCGCACCGGAATTGGGCTGCAGCTCCAGAATCTGCCGGGCGAAGGCGACATTGAACCGCCAGAAGTCGATCAGCTCGCAGGGTGCGTCGATCTCGGCCTGATACGCCGACTTCGACTGGCCCAGCATGGTGGCCGCCGCGACGGTCTCCCGCCATGGCCCGGACAGCAGGTCGGCCGCCCGCAGCAGCACCGCGGCCCGTTCGTCGAACGAGGTCTCGCGCCAGGCCGGTGCGGCGGCGACGGCCGCCTCGACCGCCGCGCTGCCCTCCTCGCGGGTGGCGTCGGAGTAGGTGCCGAGCACGTGCCGGTGGCGATGCGGCATCACGATGTCGCGGCGCGGTCCGGTGCCCGGCTGATGTTTGCCGCCGATCACCAGCGGCACATCCACGGATTCGGCGGAGATCTCGGCCAGCCGGGCCGTCAGGCGCTCACGCTCGGCGGTTCCCGGTGCGTAGGAGTGCACCGGCTCGTTGGCCGGGGCGGGGACAACCGTGACAGCGTCCATACCTCAGGCTAACGCCGAGCGGTCCGGCTCGGGGTGAGGTCGCGCGACCCTTACCATCCTGGAGTGACCGACATGACGATAACGCTGCGGCCGTGCGCGGGTCGGACCGAGTTTCCGAGGCTGGTGGAGGTGTGGCGCAGCGCCGTCGCGGCCACGCACGATTTCCTGTCCCGGGAGTATTTCGAACACATCGAAAGTCATCTGGCCAGCGATTACCTGCCCCTCGTCGATCTCACGGTGGCGGTGCTGGACGATCGCATCGTCGGATTCTCCGGGATCTCCGCCGGGCAGCTGGAGATGCTGTTCATCGATGACGATTTCCGCGGCTGCGGGATCGGTTCGGTCCTGCTGCGCGCCGCCCTGGACCGGTTTCCGTCCCTCACCGTCGACGTCAACGAGGAGAACCCCCAGGCCCTCGGCTTCTACCAGCGCCACGGCTTCGTAGTCACCGGCCGCTCCGAAACCGATTCCGAGGGCCGCCCCCACCCCCTGCTCCACCTGGTCTTCGCCGCCCCGCCCGACTGATCCGGGAGGTCTAGGGGGTGAGGCGGTCGGCGGCCGCGGCGATGCGTTCGTCGGTGGCGGTGAGGGCGATGCGGACGTGCTCGGTGCCGGTGGGACCGTAGAAGTCGCCGGGGGCGGCGAGGATGCCGCGCTCGGCGAGCCAGTCCAGGGTGGTGCGGCAGTTCTCGCCGCGGGTCGACCACAGGTACAGGCCCGCCTCGGAGTGGTCGATGCGGAAACCGGCCTCCCGCAACGCCTTTCGCAGCACCTCACGACGGGCGCGGTAGCGTTCGCGCTGCCGGGCCTCGTGGGCGTCGTCGCCGAGCGCCGCGGTCATCGCGGCCTGCACCGGGAACGGCACCATCATGCCCGCGTGCTTGCGCACCTCCAGCAGCTCGCGCACCAGTGCCGGATCACCGGTCACGAACCCGGCGCGATAGCTGGCGAGATTCGACGTCTTCGACAGCGAATGGATGGCCAGCAGCCCGGTGTGGTCGCCGGCGCAGACCTCCGGATCCAGGACCGACACCGCGCGCTCGTCCCACGCCAGGCCCAGGTAGCACTCGTCGGAGGCGACGATCGCGCCGCGCTCGCGGGCGAAGGCCACCACCTTGCGCAGATGATCCACGCCCAGCACCCGGCCGGTCGGGTTGGACGGCGAGTTCAGGTAGATCAGCGCCGGCGCCTGCGGGCCCAGCTGGGTGAGACCGTCGGCGCGGGCGATGCGGGTGCCCGCCAGCAGTGCCCCGACCTCGTAGGTCGGGTACGCCACCTCGGGAATCACCACCAGATCGTCGGCGGCCAGGCCGAGCAGCCGCGGCAGCCCGGCGATGAGTTCCTTGGTACCGACCGCGGGCAGCACCGCCTCCGGCGCGATACCGGTGATCCCGAAGCGCCGCTTCAGCGCGTCGACCGCGGCCGTGCGCAGCTGCGGCGTGCCGTGCGTCGTCGGATACCCGGGCACCTCCGCCACCGAGGCGAGCGCCGCCCGGATCAGCGGATCGACCGGGTCGACCGGCGTGCCCACCGAGAGATCCACGAGGCCGCCCGGATGGGCCGCCGCCCGCTGTTTGGCGGAAGCGATGGTGTCCCAAGGGAAATCGGGGAGCAGACTGCTCACCGGTGTTCTACTGCGGGACAACGTCGTTACTCGTCGTTCGCCATCGGCGGAAGCTCCTTGATGAGCGGCGGGTCGTAGGTGAGCGCACCGACCTTGGTGGCGCCACCGGGCGAGCCCAGGCCCTCCATCTCGAAGAAGTCCACGTTGGCGTTGACGTACCCACTCCACTGGTCCGGGGTGTCGTCTTCGTAGAAGATCGCCTCCACCGGACACACCGGCTCACATGCACCACAGTCCACGCACTCGTCCGGATGGATGTACAGCATGCGGCCACCCTCGTAGATGCAATCTACGGGGCACTCCTCGATGCACGCCTTGTCCTTCACGTCAACGCACGGTTCAGCGATGATGTACGTCACTGCCGCTCTCCTAGTCTGTTCTTGCCCGCGGGAGGTTTCCGCCCGCGCAACAGTATCCGGCGGCCCTACGTTACTACTGGCCAGCCTTGCCTAACTTCGTCCGGCCCTCGTTGGCCGGAGGTAAGCCGCAACGCTGGTAGATGCGTTGCCGCCCATCACGAATCCCGTTCGCGGGAATCGGTTTCCGCCGAATCGGTCAACAACCGCAGCAGGTCGCGCAATTCCCGCTGCTGGGTGGTGCTCAACGAGGTCAGCGGTGATCCCGTGCCGAGCCTGGCCAGTACGGCCGCGCGACTGTCGTGCCCGGCGGCGGTGAGTTCGATCCGTTTGGCCCGCCGATCGGTCGGATGCGGCTTGCGTTCCACCAGGCCCTGCGCCTCCAGCCTATCGAGCACGAAGGTGGCATTCGAGGGCTCGCACGACATCCGGGCCGCCAACTCCCGGGCGGTGATCGGCTCCGACAGCTCCCGCAGCGCGACGACCTGCGACGACGTCAGCCCCAGCTGCTCGGCGACGCGGCGCACGTGCACCTCCAGGCGGTGCGTGAACGAGTGCACCAGTTTGCACACGTCGCGATCCACCTCGGTCTCCACCGGGAAGTTCGCCACAGGATCGGGGCGCCGGGTCATGCGGTCGAGTCTAGCGATGATGATTCGAGCTGTGATAGTTATAGTTCGTATTATTCGAGCTGTAACTACTTGGAGCGGTGATGCGACTCCCTGTCCTGTCTCTGATGCTGGTCGTATTCGGCCTCACCACCGGCGAATTCGCGATCGCCGGGATCCTGCCGGAGGTGGCCCCGGATCTCGCGGTGCCCGTCTCGTCGGCGGGCCAGCTGGTCACCGCCTACGCCCTGGGGATGATCGTGGGCGGTCCGGTGGTCACGGTGCTGACCGCGCGGGTGCCGCGGCGTCGGCTGATCATCGGCCTCGTCGGGTTCGCGGTCCTGGCCAATCTGGCCTCGGCACTCGCGCCGGGCTACCCGATCCTGCTGGTCACCCGGTTCGCCGCCGGACTCATCGTGGCGACGTTCTTCGCGCTCGCGATCGCGACGGTGGTGGCGACGGCGCCCGAGGGCAGGGCCGCCTCGGCCATCGCGCAGGTGGCCCTCGGCATGAACCTCGGCATCGTCCTCGGTACCCCGATCGGCACCTTCGTCGGTCAGCACCTGGGCTGGCGGGTGACCTTCGCCGCCGTCGCCGCGCTCGCCGGGCTCGGATTGCTGATGGTGCTGCGGTTCGTCACCGAACTTCCCCCCGCCGCAACGGGTTCCGTATTGGGTGAGCTGCGGGTGCTGGCGGATCGGCGGCTACTGCTGGCCATCGCCCTGACCGCCGTCGGCAGTGTCGGCGTGGTCGGCGTCTTCACCTACATCGCGCCGCTGCTCACCGATGTCGCGGGATTCGGCGCGGCGACCGTGCCCGCGCTGCTGCTGGTCTACGGCGCCGGCGCGGTGGTCGGTAACCAGCTCGGCGGGTGGCTGGCCGATCGCGCCCTGCTGCCCGCCCTGATCGGCTTGCTCACCGCCCTGGCGGCGGCGCTGGCGCTGTTCTGGATCGGTGGCGAGATTCCCGCGGCCGCGGCGGTTCTCGTATTCCTGCTGGGCGCACTGGCGTTCGCGGTCATCCCCGGCATGCAGACCCGCGTGATCACCGCCGCCGCGGCCGCCCCGACCCTGGGTATCGCGATCAACGCCGCGGGCTACCAGGTGGCGGCGGCCATCGCAGGCAAGCTCGGCGGCTGGGTCATCGCCGACGGCCCCGGCCTGCACGCCCTGCCCTTGATCAGCGCAGCCCTCACCCTGATCGGGGTGATCCTCGCCGGGCACATGCTGCGCCAGGACCGCCGGTCACCCGTCCCTGCCTGAGCCACCGAGCCGGATCGCCCCCTCACACCCGCGGGGCGATCTCCAGATCAGCCCAAAGCAATTGCAGTGGAAACGGATCGGAGACGGTCACGGCAACCGGGCCCATATCGCGATGCGACGTCCCGATATGGGCATACGGGCCGGTTCGGTCCGACAGCGCATAGCGCTCGATCGTCAACGCACCAATCTTGTCGAACGTCACCAACCAGTAGTGCGGTATACCGGCGTCCGCGTAGTCACTCATCTTGTGGACACGATCTCGACGCTCCGACCACGTGGACAACACCTCCGCGACGACCAAGCAGTGCTGCGCCGCCAGCTGCTCGTAGTCAGGCAGACATCGATGCAGCACCGCATCCGGCTTGCGTGCGGTCGGTGGCACCTCCCAGAGCAACACGTCGACCTCGGTGTTGGTCTCGTAGCAGGACCCGTCGCTGCGACGCATCTCCTCGACAGCGGCCCGTTCCAAGGCCATCGAGAGCCGCGTGCCCACCTTCTGATGATCGCGGCCGCGCTGCTCGCGTGGCACGACATAGCCGTCGACGATTTCCAGCCCTCGTCGGAGATCCTCGTCGATATCGAGGAACTCTTCCCAGGTCAAGGGATCGTGCTGCGGGTCCGGCCAGCTCACGGTCACGTCATGATCGTAGCCGGGTTCACCCCACCTGCAGGGACAGTGCGGGGGCGCGGTGGGGTGGGGTGCCGTAGGTGGTGGTGCGCTCGCGGACCGGGCGGCCGATGCCGGTGGCGATTTCCGTCAGCTCCGCAACGGTTTTCGCGGAGCCGTGCTCGGAGCCCGCCATGCGGGAGATGGTCTCCTCCATGAGCGTGCCGCCGAGGTCGTTGGCGCCGCCGTTGAGCATCACCTGGGTTCCCTTGGTGCCCAGCTTGACCCAGCTGGTCTGGATGTTGTCGATGCGGCCGTGCAGCATGATGCGGGCCAGGGCGTGGGCGGCGCGGTTGTCCCGGATCGTGGGCCCCGGCCGGGACGCGCCCGCCAGGTACAGCGGCGCGCTCTGGTGAACGAACGGCAGCAGCACGAATTCGGTGAAACCGCCCGTCTCGTCCTGGATTCCGCGCAGCACCCGCAGATGCCCGACCCAGTGCCGGGGGCTGTCGACATGCCCGTACATCATCGTGGAGCTGGAGCGGATGCCCAGCTTGTGCGCGGTGGTGACGACATCGATCCAGGCGGAGGCGGGGAGCTTGCCCTTGGTCAGCACCCAGCGCACCTCGTCGTCGAGGATCTCCGCGGCCGTGCCCGGAATCGTGTCCAGCCCAGCCTCTTTCAGCGCCGCCAGCCAGTCGTGGACGCTCTGTCCGCCGCGCGAGGCGCCGTTCACGATCTCCATCGGGCTGAACGCGTGCACATGCATCGACGGCACCCGCCGCTTCACCGCCCGCACCAGATCCGCGTAGCCGGTCACCGGCAGATCCGGGTCGATGCCGCCCTGCATGCACACCTCGGTCGCGCCGTCGACATGCGCCTCCCAGGCCCGGTCGGCGACCTCCTCGGCACTCAGCTTGAACGCGTCGGCATCGCCCTTGCGCTGGGCGAACGCGCAGAACCGGCACCCGGTGTAGCAGATATTGGTGAAGTTGATATTGCGGTTGACGATGTAGGTGACATCGTCGCCGTTGGTGTCGCGGCGCAGCTGATCGGCCAGCGCGGCGATCGCGTCCAGCTCGGCCCCCTCGGCGGTGGCCAGCGCCAGATACTGATCGTCGGACAGCCCCGCCGGATCGCGCTCGGCCTCCCGCAGTGCCGCCAGCACGTCGGCGTCGAACCGCTCCGGTGCGGTGGCGGCCAATTCGCGGACCTGCTCGCGGATGGTCTCCCAGTCGCCGAACGCGCCGACCACGTCGTCGCCGCCGAGCCCGGCGTCGCTGCGCGCCTCGGTGTTGCGGCCGTCGGTATCGATCGCGGTGTTCAGGTCGACCCGGCCCGCGGACTCCCACGATTCGTCCGGCTCCTGCCAGGGCAGTCCCTGCGGAATCGCGTCCGGATTCGCCAGCCCCGTGCTCAGATCGGAGAGCGCGGCGACATGGGCGCCGATGCGCGGATCCACCCACGGATTCCCGGCCCGCACATAGCGCGGATGGGCGGAGGTGCGCTCGGCCAGCCGGTACCCGGCCGCCTCGGTCATCTCGACGAGGGTGTCCAGATTCGGCCACGGCCGTTCGGGATTCACGTGATCGGGGGTCACCGGCGAGACGCCGCCCCAGTCGTCGATACCGGCCTCGATCAGCGCCTGGCACTCCGCCTGCGACACCAGATTCGGCGGCGCCTGCACGGCCACGTCCGGCGGTAGCAGCAGCCGCGAGACCGCGATCGTGGCGAGGAATTCCTCGATGTCGGCGTCGGGGGTGTCGCGCATCGCGGTGTCGTCCTTGGCGCGGAAGTTCTGCACGATCACCTCCTGCACATGCCCGAACGCCTTGTGCTGCTTGCGGATCGCCATGATCGACTCGGCGCGCTCGTGCAGCGTCTCGCCGATGCCCACCAGGATGCCGGTGGTGAACGGCACCGACAGCCGGCCGGCGTCGGTGATCGCGCGCAGCCGCACCTCCGGATCCTTGTCGGGGCTGCCGTAGTGGCAGTTGCCCTTCTCGGTGAACAGCCGGGCGGCGGTGGTCTCCAGCATCAGGCCCATGGACTGGCTGACCGGCTTGAGGCGGGAGATCTCCTCCCACGACATGACCCCGGGGTTGATGTGCGGCAGCAGCCCGGTCTCCTCGAGCACCATGATCGAGACGGCCCGCAGGTAGTCCAGGGTCGAGTCGTAGCCGTGCTCGTCGAGCCACTGCGCCGCCTCCGGCCAGCGGTCCTCGGGGCGGTCACCGAGGGTGAACAGCGCCTCCTTGCAGCCGAGCGCCGCGCCGCGGCGGGCGATATCGAGCACCTCGTCGGGTTCCAGGTACATGCCCCGGCCCTCGGCCCGCAGCTTGCCGGGAACCGTCACGAACGTGCAGTAGTGGCACTTGTCGCGACACAGGTGCGTCAGCGGGATGAAGACGTTCTTGGAGTACGTGATGGTCTTCGGTCGGCCCGCCGACTCCATGGCGGCGTCGCGCACCCTGGAGGCGCTGCGGCTCAGCTCCACCAGGTCGTCGCCGCGGGCGTGCAGCAGGACGGCGGCCTCGTCGACGTTCAACGTCACTCCGTCGCGGGCCCGCCGCAACGCCCGGCGCATCGCCGAGGCGGTCGGGGGTGCGGGCGGGATGCCAGGGTTCGGTAGATCCGTCACGCCCTCGATCATGCGCCAACCATCCGAGTGTTCTCCCTCCGGTGCCTGTGACGTGAGACAACCCGGCGTTGCGGCGGCCTATTCCAGCTTCGGCAAACCCGTGCCGAAATGCCTGCCGCACAGCATCATCCTCCGGCGGGTCAGGCGGCGGAACCCCGCCGCCGGGGTGGGCCGCACGGTGTCGGCGGCGCGCGCACCGGCCGCGGAACGCGCGTCCATGGAACCATGGCGTGCATGGCACATCCCGACGACCGGGCCCAGGTCACCGCGACGCCCGGGCGCAGCATTCTGGCCGAACCGGCCTGGCGGCCCAGCCCGCGCGCGAAACTGCTGTGGGCGCTGGGACCCGCCGTCGGGTGGGCGATCGTGCTGATCGGCGAGCTGGTGTGGATCGCGGTGGACGGCGCGCATCGGCCCGCCCAGCTGGCCGCCGTGGCGGCGACGCTGGTGGTGGCGGTGTTCACCGTGGCGGTGGTGCCGCTGTGGCGGTACGCGGTGCACCGGTGGGAGGTGACCGACGAGGCGGTCTACACCCGCACCGGCTGGATCACGCAGGAGAGCCGGGTGGCTCCCATTACGCGGGTGCAGACCGTCGACACCCAGCGCGGGCCGCTGGAGCGGATGCTGGGGCTCGCCACGGTCACGGTGACCACGGCCTCCTCGGCGGGGGCGGTGCAGATCAGCGCCTTGGACCTGCCCGTCGCCGAGCAGACGGTCACCCGGCTGACGGAAATCGCGGCGCTGCACCGGGGGGACGCGACATGACGCCACCGACTCACAGCGAGGTGCAGTCGTGAGCGAACCACCGCACTCCGGACATATCGCCCCGCAGGACGCCGCACACACCTCCTGGCAGCGGCTGGACAAGCGAATGCTGCTGGTGCATCCGGTGCGGGAGGTGGTCCGGTACATCCCGGTGCTGATCGTGTCCGTGGTCGTGGGCACCCGCAACGACAATCCGGGGTGGGGTCTGCTCGCCCTGGCCGTCATCGTCGGATTCGCGGTGCTGCGGTGGTTCACCACGACCTACCGCATCGGCGCGGACAATGTCGAACTCCGCACGGGGCTGCTGCAGCGCAAGCGGCTGGCGGTGCCGCGGTCTCGGATCCGCTCGGTGGATATCGAGGCCGATCCGCTGCACCGCGGGCTGGGGCTGGCGGTGCTGACCATCGGGACCGGGCAGCAGGTGGGCAAGGACGAGCAGTTCAAGCTCGACGCCCTCGACGCCCGGCTGGTGCCGGGCCTGCGGGCGGAACTGCTGGCGCATCTTAACAAGGTGGAAGCCGTTGGTGGACAAGCCGATTCGCCCGTCGGTGAATCGGCGGCGAGTACCCCCGGCTCCGCCGCACCCGCACCGGAGGCGATGGATGCGCGCCGCGAAGGCACCGAGATCGCGCACTGGCAACCGGGCTGGGTGCGCTACGCGCCGCTGTCGCTGACCGGCTTCGCCATCGTCGCGCCGGTGGTCGGCCTGGCCTTCCAGTACGGCCTCGCCGAGGCCATCTTCCGTTCGGATGCCGTGCACAGCGTGGAGGGCCGCGGCGCCTGGTTCCTCACCGCCGTGGTGGTGGCGTTGGTCGCCGCCGTGGTGGCGATCGTCAGCCTCGCCGGGTGCGCACGGTATCTCGCAACGTATTTCGGCTTGCGCGTGCTCGACGACGGCCGCACCCTGCACCTGCGGCACGGCCTGTTCACCACGCGCCAGACCACCCTGGATCTGGCCCGCCTGCGCGGCGCGACGGTGAACGAACCGCTGCTGCTGCGGCTGGCGGGCGGCGCCGAACTCGAGGCGATCATGACCGGCACCAGCCCCCGGCAGAAGATCCTGCCGCAGGCCCCGCGTGCCGCCGTCGACCGCACGCTCGGCCACCTGCTCGCGAGCCGTCCCGCCGATCGATCCGATTCCACGCGACCCACCGGTCCGGGGACTGCGGAATCGGCTGCACCGGCGACGATTTCGCTGATTCCGCACGGCCCTCGAGCCCGGCGGCGGCGCTACACCCGCGCGCTGACACCGGTGCTGGTGGCGGCCATGGTGGTTGCCGCGGGAACGGTTGCGGGGCTCGGTGTTCCGCCGTGGGTGTGGATCGTGCTGGCCGTGATCGCCCTGGCGGCAACGGCTTTGGCCCACGACCGCTACCGGGGGCTCGGTCACGCCGTGCTGCCCGGCACCGGCGACCGGCCCACCTGGCTGATCACCCGCAGCGGTTCCCTGGACCGCGACCGCGACTGCCTCGAGGCCCCCGGCATCATCGGATGGACCGTCCGCCAGACCTTCTTCCAGCGCCGCGCCGGAGTAGCCACCCTCGTCGCCGCCTCGGCCGCCGGAAAGAAGCGCTACCACGTGGTGGACATCCCCATAGACGAAGCGTGGGCACTGATCGAGGCAGTGACACCGGGCCAGTCCGGCCCCCGCTAGCCGCGTCGCCCCGGCGGGCATCGGACGAGGGAGAGGGGTCGGGCCGACTCCACTCATTCACCGCTTGTTCGACAATCGTTCGCCCGCACCGACATTCCGTTCATCTCACCGTGATGCCGTCGTTGTCTTCGGGTCAATCGACAGTTATCTCATGGGGTGTCCAGATAATTAGCCGACGGAAGAGGTTGATCATGTCCGGCACTGTCTCGCGCCGTGGAGTCCTACTCGGGGGCGGTGCGGCGCTCGGGGTGGCCGCGACGGGACTGGGTAGCCCGCTCGTCCGAGCGGTTCCGCCGAATCCGTCTCGGCGCCTGGGGGATCCGTTCACGCTCGGGGTGGCGTCCGGGGATCCGGCCGCCGACGGCGTGGTGCTGTGGACGCGGCTGGCACCGGACCCACTCGCCGACGACGGGAGCGGCGGCATGCCGGACCGCGCGGTGCCGGTCGACTGGGAGATCGCGATGGACGAGCGGTTCGCGACCGTCGTGCAGCGCGGCACCGTCGAGGCGCGCCCGGAACAGGGGCACAGCGTGCACGTCGAGGTCGCCGGGCTGCTGCCGGGCGCCGAATACTTCTACCGCTTCCGCGCCGACGGACAGCTGTCGCCCGCCGGGCGCACCCGCACCGCACCGATCGCCGGGCTCAGCGCGCTCGGCATCGGCGGCGCGCTCACCATGTGCTTCGCGTCCTGCTCCCAATTCGAGCACGGCTACTTCACCGCCTACCGCCGCCTGGCCGAGGAGCACCCGGACCTGATCCTGCACCTGGGCGACTACATCTACGAGTACGCGCCCGGCGGCTACGTCCTCGACGAGGGCAATGCGCGCGACCACGCCGGGCCCGAGACCGAGACGCTGGCCGACTACCGGCAGCGGCACGCCCAGTACAAGGCCGATCCCGACCTGCAGGCCGCGCACGCGATCGCACCGTGGGTGCCGGTATGGGACGACCACGAGATCGACAACAACTGGGCCGGGGACATCTACGAGAAGCCCGAGAAACCCCAGCCGAACTTCCTCGCCCGCCGCGCGGCCGCCTTCCAGGCGTACTACGAGAACATGCCGCTGCGCCGCGGCGCCGCACCCACCGGCGGCGGCATGCGGCTGTTCCGGCGCGTCCAGTGGGGTGATCTCGCCACGTTCCACATGCTCGACACCCGCCAGTACCGCGACGACCAGGCCTGCGGGGACGGCGCCAAGACCTGCCCGGAGCGCCTGGACCCCCAGCGCACCATCACCGGGGCCGAGCAGCAGCGCTGGCTGCTGGACGGATTCCGGGGTTCGCGGGCCCGCTGGGACGTGCTCGGGCAGCAGGTGTTCTTCGCCCAGCAGGACGTCCGGCCCGGACCGGGCGAGAAGAACAATATGGATGCCTGGGACGGTTACGCCGCCGACCGCGACCGCGTCGTGGCCGGATGGGTCGACGCGCAGGTGCGCAATCCGGTGGTGCTGACCGGTGACGTGCACGCCTCCTGGGCCGCCGACATCAAGCAGCGCTGGAACGACCCCGCCGCCCCCACCGTCGGCACCGAACTGGTGGCGACCTCGATCACCAGCGGTGGCGACGGCTCCGAGACGACCGCCGACACCGCCGGTGTGCTCGCCGAGAACCCGCATATCAAGTTCCACAACAATCGCCGCGGCTACGTGCGAACGCGTATCGGTCCCACCGAGATTCGCGCCGACTTCCGCGCGGTCCCCTACGTGTCGACGCCCGGGGCGCCCGTGGAAACCAAGGCGTCGTTCGTCATCGAGGACCGCAAGCCGGGCCTGGAACGCGCGTGATTCCGGTTCAGGCGCGCGGGCGCACGAAGACGCGGCGGAACAGGTAGAACCCGGCCGGGATCAGCCCGCCCGCCAGCAGGACCGGCGCGGTCCAGCTGTCGGTGAGCAGCACGTCACCGCCGGGGCCGGTCGTGGCGCACAGCAGGAAGCCGAACAGCCACGCCGCCAGCGGCAGGGCCATGGCGGCCGGGCGGTTCGTCACCACGCCCATGCCCATCACCAGCAGCACGTTCACCACCGCCGCCACGAGGATCGGGAACGGGAGCGGGGTGCTGCCGACATAGGTCGGGAGGTAGAACACCTCGAGGACCAGCGACAGCAGGCCCTCGAACACCAGCACCCCGGCCAGCGTCGCGCCGAGGGCGGCCCACCCGGGCGGCTGCACGCCGGACGCGGCCGGCGTGCGGTCGATCGCGGCCGCCGTCACGGCACCGGCGGGAAGCCGAGCAGGGTCAGCAGGTGACTCTGCATGTCCACGAATCCGTAGAGCACGTGCAGGTACAGATCGTGCTGCGCCTGCCAGTTCGGCTTCTGGCTGTCGACGAACGCGACTATGGCGTCCTGCAGGCTCCAGTTGTACATGCCGGTCAGTCTATGCCCGGGCCGAGACCGGCAAACAGGTCGTGTTCGCGTCCATCGGCGCCGACCGGGCCCCTCCGCCCGCGTACCAGCACGAAATGTTCTTCGGGCAGTACCGGCTGGGCGATGTTGTTGGACAGCGCGAACTCGCGCCCCGACGGCGCCACGCTCACCTGTGTGGCATGGGCGCGCAGTGCGGCGCGCTTGGCCGCCAGTGCGTCGGATACGTCGATCGTGGTGGTCACCGATTCGCTGGGCACACAGGCCAGGTCGCCGACGGCCGGCAGCCGCCACCCCGGCGGCAGCGCCCCGGGCAGCTGGTCGACGGTGCGCCGGGCCAGCGCCTCGGTATGCAGGCGCAGGACGGCCGCGTCCGTCACGGTCCAGTACGCCTTCGGCGTATCCCAGCCCTGTTCCTTCGCGGCGTCGAGCGCGGCCATCGTGATCCGGTGCGCCCGAACGTGATCGGGATGCCCGTAGCCGCCGCGCGGGTCGTATCCGACCACCACCTGCGGCCGAACCTCCAGCAGCACCTGCACCAGCGCGTCCACGGCGGCGTCGCCCGAGTCCGCGAACGCGCGCGGGTGCAGCGGCTCGAGCGGCCGCGGATCGGCGACGGTGCCCGTCATCCCGGAATCGCGCCAGCGCCCGGCGCCGCCCAGGAACCGCGGCGGCCCGGCATCCAATTCCGCCAGCGCCCTGGTCAATTCGCCGATCCGGTAGCCGCCGAGCTGATCGGCCTGATCGCCGGCCAGCTGCGCCCACTGCTCGCCGATGACCTCGCCCTCTTCGCCGAGCGTGCAGGTCACGACGGTCACCGGGACACCGCGCCGCCGATAGTGCGCGATGGTGCCGCCGGTGGCGATGGATTCGTCGTCCGGATGCGCGTGGACCAGCAGCAGCCCACTCACGACTCCGCCTCGCTAGCGCTCGGCTCCGCCGTGCGCGGGGCACGCTGTGTCGATGGTTCGCTCGCAAGCTCGCTCACGACAACCGCCGCCAGGTCCCCGCCCCACCGAAGATCCCGACCTCGATGGCCCCGCTCAGCGATACTCCGTCCATCCGCGAGCTGGCCGCCGCCACCCCGTTGTCCTGCATGATCGGCAGCACGGTGGCCAGATCCCACAGCTTCGGCTCGGCCTCGCCGATCACCCTGGGCACGTCCTGCCCGCGCATGGCGGCGTCGATGGCGGGCTGCAGCGCCGGATCGCAGATGCCCGAGATATTGCTCGGCGCCTTGCGAAGATCCTCCACCCGCGACGACGTGTCGTCCTGCGGGGTGGCCGGCGGCGGCGGGCAGCCGTAGCGCGAGTCCAGCACGGTGGCCGGGTCGTTCCCGGCCCGATCCCAGCCCACGACCGCATCGACCGTGCCGTCCAGCAGCTCCTTGCCGTAGAGCTCCTCGGCGGGCAGGCTGCGCACGCTCGCATCGATGCCCGCACTGCGCAGCATGTCGGCGGCGGTGTTGGCCACGGCCAGCGCGGTGGTGTCCTTGTCCACCGCGCCCAGCCGGATGGCCAGTGTCCTGCCGTTCTTCACGACCTGGCGCGGCTGCGGCGCCGGTGATGTCGCCGAGGCGCCCACCGGTGGTGTCTCCGGAGCGCGCGCGTATCCGGCCTCGGCCAGCAGCGCGAACGCCTCGTCGGCCGAGAGCCGCGGTGGCGCGGTCGGCGCGTAGCCCGGATCCGAGGGCGAAAGCACCTGGGCCCGAGCCGGTTCCATCCATGCGCCGGTCTCGGCGCCGACGGTCGCCAGGAGCGTCGGATCCAGCAGCCCCAGTACGGCGTGGCGCACCCGCGGATCGGTGAGGTCGCCGACGCGGCCGTTGAGCGCCAGCTGCAGCTCGCGGGCCTGCGGCATCATCGAGGTGCGCACCGCCGGAATCGCCTGCAGCTGAGACTGAGTCGCCGTGCCGCCGCGCACCAGCGCCATCTGCGCATCCCCGGAGCGCAGCGATTCGGCCAGCTGCGCGGTGGTGCCGCCGCGCCGCAGCATGATCTGGTCCGGAACCGCGGGGGTGCTCCAGTAGCGGTCGTTGCGCTCGAGCAGGATCTCCTCGCGGCCGGAGTCGGCCTGCTTGACCCGGAACTGCCCGCCCGAGATCGGGTTCTGATCGATGAGGCCGCGCTCGACGGCCAGCGCCCGCTGGAAGCCGCCCGGCGAATCCTTCAGCAGATGCGACGGCAGCAGATCGGTGAACAGCTGCCGCCACGCCGGATACGGCTCCCGGAAGGTCACGGTCACCGTCTTGCCGCCGTCGGAGGAGCCCACATCCGAGATCTGGCGGTACCCGGCGGGATCCACGACCCCGGGCTGGGTGATCATCTGCTGCCACAGGTACCGGAAGTCCTCGGCGGCGATCGGCGCACCGTCGGACCACGACGCCTGGTTCTGGATCTTGTAGGTGAGGGTGAACGGCTCCTGCGCGGTCACGTCCGCCGACACCATCAGCGCGTTGTCGGGCACCCAGTCGGTCGCGCCGGGCACCGTCGGCGAGGGCACCGGCCGGAACGGGCTGGGGAACACCGCCGAACTGACCGCGTTGGTGGCCGGCGACTGATTGGACCGCAGATGCGGGTTGAACCCGATCCCGATGTCGTCGACGGCCACCACCACCGTGCTCTTGGTGGGCTTGGCGGGCGTGGTCTTGGGGCTGTCGGTGCTCTCGATCGGCGGCGGCGGATTCGCGGTGCACCCGGCGAGCACCGTCACCGATGCCACCAGCAGCAACACCACCGCACGCCAGTTGGTGCGAAAACTCGGCCCCGACATCACGACCGGCACTCTACAGATCGCCAGGTGTCAGGCGTTCTGCGCGGCGCGGTCGCGGGCCTTGCGGCGGGAGGCCTCGCGCCCACGCTCGGTGGCGCCGAGGATGACCTTGCGCACCCGCACCACCTCGGGAGTCACCTCGACGCATTCGTCGCCGGCGCAGAACTCCATCGCGGCTTCCAGATCCAGCTGCAGCGGCTTGGCGAGGGTCTCCAGCACGTCGCCGGTGGCCGACCGCATATTGGTCAGCTTCTTCTCGCGGGTGACGTTGATGTCGAGATCCTCGGCGCGCGGGTTCACGCCGACGACCATGCCCTCGTAGGTGTCCGCGCCCGGCTCGACGAAGAACTGGCCGCGGTCGGCGAGCTGGATCATGGCGAACGGCGTCACCGATCCGGCGCGGTCCGACACCAGCGAACCGGTGTGCCGGGCACGGATCTCGCCGGCCCACGGCGCGTATCCGTCGAAGACGGCGTTGGCGATACCCGTGCCGCGGGTTTCGGTGAGGAAGTCGGTGCGGAAGCCGATCAGGCCCCGCGACGGGACGATGAACTCCATGCGCACCCATCCGGCGGCGTGGTTGCTCATCTGCACCATCTTGCCCTTGCGGGCGGCCAGCAGCTGCGTGATGGCGCCCAGGTATTCGTCGGGGCAATCGATGGTCAGCTCTTCGTACGGTTCGTGCACCTTGCCGTCGACCTGCTTGGTCACCACCTGCGGCTTACCGACGGTCAGCTCGAAACCCTCGCGGCGCATCTGCTCGACGAGGATCGCCAGGGCGAGCTCACCGCGGCCCTGCACCTCCCACGCGTCGGGGCGGCCGATATCGAGCACCCGCAGCGACACGTTGCCGACCAGCTCCTGATCCAGGCGCGCCTTCACCATGCGGGCGGTGAGCTTGTGCCCCTGCACCCGGCCGACCAGCGGCGAGGTGTTGGTGCCGATGGTCACCGAGATGGCGGGCTCGTCGACGGTGATGCGTGGCAGCGCCACCGGATTCTCGGTGTCGGCGAGCGTGTCGCCGATCATGATGTCCGGGATGCCCGCGATGGCGACGATATCGCCCGCGATGGCCTCCTCGCCGGGCTGCCGCTCGACGCCGACGGTCTGCAGCAGCTCGGTGATCTTGACCGTCTTGGTGCCGTCGCCGTGCATCCACGCGACGTTCTGGCCCTTGCGCAGCGTGCCGTTGTGCACGCGGACCAGGGCGAGACGGCCCAGGAAGGGCGAGGCGTCGAGGTTGGTGACGTGCGCCTGCAGCGGCGCCGAGGCGTCGCCCTTGGGGGCGGGCACGTACTTCAGCAGCACCTCGAACAGCTCGTCGAGGTTCTCCGCGTCGGGATTGGTGCCGTTCTCGGGTCGGCTGGTCGAGGCCTTGCCCGCGCGGCCGGAGGCGTAGAGAACGGGGAGATCCAGGGCTAGCTCGGCGGCCTCGGAGGCATCGTCGTCGAGGTCGGAGGCCAGATCCAGCAGCAGGTCGTGCGACTCCTCCACGACCTCGGCGATGCGCGCGTCGGGGCGGTCGGTCTTGTTGACCACCAGAATCACCGGGAGCGACGCCGCGAGCGCCTTGCGCAGCACGAAGCGGGTCTGGGGCAGCGGCCCCTCCGAGGCGTCGACCAGCAGCACGACGCCGTCGACCATGGACAGGCCGCGCTCGACCTCGCCGCCGAAGTCGGCGTGGCCGGGGGTGTCGATGACATTGATCACGGTGACGCTGCCGTCGGCGTTGTGCCGGTGCACGGCGGTGTTCTTGGCGAGAATGGTGATGCCCTTCTCGCGCTCGAGATCGCCCGAATCCATCACGCGATCGACGAGCTCGGCCCGCTCGGCGAACGCGCCGGACTGCCTGAGCATCGCGTCGACCAGCGTCGTCTTGCCGTGGTCGACGTGAGCAACGATTGCTACGTTGCGAAACTCGACAGACGACACGTTGAATCCTCCTGCTGAATGAGATGGTTGCCGGCCAACCCTCGCCGTAGAGGGTCAGTGCAAGACAGGTGGACGAGTGACTCACCGGGCATGCGGCCAGATACACAGTACCGAAATGCGGCGCGACCCCAGATTCCGGGCCGCCCTGGTTAGGCTATGCTTACCTTCATGGGCAAGGTCAAGGCCAAGGAGGTTTCCCGCCTCAAGCCGAAGAAGAAGTGCTGTCGCAAGAAGACGCGCTGCGTGAAATGCCCTGTCGTGATCATGCGGATGAAGAAGGCCGAGTCCGCGGGGGTATGCGGAAAAGACCTCAAGAAGTACCTCAAGCAGGCACGCGCGGCCTGAGTCGAGAGTAGAACCGGGGTATGAGCACCCCACTGCTGACCGACGACGAAATCGCTACCGCACTCGGCGAGCTGCCGGACTGGACTCGTACCGGCAACAGTATCGCCCGCACCATCGAGGCGCCCTCCTTCCTGGCCGGAATCGAGCTGGTACGCCGGGTCGCGGGTGCCGCCGAGGCCGCCAATCACCACCCCGACATCGATATCCGCTGGCGCCGAGTCACTTTCACGCTGTCCACCCACTCCGAGGGCGGGCTGACCCGGCTGGATGCGGCGCTCGCCCAGGAGATCGATCGACTGGCTCAGGAGAGCTGAGCGGTCGCTCCCGACCGAAGCGAATCACCCAGAGGTAGAAGGCAATCACGCCGATCAGGTCGACCGCGCCCAGCCAGGACAGGATGCCCGGCCGGGAGATCGTCCAGATCGTGGGCTGGAAGAACGACAGCACCCAGGGCAGCCCGATCAACGCGGTCGCCAGCCAGTAGCCGGCCAGGATCCGGGCGCCCGCCACCGCCCGCATCGGCCCGTACAGCAGCCACAGCACGACCGGTAGCAGCCACACCCAGTGGTGCGACCACGAGATCGGCGACGCCAGCAGCCCGAACAGCTGCACCACCAGCAGCGCTCCCAGCCGATCCCCCGCGCCGAGGGCACGCCAGGCGAAGAAGGCCAGCACCGCGACGACCACGACCCCGCCGAGCCACCACGGCCCGAACGGGATTCGATGTCCGCCGACGTGCCATGGCGCACCTGCGTCATAGCCCAGGATTCGGGTCAGCGCTCCCCGCAGCGATTGATTCCAGACCGAGCCCACCGGTCCGATGCGGTTGGCATCACCGATCAGCGGGCCGAAGTACGTGCGGGTCTCGGCCGGGGAGATGGCGAAACTCACCCCGACCGTCGCCGCGAAGACCACCGCGGCCCAGACCGCGCTGGCCCACCGGCGCTGGGTCAGGAAGTACAGCCCGGTGACCGCCGGTGTCAGCTTCACCCCGGCCGCCACGCCGACCAGCAGGCCCGACAGCCACCACGCCGTGTAATAGGCGGCGGCCATCCCGGCCAGCACCAGGAAGACGTTGACCTGCCCGTAGTCCATGGTCGTGCGGGTCGGCTCCAGCCACAGTCCGACCGCGGTCCAGCCGATCGCGGCCGTGCGCCAACGACTCTCGCGTGCGGCGTCGCCGAGCAGCAGCGCGAAGCTGATCCGCACCACCGCGTACAGCGCCGCCGCGATCAGCAGCAGCCAGGCCACCGCGACCAGGGTGAACGGCAGGAAATGCAGCGGATAGAACACCACGGCCGCGAACGGCGGATAGGTGAAGGGCAGCGGGAAGTCCGGGGTCTTCTCCGCGTAGGTGTAGTCGAAGAGGTGGCCGCTGCCCAGGCTGGCGGCGCCGTCGACGTAGACGTGCAGGTCGACCAGGTTCATCCCGTTGGGCGAGAACAGCATCCACGCCAGCCGTGCGAGTATCGATAAGCCCAGCGCGGTCAGGGCGACGCGGCGTCCACCTCCGGTCCCGTCGCTACCGCCGGAGGCCAATCGGAGCAGTCGGTTCACGGCGTGCAAACTTTCCGGTCGGTGACGGGCCGGGACAAGATTACCGGCGGCGGTCACGGGGCCGAGAACGGCCTATCTTGTAACATTTGCATCACTGATCACTCCAGTAACACCGGAATGGGGTTATGGTCCGGGAACGGCAAATAACCGACGAATAGCTGTTGGCAAGATCGCGGTACGGCTGTACAACACGGCTGCTCTATCCCTAAAGTGACGCAAGCGATGCGGCCGCATCGCCGGATGAGGTACCCGAGGTAAGGACGGCTACACCAGTGCTTCGCACCAGAGGATCGCGGTTCGCAGTGTCCGCACTGGCCCTCGCGGCCGGCGCCAGCGTCGCCGCGTCTACGGCGGTCGCCGCTCCGGCGCCGAAGCCGCAGGCCCCGGCCAGCGCCCCACTGATTCCCGAGGGTGTGCCGATCGATGCGATCGCCAACCTGGCGCCGGCCATCGTCGGTGCCGCCGCGGGCGCCGCCGATATCGCCTCGCCCGGCCAGCAGACCATTCTGGACCAGGCCAAGCAGATCCTGAACTCGGCCAACCTGCCGCCCCAGGTGAAGGCGGCGCTGCAGGCCATCATCAAATTCCTCGACGGCAGCGGTGGCGGCGGCCCGGAGCTCCCGGAGAACGGGCCCAATATCGCGCAGTTCCTCTACCCGACCATCGGCAAGGGCTGCATCGGACCGGGCACCGATTCGGTCGGCACCGCGCTGGCCGTTCCCGGCCCGGCCGAACTGCCGCCGCCCGGCCCGCAGGGCGGCCAGGCCGGATTCGTGTTCACGGCGCTGGGCACCAAAGGCCTGACGCCGCAGCAGAATCCGCCGATGACCGTGCAGTGGCTGAACCTGGACACCCGGCAGAGCGCCATCCAGCCGCTGACCGACGAGGCGCATATCAACCCCGACGGCCCGGCCACCCTGTCGGCCATCGCCAACACCGGCCCCGGCCGCGTGATCGCCGTGGTCTCCGGCTCGCTGACCACGCAGTCCGACGCCGAGAAGCCGCCGATCACCTGCTCGTTCCTGCCGACGCTCGGCTTCTTCAACGTCGCACCGGCGGCCCCTGCGGCGCTGGCACAGACGCAACCGCAGGCGCAGTCGCAGCGTTAACCCCTAGAGGCACAGGCCCGGAGTTGTCACAGAGACGACACTCCGGGCTTTTTGCTGCCATTAGCCCGGCAACCGGCTGTGACCTGTGGTAAACCGACAACTATGGCGACTGTCGATCAGCTCGTACGGTCCGCAGATTCCACCGCACCGGCGGCGCGCAAGCCCGGTGGCCGCTCCCGCCGGTCCGTCATGTCGCGCCGCTCCTACAAATCGGTGCTGTCCTCGCGCTCGCACCGATCGATCCTGTCCTTCCGCTCCGAGGGCTCGATCCTGTCCATCGGCTCGGCCTATTCGATCCTGTCCGTCGGCAGCGTGGGCTCGGTGCTGTCGGTCGGCTCCGTCGGCTCGTTCTTCAGCCTGGGCTCGGCGTTCTCCGGGCTGTCGCGCTGGTCGCTGTTCTCCTGGATGGGCGTGCGCGAGGCGCCGGAGGCCCGGCCACTGCTCTCGGTGGTCCCCGATGAGCCGGACCTCTGCGCCGACCCGACCTGCCACTGCCAGACCTGAGGCGCGGCTACCACCACTGTCCGTACTGCGGGGTGAGGATGTCGTTGACGTCCACACCCACTCCCCCGACCGAGCGCTTATCGATCTCGAACTGGTGCAGGTTCGCCGAGGGATGCACGTAGCCCTTCTGGGTGCCCCAGTTGTGCTGCCAGAACCAGGATCCCAGCCCGGCGGCCTTCGCCCAGGTGATGGTCGGTGCGTTGGCGTAGACGCCGACGTTCTCGGCGCCGAGCACCGACTGCCAGCCCATCAGGTACGGGGCGATCATCGTGGCGAAGTCGGCCTCGGTGGGCTTGTCGTCGATGGAGGCGTAGATCGGCACGCCGTCGGGCCCGCCCGCCTCGCGGTGCAGTTCCAGGCCGCGTTCGGCGTGCTTCTTGCCCGCCTCCAGCCCGCCGCGCCAATCCGCGGTGTCGGCCTTGCCGTACTGGTAGCAGGACACGACCGACAGCCCGGCCTCCCGCAGCGCGTCGACCTCGATGGCGCGCAACGGCTTTCCCTCCATCCACTCCGCGCCCGGGCGGCGATCGGAGACGTACCGGATCACGCCGATATGCCCGGCGGCACGAATCTCCTCGGCCGCGGGCACCGCACCCGCATAGTCGAGCAGGGTGCCCAGTCCGGCTCCGGTGGCCGCGGAATTCGGGGCGAGGGCCGAGAGCCCGGCGGTGGCGGCTGCACCGGCGGCAACGCCGAACAGGGTGCGCCGAGACATGGGTGTAGAACGCATCGAAGTACTCCTTCGCGCAGTGCCTGACCTGGACCGGCCACCCTGCAGGGCCGGTTGGAACTGGCCCGGCGCACCTTCCCCAAGCTTGTGCGCGCCGGGAGCCTCGAACGTGAACTCATTTCACCACATGCACACAAGAACCGCCAGGCTCATTAGACACATCAATCACATGTGCCACATGGGATCAGGCAGCGCCGTCGATGCGCGTGCCTACGTCGATGGTGCGGAAGGAGGGGTCGGCCAGTTCACCGCGGATGACGGCCGCGACCTGGTGGGCGATCTGGTGGCGGATATTGCCGAGTTTGCCGAGGGCGCGGGCCCGCCAGCCCTCGGCGTGCAGGTCGACGGAGATGGTGTGCGGGTCGGGCGCGGAGGCGTCGATGACGATCAGTAGCGGATCGGCGGCGCGGGCGATCAGGACCAGCGGGATCTCCACCTCGGCGCGATAGTGGTTGGACTTGAGGACGTCGACCGTGATGTCCAGGGCCACCGGGATGGTCAGGTCGAACGACACCGGATCCTCGCCCACCCGGTCCGACAGCCGCGGCATCCGGACAGTGCCCTTCACCTCGACCGTCGCGGCCTCGCGCGGGCCGGTGCGCAGCGGGCCGACCTCGATGGGCCGCCCGGCCAGGCCCTCGACCACCTCGCGGACCCGCTCGGCGGTCACGATGAGCGGGAAGAAGCGCTGCCCGAATTCGTCGTAGCCGATCCAGTCGAAGCTCTCCTGCGCCAGATGCGGCGATCGGGTCCGGTTCAGGATCGCCTCGACGTCGAACACCCGCCCGCTGCGCGCGGCCGGATCGGCGAGCATGCCGTTGAGGCGGTTGGCCACCTCACGCTGCACCAGGACGGCGATCGGATCCAGCAGCAGCTCGAATGCGGCGCCGATGGCCTGCGCGCGCACCACGAAGCTGACGTCGCGGGCGGTGACCGGCGGGATATCGATGATGATCAGCAGCGGATCCGCGGTGCGCGCGTGCAGCGTGAGATCGATCTCGACGAGCGCCTCCAGCCGCAGCCGCTGCCCGCCCAGGGTGATGGTGACGTGCAGCGACACCGGTAGCCGCACCTCGAAGGTGACATGCGGACCGCTGCGCGCGATCACCGGCTTCCCCACGCTGCCCTCTGCGACGAAACCGGCCAGCCCCGCCGGACCGACCGAGAACGGGCCGATGGTCATCCCCCGCCCCGCCATCCCGGACACCGCGGCCTCGATGCGCGCCGGCGTCACCGCGTAGGTGACGAACCTCTCACCGAAATCCGCGTAGTCGATCCAGGTGGGATGGTCGTGGCCGTTGAACTGTCGCATGAGCTCCCGGAACCTCGCTGTGTCGGACGGCGTACGCGCCCATCATGACCCACCCCGAGCGCGGCACGAGGCGCCGGAGACCTGCCCGCGCCGTACGAGATGCAGTCCCTGTCCTGCCGATGAGGGGGCAGCAGGACAGGGCCCGCGACGGCGGCGCTGCCGGGCACCGCCGGGTTCATCGTAGGGACGAGGTGCACGTCGGGCACCTCCCCCACCAGCCAGATATATCCCCCGCAGGTGGATACGTTTCACAAACGACCGAACCCGACCATACCCGGAATCTCGGCCCGGATGTAATGGTGAATTCCGATAACTCCCCGCTCGTTTCCGCCGATCGTGGTCAGCGTGGCCGAATCGGCCGCCAGCACGATATTGGTGTGCTGGCCGAACGGGCTGGTCGCGTCGTAGAGCACCACATCCCCCGCTCGCGGCAGGTAGCCGGAGTCGGCGGCGGCGAACCGGCCCTCTCCTTCGAAGTATTCCTGCAGCGTATAGACTCCCGGGATGCGCCAGGACCCGGAATTGGGGTTGGCCAGCGGGCGCCCGGCCGCGCGCATCACCCAGCTCACGAAGTCCGCGCACCAGGGCTCCTCGACGCCCTCGGCGTACTCGAGGCCGTCGCCGGGGTTGTCGTATTCGCCGCGTACCACCTCGACGATGCGGGCCTGATCGGCGTCGAGGCCGGTCGGATCGATGTCGGGGAAGGCGGTCAATCGCTCGCCCGCGATCGCCGCGGGGGCCGAATTGTGCTGCCACCATTGCATTCCCGCAACCACGGCGACGGCGAGCACGAGCGCGAGGCCCGCCGCGGCCCACCATGCCTTCGCGCGTGCCCTGCCCGGCGTTGCCGTCCCACCCCGAGTCATCGAGTCCTCCGCCTCACCGTCTGCTCCGTCCCGGCCCGACGATACTGAGACGGTATCGCCATTGCGACAAACCGGCCGAAATGCCATACCTTTTCGCCCCGTGTCGATACACTCTGCCCGGACGTCGAGGATGCGGGAGGGCTAAACCCTGGACACGCTGTGGAACTTCGTCGTCGATCACCGAAACCAGCTGCTGACCGACTCGTATCTGCATGTCTCGGCGGTCGTACAGTCCGTGCTGCTCGCGACCGTGGTGGCGGTGCTGATCGGCATCGCCGTCCATCGCAGCCCGTGGGGCTCGGCGCTGTCCACGGCGGCCGCCAGCATCATTCTGACGGTTCCGTCGTTCGCCCTGCTGGGCCTGCTCATTCCGGCGATGGGCCTGGGCGTGATGCCGACCGTCACGGCCCTGGTGCTGTACGCGCTGCTGCCGATCCTGCGCAACACCATCATCGGCCTGGCCGGGGTCGACCCGGCCGTGGCCGACGCGGCCCGCGGTGTGGGCATGAACCGGCTGCGCGTGCTGGCCCGGATCGAGATGCCGCTGGCCTGGCCGTCGATCCTGGCGGGCATCCGCGTCAGCACGCAGCTGAGCATGGGCATTCTGGCCATGGCCGCCTACGCCAAGGGCCCGGGCCTGGGCAACCTGATCTTCTCCGGCCTGGCCCGGCTGGGCAGCCCGACCGCGGTGCCGATGGCGCTGACCGGCACGGTGCTGATCATCGTGCTGGCGCTCGCGCTCGATGCCGCGCTCGTTCTCATCGGCCGCCTCACCACCCCGAGGGGAATCCGTGACTGATACCGCGACCGCCGCCTCCGAGCACACCGAGGAGCATCCCCGGGCCGAGATCGTGCTCGATTCGGTCACCAAACGCTATCCGGGACAGCGGGATCCGGCCGTCGAGAACGTCTCGCTCACCATTCCCGCCGGGGAGACCGTGGTCTTCGTCGGCCCGTCGGGCTGCGGCAAGACCACCACGATGCGGATGATCAACCGGCTCATCGAGCCGACGTCGGGCACCATCACGATCGCGGGCCGCGACGTCACCCGCGTCAACCCGGACAGGCTGCGCCGCGAGATCGGCTACTCGATCCAGCAGGCCGGGCTGTTCCCGCACATGACCGTGGCCCGCAATATCGCCACCGTGCCCGGGCTGCTCGGCTGGGACCGCGCCAAGATCACCGCCCGTATCGACGAGATGCTCGAGCTGGTCGGCCTCGATCCCGGCACCTTCCGCGACCGGTATCCGCGGCAGCTGTCGGGCGGGCAGCAGCAGCGCGTGGGCGTGGCGCGGGCGCTGGCGGCCGACCCCCCGGTGCTGCTGATGGACGAGCCGTTCGGCGCGGTCGACCCGATCACCCGCGGGTTGCTGCAGGACGAACTGCTGCACCTGCAGGCCGAACTCCACAAGACGATCGTCTTCGTCACCCACGACTTCAACGAGGCCGTCAAGCTCGGCGATCGAATCGCGGTGCTGGGCAACCAGTCCCGGATCCTGCAGTACGACACCCCCGCGGCGATCCTGGCCGAGCCCGCCGACGAGACGGTCGCCGGATTCGTCGGCGCCGACGCCGGGCTCAAGCAGCTCACCCTGGTCCGAGTCGAGGACGTCGAACTCGGCCAGTGCCCGACCGCGCTGGAAACCGACGACGTGGCGCCGCTGCGCACGACGCTCGCCGAGCGGGAGTGGAAGTGGGGCCTGGTCCTCGACACTCAGCGCCGCCCGCTGCGCTGGGTGTCGGCCGCGCAGCTGGCCTCGACCGCGTCGCTGCGCGACGTCGGATTGCCCGTGACGGGCACCGTCTCGCGGCGCTCGTCGCTGCAGGAGGCGCTCGAGGCGCTGCTGACCGAGAGCACCGCCAACGCCGTCGTCACCGGTCGCCGCGGCGAGTACGCCGGTCTGATCACCATCGATACGCTGGTATCGCACCTGTCCGATATGCGCGCCGAACACACCTCGGCCACAACGGATTCGGGCGAACAAACATGAGTGAGGTCACCGGTCATCCCGAGCGGCGGGCCGAACGCCTCCGCCTGTACGCCCAGCCGGTGCTGGCGATCGCGCTGGCCGTCGGCGTGCTGGTCTGGGGATTCAGCCGGACGCTGACCGCCACGCAGCAGGCCAGCATGAACGCCGACAACATCGCCACCGCCACCTGGGAGCACGTGGTGATCACGGCGACGGTCATCGCGATCGTGGTCGTGATCGCGGTGCCGCTCGGCACGCTGCTGACCCGGGCGCGGTATCGGCGGCTGGCACCGCTGTTCGTCGGCATCGCCAATATCGGCTCCGCCGCGCCGACCATCGGCCTGATCGTGCTCACCTACCTGTGGACGCAGAAGACCGGGTTCTGGGTCGGCGTCGGCCCGATCGCCCTGTACTCGCTGCTTCCGGTGCTGCGCAACACCATCCTCGGCTATCAGCAGGTCGATCCGATGCTCGTCGATGCCGGACGCGGTCAGGGCATGTCGGCGGCAACCGTGTTGCGCCGCATCGAGTTTCCCCTCGCCGTGCCCTACATCCTGGCCGGGCTGCGCACCTCCCTGGTGCTGGCGGTCGGGACCGCGACGCTGTCGTTCCTGGTGAGCGCGGGCGGCCTCGGCATCCTCATCGACACCGGCTACAAGCTGCGCGACAACGTGACGCTGTGGGTGGGCGCGATCCTCGCGGTCGCGCTGGCCCTGCTGGTGGACTGGCTCGGCGCGCTGGCCGAACGGTTCCTCGAGCCGAAGGGGTTGCGATGAGATCGGGCGGAATCCGGGCGTCGACGAGGTGGGCGAAGCTGGTCGCCGCCGTGGCCGCCGTCGGATTGTTGCTCTCCGGCTGTGGCCTGGAGGCGGGTGGCGCGGTCCCGCTGCGGGTCGGGCCCGGCAGTATCCAGCCCGTCCCCGAGCTGGACGGCGTGCGAATCATCGTGGGCTCCAAGGACTTCACCGAGCAGATCATCCTCGGCTACCTGATCGAATTCGCCCTCAGCGCCGCCGGGGCGGAGGTCCGCGACCTGACCGCCATCACCGGTTCCAACAGCCTGCGCGATGCGCAGTTGCACGGTCAGGTCGACGTCGCGTTCGACTACACCGGCACCGGGTGGATCAACTATCTCGGCAACGAGACGCCGATTCCCGACTCGGTCGGGCAGTTCGATGCGGTGCGCGACCAGGATCGCGACAAGCACGGCATGGTGTGGGCCGATATGGCGCCGATGAACAACACCTATGCCCTGGTGACCAGCGCGGAGAGCCAGCAGAAAACCGGCGCCGTCACCCTGTCGGACTACGCGCGCCTGGTGAACACCGACCCCGCCACCGGAAACACCTGCGTCGGTACGGAATTCAGCGTCCGCCAGGACGGGTTCCCGGGCCTGGTCCGCAAGTACGGCGTCGATATGGGCAAGGTGAAGAAGCAGGTCATGCAGGACGCGCTGGTGTACCCGGCGACGGCCAACGGCACCTGCCAGTTCGGATCCGTCGCCGCCACCGACGGCCGCATCCCGGCGCTGAACCTGAAACTGCTCGAGGACGACCAGAAGTTCTTCCCGAAATACAATGCGGCACTGGTGATGCGGGAATCCTTCGCCACCGCGCACCCGCAGGTCGCGCAGGTGATGGAGCCGATCTCGCGGCTGCTGACCAACGAGTCCATCACCGAACTCAACCGCAAGGTGGACGTCGAGGGTCAGGAGCCCGCGAACGTCGCCCGCGACTGGCTGGTCTCCCAGGGCTTCGTCACGGCACGCTGACCGCGGAGTCAGGCGATGGCGGTGCGTAGTGCCAGCCAGCCGTCCTGTGGCTCGGCGAAACCGTGGTACATCAGCGGAATGCGTTGGTCCACACCGAAATAGCGATACACGGCCAGCATGGCCCGGCGCACCGAATGATCTTCGAAGTCGTCGATGCGGCGCAGGCCGATCGGATGCTCGGGCAGCATCGACAGCCGGGCCAGTTCGGCCGGGTCCCCGGTGTCCAGGCCCAGCGGGCCGTCGGCGATGTAGTGATCGTGGTAGACGGTGCGCAGGCCCGCCCCGGGGATCGCCGGATGGTCGGCGGACTCGAACGCCACCAGCCGGGCCCGCGCTCCCGGCAGACAGCGGGCCTCGACCGACGCGATGAGATCCGGATCGCGGCGCGGGACGTCGCCGACCGGCGCCTGCTCCAGCAGGTGCAGCATGCAGGCGCCGCGCACGCGGGGTTCGGGGACGAGAAACAGGCTCACCATCGGGGCCCGGTGCGCCGCACCGGTGAGGCAGATTCTGGTGTGCAACGGATCGGACATCCGGTCTCCTGACGAAGAGGGCCGAGAGCTCGTTACCCAGTCAAATATGCCACAGACCTGCCCGCGTCGGCCAGGCCTCGATAGTCCGGCAAACCCGCGGCCGCGACGGATCGCCGCTCGGTGGACCGTGCGTCACGGTATCCTCGATACCGAGCCGGGGAGGGTGCGCATGATCGAACCACACCGTGCGGCAATACTTTTGGATGTCGACGGCCCGCTGAACCCCTACCCTTCGCGGGATCGGCCGCGGCCCATCGGATTTCGGCCGTATGTGGTGCGCCACCGGATCATCGCGGCGATCCCGCCGGTCGAACACCGCGTCTCGCTGAACCTCGAACTCGGCCCGCGGCTACTGGATCTCGCGGCCGAGAGCGATGCCGAGCTGGTCTGGGCGACGGCCTGGCAACATGAGGCCAACCGGCTCCTGAGCCCGGTGCTGGGCCTCCCGGCACTCGCGGTGATCGGCTTCGAGGACACCGGATTCCGGCATCGGGATGGCCATAACGGCAAACTTCCAGCAATCGCTCGATGGGCCGGCCGGCGGCCGTTCTGCTGGTTCGACGACGAGTTCCAGCCGGACGACCAGGGCTGGGCCCGGCGGCGCAGCGACTCCGGAGCGCCGACCCGGCTGATCGCGGTCGACCGGTACGACGGGCTGCAGCCCGCGCACCTCGACACGGCGCGCGCATTCCTGCGGCAACTGCACACGGCGATTCGTCCGGATACGCACCGGTAGGTGTCCAAGGTCCCTTGCCCGCAATTTGCGCCTCTGCGAGCGTGAGGGTCCCGACATCCCCAGACGGAAGGCGATGATCCGACCCGTGACGGTTCTGCTGTGGATCGTACTGCCCTACTGCGCGCTGGGATCTTTTGCGCTGGGCCATCTCTGGCGCTTTCGCCGCGACCGCTTCCGCCCGTCGCCGGACGCCGACCGTGCCGAGTGGTACGGCGCGATCGCGTTCCGGCTCGGCGCGACCCTCGTCGTGGCCGCCCGACTCACCGACCTGCTCGCCTCGGGCCCGCACAACCACCCGCCCGAGGCGTTCTACCTCGTCATCCTCGCGGTCGAGGTGGTCGCGCTACCCACCGCCGCCGCGGGTGCGGTGATGCTGATCCTGCCGTCGATGATCGCGGGCACGCACCGTACACCGATCACACCGGTGGACCGCATCACCCTCCCCGTCCTGACCGCGATGCTGCTGTCCGGCGTCCTCATCAGGATGGATCCGAACTCGACCGGCGACCACTACCGCACCGCCGAGACGCTGTTCACCTGGGCTCGTTCGCTGCCGACCCTGCACCCGAACCCGGCCGCGATGGCCGCGGCCCCCGCCCTCTACCAGGCCCGGGGCCTGATCATCGTCCTGCTCCTCGCCGTCTGGCCGTACACCCGGCTGGCGGACCTGTTCGCGGGACCGATCGTCGGATGGGTGTCCCGGCGCCGGACCGATCTGGCCCGGCTCACCCCGATCGCGGGCAATTCCGGTCTCGGAGTGTAACTTTCGGCGTCAGGCTCGGCTCTGCCAGCGCGCCACCGTCTGCCCGATGCCGGTGGTCGGCGGCTCGCGATAGAGCCACTCCCGGGCGATGCGATGCCAGTTGTTGGTGGTCTCCAACTGGCCCAGCGCCGCGAAGGTGAACAGGTCCACTCGCCGCGAGAAAACATGCTCGGGTGGCAGCCGCTGCTGCCGCATTCCCTGGAATTCGGCGGCCCGGGGGTCTACGGCGAGCACGACCGCGCCGGTGGCGAGTTCGGGAGTGATCGTTATTTCCTCGTCGAGCAGATGCCAGCCCGCGGCGGCCCACACGTACTCCAGCACTTCCTGCGGATCGATACTCGCGTCGGGTTCGATGATGCCGCGCCCGACCCACAGGTCGTACAGGTCCTGCGCGCGATATTCGCCCGCCGCCCGCATGCCCGTGCGCTCCAGTTCGACATACTCCGGCTCCATGGAGTGATAGAGCCCGAAATCCACGAATCCCACCCGGCCGTCGGCCGCGAGCATGATGTTGCCGGGGTGCGGATCGCCGCAGAACTGGTAGTCGGAGAACACGGTATTGACGTAGAAGCGATAGATGAGCTCGCCGATCCGATTGCGATCGTCGACCGGTAGCTCCTGGATCTCCGGAAACGATTTCCCGTCTAGGAATTCGGTTACCAGCACGTTGTGCCCGCACAGTTCTTCGACGCTGTCGGGGACGGTGATGAACGGATGATCCCGGTAGCGCGACGCCACGTGATGCTGGCTGCGGGCCTCGCGCTCGTAATCGAGTTCGCTGCCGATATTGCGGGCGATCTCGTCCAGCACCTCGTTGTCGGCCGCGCTGGGCAGAATGGATTTCCAGAGCCGGCTGATCATCACCAGATTGCGCATATCGGCCTCGACGGCCCGGTCCACACCCGGATATTTGACCTTCACCGCGACCCGGCGCCCGTCGCGCAGGGTGGCCCGATAGACCTGACCGATCGAGGCCGCGGCTATCGGTTCCTCGTCGAAATCGGCGAAGACCCGCGCCATCGGCCCGAGATCGTCCTCGATCACCTTGCGCATGGCCGCGAACGGGGCCGCCGGAGCCTGATCGCGCAGCTCGGCGAGCTTGTCGCGAAACATCTCGCGATGCGATTCCGGGAGCAGGTCGACATCGAGAACCGAGAGCATCTGGCCCAGCTTCATCGCCGCGCCCTTCATGCCGCCGAGCACGGTGACGAGCTGCTGCGCGGTCTGCAGGGTGGACCGCTCGGCCAGGACCTGCCGGGCCTGGTCGGGCTTTCCGATCATGGACAGCCGCGTACCGACTCCGCGAATGGCCTGCCCCGCAACCAGTCGGCCCATCCTGCCGCCCCGCGCGAGACGACCCTTCGGCACCCGATTGCCCACTATCGCACCTCCATTGGCACATCTTCCGAGCGATGCGGTGTTCACTCTGCACGTTTTCGCCCCGTAGCAACAGGGGCGGTGACTAAACTGAGCGATGCTCATCTTCTAGCGACAGCAGGCAGGAGGTCGCGATGCCATCGAAAACTGTGGGCCAGCGTCGTCGTCCGACACAGGACCGGGCCAAGGCAACCAGGGAGCACATCCTGGACACTGCCGCACAGCTTTTCGGGGAGCGCGGCATCGCCAATACCTCGACGAATCGCATCGCGGCCGAGGCCGGGGTGAGCGTCGGCACCGTCTACCGATACTTCTCCGATCGCTCCGTCATCGTCGAAGAACTGCTCGGGCGGCTGCTCGAGAACGTCGAAAGACGCTTCACACAGCGGGTGTTCGGCATGTCGGAGAAATCCATCCTGGAGCTGGTCACCGGCATCCTGGAGGTCATCACCGACGAGCTGGTGGCCAATGCCAAGCTGGTGCGGGCGCTGGTGGCGGGGGTGCAGTTCTACAGCAGCGGCATCCCCGAATTCGAACCGCGCCTGCGCCTGCTGGTGAAGGTGCTGGTGATCCAGTTGCTCGGCCCCGGCGACGACCACGAGTACGACGTGATGACATTCGTGCTGATCAACACGGGTTTCGCGGCGGTGCTCCGGGCGTCGGCACTGGAGGTCGACAGCCAGGAGCGCAAGGAGGCCATCGCAATGACCGCGCGCATGATGGCGGCCATGGCCGAGGCGGAAATCAAGGCCCGGGCCGCCTGAAACACCGCCGTCGCACAAAAAGTGAGCACCTCCCCAACTATCGGCTCACCATGACCCACATCGTTCCAGCCGCGAACGGACGAATTGCCTGCTGAAGGGCTATTTTTGCGACTGCCGACAACCTTTCAAAGAGGAGTAGAAGGTGAGCGCGCGCTCGGCTTACCGTTTCTGGCAGAGCAAACAGCGATAGCAGACCACCGCGTCTGACTCATGGTTGGAAGAGAGGTCGCCGATGACCGCCGACACGTCGAACAACCCAGGCCTGACGTATTCGGGCACCCCGTTGTCCGAACCGCTGAAGAACGTGCGCGCCCTGTCTCGGCAGATGGTGGGGCATTTCGTGGAGACGGTGGCGCCGTGCCGCACGCTGCCGGGCGACGCCATCCACGGCGACGTCACCAGCATCACCCGCCTGTGCCTGGAACTGGCGGTCAGCATGCTCGACGGTGTCGACGTCCCGGAGAAGATCCGCAAGCTCGAGGACACCGCCGCGCAGTGGGCGCGGGAGGGCGTGCCGATCGACACCATCCACCACGCCATCCACGAGGGCTTCCGCCTCGGATTCGACCTCGTGGTCACCAGTGCCACCAACAGCTACCGCCGCATGCGCGACGGCGACGAGGAGATGCTGCTGCTGCGCCGCGGCGACTACGACAACCTGATCGGCGGTGCGAAGCTCGTCGTCGACATGCTCGACACCATGACCACCGCGGTCTCGAAAGCCTATGTGCGCGAACTGCGGTCGGTGGTCAGCGAGCATCACACGGCCGTGCACACGCTCACCTCGGCGCTGCTCGGCGGGCACCCCACCTCGACCATGGCCCGCGAATGCGGCATCGAGATCGCCGAGCAGTACAACGTGCTGGCCCTGGCCATCCCGGCGCATCCCGAGGAGGCCAACCCGATGGTGGACGGCGCGGTGGTCGCCCGGCGCAAGCTGCGGCGCATTCAGGCCGCGCTCGCCACCGGACACGACGGCAACACGGTGCTGTCGCTGCTCAGCGTCGACGGCGGCACCCTGCTCATTCCCACCACCGACGGCGATACCGACGAACTCGACCGCCTCGTCACCGTGCTGTCGCAGGCGGCGCAGGTGCCCATCACGGCGACCGTCGTCACCGCGGGTTCCCACGACATTCCCGCGGCCGCCGACCGGGCACACCAACTGCTCGACATGGTGCACCGGCTGAAGCTCGTCCGGGGCCTGTACCGATTCGACGACATCGCCCTCGAATACCAGCTCACCCGGCCGGGTCCCGGCCGCGAGCACCTGGGCACCCTGCTCGATCCCCTGGACGCGCATCCCGAACTGCTCGAGACCCTGCAGCGGCACATCAGCAACAACCTCAACCGCCAGCGCACCGCGCACGCCCTGCACATCCACACCAACACGGTCGATTACCGGCTCAAGCGCATCGCCACCCTCACCGGATGCGATCCCACGCAGGCCAGCGGGCTGTGGTACCTGCGCTCGGCGCTCGTCGCGCGCAGCTATCGGCAGACCCATCCGGTGTAACGGAGACCACAGCGGCCGCCGTGTCACGGTCCCGGCTCGGGCGGTGTCTCAGAGATCGAGCAGATCAGGCGAGCACCACCGGGGAAGGACCGTCGTCATGAAGGCAATCATCGTGTGCACCTCCGTATCTCACGGCAATACGAGGAAGGTGGCCGATGTCCTGGGCCGGGTGCTGGGGGCCCGGGTCGTGGCACCGGAACAGATCGGGGCGGCGGAGCTGGCCGCCTACGACCTCGTGGGCTTCGGTTCGGGCATCTTCAACCTGGAGTTCCATCCGCGGCTCCTCGAATTCGTCCGGGCGCTGCCGCCGGAGCAGCGCGGCCGGGCGTTCGTCTTCACCAGCAGCGGCCTGCCGGAACCGCCGTTCCGCCCCTACATCCGTCGGCTGGCGCGCCTGCTCGAGCAGCGGGGCTTCCAGGTGGTCGACACGTTCGCGTGCCGCGCGTACGACACCTGGTTGCCGTTCAAGCTCGTCGGCGGTATTCGGAAGGGGCGGCCCGACGCCGCCGACCTCGAGGCGGCGCGCCTGTTCGCCGAGGGACTGCGGGACCGGGCCGGTGCCTCGTGCTGACGGGCGGATTCATTTCCGGTAGTCGCGGAACGTCGCGCGCAGATCGTCGACGATCAGGTCGGGTTCCTCCATGGCGGCGAAGTGGCCGCCCCGCTCGAGTTCGGTCCAGCGCACGATGTTGTGGTTCCGCTCGGCGATGCGGCGGATCAGGGCGCCACCGATGTCGTGCGGCATGACCGCCACGGCGACCGGCACATCGGTATCGGGCTCGGGCGAGCCCCACGTGGCGGCACCCTCGTAGTAGTAGCGCGCCGACGAACCGGCGGTGCCGTTGAGCCAATAGATCATGACGTTGGTCAGCATCGCGTCGCGGTCGACGGCGTCCTCGGGTGCGTCTGTGGAGTCGGTCCAGTCCTTGAATCTTTCGACGATCCAAGCCAATTGGCCCACCGGCGAGTCCGTGAGCGCGTAGGACAGCGTCTGCGGACGGCTGGCCTGCAGCAGCGCGTACGCACCGAACTGGAACTGGAAGTGCATCCCCTCCTCGGCAGCGCGCTGTTCGGCGGGATCGTCGGGGTCCGCGGTCTCGGCGGTCACCGTGGCCGACGCGATGTCGGTCAGGTGCACCGCGACCAGGTGCTCGGCGTCGATCACCGCCAACTGGCGGGAGATCGCCGCGCCGGTGTCCTCACCGTGCGCGGCGTAGCGCTCGTAGCCGAGGCGATGCATCAACTCGGCCCACGCCCGCGCGACCCGCGTCGTGGACCAGCCGACGGCGGTCCCGGACAGCCCGTAGCCGGGGATGGTGGGCACGACGACGTGGAAGGCGTCCTCCGGCCTGCCGCCGTGCGCCACCGGGTTGGTCAGCGGCTCGATCACCTCGAGGAATTCGACGATCGAACCGGGCCATCCGTGCGTGAGCACCAGGGGCAGGGCGTCGGGTTCGGCCGAGCTGACATGGATGAAATGCACACTGTGGCCGTCGATTTCGGTGCGGAACTGCGGGAAGGAGTTGAGCCGGGCCTCCTGCGCGCGCCAGTCGTAGGTGTGGCGCCAGTAGTCGGCCAGTTCCCGGGTGTAGTCCAGCGGGATGCCCTGCGCCCATCCGACGCCGGGAGCCTGATCGGGCCAGCGGGTGGCGTCCAGGCGACGGTTCAGGTCGTCCAGCTGTTCCTGGGGGACGTCGATGCGGAAGGGGGTGATGTCTGCGCTCATGAGAATTACCGTAGGAAGCACCTAGGACAACTTCTGCCCTAGATTTCGAGATGTCCGAAACCCGCGCCGAGCGGCACCTCGAGGCGGCGTGGACCGAAGGTGCATCCATCGGTGATTGAGGCTCGTCGATCCGGGCAAACCCATGTAGTAAGACGAGTTTCCCGACGAAATGAAACGGGAGGAAACAATGTCCGGCAAATTCGAACTCTTCGCTGACGCCGCCGATAAATTCCGTTGGCGCCTGAAGGCCGGCAACGGCGAGGTCATCGCCCAGAGCCAGGCCTACGCGACCAAGGACGCGGCGAAGAAGGGCATCACATCGGTGCAGAGCAACGCGGCCGGGGCGACGGTCGTCGACCTCGCCGACGCAACGCACTGACCGGCCTCGAATCGAGCCCCATCCGGCACGCCGGATGGGGCTCGGCACGTCCGCCGACACCCCCGAACCAGCAAACCCGCGGCATCCATGTCGGGTGCGCCTACCTGGGACGGACGCGTCGCGCGCCTACGATTCTTCGTTGACAGCGGCAGAGCATGATCCGTCCAGAGTGGGGAGTGCGGCGATGGAACAGAGCAGCGGCCGCCGGTCGGCGCGCGACGTCTTGCAGGCCATGCCGGGCCATGTGCGGGCGGAGTTCACCCGGCGCATGCGCAAGCGCGGCCGTCCACTCGCGCTGAAGGACATCACCGTCGTCGACGCGGGGATGCTCAAGCGGGCCGTGGTCGCCGCCTCCGTCGGGAACTGCATGGAATGGTTCGACTTCGGCGTCTACAGCTATCTCGCGGTTGTCATCGGGAAGGTGTTCTTCCCGGACGTCGGCGCGGGAGTGCAGGTGCTGGCCTCGTTCACGACCTTCGCCGCGGCCTTCCTGGTGCGACCGCTCGGCGGACTGTACTTCGGCCCGCTCGGCGACCGGATCGGCCGCCAGAAGGTGCTGGCCACCACCATGCTCATGATGGCGGGCAGCACCTTCGCGATCGGCTTCATCCCCAGTTACGCCACGATCGGCGTATTCGCCCCGATCCTGCTGCTGGTCTGCCGGATGGTGCAGGGCTTCTCCACCGGCGGCGAATACGGCGGCGCCACCACCTTCGTCGCCGAGTACTCCCCCGACCGGCGGCGCGGTTTCCTCTGCAGCTGGCTCGACTTCGGCACCTTCACCGGCTATGCCGCCGGATCCGGGCTCGTCACCGTGCTCACCGCGACCCTCGGTGACCAGGCCCTGGAGTCCTGGGCCTGGCGCCTGCCCTTCCTGATCGCCGGGCCGATCGGCGCCATCGGCCTGTATATCCGGCTGAAACTGGAGGACAGCCCCGCCTACCAGGAACAACTCGACGCGCACGACCGGGACCTGGCCGAGCAGGAGTCCGGCAGCGGGCGACTGCACGAGATCGTGGAGATCCTCACCCGGCATTGGCGGGCGGTGCTGATGTGCATCGGCCTGGTGCTGCTCTACAACGTCACCAACTACATGGTGACGGCCTACCTGCCGACCTACATGACCGAATCACTGCACCGCTCCACCACGCACTCGGACATCCTGGTGCTCAGCGCGATGGCGCTGGTGGTCCTGCTGATCACCTTCGTGGGCCGGGCCAGCGATCGATTCGGCCGGCGCCCGGTCTTCCTGACCGCCGCGGTGGCCCAGATCGTCCTCGCCTACCCGTGCTTCATGCTGATCCGGCAGGACGGCTGGATACTGCCCCTGCTCGGCACGCTGGTCCTGGCCGCGCTCCTGGCCGGTTTCGCCGGACCCAGCGCCGCCACCCTGCCCGCCCTCTTCCCCACCGCCATCCGCTACGGCGCCATGGGCATCTCGTTCAACATCGCGGTCTCGGCCTTCGGCGGCACGACCCCCCTCGTCAACACCGCCCTGGTCGACGTCACGCACAACCTGATGATGCCCGCCTTCTACCTGATCGCCTCCGGCATAATCGGTTTCATAGCGGCCCTGTTCCTCCGCGAATCCTCCCTACTCCCCCTCCGCGGCTCCCAACCCATGGTCGGCACCAAGCAGGAGGCAGAGGATCTGGTGAACACCTCCGAACTGGCCCTGGCGGAGCTGCGGGCGGAGAGCAAACGGTAGGCGGCACAGGCTCATCAACTGGACCGCACCCTATTAACAGTGCCGCCACTGGTGGGGGCTCATCGGGTGGGGACACACCGCTACGATCGGCAGCACGGATAGTCGCTGTCGCACAAGGTGTTCCGTCCCCTCCCTTTGAATCGAGGCGTGGCTCCATGAACCACAAGCTCTGGTTGCTCGGTCGGCTCACCACGGTCGGCGGGCATGTCTTCCAGGAGAAGGTCACGCGACCGAGGGCGGTCGGCATCGCCGATATCCCCGCGTCCGGCGCTGCTGTCACAACTCAGTGGCTCACCGCAGTTCTGTGCCGAGAAGTGGCTGGTGCCGAGGTCCGCGCCTTCACCACCACCGATGGCGGCAGCGGGACTTCCACGCGAGTCGGCATCCATGTCGAATACAACGATGCCGGGCATCGGGCTGGATTGCCGGTCGACTTGTTCGCGAAGACGAGTACGTCTCTGCGGCAACGATTGCTGCTGGGTGGGACCGGGGTGATCGACGGAGAAACGCGGTTCTTCAAGGACTTTCGCCCACGTGTGGAGATGGAGGCACCGCGCGGTTACTGGGGTGCGGTCGACCCTCGGTCGTGGCGGTCGATTGCGCTCATGGAGGATGTTGTCGCCACCCGGGATGCTGTGTTCAGCGAGCCGATCGCGCCGGTCACCCGGGAGCAGATGGAGGGGCTGGTACGAAATCTCGCGCGTCTGCACGGCGGCTTCTGGGAGCATCCATCGGTCAGTGTTCTGCACACCCCGGCGGAGTTCCTGATTTCTCTGCTGTCCGCGATCGATATGAAGACACGCTGTGCTGTCGGTTTGAAACGGGCGGCAGACGTCGTCCCCGCGGCGCTGCATGGCGAGAACGATCGGCTGTGGGCCGGTGTCGAGCGCGCCCTCGAACTCGCCACACACGAGATGCCCCGCACCGTACTGCACGGCGATCCGCATATCGGGCAGACCTATCTGACCGGCGATGGGCAGATGGGTTTCGCTGACTGGCAGGTGGTGATGCAGGGCGGCTGGGCCCACGACTTCGCCTACACAGTGAACTCGGGTTGTGAGCCGGACGATCGGCGTGCCTGGGATCGTGACCTACTGCGGGCCTACCTCGATGAGCTCGAACGCTGCGGTGGCAGCCCGCTGTCGTTCGACGACGCCTGGCTCGCCTACCGTCAACAGTCGATGTTCGCCTATGCGGCATGGGCTTTCACGATCGGCCGCGCGATCTACCAACCCGAGATGCAGTCGGTACAAACCTGTCTCACGTTGCTGCGGCGGATTACCTCGGCCGTCGATGATCTCGCTTCGCTGGACGCTCTCGGCGTCTGATCTCGTCCGGCTGTAACTGGTTCGGCAATCCAGGTTGTGTCTTCCCATCGGTGGAATCGGGCCGGTGGGGTTCGACGCCGTACAGCTGGTAAACCACCCGCGATACCCACCGCACCCTGGAGTCTCCCTGTTGAGTGATTCTCAGTCTCTCTCGTATGCAACCGCCCACAGCGCGCCGATGGATTTCGACGGGCCGCGGGTTCCGATGTACACACCGGAATTCGCGGCCGACCCGCACACTGCCTATCACGAAATGCGAAGCCGCTACGGTAGTTTGGCGCCGGTGGAACTCTCACCCGGTGTGCCCGCCACCCTGGTGCTCGGGTACCGCACCGCGGTCCGGATCCTCAACGATCCGGAGCATTTCCCCGCCGATCCCCGCGCCTGGCAGCGCGGCATCCCCTCCGACTGCCCGGTTCTTCCGATGCTCGAATGGCGGCCTGTCGCCAGCCGCAGCACCGGTGCCGATTATCTGCGCTATCGGCCGGCCACCACCGAAAGTATCAATGCGGTGGACCTGTACGCGTTGCACGCGACGGTGGAGGCCATCGCTGCCCCGTTGATCGACGGCTTCTGCCGTGACGGCACCGCCGAACTGATCGAGCAGTACGTCTTCCCGCTGGTCTTCCAGGTCGTCAACACCCTGCTGGGCTGCCCACCCGAGATCGGCCAGCGACTCGCCATCGCGACCGCCGCGATCGTCGAGGCCGTCGATTCGGAAGAGGGCAACCGGATGCTCTACGCGGCGCTGATCGAACTCGTCACGCTCAAACGCGGCCAGCCGGGTAACGACATCACCTCACGGATATTGCGGCACCCGGCCGACCTCGATGATGCCGAGGCGGCCAACCATGTTGCTCAGATCTACGGGACCGGCATCGAATTCCTGTTGAACCTGATCGTCAACACCCTGCTGCTGATCATGTCCGACAGCCGCTTCGGCGACAGCGTCGTGGGCGGAACGCTGTCCACCCGCGATGCGCTGGACGAGGTGTTGTTCGACGACCCACCATTGGCGAATCTACTGATCACCTACCCGCGGCAGCCCGTGCTCGTCGACGACATCTGGCTTCCGGCTCACCAGCCGGTCGTCATCAGCATGGCCGCATGCAACAACGACCCCTCGATCCGGTCCGACGATTTGACCGGCAACCGTTCCCATCTGGCCTGGGGGGTCGGGCAACACAGTTGCCCCGCACGGATTCCCGCCTACATGATCGCCCAGGACGCCATCGATCAACTGCTCGATATGCTGCCCGAAATGCGATTGAACTTCACAACGGGCCGGCCGACCTGGCGGCCCGGACCATTCCACCGCGCGCTGACCGAGTTGCCCGTGACGTTCGTACCCGCCACAGGCTAGGACGTGGCGGGCGGCGTGTGCTGCCACACTGGTTGCTCGCGAAGGTCGCCTGCTGTCGAGAGGAGGAGGCCGATGTGTCCTGTGCGACAGTCTCAATCGGCTGCCCAGGAGTTGAGCAGTGCGGTTCAGTGAGGTGGGGTGGCTGCGTCGAGGAGGGCCGTGGCGGCGGCTCTGGCGGGGTGGGTGCTGGCGGTGTCGTTGAGGACCATCGAGCGGGTGGCGGCGCCGTCGGCGAGGATCGCGAGTTGTTCGCCCAGGAGTCGGGGGTGCGCGACTCCCAGGGTGCCCACCAGCTCGGTCAGGCGATCGACGAAACGACGCTTCTGCTCGGCCGCGTAGCGGTGGACGGGGCTGTGCGGGTCCGGGAATTCGGCGGCGGCGTCGACGAAGGGGCAGCCGCGGATCGGGCCGTCGCCGTGATCCGGGATCGTGAACAAGGCCAGGAGCCGTTCGCGAGGAGGCAGGTCCTCTCGCTCCAGCACGCCCTCCGTGGTGCGTCCAGATTCGAGCAGGTGCCGGAGGTAGCCGACGACGAGCTCGTCCTTGGTCGAAAAGTGCGTGTACAGAGTGCGTTTGGATACGGGAGCGGCGGCGGCGACCTGCTCCATCCCCGTCGCGGTGATCCCCTGCGACTCGAACAGCGCGGTGGCCGCCGCCAGGATGCGCTCACGACCGCCCCGGCCGCGGCGACGTCGGATCGTCTGCACCTCGCTCACGCCTAAAGCATACGGTCCCGTGTACTTAACAGGCTAACGCGTGCTAACCTCCCCATCATTATGTAAACGGCTCCGTATACATAAGAATTCAGGAGGAGAAGCCGTGACCAGCCCCCTCACCGCCGCGCCCGACTACGCCGAGCGACTGATCCGTTCCCGGCGAGCCGTGCGCGCCTTCCGGCCCGACCCGGTCCCGACCGACACGATGCGGGCGATCTTCTCGCTGGCGGGTGCGGCCCCCTCGAACTCCAACACCCAGCCGTGGACCGTCGAAGTGGTCAGCGGCGCGATGCGCGATCGGCTCGGCGACGCACTGGTGGCCGCCCACGCGCACAACCTCCTGTCCGTGGACTTCCCCTACCGAGACGAGCTCTACAGCGACGTGCATCAGCGGCGCCGCAGGGATTTCGGCGAAACCATCTACGCCGCACTGGGTATCGACCGCGGCGACCGTGCGGCACGCGATGCGCACAACGCGGAAAGCCTGCGGTTCTACGGCGCGCCCCACGTCGCGCTGCTGTGCGCCCCCGCCAACGCGGACGCACGGATGACCGCCGATCTGGGCATGTACGGCCAGACGCTGCTTCTGGCGATGACCGCCTACGGGGTAGCCAGCTGCCCCCAGGGCCTGCTCGGCTTCTACGGCAACACAATTCGCGAAACCTTGAATATCCGGGACAGCAAGGTGCTTTTCGGAATCTCCTTCGGCTACGCCCTCGAGAACGCGCCGGTCAACAACCTCACGATCACTCGCGCGGAACTCGACGAAACAACCAGATTCCACGAATGACCCCTGTCGCCATATATCGCTTGCGGCCGGGCCCGAGGGTCCCGCAAGATTGGCCGCCAATGCCAGGAACTGCGGAAATCAGCGAACGGGCGGTTCATGTTCGATGTGATCATTGCCGGGTGCGGGCCGACGGGTGCGATGCTCGCCGCCGAGTTGCGGCTACACGGTGTGCGGGTGCTCGTTCTGGAGAAGGAGACCGAGCCGCCGTCGCTCGTGCGCATAGTCAGTTTGCACATGCGCAGTCTCGAGCTGATAGCGATGCGCGGACTGCTGGATCGCATTCTCGAACACGGCAGGCAGCGCCCGGTCGGCGGTATTTTCGCGGGCATCCCCAAACCCGCCCCCGAGGGCCTCGATTCCACACACGCATACCTGCTGGGCATCCACCAGCCGGTCATCAACACATTGCTCGAGGACCATGCGATCGAACTGGGCGCGCAGGTCCGAAACGGTTGTGCCGTAGCCGGTTTCGAGCAGGACGACGAGGGAGTGACCGTCGGGCTGGCGGACGGTGAGCAGCTGCGAGCGCGCTACCTCGTCGGCTGCGACGGCGCGCACAGTACGGTGCGCAAACTGCTCGGCGTCGGCTTTCCCGGCGAACCCTCGCGAAACGACACGCTGATGGGTGAGCTGGAAGTGGGTGTGCCGCCGGAGGAGATAGCCGCCAAGGTGGCCGAAATCCACAAGACCGACCGGCGATTCAGTATCAGGCCCTTCGGACCGGGGGCCTACCAATTCATCGTCCCCGCCGCGGAAGTCGGTGATCGCGCGGAGCCACCCACCCTCGAGGATTTTCGAAAACAGTTGCGCGCCATCGCCGGAACCGATTTCGGCGTGCACTCCCCACGGGGGCTGTCCCGCTTCGGCGATGCCACCCGGCTGGTCGAGCGCTATCGGGTCGGCCGGGTGCTGCTGGCCGGGGACGCGGCGCACATCCACCCGCCCACCGGTGGTCAGGGCCTCAATCTGGGCGTTCAGGACGCAGCCAACCTCGGCTGGAAACTGGCCGCGCAGATCGACGGCTGGGCACCGGAATCATTGCTGGACACCTACCACACCGAACGCCATCCGGTCGCCGCCGACGTGCTGGACAACACCCGCGCCCAGATGGAACTGTCGTCCACCGGACCGGGCCCGCAGGCGGTCCGCAGACTGCTCACCGAACTGATGGACTTCGACGAGGTGAACCGGTACCTGATCGAGAAGATCGCCGCGATCGACATCCGTTACGACTTCGGCGAAGCCGAAAATGCAGGCGGAGCCGAACATGTGCTCAGCGGCGAAGGCGCGGACCTGCTCGGCCGCCGCCTGCGCGACATCGACCTGAAGCACGGCCGCCTCTACGACCAGTTACGTCGAGGCCGCGGCCTGGTCCTCGACCGCACCGACCGCCTCACCGTCGAGGGCTGGTCCGACCGGGTCGACCTCATCACCGATCCCACTGCGGCACTGGATGTTCCGGCCCTCCTGCTACGCCCCGACGGCCACGTCGCCTGGATCGGCGAACGCCAGCAGGACTTGAATCACCACCTTGCTCGCTGGTTCGGCAGCCCCATCGACTGAGAGCCGGTTGTGTCTACTTGTTCGCCTCGCCCGCCCGGCTCGCGTCACCGTGTGTCGCCGTCCACTCGCGCATCGCGGTGACGAATTCCTCGGGCGCGTCGGACTCCGCGTAGGTTCCGGCGCCCTCGATGATCACGGTCTCGTGGTTGGTGAAGGTCGCTTCCAGGCGCTCTCGCTCCCGGGGGCGGAAGGCGATGTCGGCGTCTCCCCACACGATCAGGGTCGGCAGGTGAGACAGATCGGCGAGGCCCGCCTCGACCTCGGCGAAGAAGTCTCGGCTGGCGAGGACCCGACCGGGAAATACCGCGGAGGCTATTCGCCGCTCGGGGGTGTCCATAGCCCGGCGGTAGTGGGACATCTCGGCGGCCGTCAGTTTCCGGCGTCGATGGCCCAGGGGGATGAACATGTTGACGACGAAGTTCAGCCGCCGGGCCAGGAAGCGCCCCGGGGGTCCACCGAAGATGCGTGAGAAGTACTCGAAGTGGAAGTCGCCGTTGACGGGCCAGGCCCACGTGTTGGCAAGCACCAGCCGATCGAAGACGCCCGGCAGCCGCTGCGCGGTAGCCAGGCCGATCAGCCCGCCCCAGTCCTGCCCGACCAGGGTGACCTTCTCGAGGCCGAGCGTCTCGGCGAACGCGGTGACCACGTCCGCGTGCTCCTCGGGGAAGTAGCGGTAGCCGGGCCGCGGCGTCGACAGGCCGAAGCCCGGATAGTCGAGGGCGATGCACCGGAAGTCGTCGCGTAGCGCACGGATCACGTCGCGCCACAGGAACGACCAGGTCGGGTTGCCGTGCAGGAACAGCAGCGTGGGACCCGACCCCTCGTCGATGTAATGCACTGTGTGCCCGTCGATTTCGATGAACCGGCTCTCGAACGGGAACAGCTCGTCGTCGACCCATGCGGGCCGCACACTCTCGGTGATCTCGGCCATGGCGGCCCCCTCCTGGCTCATTCCTACGATAGACTTGAGCCTTTCACGCACACTTGAGAAAATCAAGCACGAGGTAGAAATGCGTAGCTACGGCCAGTACTGCGGGCTCGCCCGATCACTCGAGGTCGTGGGCGATCGGTGGAACCTGCTCATCGTCCGCCAACTCCTCATCGCCCCCGCCCGTTACCGGGACCTGATCGACGGCCTCCCCGGCATCGCGACCAACCTGCTCGCCGACCGGCTCCGCGACCTCGAAGCCTCGGGCGTGATCGAGCGGCGACTGGCCGGTGCGGGCAGCGTCGTCGAGTACGCGCTCACTCCGTGGGGCGCCGAGCTGCGCGAGCCGATCGAGAGCCTGATCCGATGGTCCACCCCACTGATGGTCCGCGGCCCCGACGGCGATTCCTTCCGCCCCGAGTGGCTCGCCCTCGCCGTCCCCGCCCTCCTCGACGCCCGAGTCGAGACCCGCCCCACGGCAATGATCGGCCTCGAGATCGGCGGCCCACCCCTCCAACTCCGCGCGACGCCTTCGGGTTTCGACGTCACCCCACACGACGACCGCCCCCTCGACGCCACCCTCCGCGCCGACCCCGCCTACATCCTCGGCCTCGCCGCCGGCGCCCTCCCCCTCACCGAAGCCCGCACCCACGGCCTGATCGAAATCGAGGGCGACGAATCCATCGTCCACACAGTCTTCGCCGCCTGACAGCGCATGCCCGGCGCTCAGAAATCGACTGCCCCCAACTGAATACCGGATGGGGCTTGGCAGCAAGGCACAACCCGCATCCGCGACTTCGGCCGCTACGGCCAGCGGCCGCCTACTCCCGGATTGGCCAGCACCGGCAGACCGGTCGCACGCATCCTCGCTGCCGACCACCTGGCTGCCGTGAGAAATGCGTGAAACCCGTTCCACGCGTTGCCCTGCAGATTCAAAGGTACATCGAGCGTCGCGATCAGCTCATCCTCGAGAACCCAGGGCGACGTGTCGGTTATCCATGAAACCAGCGCATTTTCGTGCATCCATTGCGACAACAGACGCTCTCCCCGGCCGAAATGCAGTCGCTTGCCCGAGCCGAACAACCGGAGTTCGATCCCAAGCTCATCCGACAGCAGACACCCGAGTGTCAACCGCAGAGTCGAACCGGCGGCATTACCCGTGTAATGCGTCCTGATCCTCGATCTAATGGTCTGCCGACTCGGCGCCTTCCCGTTCGACGGCGGCTTCGACGGCCCGATTCCGATGTAGAGCAGCGTAAGACCGTCCTTCGTAGCGCAGCACCCAGCATCGATCTCAGCTGGGAGTCTCCGAAACCACCAGCCATAGACGCCACGCTCCGCCGGGACAGGAGATGGCTTAGCAAGCACCTCGGCGCGGGAATACGGCCGAGCCGCCAGATAGTCCGCCAGCCGCGACGAGTCAGTTGCCACGCAACAAATCGTGACACGACCAGCCGCGCAATGCGCCCAGCGCGGCCACCAGCACTCCGGCGGATGGCGAGGTGCGCGCTCAACATCCGTGGCGATAGTCCTCGTTCTCCACTCGACGGATTCAAGGGCAACACCCTCATCGTTGCCGGGCACGGCCGAGAAGCCCGCGAAACACTCGAACAGGTCATCGCAGATCTCCCCCGAGGAGTCGATCAAACAGCGAACCATCTACCTCGCCGACCTCGCCGCCGCGGTCAGCAATGGACCGAATCAAGACGGTTCGCCAGACGCTCCGCCAGTGGGATTGGCTGCCAGCCATCCGAAACCTCGACGACCGACCTACGACTGGCACACCACCGTCAACTCACTCGTCGGCTTGCCGAACCATTCTCCGCCGCAGCAATTTCCGACGCTTCGAGAATCCGACCGGACCCGCACGACTCCGGCTGGCCGAGCCTCGCATCCGCGGATTAGACCGCGCCGAACCTATACGCTTCCCAGAATTCCTTCATCGGGAACAATGAACTGTCGATATCGTACGCGTTGAGTGCAGCCAGGTAGGCCCGGAAAGCATCTGTGTCTTTCTCGACGTAAAGGGGCACTACAGGCAGGTCGAGGCGTTGTATCATCTCCGCCAACAGCAGCCGCACGGCTCGACCATTGAAATCCTTGAATGGATGAATGTGCAGGAACTCGGCTTCGATGTATGCGAGCGCCTCAATCTGGAAGTCAAGGTTATCATTCGCATACTGAAGCCGGGCTTGTGCATGGTCGACCATTTCCAACATGCGCCGTTGTACGTGAAAATGTTCAGGCGGGTAATGACTTCCAACGCGTACAGCACAGGACCGCCACTCGCCTGCGATGTCGGGAATCACTTCCTGCAATATTCTTCGGTGAAATCCACGTATCAGCTCGACGTCGAAGCGCAGATCACTGAACTCGCCCCTCGCGATCCCGTCCATCGTGACCCGAAGCGGTTCTGCGATCAGATCGGAAATCTCGGCGTACGTCTTCGCGCCGAATGGTGTATCGAAGGTACGAGTCAGGCTGACATCTTCAACGGGCTCCACCGATCAGGTCCTCGCTCGTCGTGTAGGCGGTTCAGACGTCCTTCGACTGGCGCCGACACGCCCGTTCGATCCAATCGGCGGAAACCGGCTCATCTTCCATGGCCATGCTGCCCACAACCTGGTCGACGACAGCCGCTCGACGAAGGCGGACCTTCTCCGACCTCGGGAGAGCACGCCACGCGGCAACCTTCCTCGCTACCTCTGTACCCATGACGACACACCTCCCTTCCTGGATCTATCCGCCAAGGATACGGCTACACGCCATCGATCACCAAGATCCGTACGGACCTCGAGGCGACAACATCGCGGTGCAATGTCGTTGTATTGGAGTCTGGGAAGCTACACATTAAATCTGAACTCGACCACGTCGCCGTCGTGCATGACGTAGTCCTTGCCTTCCATGCGGACCTTGCCTGCGGCCTTGGCCGACGCCATGGAACCGGCCTCGACCAGGTCGTCGTAGGCGACGATTTCGGCCTTGATGAAACCGCGTTCGAAGTCGGTGTGGATGACGCCGGCGGCCTTGGGGGCCGTGTCGCCCTGGTGGATGGTCCAGGCTCGGGCTTCCTTCGGGCCTGCGGTGAGGTAGGTCTGCAGGCCCAGGGTGTGGAAGCCCGCGCGGGCCAGGGCGTGCAGGCCGGGTTCGGCCTGGCCGATGGATTCCAGGAGTTCGACGGCCGACTCCTCGTCCAGCTCGAGCAGTTCCGCCTCCACCTTGGCGTCGAGGAATACCGAATCCGCCGGGGCCACAGCGGCTTTCAGCTCGGCGACGCGGGCCTCGTCGGTCAGGATCGACTCGTCGGCGTTGAAGACGTACAGGAACGGCTTGATCGTCAGCAGCGAGAGCTCTCGCAGATGATCGGTGTCGAGCTTGTCGCGGACCGAGAACAGGGTCCTACCCTCGTTGAGGATGTCCTGGGCGGCCTTCGCCGCCTCGAAGAACGGCTTGCGGTCCTTCTTGACCTTGGCTTCCTTCTCCAGGCGCGGGACGGCCTTCTCCAGGGTCTGCAGGTCGGCGAGGATCAGCTCGGTCTCGATCACCTCGATATCGGCGAGCGGGTCGACCCGGCCGTCGACGTGCACCACATCGTCGTCGGCGAAGACGCGGACCACCTGGCAGATGGCGTCGGCCTCACGGATGTTGGCCAGGAACTTGTTACCCAGGCCCGCACCCTCGGAGGCGCCCTTCACGATGCCCGCGATATCGACGAACGACACGGTGGCGGGCAGGATGCGCGCGGATCCGAAGATCTCGGCGAGCTTGTCCAGCCGCGGGTCGGGCAGCGGCACCACTCCGACGTTCGGCTCGATCGTGGCGAACGGGTAGTTCGCCGCCAGCACGTCGTTCTTGGTCAGCGCATTGAACAGCGTCGACTTTCCGACGTTGGGCAGGCCGACGATACCGAGGGTGAGACTCACGAGTAGTGCAGTCTACGCGCCGGGCGCGGAGCGATGCCGACGTGGCCACCGTTCAGTCCAGGGTTGTCGTCTTCCACCAGGCGACGACGTCCTGGCGTTCGGTCGACGACTTCGGGCGGGAATACATCAGGAAGGCGGCGCGGTCGTCGGTGTCCAGGAAGACCGTGACGATCGCCTCGCCCCAGTACGATTTGACGCGGTAGTTGGTGTAGGAGCGGCCGTGGTTGCTCTCGACGAAACGCTTGCCCGAGTCCAGCAGCGCGACGACCGCGCGCACGTCGGCCGACGATTTGTAGGCGTAGAACCGGAACGCCGGGTCCTTGTAGTCGCCGCCGCTCTCACACTCCCACTGGGCGGTCCACTTGCCGAAGTTCAGGCCGTCGTCATCATCCGGCGGCCGCGCCGCGGGCTCGAAACTCTCACACCGCGCCGCGCTGAAACCCTCCTTGCGCTTGGTGTCGACGGGGACCATCTTCGGGAACGCCCGCCAGATCGCCTCGTGATCACCGGCCGACGTCTGCTCACCCTTGCCGAAGACGTCGTTGACGTAGAGGAATCCCGCGACCGCGAGGACGACAACCACTGCGGCAGCACCGATTCCGGCGAAGAGCCGCCGCCGCGAGCGCGCCGGTGCAGCGGGCGGTGCGGATGCGGCGGCAGCCTGGGGCCGCGCGCCGACGGTGGGATCGCCCGCGAACGGATGCCGAGTCGTGCCGCCGGGCGTGTTCAGCGGCGCCGTCACCGTCGTCTCCGGCTCGCGGCGCTCGACCAGTGCCCGCCGCGCCGCGGCCGCGAAGTCCGCGCAGGTGCCGAACCGGTCCTGCGGTCGCTTGGCCATCGCCCGGGCCAGCACCCGATCCACCGCCGGCGGCAGATCGGGCCGTATCGCGCTCAGGCTGGGCGGCGTGTCGTACAGGTGCCCCTGCATCACCACCGCGGGATGGTCCGCCTCGAACGGACCCGAACCGGTGAGCAGCCGAAACAGGGTGCAGGCCAGGGAATACTGGTCCGCCCGGGGATCGAGCGGCTCCCCGGACAACTGCTCCGGCGATGCGTACGCGAGGGTCGCGGTGAAGGTTCCGGTGCGGGTCAGGTGCCCGGCGTCATCGCGCAGACGCGCGATCCCGAAGTCGGTCAGCAGGACTCGCTCGGGGCGCCCGTTCGCCGACTGTTCCAGCAGGATGTTCGCCGGCTTGACGTCACGGTGCAGCACGCCCCGGCCGTGCGCGTGATCCAGCGCCTCGGCCACCTCGGCGACGATCCGCACCGCCCGCTCCGGTGGCATCTCCTGTCCGGGAACCGAGGCCGCGTCACGACCCTCCACGTACTGCATGGAGATCCACAGCTGCGCACCCACCGCGCCGCGGTCGTAGATCGCCACGATATTCGGATGGTCCAGGCGCGCGAAGAGATCGGCCTCCCGATCGAATCGGGCCCGGCTCTCGGCATCCGAGAACAGCTCGCGATTCAGCACTTTCAGCGCCGTCCGGCGGGGCAGCCGAGGGTGCTTCGCCAGGAACACCGAACCCATTCCACCGCGCCCGAGCTCGCGCTCGATCACATAGTCGGCGAAGATCTCACCGCTACGAAGCATTTTCCACTCCCCGCACTAACCCGGTATTGCTTGCGAACGGCGACCCGGGGATCGCGTCCGTAGCGGACAACATAGCCGCAATCGCCGATTCGCCCGAGTTGCCGGGACCCGACCGAGGTCACGCCGGTGTTCGTACTCCCGTACCGAAACGTTCACGGGACGACCAGGTGAGCGAATTAGGCTGCGTGCCGTGCCGACGGAAACCGAAGCCGACTACCGCGCGCGTGTCGATGCCGCGCTCCGGGTCGAGTTGCAGCGGGCGCTGGGCGCCGAATTGATCGATACCGCCGATCCCGCCGCCGGGGTGCGGTTCCCGGTGCGCGGCCTGGCGGCGACTCCGGCGGGCACCCTGCACGCCGGGGCGCTCAACGCGATCGCCGAACTCGCCGGATATCTCGCGGTGGCACCGACACTGGGCCCGGGCGAGCACGCCGTCACGCACGCCATCGCCACGCAGGTGATCCGGGCGGCCCCGCGCGACGCCTGGGTGCATGTGTGCAGTGCGTTGTCGAAACGGGGCCGCACCCTGGCCTTCGTAACCGCGACGGCGACGCTGGACGCACCCGGATCCACCGTTATCGGCACGAGTCAGATCACCAAATCCATCGTCGCCGACCGGACCGACGGCGCCGGCTGAGCGATCCGGCCTGCGCGGCTACGCATTCCGGTGTTCCACACCCGCACGCACATAGATGTCGTGGTCCTCGACGGTCACCACGTCGGCCACGCGGATCAGCTCCTCGGGCACCACGCCACCATCGAAATGTCCTGTGCTCGGGGTGAATACCGCGGCGGCGGCCGATCCGACCACCACCTTGCACAGGCGGTGCACGCTGTCATCCGTATACGGGCCGAACACCACGATTTTCGCGAGGTCGTACCCGAATAATGCTGCGAGACTGCGGATCTGCTCTTCGTCCCACCGCTGCCTGATACGAGATACGTCGCGGCGCAGATACCCGATCGCTCGCGGGCGCCCCATGTGTGCACTTCTCCGTCATGGTCGTGCCGACGCAAGTGCGAGCGGCCCCGGGGGCAGCCCGCACTCGCGCTCGACTCCTCACAGTCGTCCGATATCCCGCACGACTCGTCTGGCCTGGGCCATCAGCATTCCGACGTTCACCGACTTGCGGCAGACGACCACCACCACGACATCGTCGCGACCCTCGGTGCGCAGGAACAGATGGGTCAGGTTCTCGCTGTTGACCAGGATCTCCTGGAAGTAGTGCGCGTCGCTGCGGACGCCCCGGCGCTCCTTCCAGATCTCCTCGATCATCACGACATTGCGCCCCTGGAACAGCTCCAGGGTCGCCGCCGCGAGCAGGTCCAGGACCTCGGCGGGATGGTTGTCCACGGTCTGCACCGCCAGCAGCATGCCGGTGGACATATCGATGGCTCCGGACGCTACACATTCCGGTACCTCGCCCCGCAACATCTTGACCAGCAAGCCGATCCGATCCGTCATATTGCCGGGACCCTTATTACTCGGTGCGTTCATCGCATCCTTTCTGCCGTCCGCCGATCCGGCGGTCTTGTGGTTGACATTCACTGCGCGCCAAGGGAACTCATCGGCCGCGGGGCGGATACAGCTCGTTGATGCCGCTGGCGCCGCGATGCCGGCGCGGTAGCGCCGACCTGGGCAGGGAGCTCGGCACGAGCGCGGCGGCGAGGCCGTTCGAGCCGGGCGGCACCACCAGCGCCCGCTCGGCCAGCAATCGGGAGACCTCGACGGTGACGGGATACAGGCCCCGCCCCAGGGCGAACGCGATGTCGCGGCAGCGGTGCCGCCCGTCCACCTGGAGCAGGATCTCCCGCCGCTGCCCGGCCGTGCAGTCCCGCAGCAGAGATTCGCCACGTTCCGTGCGCGCCAAGCGGTTCCGGTGCGGCGACACCCTGCTGTTGGCCAGTGCGCGCAGCCTGCGCTCGGTTTCCGCGGTCAGCCGGTCCGCCTCCACGCCGCAGAGCTGCGGCGCCGGGGCGGCACGGTCGAGATTCGTCGAATCCAAGTCGATCTCGGTCGTCCAGAAGCAGCCGTCGATCCAGCCGGAGGCGATGGCGAACGCCGCGTCCAGCGCCGCCATCACCTCCAGCGCCCGCCGCTCCGCCGCTCCGGGCACCTTTCGTCCGGGACGTGCCAGCAATTCGGCCAGGCCGGGCGCCCCCACGGTGCTGACCGTGAGAACTCGCCCGTGCACGACCCGCAGCCGGCCGCCCGGGTCGCCGGAGACGTGCAGATCTCCCGTTCGCCCGACCGCGGTCGCCTTCGTCAGCTCCCGCGCCACTTGCTGAGCCGCTTGTCGGCCGAGCGCCGGCAGCCGCGCCGAGCCAGCGGAAGGACCGGTCGTCATGGTTCGAACTCCGCGGATGGAGAAGTAGACGGAACATCGGATACTCACTGACGGTGTGCAGAATGATCCCGGAACAACGGGTATTGGATCGCAGCGAAAACTCTCCCTGCCGGAGTTGTCTCCGACAGGGATACACCCGAAGATTTAACCTCCGGTCACCGGATCGGTAATTTGCCGGACAGCAACCGGAGGTTGAGTAATAGCCGATTCGGCCCACAGGACGGTGGCACGAGATGTTCCCTGAAATAGTTGTTAGGCGATCGATTTCACCCCGACCGCGACGATCATCGAACCCGATCGCCGACTGAGGACATCCTGTCAGGACGAAACTTTTAGAGCAACCTGATCCGCAAAATTCCCGCGACGGTCGCTCGCACGTCCCCCGCTCGATTCGCGCAGGCCCTGATAGGAGGCCCGCAGTCCGCCAACCGGCCTTCCCCACCAGCACTGCTACAGGTCAAGACGGATTAACCGGACACCCTCGGCAATTCCGAACCGTTCGGTCGAGTTCCATCTCACCCGCAATCGCACAACCGTCCGCCGGCCGCGCAACCCAGGCAGAGAAACCAACCGATTGCTTTCTATACTCCGAACAATAAAAGATAGCTGACAATTATCTAACGTTTTGCTGTACAACATTCGACCGCGCTGTGTAGCGTCTGGATTCCAAACCAGAACGAGTAAACGGTGGCGCGGTGATCGGTATTGAGGGCTACCTGGAGCGAATCATCGATATTCCCGGTGCGCGAAGTGTGGCGCTGGTGGACGGCGCGAGCGGATTGGCCGTCGCGGCGGCCGGTCGGCACCATCTGCTGGACGTGCACGAGCGCGCCGCGGCCACCACCGACGTGGTCCGCGCGGTGCTCGGCTGCCCGGCGCTGGCGACCGGCGGCGACGGCGACGACATCACCGAGATCGTCGTCTGCGGCCCCCGCGGATATCACCTGCTGAACCTGGTGAGCGGCGACTTCGAGGGCAGGCTGTTCGTCCACGTCCTGTTCGACGGTGACACCGGGAATCTGGCGATGGCCCGATTCCGGCTCCGGGACATCCTGGCCGAGTTGGTGGGCGACGGTCATGAGTGTTGAACTCGCGGACGTGCTCCGGCAGCTGGAGCGGGAGAAGCGAACCGGCGTGCTGCGGGTCGGCGACGGCGCGTTCCACCTCTCCGACGGTGCGGTGACGGCCGCCGCCTGCGATCGCACCACCGGGTTGGAACGGCTCGTCGTGGAAACCGATGTAGCGTCCGCCGAGGACTGGCGCAGAGCCGAATCCGGCGATCCCACAACGCTTCTGAACCATCCCCGGCTGACGGTGCTGGCACTGCTGGCGGTGTTCGACGCCACGTACTTCCTGCTGGCACTGCCCACGGTCGCCAAATTCCGGCCCACTCCGCCGCACTGGCTCGCCCCGGTCTGCCGCATCACGCCGGGTGCGCTCGTCCACGAGGTCGAGCGGCGCGGTGACCCGAGTGCCGGGCCGTGGCCGGCCGCATGGGTGGATCGCCACCCCATCGTTCCGGTGCGCCACGTCCGCCGGCGGCGGGTGGTGCTCACGGCGGGCCAGACCGAGGTGCTGTCCGCCGCGGACACCCGCCGGCACATCACCGGAATCGCCCACGACCTCGGCCGCACCACCTACGGCTGCCTGACCGCGGTGCGCGAGCTGACCGCATCCGGGCTGATCGAACCGCCGGTCATCGTCCCCGGGCCGGTGAACGGGCAGGCGGTGCGGGACGACCCCGCGACGCCGGGGCCCGCGACGCCGGGACCCGGGCCACCACTTCGGCGCCGGGTGCCGTCGACCGCACCGGTCGCCGCCGGGGACCGCTGGGAGCCGGTCGACCGGGACGTACTCCTCCGGCTGCGAACGGCTTTGGAGGAACTCGCGTGACCGTGCGGGAAGACCGCTCGGCACTCCGATGGGAAGGGTGACCAGGAATGGGGATGACCGGAGCGGGGACGTTCGGATACGAACCGAACCCGGCGGTGCTGACCGAACTGCGCGGTCTGCGCGACCGCATCCCGCAGCTCACCGGAACGCTGGTGGCATCCGGCGACGGGCTGCTCATCGCGCACGCCCTGCCCCCGAATATCGAGCCCACCGGAATGGCCGCGCTGGCCGCCTCGCTGCTGGCGCTGTCCTACCGCATGGGCACCACCGCGCACGGCGGCGGATTCCGCGAGGTCGTGGTGCACGGGACGGCCGGATATGTGGTGGTCTACGCCGCCAGCTGGACCGCCCTGACGGTACTGGCGGGCCCGGAGGTGAACGTGGGGCGACTCCATCTGGAGTCACGACCTGTCGCGGGCGCCATCGCCGACCATCTGGCGGCAGCAACGAAAGACCTCAGAAATAACGAGGCACCGAACACCGATTGAAAGGGAACGAACATGTCCACCATGGATCTTGCGCTGAAGGACATGATGACGATCGACGGCGCGGTCGGCGCCGCGATCGTCGACTTCAACAGCGGTATGGCACTCGGCATGCTCGGCAGCTCCAAGGCCCTGGATCTGCAGGTCGCGGCCGCCGGCAATACCGAGGTGGTGCGCGCCAAGATGCGCACCATCGACCAGCTCGAGCTGAACGAGGAGATCGAGGACATCCTCATCTCGCTGTCCAGCCAGTACCACATCATCCGACCGATGACCGGCCGCAAGGCCAAGGGGCTGTTCCTCTACATCGCGCTCGACAGGGCCCGTGCCAACCTCGCGATGGCCAGGCATCGGCTCAAGGGCATCGAAGAACACCTGGAGGTCTGAGCTCTCGCCCGAGAACCACCTTTGCGGGCGGAAGGATGTCCGCCCGCAGAGCCTCGCGGCCCTACCCGCGCGGCGCCCGGCCCAGATAGCGCAGCAGCCGATCGAGGGCGGTGTCGCCGGATTCCGGGGCGACGACCGCGGCGTAGGCACCCCACTGGCGCAGAGGTTCGATCAAACCCGTTGCGGCCGTGAGCAAGTGGCCCGCCATCTCGTCATCGAGCGGCGACGGCTGCCCGGTGGCCATCGCGATGTCCCAGGCGTGGACGGCGGCGTCGAGGGCGCACATGACGGCGGCGACCGGGGTGGGCAGTTCGCCGTGCGGCAGTGGGGTGGGCACGATCTCGGTGTCGTCGGCGACGGTCGCCCACGCCGCGGCGGTCTCTTCGATTGCGACGGAGACCAATTCGGCGGCGGTGCCGTCGAGGGCGCCGGAAGGAGCGAACGGATCGTAATCCGGGCCGGTGCCGATGCCGAGGAATTTCGCGTAGGCGCGCTGGTCGCCGGCGGCGTGCTGGATCACCTGCGTCACGGTCCAGTCCGCGCACGGCGTGGGCAGCTCCCACTGGCCCGCGCCGATCCCGGCGACCACATCGGTCAGCGCCCGGTGCGAGGCCGCGAGCACGTCCCGCCAGACCGGGGCGAGTGCGGTGGCCGGGGCGGAGGAGGTCTGCGGGGAGGTGTTCATCGTTCGTGCCTTTCAATCGTTCTCGATGGCGTTGAACTCAGACTATGGGCGTATTAGGCTGCTTTTCTTCCTAATTACGACTCGGATCGGAAAGAGCCGACTGTGACCTCCACCACAACGCGCACATTGCGTTTGCTGTCGCTGCTGCAGAGCCGCACGCACACCGGCCGCGAGCTGGCCGAGCGGCTCGGCGTCACCGATCGCACGCTGCGCCAGGACATCGCGCGCCTGCGCGAACTCGGCTATCCGGTGCACGCCGCGCGCGGGTCGATCGGTGGTTACCGGCTGGGGCAGGGCGCGACGATGCCGCCGCTGTTGCTCGACGACGACGAGGCGGTCGCCGTCGCCGTCGCGGTCGGGCTGGCGGAGGACGGCTCGACGGGTATCGCCGATATCGACGAGAGCGTGCGCCGGGCCCTCGCCAAGCTCGAACGCATCCTGCCGAAACGCCTGCAGCAGAAGGTGACCGCGCTGCGCAGCAGCACCGAGATCGGCCCGGCGGTCACCGGATCGCGCGAACCGGACGCACCGGTGCCGGCGCAGACGCTCGCGACCATCGCCGGAGGTATTCGCGGCGGCCGGGTACTGCGCACCGACGCCGGCCGAGTCGAGCCCTATCGTCTCGTCAACTGGCAGCGGCGCTGGTACCTGGTCGCCTACGGCCTCGAAACCCATTCCTGGCGGGCGCTTCCGGTCGCGGGCCTGCGAGAGATCGAGCCGACCGGCCACCAGTTCGCCGCCCGGGCGCTGCCCGACGACAACCTGGTCTCCTTCGTCCTGCGCGAAATCGCCACGGCCGGTTGGAAAGTGCACGCACGGGTGACCGTGCTCGCCCCCGCCGACGTCGTCATCGCGCGGATCAATCCCACCGTCGGCGTGGTCGAACCCGTCGACGACCGGTCGTGTCACCTGTTCACCGGCGCGGACGCGTTGGAGACGATCGCCATCTATCTGAGCATGCTGATGATGGACTTCCGGGTCGAGGATCCACCCGAGCTCGTCGAGCACATCCGGACCCTGGGCCGCCGGTACACGGAGGCCGTCGGGCCCTGGGATCCGCCACGGCAGCAGCAGGATTGAGCGTTCACCGACCGCCCAGCCCCGATTGCGCGACCCCGCGCACGAACGACTTCTGCGCGAAGGCGTAGACGATCAGCAGCGGGGTCAGCACGGTGACGGCGGCGGCCATGAGCAGCGGCCACTGGGTGTGGTACTGCCCCTGCAGCCGGACCAGACCCAGTGTGACGGTGGCGATCTCGTTGCGCTGGATCATCACCAGCGGCCACAGGAAGTCGTTCCAGACGGTGATCCAGGTGAGTACGGCCAGCACCATGACGGCGGGCCGGGCGTGCGGAAGCAGCACCCGCCAGTAGACCTGCCAGGTGCTGCACCCGTCGAGGATGGCCGCCTCCTCCAACTCCGCGGGGAGGGTGCGGAAGAACTGCCGCATCAGGTAGGTGCCGAAGGCGGAGCCGAACAGGCCGGGGACGATCATCGCCCACGGGGTGTCCACCCAGCCGAAGGTGCGCATGAGGATGAACTGCGGGATCACCGTCACCGTCAGCGGCACCATCAGCGTCGTCAGATAGGCGAGGAACAGCACCTCGCGGCCGGGAAAACGCAAGCGCGCGAACGCGTATCCGGCCAGCGAGCAGAAGAACACCTGCCCGGCGGTGATGCACCCGGCGTAGACGGCGGTGTTCAGCAGCATCCGCCCGAGCGGCAGCAGGCCGAACACCTCGCCGTAGTTCGACCAGTGCGGGTCGGACGGAATCGGGTTCGGATCGCTCACCGTCCCCTCGGCCTTCAGCGAGGCCCCGAGTGCCCACAGGATCGGGCCCACCGCACACCAGGCGATCGCGATCAGCGCCGCGTAGATCAGTACCCCGCGCACCGTTCGCCGCAGGATCCTCCGCTGCCCGTGCGCACTCACGCCTCCTCCGGATCCCGGCGCGACAGCCACAGCTGGATCAGGGTGAGCACCAGCAGCAGCGCGAACAGCACCCAGGCCAGCGCCGCGGCGTAGCCGATCTCGTAGAACCGGAAGGCGTTCTGGAACAGCATGATTCCCAACACGTAGGTACCGGTCTCCGGGCCGCCGTTGCCGTCGGTGAGCGCGTAGGCCTGATCGAATGCCTGCACCGAGTTGATGATCGTGATGACGAAGACGAACGACAGCGCGCCCCGGATGAGCGGCACGGTGATCGACCGGAACCGCCGCCACGGCCCCGCCCCGTCGATCTTCGCTGCCTCGTAGAGGTTTTCGGGGACGCCCTGCATGGCGGCGAGCAGGATGACCGCGGCGAACGGCACGCTCTTCCACACCGTGACGACGCTCAGCGCGAGCAGCGCCCAGTTCGGATCGCTCAGCCACGGAATCGGCGGCACCCCGGCCCAGCCGAGCATCAGGTTCACCAGCCCGTCGTCGGTGGTGAAGAGGAATCGCCAGACCACGGCCATCGCGACGGTCGAGGCGACCAGCGGCAGGAAGGCCAGGGTGCGAAACAGCCCTATCCCCCGCAGCTTCCGATTCAACGCGGCGGCCACGGCGAGGCTGATCACCACCGTCGGCACCAGCGCCAGCACCGTGAACACGGCCGTATTGCGCAGAGCGATATAGAAGAGCGGATCGTCGAGCAGCTGCCGGTAGTTGCCCAATCCCGCAAACCGCATCGGCCCGAACAGATCCCACGAATGAAAGCTGAGATACAGCGAGAAGCCCAGGGGGAACAGCAGAAAAACCACGACAGCAGCGAGATTCGGTGCGATGAAGCCTATTCCGGCCCGCATCCGGCGGCGCTCCAGCCCTGACCGCCGCCGCTTTCGGGCAGTCGCGGGGCCGGAGGACGCGGCGGCCCGCCATGACCCGGGCGTCAGCTCCGCCGCGCCGGCGGGCCGACGGATGGTGCCGGTGGCGGCACCTCCCCGATCGCTCCCGTTCATGTCCGCGCCCGCAGCAATGCATCGATGTCGGCGGCCGTCCCCGCCAGCGAGTCGGCGGTATCCGCTCCGCGCAGCACCCGATTGCAGCTGCGGGACAGCAGGGACTCGACCTTGCTCCAGGCGGGAGTGATCGCGAACTGACGGGAATGCTCGGGCCCGTCGATGAACACGTCGAGGTTGCGGATATCGCGATGGGCCGCGGCGAAACCGGGTGAGCGCAGGGCCGAATGCAGGACCGGCACGAACAGTCCGGATTCGGCGATGATCTCCTGCCCCACCGGCCCGGTCGCGAACTTCACGAATTCCCAGGCCTGTTCGCGGCGCGGGCTGGCGGCCGCGATGCCGAGCCCGGTGCAGCCGACGTCGGTGATCGCGCCCGGGCCACCGTGCGGGCCGACCGGCAGCACGGTGACATCGAAATCGAGTTCGTCCTCCTCGGCGAACTCCGAGTACAGCCAGTGCCCGCCCAGCAGCATGGCCGCCCGGCCCCCGGCGAACAGATCGTAGGCCGAAACCGATTGCCGGTCAGCGATATCCGGCGCTACCCGATGCCGCAGCGCGAGATCGGCGTAGAACTGCACACCGTCCGCGAACCGCGGATCACCGATATTCGTCCGTGCCGGCGCCATCGGCGGGGTGAACCATTCGGCGCCGTTGTTCATCCCGAAACAGGCCGCCGAATAATAGGGCACCCAGCCGTCCACGAAACCCCACTGCCGCGCACGCCCGTCACGGCGGGTCAGTTCCTGTGCGGCAGCGAGAAATTCGGCGTAGGACCAGGCGTCGCGCCAGGTCCCCGGCGGGCGAATCCCGGCCTGCTCGAACAGTTTCCGGTTGTAATAGAGGAACACCCCGGACCACTGCTCGGGCAGCGCGTACTGCCCGCCGCCGTAGGTGAATGTGTCGTACAGCGGCCGATGACTGTCGCCGTGCAGGTTCCGCGCATACTCCGGCTCCCGGTTCAGCAGCGTGTCGAGATCCAGCAGTACGCCGCGCTCGGCCAGACCCGCGTACAGCAACTCCCAGGACATCAGCACGTCCGGGCATTTGCCGCCCGCGCAATAGGTCAGCATCTGCTGCAGCGGATCCGGGCCCGACATGATGGTCCGGATCCGGATATCGGGCCGGCGCCGGTGGAATTCGTCGATGATGCGCAGCCGGGCCCGCGCCTCCTCGGGCCGTGCCTGGAAGAAGAAGGTCACCGCGTCGTCGTCGGCCGTCCCGCACGCCGCCGCGGCACCCGCCGCCAGCGGCAGCGCCAATGCCGACCGGAGCACGGAGCGACGCGTCGGTGCCACGGACCTCCCTCCGACTCGCTACGCTCCGCAAACAATCGCTGACCAGCACCGGAGCATACGGATATCCATGCCGCGCGCCCGGATGACACGCGCACCCGACCCCGGACTGTCGAAGGCCTGCGGGCGGTTCGCCCACGGCAATCCCAACTGGCGAGAAATGACCCGCAATATGTGGGATCGGCGTGGCAGCATACAGTCGGATACGACACCGCGACCGGCACCACCCCAGCCGCGCCGAACCGTCTCTGCCGGGCCCGTGAACAGCGGACTTCCGGCAGCCCGCCCGACAGGCCGACCACCTGCCGAGGAATATATGTTCAGACTTTCTTAAGTCGCGTTCACGCACGCCTCGGTTCGGCTACGTTGTGTCCGTTTCCGCATGACCCCAGTGAACAGCACGGGAGTAGCTCGCATGGCGACCATCGAATACCTCCGAACAGACCCCGACCTACCTCCCGTGGGAGTCGTGGATCGTTCTCGGATCAGCCCCGCGAAGAAGGGCATCTTCCTCGCGATCGCCATTCTCGGCGCGGCCGCCTGGGCCGTCCTCGGCATCGCGCGCGGCGAGAACGTCAACGCGGTGTGGATCGTGCTGGCCGCCGTCTGTACCTATGTCCTCGCCTATCAGCTCTACGCGCGGGTGATCGAATGGAAGATCACCAAACCGGACGACCGGGTCGCCACCCCCGCCGAGGAGATGGAGAACGGCAAGGACTACATGCCGATGGACCGGCGGGTCCTGTTCGGCCACCACTTCGCCGCCATCGCCGGAGCCGGTCCGCTGGTCGGGCCCGTGCTCGCCGCGCAGATGGGCTACCTGCCGGGCACGCTGTGGATCGTGTTCGGCGTGGTGCTGGCCGGTGCCGTGCAGGACTACCTGGTGCTGTGGGCGTCGACGAAGCGCCGCGGCCGCAGCCTCGGGCAGATGGCCCGCGACGAGCTGGGCGTGGTCGGCGGTATCGCCGCGCTGGCCGCCGTACTGGTGATCATGGTGATCCTGTTGGCGGTGCTGGGCATCGTCGTGGTCAACGCGCTGGCCGCCACCAAGGGCGCGGACGGGCAGCTGCACGGCGGCAGCCCGTGGGGCGTGTTCTCCATTTCGATGACCATCCCGATCGCCGTGCTGATGGGCCTGTACCTGCGTTATGTGCGCCCGGGCAAGGTCGGCGAGATCTCGCTGATGGGCTTCGCGCTGCTGATGCTCGCCATCATCTCGGGTCGCTGGGTCTCCGAATCCGGTTGGGGCCGCGACCTGTTCACCCTGTCGGGCACCACCATCGCCTGGATGCTGATCATCTACGGCTTCATCGCCTCGGTGCTGCCGGTGTGGCTGCTGCTGGCGCCGCGCGACTATCTGTCGACGTTCATGAAGGTCGGCACCATCGTGCTGCTCGCGGTGGGCGTGGTGGTCACCATGCCGGTGCTGAAGGCGCCCGCGGTGTCGCAGTTCGCCTCCAACAGCAGCGGCCCGTCGTTCGCGGGCAGCCTGTTCCCGTTCCTGTTCATCACGATCGCCTGCGGCGCGCTGTCGGGATTCCACGCCCTGGTGTCCTCGGGCACCACGCCGAAGCTGCTGGAGAAGCAGTCGCAGGCGCGCATGATCGGCTACGGCGGCATGCTGATGGAGTCGTTCGTCGCGGTGATGGCGATGATCGCCGCCAGCATCCTCGACCAGCACCTGTACTTCGCCATGAACGCGGGCGCGGGCGTCACCGGAGGTACCGCCGACAAGGCCGCGACCTACACCAACAGCCTCGGGCTGAGCGGCCCGCCCATCACCGGGGGCGAGCTGACGCAGATCGCGAAGGACGTCGGCGAGGAGAACGTCGTCTCGCGCACCGGCGGCGCGCCGACGCTGGCGATGGGCATGACGGAAGTGATGCACAACTTCATCGGCGGCACCGCGCTCAAATCGTTCTGGTACCACTTCGCGATCATGTTCGAGGCGCTGTTCATCCTCACCACGATCGACGCCGGTACCCGCGTGGCCCGGTTCATGCTGTCGGACACCCTGGGCAACTTCGGCGGTCCGGCCGCCAAGTTCAAGAATCCGTCGTGGTGGCCGGGCGTGTTCATCTGCTCGTTCATCGTGGTCGCCGCGTGGGGATCGGTGCTGCTGATGGGCGTCACCGACCCGCTGGGCGGCATCTACACGCTGTATCCGCTGTTCGGCATCGCCAACCAGCTGCTGGCCGCGGTCGCGCTGACCGTCGTGCTCGTCATCGTGGTGAAGAAGGGCCTGTTCAAGTGGGCCTGGATTCCCGCGGTGCCGCTGATCTTCGATCTCGTCGTCACCATGACGGCGTCGTGGCAGAAGATCTTCTCCGGCGACAAGAACATCGGATACTGGACGCAGCACGCCAACTACAGCAATGCGCGGGACGCGGGCAAGATCCTGGCACCGGCGAAGACCATGGCCGATATGGACAAGGTGGTGCGCAACACCTTCATCCAGGGCACGCTGTCGATCATCTTCGCGGTGCTGGTGCTGATCGTGGCGATCGTGGGCCTGATCGTCTGCATCCGGGCGTTCCGCAAGGGCGGCGGCCCGACCACCGAATCGCCGGAGGTGCCGTCGAAGATCTTCGGGCCCTCGGGCTTCATCGCCTCGAAACCCGAGAAGGAGGTGCAGCGGGAATGGGACGAACTGGCGAAGGCGGGCAAGGTCCGGGTTCCCGGCGCCGCGCACGCGATGTCGACAGAGTGACCGAGCGCAGCGAGGGCACCATAGACACAGCGACGACGGTCACGGCGGAGCCGAGCGCCAGCGAGGCGCAGCCGGGGACGGCGCCCGTCGCGCGGGGCGGTCCGGTGCGGACCGTCCTGCGCGGCGCGCGCGCCGTGGTCTCCTACATGAACGCCGTGCTGGGCGGGCAGGACTATGCGCGCTACGTCGAGCATCTGCGCCGCAACCATCCCGACCGGCCGATCCCCTCGGAGCGGGACTACTGGCGCGAGCGGCACGACGAGGCCGCCCGCAACCCGGCCAATCGATGCTGCTGAGCAGGTCCGAGCCCAAGGAATGGAATACAGCTTCCAGCTGGCAACATTCTTGATAGCAAACAGGCATCGCATTGCAACGCACGCACTCGGGGGAAGCTGACTGATTTCCGCTAGCGCGGATCGACTCGGACTGACATGGTGGACAGCGTGAGTGCGAACGGTCTGGACTTCGAGCGCTGTTACCGTGCTGTGGCGACCCGCGATGCCCGTTTCGACGGTCAGTTCTTCACCGCGGTGCGGACGACCGGAATCTACTGCCGCCCATCGTGTCCCGCTATCACTCCGAAGCGCGCGAATGTCACGTTCCTGCCCACCGCCGCGGCCGCGCAGCAGTCGGGCTTCCGGGCCTGCCGCCGCTGTCTACCCGATGCCGCGCCCGGCTCGCCGCTGTGGAACACCCGCGCCGACCTCGCCGCGCGCGCGATGCGGTTGATCGCCGACGGGGTGATCGAACGCGGCGGGGTACCGGCGCTGGCGGGGTCGCTCGGCTACTCGCAGCGCCAGCTGACCAGGGTGCTCACCGCGGAACTCGGCGCGGGGCCGCTGGCGCTGGCCCGCGCCCATCGCGCCCACACCGCCCGGCTGCTGATCCAGACCACGCGAATGCCGATGTCCGACATCGCGTTCGCGGCCGGTTTCGCCAGCATCCGGCAGTTCAACGACACCGTGCGCGAGGTGTTCGCGGTCAGCCCGACCACCCTGCGCGAGGAGGCGCGGCGGCTGCGCGGCGACACCCTGCCCGCCACCAACGGCATGCTCACGCTGCGGCTGCCGTATCGCGAGCCGCTCGACAAGTCCTGGCTGGAATGGTTCCTGTCCTCGCATGCGGTGCCCGGGCTGGAGCTCTGGGAGGACGGCACCTACACCCGCGCCCTGCGCACCCCGCACGGGCACGCGACAGTACGGCTGAGCGTCCACACGGGGCACGTGCGCGCGGGCCTGGCGCTGCACGACATGCGCGATCTGGCACCGACGGTGGCGCGGCTCCGGCATCTGCTCGACCTCGACGCCGACCCGATCGGCATCGACGAGGCGCTCGACGCCGGCTTCCGGGGCGGCCCCGCGGCGGTCACACCCGGCATCCGGGTGCCCGGCTGCCTGGACGGGCCGGAGCTGTTGCTGCGCACCATGATCGGGCAGCAGATCTCGGTATCGGCGGCCGTCACCCACACCGCGCGCCTGGTCGATGCGCTCGGCGAGAACGTCAACGGCCCGGTGCCGCGGCTGTTCCCGACCGCGGAGGCCATCGCCGACCGCGGCGCCGAGGTACTGACCGGCCCGGCCCGGCGGACCGCCTCCATCCTGTCGGCCGCCCGCGCGCTCGCGTCCGGCGAGCTGTCGCTGCACGCGGGACGCACGGCGGGCGACGTGCGGCGAGATCTGCTGGCGCTGGACGGAGTCGGGCCGTGGACCGCCGACTACGTCGCCATGCGGCTGCTCGCCGATCCGGACATCCTGCTGCACACCGATCTGGTGGTGCGGCAGGGAGCGTCCCTGTTCGGGATCGACCTGACCGACACCGCGCGCTGGGCGCCGTGGCGGTCCTACCTGTCCATGCATCTGTGGAAGCGCGCGCTGACCGAGCGCACGGTCCCCGCGATCTCCACCAACGGCGCTGTGAAAGTGGGTGTACGGCAGTGAGTTCCGCCGACTACGCGACTGTCTCGACCCCCATCGGCCCGTTCACGACGCTCGTGGACCACGAGGGCGCCGTACTCGCCGCCGGGTGGACCACCGACGCCGACGGGCTCCGGGAGCTGGTGCATCCGCGGCTGCGACCGGCCGAGCTGCGGCGGCGCGAATCCCTCGGCGCGGTCACCCGGGCGGTCGAGAAGTACCACGCCGGTGACGTTCTCGCGATCGACGACATCGCCGTGCGGCAGGTCTCGGGCCCGTTCCTCGTGCACGCCTGGGAGGTGCTGCGCAAGATTCCGGCCGGAGACCCGGTGACCTACACGGCCTTCGCGGGCCTGTCCGGCCGCCCGGAGGCGGTGCGTGCCGCCGCCAACGCCTGCGCCCGCAATGCCGCCGCCCTCTTCGTGCCCTGCCATCGCGTACTACGCACCGACGGCACGCTGGGCGGCTTCCGCTGGGGCCTCCCGGTCAAACGCTGGCTCCTCGACCACGAGGCCGCCCCGGCGCGATAACACCGCTTCCCGCGGGGCTCAGACGATGGTTTGCAGGCGGGAGCCGGTGGGTTCGCGGAGGACGTGCAGGCGGCTCGGGATGCGCTGGCGCATCTCGTCGACGTGGCTGACGATGCCGACGACCCGCCCGCCGGAACGCAATTCGTCGAGCACCCCCATGACGGCGTCGAGGGTGTCGGCGTCGAGGCTGCCGAAGCCCTCGTCGATGAACAGGGTGTCCAGCACCAGGCCGCCGGATTCCGCGGCCACCACATCGGCCAGGCCCAGTGCCAGAGCCAGTGAGGCCATGAAGGTTTCGCCGCCGGACAGGGTCTTCGCGGGGCGGACGGCGCCGGTGTAGTCGTCGCGGATGTCGAGCCCCAGCCCACCGCGCCGACCGCGGGGACCGGCCACATCGGAGTGCACGAATTCGTAACGGCCACCGGACATCCGGCCCAGCCGCACGGAACCGGCCACCGCGACCTCCTCCAGGCGGGCCGCCAGCACGTAGGAGCGCAGCGACATCCGGCGATTGTTCTCGCCGCGCCCGGCCACCACCTCGGCCAGACCCGCCAGCTCGTCGTGGGCCTGCTGCGCCGGGGCGATGCGGTCCACCGCGGCCCACAGCTGCCCGCCCAGTTCCTCCAGCTGCGCCACGCGGCGGGACGCCTCGGCATGCGCCGCCACCGCGGCGTCCAGTCGGGTACGCGCCTGCGCCACCTGGGTTTCCAGCGCCTCGAGATCGCCCGGCTCGGCACCGGCCGCGGCCTGAATCTCCGGTTCGGCCAGCACCGCCTCCGCGTGTGCCCGGGCCCGGTCGGCGGCCACCAGCTCCGCCTCGATATCGGCCTGCCGCTGCGCGGTGCGGGTCGCGGCGTCCACTACCTTCGCGTATGCCGCGAGGACGGCGTAGTCGGGCTCGGCATCGCCGACGACATCCACCTCCGTGGCCAATGCGGCGGCGCGCGCGAGCTGTTCGACCCGCCGCGCCTGCGTGCCGACCTGATCACGGGCCGTATCGGCCTCCGCCCGGGCGGTGCGCAGCTCGGCGGCGTCGCGGACGAGTGCCTCGAGGCGGGCGCGGCGGCGCTCCACCGTGCCGTCGCCGCCGGCCGCCTCGCGCAGCCGTTCGGTCAGCTCGGCCAGTCGCCGGTCGGCGGCCAGCATGCGCTCCTGCACTGCGCTGCACCGGCTTTCGAGGTCGCGCAGTTCGTCCTGCAGCCGGGTCTCGTCGGTGCGGAGGCGAGCCAGTTCGACGGTGAGGTCGTCGTGCCGGACGGCCGCGCGGCCCGCGGCCTCGTGCCGTTCGGTGGCGGCGTTCAGGGCGGCGGCCAGTTCCGCCCGGTCGCCGTCGCCGCCGCGTTCGATCAGCACCTCGATCTGGCGTTCCAGCTCCGTGCAGCGGGCCAGCGCCCGGTCGCGAACGGCCTCGGCGGCGC
>NZ_BDBV01000004.1 GCF_001613165.1 Nocardia mexicana NBRC 108244
GCCCGCGCTGACGCTGGTCGCCGCGCAGCGTACCGAGCACGCCGACGCGCTGCGCGCCGAAATCGACCGTGCCGTAGGCGTTTACGGCGACGGCACGAAACCGGCGTCGGACACGCCACCGGTTCCCCCGCCCCCGGCGCCGAACCCGCCGCCGACGGTCGCGGCCGTGCGCGAGCAGCTGACCCGCTCGCAGCGGTCGGCCGCCGACCTGGCGGTGCGCCAATCCGGTTACCGCGCGGGCCTGCTGAGTTCGATCAGCGCCTGCTGCGCCACGCACGCCGGGGTACTGCTGGTATGAGTGGTCAGGCCCGGAGCGCAATCAGGCGGGGCTCGACTCATGCCATGGAGGACGCAACGTGACCACACCCGACCAGCAGGCGATCACCGATGCGCTCAACGCCGAGTACGCCGCGGTCTATGCCTACGGCGTGATCGCCGCCTACGCCGCCGCCGATCGCAACAAGATCGTGGCGGAGTTCACCGCCGGGCACCGCGCCCGCCGCGACGCCACCATCGACATCCTGAAGACGGTCGGCGCCCCGGTTCCCGCCCCGGCCGCGGCCTACCCGCCCCCGTTCCCCGTGAACGACCCCATCCCCGCCGCGAAATTGGCGGTGACGGTCGAATCCGACACCGCCATCGCGTGGCGCTCGGTGGTGGAACGCGCCGATTCCCCCGATATTCGCCGCACGGGAATCGACGGCCTCACCGAATGCGCCGTGCGCCTAGCCACCTGGCAATCAATTCTGGGGACCAATCCCCCGACGGCGGCCTTCCCCGGCAAGTCCTGAGCGACCGAGTCCCGACTCGATTCCGGCGTTCGCCGGAATGACGGGAGGATCCACCCGGCCGGAACGACGAGGGGTCCACCTGGCCGGGATAACGGGGGATCCACCCTGTTGGCCACCGGCCCCGCCGCTACGGCGGGTCCGGTCTGCCCGTCAGGCGCGGGCGTTCGCGAGTACCGCCTCGACAGCGCTGTCGGCCGGGATCTCCTCGTTGGTTCCGGCGAAGCGGTCGCGCAGTTCCACGTTGCCCTCGGCGAAGCCGCGGCCGACGACCAGCACCAGGGGCATGCCCAGGAGTTCGGCGTCCTTGAACTTCACGCCCGGGGAGGCGGTGCGGTCGTCGAACAGCACCTCCAGACCCGCCGCATCCAGCTCGGCGGCGACCTGTTCCGCGCCCGCGCGGGCGGCCTCGTCCTTGTTCGCGATGACCACGTGCACCTGGAACGGCGCCACCTCGCGCGGCCAGCGCAGGCCCTTCTCGTCGTGCATCTGCTCGGCGAGCACCGCCACCATGCGGGAGACGCCGATGCCGTAGGAGCCCTGGATCAGGCGCACCGGCTTGCCGTTCTCGCCGAGCACATCGACCTCGAACGCGTCGGTGTACTTGTAGCCGAGCTGGAAGATGTGGCCGATCTCGATGCCGCGCGCGGCGTGCAGCACGCCGCGGCCGTCGGGCGAAGGATCGCCGTCGCGGACCTCGGCGGCCTCGATGGTGCCGTCGGGGGTGAAATCGCGGCCCGCGACCAGGCCGACCACGTGCTTACCCGGGGCGTCGGCGCCGGTGATCCAGGACGTCCCGGACACCACGCGCGGGTCGACGAGATAGCGAATCCCGTTGTCCTGCAGACCCTTCGGGCCGATGTACCCCTTCACCAGGAACGGATTGGCGGCGAAATCCTCCTCGGTGAGCAGCTCCACCTCGGCGGGCTCGAGCGAGGCGCCCATCCGCTTGTCGTCCACCTCGCGGTCGCCGGGGACGCCGATGCCGAGGATCTCGGTCTTGCCGTCGGGGTGGCGCAGCTTCACCATCACGTTCTTGAGCGTGTCGGCGGCGGTCACCGGGCGGCCCAGCCGCGCGTCGACGCCCGCGGAGTTGGCCCAGTCGACCAGCGTCGCGATGGTCGGCGTATCGGGAGTGTCGTGCACCTGGGCCGCGGCCTGACCCTCGATCGCGATCTCCGGCGGCGCGGGCGTGACCACGGCCTCCACATTGGCGGCGTAGCCGGATTCGCGGCAGATCACATAGGTGTCCTCGCCGACCGGGCTGTCGGCCAGGAACTCCTCCGACGCGCTGCCGCCCATCGCGCCCGAGGTGGCGGCCACGATCACGTACGAGACCCCGAGCCGGTCGAAGATGCGCCGATACGCCTCGCGGTGCGCGTTGTAGCTGGCCTGCAGCCCGGCCTCGTCCAGATCGAACGAGTACGAATCCTTCATGACGAATTCGCGCCCGCGCAGGATGCCCGCCCGCGGCCGCTCCTCGTCGCGGTACTTGATCTGGACCTGGTACAGCGTGACCGGCAGATCCTTGTACGAGTTGTATTCGCTCTTCACGGTGAGCGCGAACATCTCCTCGTGGGTGGGTCCGAGCAGGTAGTCGGCCCCCTTGCGGTCCCGCAGCCGGAACATGTTGTCGCCGTACTCGGTCCAGCGGTTGGTGGCCTCGTAGGGTTCCCGCGGCAGCATCGCGGGCAGCAGGATCTCCTGTCCGCCGATGGCGTTCATCTCCTCGCGCACCACGTTCTCGACGTTGCGCAATACCCGCAGGCCCAGCGGCAGCCACGAGTAGACCCCCGGCGCGACGCGGCGGACATATCCGGCGCGGACGAGAAGCTTGTGGCTGGGCACCTCGGCGTCGGCGGGATCGTCACGCAGGGTGCGCAGGAACAGGTGGGAGAGACGGGTGATCACGGGTGCACAGAGTAGCCCCTGCTCTCGGCGATACCGACAAGGCATCGGGCATTCCGGCGGCGGCCCGGTGCGCCGCGCGGTTGCGGTGGCGACCGCCTCCCGGTCCCGATCCTCGGCGGCGGTACCGTAACGCCTCGTGCTGGTGATCTTGCCTCCCTCCGAAACCAAGTCCGACGGCGGCGCGCTCGGTCCGCTGGATCTGGACGAGCTTTCGTTGCCGCAGCTCAACGTGGTGCGCGACAAGCTGGTTACCGCGCTGTCCGGGCTGGCGGCCGATCCGGAGGCCGCCCGCACCGCGCTGGGCCTGGGCAAGGGGGCCGAGCCGGAGATCGCTCGCAATGCCACGCTCCGCAGTTCGCCGACCCGCCCGGCGCTCGAGCGCTACACGGGAGTGCTCTACGACGCGCTCGATGCCGGGTCGTTCACCAAGGCCCAGCGCGAGAAGGCCTACCACCGGCTGGCGATCGGCTCGGCACTGTTCGGCGTGGTGCGGGCGGGCGATCCGATTCCGGCATATCGACTCTCGGGCGGCTCGAAACTGCCCGGGATGCCGACGCTTTCGTCGCTGTGGAAACCGGTCCTGGCACCGGCGCTGCAGGCCGAGACGGCCGGTCGGCTGGTGGTGGATCTGCGGTCGGGGACCTATCAGCAACTGGGCCGTATTCCCGGCGCCGTCACGGCGACCGTCCTCACCGAGCGACCCGACGGGTCCCGGACTGTGGTCAGCCACTTCAACAAACATCACAAGGGACTGCTGGCGCGGGCGCTGGTCTGCGGCCGCGCGGAGCCGTCGGATATCCGCGGCCTGGCCCGGGTGGCCGAAAAGGCCGGACTGCGCGTGGAGATCGCGTCGTCGGCGGAGCTGCTGATTCTCACCTGAGTGAATTCCCGGTAGCGTCCGGTGTAATTCGAATAGAATTCTGCCCGGCGTTGTTTCGAATTCTCGGTGACGAAAACCACTGCCACACCGTCTCTTTCGCGCAACCTGTTCGTAAGATATTGCCCCGCTTGGGAATGGCGGGTGACGTACCGTAATGTCTGTGCCGCGCGCGGACCGCGCGTATCTGTCGAATGCGATGCCGAGGAGCTTGGCGTGGGTGTGCGTACCACCCCTGAGGACAAGGCCGCTCGTGAGGAAAAAGCGCTGCGCGAGCTGACGAATCGCCTTGTCGAGATCTATACCGACAGCCATTCCGTGGAGCGGGTCGAAACCGCGGTGGGTGCGGCAAGAAACAGATTCGACGGAACAGCGGTGCGCGATTTCGTGCCCATTCTGGTGGAACGCCTGGCACGACGCGAATTGGAGCCACAGCCGGAACAGGATCCGGAAACCGCTGCCGAGGCCGATTCGGAGACCCCCGAGCCATCCACCGGCAATCCCGGGCGATTGGGTTCCGCGGCCAAGGATCTCGTGTCGCCGCCGTGGTCGGCCCGCAAGCTCGCCATACCGTTCGGGGCGCTCGCGGTGGTGGTGGCCGTCGCCGTCGCCGTCGGCATGAGCGGCTCCTCCGAATCCCCCACTGCCGCAAGCACGTCGCTGACCACGGTGGGCGGCGTCGTCGGCTCGGAGAAGGCGGCGTTCTTCACCGACCCGCGAGTGGTCGACGCCTTCGCCCGCAACGGCCTGCGCGTGCAGGTGGATCCGGCCGGATCGCGTCAGATCGCCACGACGGTCGACCTCGGCAACTACGACTTCGCGTTCCCGTCGAGTACCCCTGCGGCGGAACGGATTCTGCGTCAGCGCAATGTCACCGCGCGATACACGCCGTTCTCCTCGCCGATGGCGATCGCCACCTTCCGGCCGATCGTGGACCTGCTGACCAAGGCCGGTGTGGTGCGCCCGGGACCGGTGCCCACCTTCGACATGAACCGCTACCTGGACCTCACCCGGCGCGGGGTGCAGTGGGACCAGCTGGAGGGCAATACCGAGTACCCGGTGCGCAAGAGCCTGCTCATCTCCACCACCGATCCCCGCACCTCCAACTCGGCCGCCATGTACCTGGCCGTGGCCGGATATGTCGCCAACGACAACTCGATCGTGCGCGGCCGCACCGCCGAGGAGTTCGTGGTGTCCAAGGTGGCGCGGCTGTTCACCAAGCAGGGCTTCACCGACAGCTCCAGCGAGGGCCCGTTCGCCCAGTACCTCTCCGCCGGAATGGGACCCGCGCCGCTGGTGTGGAGCTACGAGGCGCAGTTCGTCGAGGCGGGCGTGCAGGGCCGGCTGCAGCCCGATATGACGCTGCTCTACCCGTCGCCGACCGTGCTGTCGCGGCACACGCTGGTCCCCCTGACGCCCGACGGCGACCGCATCGGCCGCCTGCTGTCGACCGATCCGGAGCTGCAGCGCCTGGCCGCCGAGCACGGCTTCCGGCCCAACGACGCCGCGCAGTTCTCGAAAGTCGTTGCCGACCACAAGATTCCGGCCGCATCCGAGGTGGTGGACGTGGTGGACACCCCGGCCTACGACACCCTGGAGCATCTCCTCGACGGCGTCTCGGAGTCCTTCAACTGAGCATAGGACGGTTCTTGCCGTTCGGAGTAGATAGCGGAATAATTGCCGGATGGTTGGTTCGGCGGTACAGGAGACCCAGCAGACCTCCGCGGAGGCGGGTAAGGCCGCTCGTAAACGCCTCACCCGCAGCGACGCCGGGGTCTGGAAACCCGAGAGTGGCCGGGCGGATCCGGTCGCGATCCTGGAGCGGCAGGCGCGGACTCGGCTGCCCGTGCTGGTACCCATCCGCTATGCGCGAATGATGCAGTCGCCGTTCGCCTTTCTGCGCGGCGCACCGGCGATCATGGCGGCGGATCTGGCGCACAGCGCGAATACCGGGCTGGCGGTCCAGCTCTGCGGCGACGCCCATATCTCGAACTTCGGCCTGTACGCCTCGCCGGAACGCAACCTCGTATTCGATGTGAACGATTTCGACGAGACGCTGCCCGGCCCCTTCGAATGGGACGTCAAGCGGCTGTCCGCCAGTGTCGCGGTCGCCGCGCGCGACGGCGGGTTCTCCGATCAGCAGGCCGGTGCGGCCGTCCGGGCCGCGGCCGCCGCCTACCGCGAGACGATGCAGAGCCTGGCCGCCATGGACAGCCTGGCGGTGTGGTACCAGGTCGCGGCCGCCGACGAGGTGGCGCAGCTGATCGATAAACCGAAGCAGCGCAAGAAGATCGAGAAGGCGGCGGACAGCGCCCGCAAGCGCACCAGCCTGCAGGCGTTGAACAAGCTGACCGAACCGGACCCGCACGGCGTTCCGCGAATCAAGAACCAGCCACCGCTGCTGGTGCCGATCGAACTGGTGGACCGGCGGATGATCGAGGCGGTCTTCGCCGATTATCGGCGCAGCCTGCCGGATGAGCGACGCGTCCTCATCGACCGCTACGAGATCGTCGACTTCGCCCTGAAGGTGGTCGGCGTCGGCAGCGTCGGGACCCGCTGCTTCGTCGTGCTGCTGCAAGACCGGGAGACCGGGAGCCCACTGTTCCTGCAGGTGAAACAGGCCGAATGTTCCGTGCTCGCCGACCATCTGCCGCCGAGCGCCTACCGGCACCAGGGGCACCGGGTGGTGGTCGGGCAACGGCTCATGCAGTCGGCCAGCGATATCTTCCTCGGCTGGTGCGCCGGTCCCGCCGACAACTGGTTCTATGTGCGCCAGCTGCGAGATATGAAGGGCTCGGCCGACATAGGCGCCATGTCCGCCCAGGAGCTGGCGGCCTACTCCGGCCTCTGCGGCGCGGTGCTCGCGCGCGCCCACGCCCGCTCCGGCGACCGCGTCGCCATCGCCGCCTATCTGGGCACGAGCGACGTATTCGATTCCGCCATGGCCGATTTCGCGTCGGCCTATGCCGACCAGACGCTGGCCGACCAGCAGGCGCTACAGGACGCCATCGACTCCGGACGAGTGCGGGCCGCCGCCGAGCCGTACTGAGCATCCGGGCGGCGGGATCCGTGCGGGAAAATACGCCAGTGCGCCCGCGCAATTGTGGAGTGCCGCGACTCGCCGCCTGCCGCAACCAATGTCACGCCCTCAGTCGGAACTCGCGGCGCCGCTCAGGTGGCTGGGCAGCACGCAGACCGCGTCCAGGCCGAAGACGCGGTTGAGGCGGCCGAAGCCGAGCCAGGAGCCCAGGCACATGGTCAGTTCCACGGCCTCGCGCTGGGTGTAGTGGGTGAGCATGCGGGACCAGAACTCGTCGTCGAGACTGTGGTGGTCGAGGGCGTAGCGCTCGGCGTATTCGGCGGCCAGCCGGGTGCGCTCGTCGAACCGTTCGGTCGTGCGCCAGTCGGTGACGGCGTCGGCGAATTCCGGTTCGACCTTGGCGCCGTCGCGTTCGGTGCGCCAGTCCTGGCAGAACAGGCATCCGTTGATCTGCGCGATGCGCAGCCGCGCGGCCTCGAACTCGCGCAGCCCCAGCGTGCTGTCGGAGTACACGGCCAGCGCGAATTGCGATGCGGCGACGCCGATTCCGGGGACCATCTCGCCCCAGACGTATTCGATCGGGTCACGGCCCTCGGGCACGTCGATGATCATGGCTGCTTCCTTCCGAGAATGCCGGTCGCCGGACGCAGGGGAACGTCGAGCGCGTCGTAGAGTCCGGGTGCGGCGGCGGCCAGCCAGTCGATGGCGCCGACGAGGCGGCCGACCGCGGTGGCATTGCCGCCCGCCGAGCGATTGCCGTCCTCGTCGCTCGCCTCGACGGTGACCTCGATGCGTGGACGGCCCTCGACGATCACCCGGTGCGCACCGTCGCCGGTCGGCGGCGTGGGCCAGTCCGGGGCGCAGGACGGGTGGATGCGGGTGACGTGCTCGATGACCAGGCGCGGCTCACCGCCGACGATGCCCTGCACCTCGAACCGCACCGCGCCCTGGGTTCCGGCCTCGAAGGCACCCATCCGTTCGGTGACGACGGTGTCGTCGAGCGCGCGGCGGTCCAGGGTCTCGCGAATCTCGTCGAGTTCGGCGCCCAGCGCCCGGGCCAGCAGCCGAATCTGCCCGCCCCACACCATGGTCGGCACGCCCGGCGCCAGCATCGGCGGCTGGTAGTCCATCGGCTGGCCCATGCCGACCAGGTAGCGGACCGAGTCGGGCTGGTCGTAGGTGGTGTAGTCGAAGATCTCCTGGCAGCGGATCTCCTCGACCTCGCTGCCCAGCCCGCTGACCAGCAGCGGCAGCACGTCGTTGCCCCAGCCCGGGTCGACGCCGGAGACGAACAGCGAGCCGCCGCCCGCCGCGATCGCCGACAGCACCCGCTCGCGCAGTTCCGGTGGGGCACTGCGATGGTCGTAGAAGGCGTACAGCGCCGGGGTCACCACGACGGCGCCCGCGCCGATCGCCCGGACGATATCGGCGAGCGCATCGTCGGGACGGATGTCGCCGGACGCCGCGTAGACCACAGCGCGCGGCCTCGATGCCAGTACGGCCTCGATGTCGTCGGTGGCCGGAACGTCCAGCAGGCGGTTCAGGCCCGCGAGTTCACCGGCGTCGCGGCCGACCTTGGCGGGACTGTGGACGAGCACGCCGGACAGTTCCAGCGCCGGATGGGCGGCCACGGCACGAATGGCCGCGCGGCCGACGTTTCCGGTGCCCCAGACGATCGTGGGGATCATCGGGCGAGCCTAGCAACTGCTTGGTCGGGTGTACGGCGTTTACGTAAATCGCGTGCGACCCTTGCTGACTCATCATCTGGAGCCCGGCGGTGATCGGTCCCGGCCATGAGCATGCCGGAGGATCGGGAGCCTGGAATGCCGGTGGAGGTTGCCCTGTCCGGGTGCACGCAACCACCAGGTGGTAGAAGTGGCGGGATGACCGAAGGCATGGATCCCGAGCTGATCGAGCTGGCGACCAAGGTGTTCGACCTGGCCAGGACCGGTGATGCGGCGGCGTTGGCCGCCTACCTGGAGGCCGGGGTGCCGGTGAACCTCACCAACGAACGCGGCGACACACTGCTGATGCTGGCCGCCTATCACGGGCACCTGGAGTCGGTCACGACGCTGCTCGACCGCGGCGCCGACCCGAACCGCGCCAACGACAAGGGCCAGACCCCGGCCGCCGGCGCGGTGTTCAAGGGCGAGGACGAGATCCTGCGGGCGCTGCTGACCGCGGGCGCCGACCCGGACGCGGGCACCCCGTCCGCCCGCGACTCGGCCACCATGTTCGGCAAGACCGACCTGCTGGACCTGTTCGGCGAACCCGGCGAACCCCGTTGAGGCGGTCGTAATCCGGCTCGATCGCCGCGCAGATCCTCCGACCGCTCTCCTCATCGCCGCGGGGCCAGCGCCGAGTTCTTGTGGTCGGCGATGACGTCGCTGAGCCGGAATACCGCGCGTGGGCCCGGCAGCACATGCCGTTTGGCGAAGACCGCGACCCGGGCCAGGCGGCGCACCGCATAGCTGAATGGCGCTGGGGGCCGCGATATTCCGAGAGTATCGATGACATGCTCCTCCGAGAACGCCAACACCAGCCAACGCCCGAACCAGCGCAGTGGCCGCGGAAACCATCGCGTCGCGAACTGGTCGATGAGCGCGTTCGCCAGCCGCTGCCCGGACTGCGAATACGCGAAATCCGCTCCGCGCTCATAGGATTCGAGAAGGTCTTCCATCCCCTCCCAGGTCTGCGGAATGTCGGCGACGCCGAGTCGCTCGGATACCGTGCGCCAGTGTGCGAGCTGGGCGCGCCGCTCGTTCTCGGTCGACCCGGGAGCTCCCACGACATGTCGCAGGAGGCGATCGATGGCCAGGGTGAAGACGGCGGCGCTGTGCTGGAAGGTGTGCAGCGGCATCGGCCAGTTCCGGGCGACGCCGGAGTGCCAGTTCCGCACGTAATCAAGGCTTTTGGCGCTCGCGGGGCTGGACACTCCATCATCGATCCAGGTGAACAGATGGAACATGGTCTCGTCGGCGCGCCGGATTCCGTGCTCGTAGAGCATGCCCGTGCCGCCGCGGTCCACCGAGTCCGCCGATTCGGGCGGTCCGGCGAACCGGACGAATCCGACGGTGTAGAACAGGTGCACGGCGAGCAGGCTCTTGGGCAGGAGCTGGCAGTGCGTCAATCGGACGATCCGTTCGCTGTCGGTCTCCGGATCGAGTCGTTCGATCTCGGCACGGATCCACTTGTAGCCACGCTTGTCTGTCATTCGGATCTCCGATCAATCATTCACTGCCACTGAGGTTTCGGGCTCGCGCTCGGTCCCGGGGACCGGAGGCGTGCGCAGCAGGGCGACGGTCAGCACGGCGCCTGTCGCGGCCAGTGCGGCCGCAACCGCGAAGGCAACGTTCAGTCCCGAGCGATAGGCGTCGGGTGCCGCGGATTGCCCGGCTATCAGCCCGGCGAGCACCAGCAGCGCGGTGACGCCGAGTCCCGACCCGACACGCTGCGCGGTGTTGACGATGCCCGCCGCGATCCCGGCATCGGCCTTGTCGACGGAGGTCACCGCGGGCACCGTCACACCGACGAAGGCGGCGGGCAGGCCGACGCCGAGCAGTACCGCGCCCGGCAGCACATCGATCAGGTAGCCGCCGTGCTCCGGCAGTCGCGCGAACCAGGCCATGGCCAGCGCCTGCAGCCCGAGACCCGCCGTCAGGACTCGCCAGGCGCCCAGCCGGTCCAGCGCGTACGGAATCAGGCTGCGGGAGATGACGATGTTCACCACGGCCACCGGCAGCACCGCGAGCCCGGACTCGGTCGGGCTGAGGTGCTGGGTGTTCTGCAGGTACAGCGCCAGCAGCGCGAAGGTCGGCACATGCGCCGCGCCGACGAGCGCATTCACCACGGCCGAGCCGCTCACCTGGCGAATGGTGAACAGCCGCAGCGGCATCAGCGGATGCGGGCTGCGCCACTCGATCAACAGGAAGCAGGCGAGCAGCGCGATCCCGGCACCGAGCACGACACCCGCGAGAGTGCGGGTCGACTCGTCGCCGAGCGCACCGACCGCATAGCCGATGATCAGCAGTGCGGCGGTGCCGGTGATCGCGCCGGGCACATCGAGCCGTCCCGCCGCCCGCAGCGACCGGACCGGATCGGGTGGCAGCAGCCGGGCGAAGCCCAGCGCGAGCGCCCCGACGGGCAGGTTGATCAGGAATATCGACGGCCAGCCGAAGAGGTCGGTGAGCGGGCCGCCGACCGCCGTGCCGATGGCCGCGCCCGCCGCGCCCATCGCACTCCACACCCCGAAGGCACGGTTGCGGGCGGCCGGTGTGGTGAAGGCCGCGGTGAGCAACGCCAGCTGGGCCGGAATGACCACGGCCGCACCAATTCCCTGCAACGCCCGCGCGGCGATCAACACCGCGGGCGTGGTCGCGAATCCGGCCATCGCCGACGCGGCCGTGAACAGCGCGAGCCCGCCGACGAATACCCGCCGCGGTCCGAGCAGATCGGCGGCCCGCCCGCCGAGCAGCATGAATCCGCCGAAGGCCAGCAGGTAGGCGTTGGTCACCCAGCCCAGGCCCGCCTCGTCGAGCCCCAGATCGGCGCCGATGCTGGGCAGCGCCACATTGAGCACCGTCGTATCCAGGAACACCACCAGCTCGACGACCGTGATCAACAACAGAATCAGCCGGTCTCTCGCCCCGGCTATGCCTCGTCCCACCACAACCAACCCTTTCACTAGAGTGTCACTACAGTCAGATTCCACTAGAGTTTTGCTCTAGTCAAGTACGATCTGAGGAATGACAGGGAAAAGCACCGGTGTGCGGGCGGCGAAGACCACGGCGAACCGGGCCAGGATGCTGGCGGCGGCGCGGGAACTGTTCACCACCCGCGGCTATACGGCGACGACGATCAAGGCCATCGCCGATGAGGCGGGGATGGCCGTGCAGACGCTCTATTTCACCTTCGCCACCAAGCGCGCGATCCTGTCCGAGCTCCTGGACGTCGAGATCGCCGGTGACACCGAGCCGGTCGCCACCATGGACCGGCCGTGGTTCGCCGAGGCGCTCGCCGCCACGCCCGCCGAGCAGATCCGGCTCCAAGTCGCCGCGGCGGCAACGATTTACGCCCGCGTCAGCACCTTGCTGGAGGTGGTCCGGTCGGCCGCGTCCACCGATCCCGAGCTCGCGGAACTGTGGCAGACCAATATCGCGCAGCGACACACCGTGCAGCTGCGCCTCGCCGAGGCACTCGCCGCCAAAACCTCACTGCGCGAGGGCATCTCCGCATCCCGAGCGGCCGATATCGCGCTCACGGTACTGGCCCCCGAGAGCTACCGGCTGCTGGTCCATCAGCGCGGCTGGACCGACACGGAGTGGGCGGCCTGGGCGACGGATGCCCTTACGCTGCAATTGCTTCCGCCGTCCGCCCGGAACACCGCGGGAACCACCGAGCCGGAGGACGGCCGATGAGCGTGCTGGTGCTGGGCGGATACGGGGCGGTCGGGGCACACCTGGTGCGGCTCTTACGCGCGGAGGGAATCACGGCGCTGGCGGCGGGTCGCGATCCGGCGCGGGCGGACCGGGTTGTGGATCTCGGCGTCCCGGGCGGTCTCGAGACGGCACTGTCGGGAATATCGGTGGTGGTGAATTGCGCAGGCGTGGAAGACGTTCGGGTTGTCGAGGAGTGCGCCCGACGCGGCGTCACGTTCATCGAGATCTCCGCGACCTCCGAGTACGTGCGGGCGCTCGAGCACATCGCCGGGCCGGTGGTACTCGGAGTCGGGCTGGCGCCCGGCCTGACCACCCTGCTCGCGGTCGACGCGCTGTCGGCATGCCCCGGCCCGGTCGATATCCTGGTCGGACTCGGTTCCGGGGAGCAGCACGGCCCCGCGGCGACGGCTTGGACATATCGGCTACTGGGACAACGCTTCCCGGACCCCGGCGGCACCCTCGTCCGCAACTTCACCAGGCCCGCGCGCTTCACGATTCCCCCGGCGGCCGGGTACAGGTCGTTTCCCGCACTGCGCGCCGACTTCGCCGACCAGCACCGGCTCACCCGCGAATTCGGAGTCCCCGTCCGCACCTACCTCAGACTGGACTCCCGCCTCGCCACCGCCGGACTGGCCGGTCTCACCTGGGCGCCGCCGCTGCGCGCGCTGGGACCGCCCCGTATGCCCGGCACCGACCGCTGGGTGGTGCTGGCCCGGACGTCGGACGGGACGGCGCGGTGGGCGACCGGCCGCGGGCAATCCCTCGCCACGGCCGCCGTCGCCGCCGCGACCGTCGGAGAGGTGTTGCGCCGCGAGATCACAACGGCGACATGGCTTCACGACCTACTCGAGCTCGGCACGCTGTGGCGGCAATCGGCGGCGATGGGCATCGACCTGCGGCATTCGTGATCGCTGCCGGGCCTCGAACGCGTACCGACGATGGCCCGACCGTCCGCCTCGTGTCACCGCCGCCGTGGTCAATCCTTGGCGAAGTCGATCTGCGCGGCGGCATTGCCGACCGCGGTGACCATCCCGGTGCCGATCGGGCCGCGCGAGTCGAACAGGGTCGCCGTACCGACGGACACTCCGTTCGAGGTCAGGTGGCTCTCGGCGCGCAGACCGACACGATCACCGACCGGCACGCGGTCGAGGGCGACGGTCAGGTCGGCGTTGATGTACCCGATGCCGTGCGACCCCCAATTGGTGACCAGGCTGGTGGATTCGGCGGCGATGACGGCCTGCACGAACGGGCTGCGCTCCTCGCCGTCGACCGCGCCCAAGGGCACGGCCCACAGGCTCTTGCGCCCGGCATTCTGGTGGTCCCCCATGCTGGTCGACCACTCGTGGTCACTGCGGAACCACCAGTCGACGCCCGCGTCGGCGGGCGGATCGAACGGGTGCTCGGAGTGCCATTCCTCGCCGGGCGGCGCATCGGTCGCCCGCAACTGGACCAGACGGGCCTGCGCGACCTCGGTGTCGCCCTGGCGCACTCGGGCCGCGGCGATGTGGATCCGCCGCCCGGACCGGATCACCTCGGTGTGCACCTCGAGCGGCTGCCCCTTCGCCGCCTTGAACAGGTCGATGGTGAATCGCGCCGGAATGAAATCGGCCCGGCCGTGCTCGCGCTCGAGCGAGCGAGCGGCGGCGGCACAGATCGCCGGACCGCTGAGCATGTCCGCTCCCCAGCGGCCGTACGCCCACTTCTGCGGGAGGTATCGCCCGTCGTCGTCGACCTTGAACAGGGAAGGCATATCTGTCATACGCCCATAGTGTCGTATGCCCGATCGGCGTTCGCACCGGCCGGTCTCGTTGCGTCGCACGGCCGTCACCCACATCGCGGGAAACGGACGAACGGGGCGGCGGGGCGCGGTACGGTTCGGCTATGAGTTCTCCGGCACAATCGTTCCAGCCACAGCGGTGGACGCCGCCGATCGCGACTCCTCGCGCCCGCCAGAAACACAGCACGCCACCGATGCCCGAACTGCGGCTGCTGCCGCTGCCCGGATCCGGCCCGGAGGATGTGGTCGTGGGGGCGGACGGGCGGGTGCTCACCGGCGTCGCCGACGGCTCGATCCTCGCGGTCGATCCGAAAGACGGTGCGGTCGAGCAGATCGCGCAGACCGGCGGCCGACCGCTGGGGTTGCATGCCGAACCCGACGGCTCGCTGCTGATCTGCGATTCCGAGCGCGGCCTGCTGCGACTGGACAAGCCGCACGGCACGCCGGAGGTGCTGGTCGCGGAGGTGGACGGGCAGCGACTCACCTTCGCCAGCAACGTCGTTGCCGATTCCGACGGCACGATCTACTTCTCGGCCTCGACCCGCCGGTACTCGCTCGACAATTACATGGGCGACTTCTTCGAGCACTCCGGCACCGGCCGGCTGCTGCGGCGGAATCCGGACGGGCAGGTCGAAACCCTGCTGGACGGCCTGCAATTCGCCAACGGCGTGGTGCTGGCGCCCGACCGCTCCTGCGTACTGGTCGCCGAGACCGCCGCCTATCGCGTGGCGCGTTACCGGCTCACGGGTCCGCAGGCCGGTACCTCCGACTATCTGGTGGAGAACCTGCCCGGCTTCCCCGACAATATGGGCCTGGGCAGCGACGGGCTGGCCTGGGTCACGCTGGTCACGCCGCGAAATCCGTTGCTGGACAGGCTGCTTCCGATGCCCGGCATCCTGCGCCGCATGGTCTGGGCGATTCCTCCGGCGCTGCAGCCGAAACCGGCGCGCTCGGCGTGGGTGCAGGCGTTCGACTTCACCGGCGCGCTCGTGCACGATCTGCAGCGTGAGGGCGGCGACTACGCGCTCGTCACCGGGGTCGCCGAACGTGACGGCACGCTGTATCTGGGCAGTCTCGTCGAATCCGCCCTGGCGATCACCGAGGTGCCGTCACGCGCCGGAGACTGAACGCGGTTCGCGCACAAGCTATGTCGCCGACAGATCGATCTCCACGGGATACGGGACCGCGGCGGCGAAGGTGCCCGTATGCACCGCCTCCGGCGCGGGTACGTACCCGCCGGTCTCGTGATCGAGCCAGTACTCGTACAGGATCGGGCGGTCGTCTACCCCGCGCTCCACACGCCAGAAGTAGGAGATGCCCGCGGCCGCATACAGTTCCGGTTTACGGAACCAGTCGTCGACCCGGCCGTCGACGATCTCGACCACCAGAGTGGCCGACTCGACCGGAAGGTATTCGGTGGAATACAGATCCACCCTGGTCTGGTCGACGACCACCACATCCGGTAACGCGGGATTGAATTCGTCCACGAGCACGCACTGCTGGGCGAACACCGCGTAGGGTGCGCGCCGGGCCTCCCCCAGCGGCGTCAGCAGCGTATCCCGGACGGCATGGTGCCAGTCGTCGACGCCGCCGCGCACGGCGATCTCGCCGTCCACCAGCTCCCAGTCGAACGGCAGCTCCAGACCCTTGACCTGTTCGTACGTCCACCCCCGGCGGGGGCGGAGACAGTCGATCGGCTCCGCGGTCATAACCCCCTCCTAACCCGTTGCGGGTCAGCGTAACCCGGGCCGGGGGCCGATGCAGGTCGAGAAGCGCTCCCGCACCCCTAGTCCGCTCACGCACCTCTACCAGCGCATATACGGGGTGCGAGGGCCGAAAATCAGTGCGTGGGTCGGGGGTGGAGCACGGCGCTCAGGACTGCTGTGCCTCTTCCTGAGCGTGCTGGGCCTGAGCGAGTTGCTGCGGCGTGTAGCGGAGGGTGAGGGCGATGAGCCCGACCAGGGCCGCGCCGACGCCGCAGAGGAACAGCACCAGGGTGTAGCCGCTGTTCAGCGCGGCGATATCGCTCGCGTCCATATCGGCGGTGCGTCCCGTGTGGCCGCCCATGGACAGGGTGCGCGACGCGGCGATCGGGCTGAGAATGCCGATCGCGAGCGGCGTGCCCAGATTGAAGATCATCTGACCGATCGCCGACAGCGGGCCCACATCGGTGGCCGGGACGCCGACCAGCAGGCACAGCGGGCCCACCACGATCACGACGCCGACGCCGAATCCCGCGGCCAGCAGCAGCGGCAGCAGCGTCGGGGCGTACTCGATACTGCCGTCGAGGGTCGACCCGTAGAGCCCCGCCGCGGCCAGGATGACCGCCGAAACGCTCAGTAGCCAGCGGGGTTTGACAACCATGGCGCCCTTGGACGCGACCGCGGTACCGGCACCGGCACCGAGGGTGAACGGGATCGACGCCAGCCCCGCCATCAATGGGCTGTAGCCGATGACGTTCTGCAGGAACTGCGCGACGAAATATGTCATCCCGGCCAGCACACCGGAACCCAGCAGCACCGCCAGGAACGTGGCGGACCGGTCACGGTCGTTGAACAGCGACAGCGGGAGCACGGGATTCTCGGCCGTGCGCTCGACGAGAACGAAGGCCACCAGCAGCAACAGACCCGCGATCAGCGATCCGATGATCACCGGGCTGGACCACCCCATCGCGGGCCCCTCCGTCGCGCCGAACACGACGGCGACGCAGGCCGCGGTGCCCAGTACCGACCCGGGAACGTCGAGCGCCAGCCGGTGATGGGTCGTGTCGCGCAGCACCGCCACGGCCCCGAACACGATCAGCACGCCGATCGGCACGTTGATCAAAAACACCAGGCGCCAATCCAACTGGGTGAGGGCGCCGCCGATCACCAGCCCGCCGACCGATCCGATGGCTTGCATGGACCCGAAGATGGCGATGGCCTGGTTCCGCACCGGACCGGGCGCGTACGTGCTCGCCACCAGCGCCATCGCGGAGGGCGCGGCGATCGCGCCGCCGATGCCCTGGACTGCGCGAGCAATGATGAGCATCGCCTCGTTCTGAGCGAGCCCGCAGGCCAGCGATGCCAGCGTGAACACCACGACACCGATGATCAGCACGCGTTTGCGGCCGAACAGGTCGCCCAGTCGACCGCCGAGCAGCATCAGGCCCGCGAAGGTCAGGCCGTAGGCCGTCACCGTCCACGCGCTGCCCGAACTCGACAGTCCCATCTGCTCCTGCAGTCGCGGCAGCGCCAAAATCACGATGGTGCCGTCCAGGATCACCATCAGGTTGAGTCCGCTGAGCACCAGGATCGGCAGCCCGAAGGCCCGCTTCGTCACCGGATATTGCATCGTCGCGGCGGGGTTATCGAGCACAGTGAGTCACTGTAACGGATGCCCGCCACGCCGATCCGAACCCGCCGCGGGCCCGCAACGCAGCAGAAGGCGCGGATACGCGGGTCGATGGAAGGCTGCGGTTTCGACCTTGCGGTGCGCATGTGCGGGTCACTGGGAGGCAGCCGTTTCGGCCTCGCGATGTGCCTATGCGTGTCACTGGAAGGCAGCCGTTTCGACCTCGCGGTGCGCATATGCGGGTCACTGGGTGGCGGCGGTTTCGGCCTCGTCCGGGGCGCCCGCGGTGAAGCCCGCCGTCGGGCCGATCACGATGATGGCCGGGGGGCGGATGCCTTCGGCGCGGACTCGTTCGGCGGCGGTGGCGAGGTCGGCGCGCAGGACGCGCTGGGTGCGCAGGCTGCCCTCCTGCACGACCGTGACGGGGGTGTCGGCGGGACGGCCGCCGTCGATGAGCGCGGCGGCGAACTGTTCGATCCGCTCCACCGCCATGAGCAGCACGAGGGTGCCGCGCAGCCGGGCCAGGGCGGGCCAATCCACCAGCGAGTCCGGATGGTCGGGGGCGATATGCCCGCTCACCACCACGAATTCGTGCGTGACGCCCCGATGGGTGACCGGAATTCCGGCCAGCGCGGGCACCGAGATCGCACTGGTGACGCCGGGGACCACGGTCACCGGTATCCCGGCCGCCGCGCAGGCCTCCAATTCCTCGTAGCCGCGCCCGAAGACGTACGGGTCGCCGCCCTTGAGCCGCACCACGAACTTGCCCGCCCTGACCCCGTCGATGAGCGCGGCGTTGATGGCGTCCTGGGCCATCGCGCGCCCGTACGGGATCTTCGCGGCGTCGACCACCTCGACGTGGGGTCCCAACTCGGCGAGCAGTTCCGGCGGGGCGAGCCGGTCGGCCACGACCAGATCCGCGCGCGCCAGCAGCCTGCGCCCGCGCACGGTGATCAGGTCCGGATCGCCGGGACCGCCGCCGACCAGTGCCACGCCGGGCGCCACCGGCGCGGAGTCGTCGGTGGCGACCCCCGATTGCAGCGCCTCCAGCAGCGCGGTGCGCACCGCCGCCGACCGGCGATGCTCGCCTCCGGCCAGCACCCCGAGCGTCATGCCGTCGTAGCGGGCCGTGGCCGGGGTGACGGCGGTGCCGAGCCGGGCGGTGTCCGCGCGGACGCAGAAGATACGGCGGCGGGTGGCCTCGTCGACCACGGCCGCGTTGGTATCCGGCTCGTCGGTGCAGGCGATGGCGTACCAGGCGCCGTCGAGGTCGCCGTCGGCGTAGTCGCGCAGCTCCACGGTGAGCTGTCCGGAGGTCGCCATCCCCTCGACGGCCGGGGTGACCGCCCGGCTGATCACGTGGACGTCGGCGCCCGAGGCGATCAGCAGCCCGAGCCGACGCTGGGCGACGGTCCCGCCGCCCACCACGACGACGCGGCGTCCGGCGAGATCGAGCCCGACGAGATAGTTCGGGTCCCCTGCATGCGGGTCGGCTGACGTGTTCGGCACAAGGTTCGAGCCTACGGCCTGCGCCGACGCGTCCGGCACGCACCCGCGCAACCGATAAACAGCTCACCGCCGGAGGCGGCGCGATTTACAGCCGCCCGAGCACCTTCGTCGGCGTGATGCGCACGATGACCCGCTCGGCATCGTTCACCGAATCCGGGTTGAAGTCGGCGTAGCGCTTGCCGGTGTACTTCAGCGCCAGCCGGTTCGGCAGTTCCTTGTCCGGATCGGGGCTGAAGGTCACGGTGCCGCGGATCTGGGCGTAGGCGTAGGGCGCGTCGGGCGGGTTGATCATCACGGAGATCCGCGGGTCGCGGGCCAGATTCTTGTACTGCTGCCGGGAGACGGTGGTGGAGTACAGCAGTTCGTCGCCGTCGCGCTCGACCCAGTTGACGGTGAGGTGCGGCTGGCCGTCCCGGCCGATGGTGGCCATGGTCGCGAAGACCTTGGCATTGTCCAGGTACTTCTTCAGGTCATCGGAAAGCTCGACTGTCACATCAGGTGCGAACCCGGCTCGCGCCGTGGATATTCCGCCCACACCGGCCGGGCTGCTCTTATGCTCCGGATATGCGACGAGTCGTCTTCCGCGCCCTGGCGGTGCTGGCCACGTTCCTGCTGGCCGGGACGGCGACCGCGCACGCCGACGCGCCGTACCGCCCGACCGGAGCGGTGGAGGCGAAGTTCGCCGAGCGCGGCCCGTGGGAGGTGGCCGCCCAGGCCGGATTCGGCTGCTGCGACTCCACCGGGGCCGCGTACGACATCTGGTATCCGGAGGATCTGGGCGCACACGGCGTCCGCCATCCGATCGTCGCCTGGGGCGACGGCACCAACGCGGTCCCGCGCCAATACGCGTACCTGCTGGAGCATCTGGCGTCGTGGGGCTTCGTGGTAATCGCCCCGGAAAACCGCAGCACCGGGTCGGGTACCGATATCGCCGGGGCGGCACGGTATTTGATCGATGCGGCCCGCGATCCGTCGAGCATCTTCCACGACCGGCTGGATACCGCGGCGGTCGGCGCGGTGGGCCACTCCCAGGGCGCCTCCGGGGCCGTCAATGCGATGGCGAACTCCGACGGACTGATCAAAACCGCTGTGCCGATGGAGCTTCCGGCAGAGGCGTTCTGCAGCGGAAATCTCATCAGCTGCGCCGACGTCCGCGGCTTGACGTCCGGCTCGGTACTGTTCGTCAACGGCGCCGACGATGCGCTCATCTCACCGTCGAATCAGCCGCCGTGGCAATCGCAAGGGCTGCAATCGAATCGGGCCTACTATGACGCCACACCCGCCTCGCTGACCAAGGCCTGGGGCACCCTGGTCCGCGCGAACCACAACGACCCCCAGGGCCAGCCGGACTGCGCAGAGGCATCGGTCCCCTGCACCACGGGCGTATACGGCTACCTCGGCTACCCCACGGCCTGGCTCATGGCCCAACTCCAGAACTGCGGCGAGGCCCAGGCAGCATTCACCCCCAACTCAGGCGAGTTCTACACCCCGAACCCCAACTGGTCCAACCAGATCGGAACCACCGCAACATAAGCAGCGTCCACCCCGGCAATGCGACGCAGGAGCGAGCCACCCCCAAGACAATGCGACGCAGGAGCGAGCCGACCCGAGAGCCCCCACGGCAGAGCATCTCTGTTCCCCGCCAACCCCCGCACCATCCCAACCCCGGCC